>JAFUTI010000022.1 GCA_017471465.1 Prevotella sp. | reverse complement strand
AGGAAGGCAAACAGGAAGAGTTTGCCTTTATTTAATGTGTCATGCTTACGGAGATATTCCCACCAGATGACGCAGCAGGTGCCGCCATACATCATAATGTGTACCCACTTGTCGATGAACTCCACTCCGTCTAACGGTGTCTCAGGGAAGAAGGGGAGGAACGACAGGATCCATATGATGAGGATGCAAAAGGAGGAAAGGGGGTATTTTCTTACAAATTGAATCAATTTCTGCATATTTACTTATTATTTGGGTGCAAAAGTAAGAAATATTTTATACTTTTGCAAGCGGAAAGAAAGATATTATGGGAGAAAGAGTGAATTTCGGGAGTAAACTAGGTGTCATCCTTGCCACGGCGGGCTCTGCTGTGGGCTTGGGAAATGTATGGCGCTTTCCTTATATGGCTGGTGAGAATGGTGGTGCCGTCTTCATCATGATTTATGTGATCTGTGTGGTACTGCTTGGCATTCCCTGTATGATCAGTGAGTTTATCGTGGGTCGTTATGGTCAGGCGAACACGGCACGTGCTTTTAGAAATCTTGCAGGCGGTACCCCTTGGGCGTTGATTGGCTATATGGGTGTGCTGACGGGTTTCTTGATTACTGGCTATTATGCGGTGGTTAGTGGCTGGTGTCTGCAGTATATCTTCGCCTCACTGATCGGACATCTGAATGGTGATCCGGAGTATTTCAAGACCTATTTCACAGAACTTGCCACCGACCCTGTGAAGCCCGTGCTGTGGACCGTCATCATCTTAGGTATTACCTATCTGATTATCGAGCATGGGGTAAGGGATGGTATCGAGCGTGCCTCAAAACTGCTGATGCCCACCTTATTTATATTATTGCTCATCATCGTGGGAGCATCCTGTATGCTGCCTGGTGCAGATAAGGGTATTGAGTTCCTGTTCAAGCCTGATATGTCGAAGTTCACAGGCGATGTGTTCTTGGGTGCCTTGGGACAGAGTTTCTATTCGCTGAGTATCGCCATGGGATGCCTGTGTACCTATGCTAGTTATTTCTCGCATTATACCAACCTGACGAAGTCGGCGTCACAGATTGCGTTGATCGACTGTATGGTGGCTATCCTCGCAGGACTCATGATATTCCCTGCCGCCTTCTCGGTAGGTGTGAACCCTGATAGTGGTCCCTCACTGATCTTCATCACGTTGCCGAATGTGTTCCAGCAGGCATTTGCCTCCATGCCGATAGTCGGCTATTGCATCTCCCTGCTGTTCTTCGTCCTGTTGTCGCTTGCCGCTCTGACCTCCTTGATGTCACTGCATGAGGTAAGTACCGCTTTTATCCATGAGGAGATGACGGTGAGTCGTAAGAAAGCGGCATTGATAGTTACCGTCACCACGTCGATTATCGGAGCCTTCTGCTCGTTATCGATGGGAGCGGTCGATGGGTTGACATTCTTTGGCAAGTCGCTGTTCGATTGGTTTGACTTCATCACGGGTCAGATATTCCTGCCGATTGTAGGTTTCCTGACTTGTATCTTTATCGGCTGGTTCGTGCCGCATCAAATCGTGCGGGATGAGTTTACCAATAAGGGGTCGTTGCGGAGTATCGGATATATCCGTCTCTTCCATGTCTTCCTCTTCTTGGTGAAGTACGTCTGTCCGCTCGCTATTCTCCTCATCTTCTTGCATCAGTTCGGACTATTAAAGTAATTAGTGATTACTAATTTCTAATTATTAATTATATGGACAGAGGTAATTTTGGAAGTAAGATAGGGATTGTCCTTGCCACGGCGGGCTCTGCTGTGGGCTTGGGAAATGTATGGCGTTTCCCCTATACGGCAGGTGAGAACGGTGGTGCTGCCTTTATCCTTATTTATATAGGCTGCATTCTCGTGTTGGGTATTCCTGGGATGGTGAGCGAGTTTATCGTGGGTCGCCATGCCCAGGCGAATGCCGCCAAGGCGTATGATGTGTTGTCGAAGGGTCGTCCTTGGAAGTTTGTGGGCTACTTGGGAATCCTTACCTCTACCATCATATTAGGATTCTATGCGGTGGTGGCGGGCTGGTGTCTGCAATACCTCTTCGCCTCCATCGCTGGACAGGTGAATGGTGATGCGGAGTATGTGAAGGACTATTTCGTGACCTTCTCCAGCGATCCTGTCAAACCCACGCTCTGGGGTATCGTCTTTATCGTGATTACCCATTTGGTCATTGTCAGGGGAGTGCGTGGCGGTATTGAGCGTGCCTCGAAACTGTTGATGCCCATACTCTTTATCCTGTTGATGCTCTTAGTTGTCGCCTCTTGTATGTTGCCAGGGGCGATGGGAGGTGTCAAGTTCCTGTTGCAGCCCGACTTCTCGAAACTTTCGAGCAGTGTGCTGTTGGAGGCGTTGGGACAGGCATTCTTCTCCCTGTCGTTAGGGACGGCATGCCTATGTACCTATGCCAGTTATTTCTCGAAAGACACGAATCTGTTGAGGTCGGCAGGGCAGATAGCCTTGATTGATACCCTGATAGCCATCCTTTCGGGTCTCATGATATTCCCTGCCGCTTTCTCGGTAGGGGTGAATCCAGACAGTGGTCCCTCACTGATCTTCATCACGTTGCCGAATGTGTTCCAACAGGCTTTTGGCGCCATACCTGCCGCAGGCTATGTGGTCAGTATCATGTTCTATGCCCTGTTAGTGTTTGCCGCACTGACCTCCACTATCTCCATGCATGAGATAGGAACGGCATTCTTCACGGAGGAGTTTGCGTTGAAGCGTCGCTCGTCGGCATGGGTCATCACCATCATTGCCTCTGTCATCTGCATCTTCTGTGCCTTATCGGTAGGTGCCTATGACATCTCCTTGATGGGATTCTCGTTGATGGACTTCTGCGACCATCTGACGGCAAACTTCCTGTTGCCTATTGGTGCCATGCTTGCTTGTCTGTTTGTCGGTTGGTATATCCCCAAGCAGGTGGTACATGACGAGTTCACCAATGGGGGCACGTTGAAGGGACGTTTGTTTGGTGTCTACCTCTTTGCCGTCCGTATTGTCTGTCCTATCTGTATCATCTTGATATTCCTTCATCAGTTGGGCATCGTATGAACCGCAACGACCGTCGTGTCCTGATAGCCACTGCTATAGTAGGTGTCTTGGTGCTGATAGGTATCTTCCTGTTGGGAGAGACCCCCTCTAATCCCCCTGAAGGGGGAAAGGGTAAGAAAGGTGGTCGTTATGTCCCCTTTGCTGCGACAGGGTCGCAGCAAACAGAGACTTTTTACTTCGACCCTAACACCGCTGATTCTACGCAGTTGCTGAGGTTAGGGCTTCAGCCTTGGCAAGTGAGGAATATCTATAAGTATCGCGCTAAAGGGGGTGTCTATCGGAAGAAAGAGGACTTTGCCCGCCTCTATGGACTCACGGTAAAAGACTATCGTCGATTGGAGCCTTATATCCGCATCTCCCCCGACTACCTGCCTGCCGCTACGCTTTTGAGAGAGCGGAACGACTCTCCCCGTCAACCCCATATCGCCCATTCACCCCATCCAACCCATGAAACCCATAAAATTAAGGAGGGCGAGCATGTCATCCTCAATCTCGCTGATACGGCAATGCTTCGTCAGGTACCAGGCATCGGTCCCTATTATGCCAAGGAGATTGTTCGTCATGGGCGTTGGCTAGGCGGCTATGTCAATGTCAACCAACTGGATGAGATTGACAACTTCCCCCAAGAGGCAAAGAAGTATTTCGTGATAGCGCATCCGAATCCCCAGAAACTGCCTATCAACCAACTCACCTTGCAGCAACTGCGTCGGCATCCGTACATTAATTACTATCAGGCGAAGGCAATCACAGACTACCGCCGCTTGCATGGCAATATCAAAAGTCTGCAGGACCTGCGCTTCTCTCCAGACTTTACGGAAGCGGATATTCAGCGACTGGAACCTTATATAGCCTATTAAAAAAGGCAGAACTACTCAAAGTCCTGCCTTTCTGTCGGGATGAGGCGCCGACTTTATGTTATATCGTAATATACCAAAATTGATAATTATTTACTTAATGCTCTAAATTTCAACAGTTTAACAAACCAATCAATATGGGTATAAGTATAAATCAATAATGCTATATAAAAAATAAACCGCCAAAAAACCGCCAAAAATTGTTTGGGTTTTAGCGGCAATTTTCTTACCTTTGCACCCGACTTAAGCGTTTCATAATGTTAATGATCTCTTTAATTTCCTGCAAAGGTAAGGATTTTCTGGGAGATAAACAAGCAATTAAAAAGAAAAATGATATGGCACAAGTTGAATTAAGGTTATCAAGTAAGGTTCAGAAAGAAACGGGTATGAGTGAAATCCTGATTCGTTTCTTCCTGGGGAGAAAGTTCAGCGTAAGAGCTAAGAGCCACATCTTTGTCTCACCTGAATACTTTGAATACAATATAGACAGAGCAAGAACCGAGAAACTGGGTGTTAGATTGCCGAATAATGTTATTACGGCGACCCAAGAAAAGGCAGACAAGAACAACTACGTCCTCCGTCCCAATGGTTCGGTTGTTATTAAGCAACGCCTGGAAACTCCAGACGTGAAGTTCCATCGAGAACAAGCACATAGACTTGATGAACTGAAAAAGGTCATTATAGATACGTTTGAAAGTAATCGGGATGTAGATGTGTCGAGCGATTGGCTTCAACTTGTGTGTGACAAATTTTCCAATCCAGACAAGTTTATTATCAAACCAGAGGGAAAAAAGACTTTCTATGAGCTGGCCGAAGATTACATTGCCAAGCGGAAGATTTCCTACTCACATGCCAAAGTTTTCAGGGTGTTGATGCGAGAGGTGGCCCGATTTGAGGGCTTTATTCGTGCCACAGAACCAACTCGTCAGAAGTTTGTATTCAATATAGACACTGTTTCCAGAGAAGACATTGAAAACTTTATAGAGTACCTACGCCATGAATACAGTTTATCCAAAGAATACCCTGATTTATATAAGAAGTTGCTTACAGAGTATCCGGCCAGTGTCACAAAAGGTAATTGTAAGCTGGAAGATAGGGGCGAAAACACTGTTATCAAAGGCGCCAAGCGTTTGAAGTCACTCTTCATGTGGTTCTATGAAGAGGGCTTTACAAAGAATCGTCCTTTCGATGGTATCAATATCGGCACTGAGAAAGTTGGTACGCCTTATTATATTACTATAGACGAAAGAAACATCATTGCTGAGACAGATCTGGCTGCCGCCTATGATAAGATGACGGATGAGGAACGAAAGGGAATCAGTAAGCTTCACCTTCCTGAATATGGTGTCCAGAGAGACATTTTCATTTTCCAGTGCTTTGTTGGTTGTAGAGTGGGCGACCTCTTAAAACTTAGGCCAGGGAATATCGTTGATGGGATTCTCGTCTACACACCTCACAAAACAAAAGACAATGGTGAGCAGGCTGTGCAGGCACGCATACCACTTCATCCCAAAGCAATGGAGTTGGTGAAGAAATATGAAGGTGTAAGCGCACAAGGGCTATTGTTCCCTTTTATTAGCGCCCAAAAATACAACGACTCGATTAAAAAGATATTCAAGTTAGCGGGAATAACACGAAACGTCATTATCCGTAATGCCAGAACGGGTGAGGACGAACTGGTCCCCATTGATACAGTAGCATCATCGCACCTTGCACGACGTACTTTCATCGGCAACGCTTATTTCAAAGTAAGTGACCCAAACCTGATAGGACGTATGAGTGGTCATGTTGATGGAAGCCGGGCATTCAAGCGATACAGAAACATCGAGGACGAAACACTGAAGAGCGTGATTGACTTGATTGGCTAAAAGACATTGTTAGAAGTATAAAGTAGAAATATTATAAAGTAGAAATATATTCTTAATTATATCTAAAAGATTTGGTTAGATAGCTAAAATAGCCTATCTTTGCGCAATAAAAGTCGCGTAATATGGAGTTCGTTGATAGAAAGAAAGAGTTTGCAAGATTGCAGACGGCATTGCAGAGAGAGAAACCTCAGTTTATCGCAGTATATGGGCGCAGGCGTATCGGAAAGTCTACACTGATAAAAAAAGTGATGGACTTTAGCCGTGGTGACATCTATTTCCTTGCAGACAGGACTTCGGAGCCAAGTCAGCGGCAGTTGTTCGCTGCTACGGTGGACATGAGCATCGAAGGCTTCGGCATGGCTACCTATCCTACATGGGAGTCGCTTTTCGTCAGTCTTAACAGATCGGCAGACCATCGTATCACTGTGTGTCTTGACGAATTTCCTTATCTTGTCAAGAGCTGTCCGGCTCTGCCTTCTATCCTCCAGAAACTGCTTGATGACAAGAATCTGATGTTCGACTTGATTATCTGCGGTTCTTCACAGCAGATGATGCAAGGTTTTGTCCTCGACAGCAAAGAACCTCTTTATGGCCGTGCTGACGAAATCATGAAAATGCAACCCATAGCCCCAGGCTTTATCAGCCAGGCACTTCGCTGTGATGCTGAACAGGCTGTGCGAGAGTATGCTGTCTGGGGGGGTGTTCCAAGATATTGGGTGTTGCGTGAGAATTATGACAGCCTTCATGATGCTATCGAGAACCTATTATTGACATCAGAAGGAACGCTATATGATGAGCCATCTAAATTGTTATATGATGAAATGCGCGATACGGTACAAGCATCATCCATTCTATCGTTTATCGGTAATGGTGCTAATAAACTGTCAGAGATAGCTTCGCGTGCAGAAAAGCAGGCCACAGATATTACGTTACAGTTATCGAGGCTGAAAGAACTGGGATTTATCAATAAGGAGATTCCTTTTGGTGAAAGCGAGAAGAAAAGCAAAAAAGGACTGTATCATATTTCCGACCCATTGCTACGTTTCCATTATCGATATGTCCTCCCCTATCGTTCGCTCATAGAATTGGGCAACAGCGCAGCCGTCCTGAATGTGTTGACAAAGACTGAGAACGATTATACCAGTCAAGCCTGGGAAGAACTGTGCAGAAACTACATCAGTACATACGGCTTCGATGATGTTATTTACCAGATGGCTTCTCGCTGGTGGGGCAGCTACTACAATGAGGAAAAGGGCCTATACCTTCCTGTAGAGCTGGATGTCGTTGCGGAGTCATTTGATGGCAAACACCTTTTCTTGGGTGAATGTAAGTGGCAGAATGGAAGCCAGTCCATTGATGCCAAGGAAGAACTTGAACGGCTCCAGACTATCGCAAAAGGTTTGCCGTTTGCAAAAGATCACGAAATACATTATGGGCTGTTCTTACGAGAGCATCCCAAACACCAAGAAATAGTCAAGATATATTATCCGAGCGATGTGTTAGCGAAGTAACAGCAGACAACATTTTGTGATTAGATAATTATTCAGCCGCGAAGAGGTAAATTGCTCCTTTCGCGGCTGAATAAGTACTGCTATTGCTCTTTTTCGTATATGTTATTTCGGACTGTTTTTAGGAATGGCGGTGATCTTAACAATACGCTCTTCTTCCGGCAATGCTAATTGCTGTAATAGAAACTTTTGGTATTGTTCTGATGTTAATTCAATTTGATATGTTGGCTTAATTGGTGTCATCTGGCTTTGAGCTTCACGAATAAAATCAGCAACAGAGCGGGTAGAGGTGCCATTAGTAGGTATGCAAAACTCTTCAAAGAAATTGTGTTTTAATACTTTCGATATGAAAGCCAGCTTCTCTGTTTCTATGTCACTCCTTTTCAGGAGACGGCTTATTTCAGGCTGCTTAACTCCTAAGAGTTCGGCAAACTCTATCTGTGTCATCTTTATTTCTTTGAGGTAACTCTCAATTGTAGAGCCTACATTAACAATGGGCCATTCTCTGTTGGGGGTTCCTGCGTTTGTGTCCTCTCTTCCGCAGAATTCCTCAAAGAAGTTATAATTTAGCTTCATGCATATTGCTTGTAGCTTAGTTGTATTTATAGACTTTTTCTTTAGAAATCTACAGGCATTGGATTGGGGCATCTGTAGCTTTCTTGAAAATTCAGCCTTAGATATACCCAGCTTCTCAATCCTATCTTCTATGATGGATCCAACATGTAAATCAGCCGCAAAATTATTCACTATACCCATATCTTAGTTAATTAAACTTAATTATATTGGCCAATATTTACATAATATAGCACATTTGATTAACTTTGCACTCGAATTTGAGACTTGCCCTATTCGCTTGTGCGTATATTTTGGGTGCAAAGATAATAAAAAAATAGAAATATAACAAAAAATATAAAGAAAATATGAATAATAATGTTATCAAAACAGGTATGAGCAACATGGTGGATACAGAATCTACTTTGCTTGCCGACATGTATGCGAGCCATTTGGTTTCGCAGATTGAGAATTCTGGTGATCACATTTCTTTGACATTTACAGCGCAGGGAGCTTTAGCATTTGCGAAGGCACTCATTGCTATGGTAGACGAGAAGAAAAGCCAGGTAGATGAATCCAAGCATGAAGATTCCCTTATTCCCAAGAAGGATGTCATGTCAAGACTCGGAGTGACACATGCTACTCTATGGAACTGGGAGAAGAAGCATTATCTCATGCCTGTTAAGATAGGACGTAAGGTATTCTATCATTCGGGAGACGTTGATAATCTGAGTAAGTAATTCCCAAAAGGTTCACAATCCTGCGCACATGGAAAGCAATTGTATGTTGAATCCGACAATCCAGGTTTCTTGCGAAAATAGCCTTCAAACAAAGAAGGTTCACATTTTTGCGCATGAGAGCCGTTATTGGTTCACAATCATGCGCACGATACTTCACAATCCCGCGCACGAAGGTTCACAATCCTGCGCAGGCGACAGACGTATATGTCAAGAAATCAGCGATTTATATGCAGGAATTTTTCCGATTAATATGTTTATTAAAGTTCTGAACAACTTTAATGAACGGAAACTGTCCCAAAAATTTTGGGATTTTTGGGCCGTTTCTCTCCCAGTAGTATATACCTATTAGAAATGTAACACTATGAATGAGACAAATTTTATTCTCCACGATGAAGAAGTGGAAATATCGGTTCTTGGTTCTCTTGTCTGGTCGTGCAAAGAGGGAAACTTCGATGCCTTCTTTGAAAGTCGTTTGACAAAAGATCTGTTCTATTCTCAGCAGAACGCTACAATCTTTGAAGTAGTCAGCGATCTGATTATGTCAAGGGTTATTCCTGATGCAATAACAATAATGGATAAGGTTCGAACAGATGGTATAAAAGGTATTGACTCCTCTGATGTTATTGTCAGGACGGACTGGTGCCCTGGTCAGGAGGTCAATTTCTACGAACATGTCCGCATTCTGCGTGACTTTGCCCTACGTCGCAAGACTCAGTCAATGGCGCAACTCCTTGCCAACGGCAGTAGTGACCCTACAGTCCGGATAGAAGAGGTGGTCGCTGAAATCGATAAGCTGAAAGCTGATGCTGCAGCAATGGCATTCAGTACATTCTCGCCCTTCTATAAGGGAGCTGGAAAAGACCGAATCAAAGAGTTATTACTAAAACGTGGCCAGAACCTGTCAACGGGATACCGATTTGGCTCTGAGGAACTTATGATACCGCCAAAGGCACTTACCTTTATCGTTGCTGCAACAGGTCATTGCAAGACCACTTACCTCATTAATCTTGCTCTGAGAGTCTGTAAGGCTTATCCTGAGAAGAAGGTGCTGCTTATCAGCTACGAAGAAGCTTTGGAGAGCATATACGTGAATATGTTGAACACCTATGCCAAGCTGAATCTTGGCGAGAACAACAGAAACATTATTGCCAACCATACCATTGCCGGTGGAAATCCTGACAAGTTACTGAAAGTTAGCAGAACAGAGTATGAGGACTACAAGTATTTCTTGCAAAACAAGCAGGCTGTGGTGGAGTTCGCTGAAAAGGAAACTGAATTCTACAAGCTCATTGAGGACGGACGGTTGAACATCCAGTATGTTGACTTTGCTGTCGATACTCTCAGTTCCTACATTATCGAGATGCGTCGTAAGGGACTCTGTGACATTGCCTTCATCGACTACGTTCAGTTGCTGAATGCTCCCGTCAGAAGCAAGTACCGCTCCAGAGAAGACGAACTGAAAGAGATCTGTATTAGTCTGAAGAATCTGGCCGTTGACGAAGAATATGGCTTGCCTATCGTCTTCGGTGCCCAGTTTAACCGTCAGGTGAAGTCTGCCCGTGACCTGCTACCTACAAATATAGGCGAGGCTGGCGACATTGAGCGTATCGCCAACACCATCGTAGCCCTCTGGAACTGCCAGAAGACGGAGGAACCTATTAACGAGAAGGCCGCTGAAGAAATCTGCAAGTACCAAGGCACCAAGACCTATAACGAAAGTGCCATCTACGCTAAGATCTTGAAGCGACGCGGCTTTGCCAGTGGTTTTGCTGCCACTTTCCCCTTTGAGGGAAACACCGGGCGTATTCTCGACAGAGGTGATGCCACCACAGACGAAATCAACAATTGTTTACCCCAACATAATTCACTACTGTAACTATGACCAAAGAAAGACTCCTCCTTTCCAAGAACGTACCTCAATATGGATATTATGGTGCCGTAATAAACGATGCGTTTATCAATGGCGCCAAAGGGGAGCCGTCTTTGGATTTCGACCAGTTAGATAGCAGTGAACAGGCAGTCTGGGACTCTCTCGCTCAGACAGAAGGTTACAACACCATCAAGTTCTACAACGAATATGGATATCAGATATCACTCACCCAGCTCCAGACATTTCTGATTATGAAACTCCAAGAAAAGTACAATCTCCAGGTTGAAAACAACGTAGACTGGAAAAAGAGCAACTGGATGCAGGACAATACGGGTGACTATGGCATCGTATATACCAACAGTTGCGAGCTGTCACGCGAGATCTTTGGTGTATCGCATGGCAATCGGCTCACCCAGATACAGAACGCCATCATGGACATGGTCAATTCAAGGGGCTTCATAGCCTACTATGAACGTGACAAGGAAGGGAAGCCATTCTTGAGGGTCGAGAATACCTCCCTGATTACTTGCGGTATAGATGTCGTTGACAAACGTCACAAGGCTTTCTCCTGGATACGACTCCATCGCGCCTTTTTCGGAAGGATCAGGGACAGACACATTAGATGCTGTAACCATACGGAACTGATGAGCCAATTCTTCGACTATAAGTTGCCAACGATGGCAACCATGATATTGGTGCGATTCCTGATGAAGTTTGGGACGGTGAAGAATAATCATGTTGAGATTGGTGCTACAAAGATACTGCTGATGCTTTGTCCTACCGAATTCAAATATCGCCGTAGAACGCAATACACAAAGTTAGTCAAGCAGGCCTGCGATGCGTGTAAGCATATAGGCATCATCACAAGATATAATGACACTGAGACTGGAAAGAACGGTGAATTGAAATACGCTTTCGATATTAATCCCAATTTCTTCAGAAGCAATATATAGTGGACAGACCACACAATGTATTTGCTGCACACAACGGACTCAACGAAGACAATGGCAATAGTGTATGTCCCGTATAAACAGACCACAACGAATATACTGTATACATAGGAAACAAGAAGAACAATTTTTATAGTATTTACACTAAACATATTACAGACATGAACAAAATGATTTTATTTTCAAACATCAAGGGAGGCGTTGGTAAGACCTCCTGTTGTGCGCTCTTTGCGCAGTATCTTCACGAAAAGGGCTATCCCGTAACAGTTCTCGATGCCGACATTCAGGCTTCGCTTTTACGTCATAGAGAGCGTGAGCTGAGTGCTAATCCAGATGCCAATGTCCCTTGGGCTGTCAGTGCTTTGAGCACAACCGACCGAAAGGCCCTTCTGCGTGTCATTGATAGCCTCAGAACACAAGAGGGCATCGTCCTGATAGACATGCCAGGGACACTGAACGCTTCCAATTTGGATTTGTTATACACGATGGCTGACCTGGCCGTGGTACCCATCTCCTACGACTTCGACACCATCGACGCTACTGGCATCTTCATCAAAGTGGTCAGGAAAGTGAAGGACATCAAACTGGTGTTCCTACCCAACCGCATCAACTCTACGGAGAACCGTGCAGACGAGCTGAAGCAGCGCGAAGAGACCGTGAAAATTCTTGGCAAAATCGGCCGCGTCGTCCCCCGTATCAAGCAGAGTGTCGTCATCAAGCGTTACTCTACCATCTCTCCGCTCGACAAGTTTCAGCGCGCTGCCGTTGAACACGCATTCGATGCAATCATAGAACAATTATAAAACTTGATGACAATGGAAACCAAACAGAAGAATCCCGTTGTGGATCTTGAGGCTGAGACTTCAGAACTTACACATGGCAAAAGAAGCGGGGTAGCTCAAGTTCCTTATGAAGACTGTGACAGCTCATACAGCTGGCAGCATTTCTCAGTAATCTGTTCCGTTGAGATTGTGGATAAGGTGAAGACCATCGCACACAACGAGGGCTTCTCCATCCGTGATGTGGTAGAGAAGTTTCTTGGCGACGGCATCGCCCGTTACGAACACAAGCATGGAACAGTGGCACACCAACAGAAAGACATCAATGACATCCTGTAATTCAACAGCCGAAAGAATGAGCCGGAACTGCGTGAAGGTGATTTTCCGAAAAATCACAGAACCTAATAAGGGATTTTCTCGAAATTGCCCTTCGGGACAACTCCTCAAAATCCCAATTAGGCCACGGGGCCAACCCCATTGGATTCCCCGGCAAGGATGCGCTGCCTCCCTGCACCTACCGCTCAGGATGCTACCCTGAGAACCCGCCAAGGGCTGCTCGCCCTATGGCGCTCGACCTCCGGTCGCTTTGCTCTGCAAAGAACCTCGGCAGGGAGTGACCCTCCCCCTGCACCGCCCCGCTCAGAGGTCTCGACCTCTAAGGACTCCGACCAGGGACCTCCCTGGACCCACATACACATTAATCATTAAAAATAGAAATATATGGCAAAAGGTGTAGCTCACGCCGGCAAAGGAAAAAGCCTCTCTTCCGGCGAAGCAAATGAAAACGAGAGGCGAGGGTGGACCGAAGAGTCTTACCGCCGTAAGAACAGGTCACCCTTCAATAACTATGATTGGTCGCGCCACGGTCTGAACTTTGAGATCGTGGATGGTGAGATTCGTGACCTTGGTGGCCAGGATGTTTCTCTCTATCGGCGATACAAGAATCTTGTCAAAAATCTTGACTTCAAGGAATACAAGGCGGTGGCCACCAATCAGCAGCATACTTATGTTGAACTCATCCTGTCGGGCAGTACCGAGAAGATGCAGAAGATAGCGTTCGGTGACCAGCAAGTCAACTATGAGCGCAATCCCAAGACCTGGCACAACTGGGGAGTGACCCGAACCAGGGACATTGAGCAGTGGGCACTCGACTGTTACAAATTTGTATGCGAGCGGTATGGCAAGGAGAACATCATCGGCTTCGAGGTTCACCTCGACGAGACCGAGCCGCACATCCACGTCAACATTGTGCCAGTGGCTGTCATGAAGCAGCGTGGCCGCGTCGGCGGGTATGTCAAGATCTTGATGGAGGACGGCAAGCCCAAACTCGATGCAGCGGGTAACACCATCCCTGCCACATACACCAAAGGCAAGCACGTAGGCGAAACCATCAAGATATCAGATAAGAAGTATGAGGAACTGTCCGACGAGAAGAAAAAGGAGTATCGCAAGAATGAGCGAGGCACCGTCCGCACCATCAGCTTCTCAACCTACTTTGGCGACAAGCTGGAAGAGCGCAGCCAGATCATGTCCGACCTCCATGACAAGTTCTATGAGAAAGTGGGACAGCATTGGGGCTTAGACCGTGGCGACATCTGGGCACTGCTTCCTGAGGAGGAGCGAAGGAAACGCCGACGTCGCACCAAGGAACAGGCCTATTACGAGCAGCAGGCCAAGCAAGCTAAAGAGAAGGCAGAGGAAGAGAAACAGAAGGCAGTTGAGGAGAAGGATACCGCCGTCGAGGAAGCAGAAGCGGCATCCACCAAGTTGGCCGTTGCAAACACAGAACTTGAGAAGTGGGGAGCCATCCTCTTCGACGAGAAGTCCGTCGACTATCCCAGCCTTGTGGAGATGACCACTGCTGACGGACGTACTTTCAGGCAGTTACTGGAAGAGAAAGTAAACGAGTTGGTCGAGATGCTTGACAAGCCCATCGGCGCTCTGGAGTCTCATCGCAGTTGGAAGGCAGACAGAATTAAGGAGGCCAAGGCCATTGTGTCAGAGCTGGAGGATATGCTGTTTGGCGCAGAAGGTATCGACACAGCCCATAAGGCAGCCATCCTTCAACTCGGAAAAGATCTCTACACTGAGGCCAAGGCCAAGATAGCCAAGACATATAAAGATAACGAGCGGCTGAAGAAGGAAAACCAAGAACTGAAATCAAAGAACAATACGCTTCAGGACGACTATAACGCCATCAAGAATAGGAATACCGAACTGACAGAGAAACTGCAGTTGGAAGAGACGGCAAGCCAACTTCTTGGCGACCAAGTGCAGAGAGAGAGACTGGCCAAGGACGAAAATGGTAATTATCTGGAATGGACGAGCGGCCCCAAGAAAGGTCAGAAGGTCACCAAAGACGAGTATCAGAAAATGCTGAGGGAAAAATTCAACGCAAAAGAGCGGGAACTGAAAGCAGAGAAAGCTGCCCGCGAAGAGGAGCGCTTGAAGAACCGGAATGAATGGATAGCCCACAAGCGCCACATGAGAGAACTAAAGGAAATGATTTGCGCCATCTTCTCGGCTGATGCCATAAGGTTCGTCAACATCATCATCAAGCACTGGAAGGCAGAAATCAAGGAGTTTGCCCGTGATGCCATGAACGACATCAAGAGCATCCTGTTCGGTGCCGAGTCAACGGTCGCTGGGCGAAAGACATACGTCAGCGATGCTTTCGTATGGGCCAAAGTCTTTGCCGATCTTGAAATGGACGAGCGGTGGAAGCCCGATTACACCAAGCTGGAGCCTTTGCAGGAAGATGCCATGCGCATAGCCGACGGTACCTGGGAGTCACATCGTCAGGAGCGACAGCATCGGCATCGGCTGAAACAACTGTTGTCTGCTGCCGCCAATGCGGTAATTGCCGTCAGCAATACGCCCAACAAAAAGTCCTTCGACTCTGAGGAAGAAGCAAGCATCGATGCGTATCTGGCAGAGGGAGGCACCATTGAGGAAATATGGAACGCGGCCAAAGACAACCTCGGCACCTGGGACGAATATGCGAAAAGAGTGCTCTATGCCTATAGTCGGGGAGAAAGTATCGGGCGCGGGATGGGTTATTGATGTCCAGCTCCAGCCTTCTCCAAGTCGCTGACCCAGGAGGCGACGCTCTGGCCTGTGCGCTGTTTGAAGGCGGAGGCGAAGGTGCTGTAGCTGCGGAAGCCGCTGTCAAGGGCCAGTTGCTGGGCCTTGAAGGGACGGCGGGCGGCGACGGCATCGCGGCAGAGACGCATGAAGTGGTTGATGCGGAGGTCGTGGATGTAGTTGTAATAGGTGGTGCCCTGGCTGGCGAAGTACTGGCCAAGATAGTTGCGGTTGACACCGACGGCTGCCGAGAGGTCTGACAGGGTGAGTCCCTGCTTCAGGTAGAGCTGCGTGCCGACACATTCCTTCTCCAGCAGTTGGCCGATACGGGAAAGGACGTCATCCCCGGCCTTTCTCCGACGGGAGTTGGGGGGGGCGATTTTTTTTGCTCCCTGCGCCAGTTCGGGCACGAAGTCCGGCTCTGGCAAGATGTCCTGCTCCGGCCGCATGCTCGGATCCTGCAGGAGGTCATCGTCCTCGTCCGCCTCGGCTTCGTTCAGCGTCGGCAGCGTTTCTACGCGCCATGCGAGGAGGGCGAAGATGGCGTAGTTGCTCAACTGGACGATCACGAACGCCAGCAAGCCGTCGGCAAACCCGTAGTTGACCAGGAGCAGCAGCACCACCAGGACCAGCGTATGGCTGACCCACACCTCCTTGTGCTCCAGGTCGGCATAGTGGTCGCGCAGCCACCGCTGGTACTGCCTGACGGCGATGGTCATATATACGGTAAAGACGGCGTAGAGCGCCAGCATATAGACAATGGTGGAGGGCGTGAAATCGATGTCGGGCCAGAGCGTCTGCAGTGCGCCGAGCACCACAACGGGCACGGTGGCGGCGACGAAGGGCCTGAGCGGTCTGCGGCGGTCCTGAAGCATGGAGAGCATGGTGCCGAAGAGGGTAATGAGCATCCCCACGCAGTCGAGCACGGCGAGTAGCGTAAAGACCAGCGACTGGTCGTCGATGCCGGCGACGTAGGCCAGCAGCCAGTAGATGTGGCCCACGGCTACGAAGCCGAAGAATGTTGCCGCCCACCGTCGCAGCCTTGCGGGCGGCGTCACGCCGGGCGCGATGATGTTCACCTTGCTCAGCAGCAGGTAGAGGCACAGCAGCAGCGCCATCACTGTTGCCCCGCCGTAGAGCGTGAAGTAGAACATGATCTGTGCAGTTGTCAGTCCGAGCATACCTTATATATTATTAGAGGCTGCAAAGGTAGTCATTTTTTCACAATTGTTGGCACTCCTACGCTAAAAAACTGCAATTTTTAACTCTCAGCTCATGCAATTCCGACTCTCGGCTAAAACAACGCGAGTCTCAGCTAAAACAATTTTTCGCGCGCGAGTGACGGCTCGTGCAATTTCGGTCACGGCTCGTGCAACATTTTTCGTGCGGGCCGTTTCGGACGCGGCGGTTCGCGGATTTTTGAGTAACTTTGGGGCAAAATTAGTAACTAAAACAGATAGACTATGTTCGAATTTCAAGGATTACACGACCCATTGTTTCTGACGCTCTACGCCGTGGCGGGATGCCTGGCACTGGTGGCGGCATTGTATCTGCTCTTCAGGCGGCATAACGCCGTGACGCCCGACGTCAGGTCGAGCCTCGTGCTCCGTCGGTGGACGGCGGCGTTCCTGCTGGCGGCGGCACTGAGCCATGTGTGGTGGCTGGTGCTCGGCACGGTTTGGATGACCGACGACTGGCTGGTGCGCACCATCCTGGTCATCATGCTCGACCACTCGACGCTGGTGCCGCTGGTGATGCTCGTACTGCTCTCGATGCTGCAGGACCGCCGCCGCCCGCTGTGGCTGTGGCTGCTGGTGCAGGTGCCGGTGGTGACGTTCGGCATCATGGGCATCGTGCGGAGCGACTGGTTCTACGGCTATACGCTGCCGCACTGGTGGCAGCTGGGCACCATCGCTGTCTTCGTCATCTATTACGTCTTCGCGCTGCGCCGCTACGGCCGGTGGCTACGCGACAACTATGCCGACCTGGAGAACAAGGAGGTGTGGCAGAGCCTCACGTTCGCCGTGGTCCTCTTCGCCGTCTACTCGCTGTACACGTCGAACATGGGCGAAATGGCACGTGAGTATCTGTCGCAGGTGCTCACGCTCGTCATCATCGCCTTCCTCGTCTGGCGCGTGGAGACGCTGCAGGAACTGGAGGAGTTCTAAGAAGACAAGAAGACAAGAAGACAAGACGTATTCTCGTTTTCCTGAACCTACCGTATTCCCGTATTCTCGTATTCATAAAGAAAAAACAATTTACAATAATATTCACTTAAAAACAACAACAATTATGAAAAAGAAGTATGTATGGATGCTCGCCGCCATCCTGATTATCTGCGGCGTGACGACTGTAAGTGTTTCACTGAGTTCGTGCGAGAAGGCGAATGCACAGGAGGACAATCCCGCGCCGAAGGTGGAGAGCACCGAGCTGATACGCACCTCGCAGAGTTGGGACGGCGTGGAGCTGCCCGACTACCTGCAGGGCAAGCCCGAGCTGGTGGCCGTGAAGTATGAGTTTCCCGCCGGACAGAAACTCGGCTGGCACCACCACCCCGTGATGAACTACGGCATCCTGGTGCAGGGCGAACTGACCATCATCGGACAGGACGGCCGGGAGAAGACGGTGCATGAGGGCGAGGCCGTCGTCGAGATGGTGAACACCATCCACCACGGCGAGAACCGCGGCTCGAAGCCCGTCATCCTCTACATGTTCTACCTCTCGCAGAAGGGTCTGCCGCTGGCCGTGCAGCATCCTGAAATCACGGAGTAGCGAGAGCAAAGCCATACTCGCATGAGCTTTGCCGAGTCACGACGTGATTCAACGAAGTTAAATCCCGCTGGAATAGGGGGATTAGGAGTTAAAGAAGTTAAAGGAGTTAAAGACGAAACAAAATCTAAATAAAAATCTATCAATTAAAAAAGCAAGACGACATGAAACGTAAAGACTACGAGAAACCGACGATGAAGGTCGTCCAGTTACAACACCAGTGCCACATTCTTGCTGGCAGTGGAGTAGAGGCCAACCGCAGCGGCTATGGTGCTGCGACAGAAGATGAATGGGAATAAGGAGGAAACGACTATGACGAAGAACATTCTATCGCTGGCCGCCCTGCTCATCGCATCGGCCACATTCGTCGCCTGTTCCAACGATGACAACATCATCGACGAGCAGCCCGTGCAGCCCACGGAGCAAGTGTACACCATGACCATCGAGGCCACGAAGGGCGACGCAAGCCGAGACCAAAGCCGGGCTTGTCCGAGCTTTGGCGAGGCGCAGCCCGCACTCGACGAAGTCAAGGGCGACGGCGCCACCACTCGCGCACTCTCGCTCGACGACAAGACGCTCAACGCTACGTGGGCCACGACGGAGAACGTCTATGTGCAGAAAGGCTCGACGTGGGCTGACGGCTCCCTGCAGCCGCAGGCCGACGGCGCCACCGCCACGCTGAAGGGCACGCTCAGCGGCGTCACCATCGCTGCCAGCGACGTGCTGACCCTGCAGTTCCCCCGCAGCGGCGCACTCGACTACACGGGGCAGGTGGGTACGCTGGCCGACATCGCCGAGAAGTACGACTACGCCACCGCATCCGTCACCGTGTCCGACGTTTCGGCCACGGGCAACATCATCCCCACGGAAGCCACGACCAACTTCACCAACCAGCAGGCCATCGTGAAGTTCACGCTCATAGACAAGGCCGACGGCACGACGCACATCAGCGCCACTGAACTCGTAGTCAGCGACGGCACAACCGACTACACCGTTACCCCCGCCTCGGCCACCGACGTGCTCTACGTCGCCATCCCCGGCTTCAGCGGCCAGACCGTCACGCTCACCGCCACCGTCGGCAGCGACACCTACACCTACGAGAAGTCGGGCGTGACGTTCCAGAACGGCCAGTACTACGAGATTACGGTGAAGATGGCGAAGGCTGTTACCTACAAGCTGCTCTCTGCCGCCACAACGGCCGACTATGGCAAGGTGGTGTGCGCCGCAGGCCATCTGCACGACGCGAAGACTGCCGTTCCCGCAGGCTGCACCGCCGTGGGCATCCTGGGCAAGGTGACGGAGACGGGCCGTGGCCTGATTCTCGCCCTGAAGGACGCAACGTCACAGACATGGAACACCATCAACGGCTGGACTTCCGAGACCACCTACGCCGGCACCACGCTGAAGGTGCTGCCCGACGCCGCCGCCCACGGCGCTAACCTGACGAGCTACGCCGCGCTGGGCACTACCGCCGTGTCCGACTGGGCCGTGGCGCAGAACAGCGACTACGAGGCGATATTCACCAACCTCGGCTCGACGACTAACAGCGACGGCATGACTTACGACGCCAACGTGAATGCCTATATCACTACAGGCGTCGGCGGTACGGCACTGGATGGCAACTATTGGTCTGCTACGGAGAACAAGTTCGTCGACTATGCATATTGCTTCGGCAGTGGCATTGGTTGGGGCCTCCAACCTAAGTCGGTTAGCCTTAGTGTCAGGCCGGTGCTCGGCTTTGGTCCGGCGGCAAAGCTGCTCTCTGCCGCTACAACATCTGACGTCGGCAAGGTGGTGTGCGCCGCAGGCCATCTGCACGACGCGAAGACTGCCGTTCCCGTACGCTGCACCGCCGTGGGCATCCTGGGCAAGGTGACAGAGACCGGCCACGGCCTGATTCTCGCCCTGCAGGATGCACCGGCGCAGACCTGGAACACCATCAACGGCTGGACTTCCGAGACCACCTACGCCGGCACCACGCTGAAGGTGTTGCCCAACGATGCCGCCCGCGGCGCTAACCTGACGAGCTACACCACGCTTGGCTCTACCGCCGTGTCGAACTGGGCCGTGGCGCAGAAGAGCGACTACGAGGCAATATTCACCAACCTCGGCTCGACGACGGGTAACAGCAACGGCAAGACTTACGACGCCAACGTGAATGCCTATATCACAACCGGTGTAGGCGGTACGGCTATTCCTGACTACTATTACTATTGGTCTGCTACGGCGTTCGACGGCGACTGCGCTTGGAACTTCCGCAGCGATATTTGGGGCGGCAGCCTTAAGACGTATAGCGATGCTGTCAGGCCGGTGCTCGGCTTCTAACCGAATGACGCCCCCGCCGAGTGGTCGGCGAGGCCGGAAAATTTCTGAAAGTGCATCGCCGAGCGGTCGGCGAGGGTGAAAAATTTAGAAAACACCGAGTCCGAGCAGTCGGCGACGCACTTTTCAAAAAAAATCAACGAGGACGAGTGGTCGGCGACGTACTTTTCAAAAAAAATCACCGAGAACGAGCGGTCGGCGACGCTGTTTTGAAAAAATTTCGGCGAGTACGACCGCTCGGCGAGGCAGAAAAAAATATTTTTATCAATTTAAAACTGTAAAACTATGGCAAAAACAAAAATTTTGAAGGAAGGCTGGGGCGCGGCTCCCAACGCCTTTTACGTAAGTGCAATGCGCACCACCGACGGGCGCAGCAATGAAGTGGAGAGTGAGAACCAGCAGTGGGTGGCCGCGCGGACGGAGTTCCACACGGCGTTCACCGCGCTGGACGACGCCTACCAGCGGTCGCTGGCCAGCATGGCGACGCTCGACATCGCCGGCAAGGACGACGAGCGCGACGTGTGGGGGCAGGTGCTGGAGCAGGTGGCCAAGCAGTGGGCGCGGATGCCGGACGAGACGATGGCGCTGCACGGCCGCAGGGTCTTGCAGGTGTTCCGCGACATCGACTTCCGCACGTCGGAGGCGCTGGTGGCCGAGAACGAGAAAGTGACGAACATCGAGCAGCGCTTCGCCGAGCCGCAGCTGCAGCAGGACCTGCAGGCCATGAGCCTGACGGAGGCCAACCGCCGCTTCGCCACGCTGACCAACGAGATTATCCAGCTCATGGCGCAGCGCTCGGAGGAGAGCGCCACCCGCGTGCAGGGCGAACTGAAGGCCGCGCGCGAGGCCATGGACCAGGTGTTCGCCAACTTCGTGGAGCTGACCAACGCGCTCATCGTGCTCGGCCAGGAGCCCGCCCTGGAGCAGCTGGCGCAGTACCTGAACGCCGACTACAAGAAGATTGAGGAGCAGATGGCGCAGTCGAAGAAGCTGCCCACGGTGCTCGTCACGTCCACCGTCGTCGGCAATCACCGCTACAGCGTCCCCGAGTTCGCCAAGTGGGCCGACATCGTCAGCGCGAACGACAAGGCATTTGCCGTGGATGCCTCCACCAACCGCATCGTCTCGCTCGCGGCCAAGGCGAAGAAGGTGGGCGGATTATTCCTGACGTTGAACGGCGTGGCCGTGAAGCCCACCGACGCGGTGGATGCGAAGAAGGAGTACGCGCTCATCGCCATCGACGGCGGCGGCGAGGTGACGCCCGTCACGCCGGAGGAGTGATTTTCTAAGAAGACGAGGAGACAAGAAGACAAGGAGACAAGACAATAGTAATGTCTCGTATTCACGTATTCCAGTCTTCATGTCTTCCACAAGCGAAACAATAACAATAAAAATAACAACATGAAAAAGAAGATTTTCTTTATCCTCGCGCTGCTCTGCACCATCGTGCAGGGGACGCGGGCGCAGAACTACGACGTGTGGGACGGCACGACGACGACGCAGCCGAGCTACTCCAATCATGCTTTTCAAATTAACACGGCTGCTCAGATGGCCTGGCTGATGAAAAACTATACTGCCGGTGGTTTTTATATTCCCTATTCTGGGGGGTCAGGAAGAATCTGGGCTAATCCTCGTTTATATGATATCAGCATTAATGCCGATTTCGATATGACTGCAGCTAATTGGGCACGATTGATTGGATATAGTGAAAATAATACGGAACATTATGGAGTTGAAGGAGGTCGTTGCCGTTCTGTGACATGCAACGGCAATGGCCACACCATCAAAATCAAAATCTCGGACGTCAACGACAACTACCAGGGCCTGTTTTATGGAATAGGGGAAAATGCCACGGTGAAGAATCTCCACGTGGTAGCCGACATCCATTGCGCCAAATCCCGACTGGTGGGCGGCATCGCCGGCGAGAACGACGGCACGATAGAGAACTGCTGGGTGAGCGGCACGGTGCGCTCCGACTGGAAAGAACCGTCGTCGGCCTACACCGCCAAGGTGGGCGGCATCGCCGGCGAGAACAACGGCACGATTCAGTACTGCTGCGTGACGGCCAACGTGCAGAACGACGATGCCGACGTGGGCGGCATCGTGGGCGACAACAGCGGCCACACCATCAGCCACTGCACCTTCTACGGCACACGTACCAGCGCCCACGACCAGGATACTGACTATGCGGGCGACAAAGGCACTGTGGAGAACTGCTACACCACGTTCAACCAGGGCGAGTACGACGCCGCCAGCGGCAAGGACTTGTACCGCAGGGCCATCAAGTACCCCTACACCTGCACCGTGAAGACCGAGGGTACGGGCACCATCCGCACCTGGTCTGCCGATGAGTACGACGTGCCGGGTGCGCAACCCTCCGCTACCTTCTCGCTGAACGTGACGTCGGGCTCGATGCACAGTTACACCATCAAGGATGCCGACGGCAACGACGTCGCGCTGCAGGGCCATGCCGACAACTGGTCGAGTTTCTGGTTCGTCATGCCGAAGCGCGACGTCACCGCCACGGTCGTCTTCTGGGGCGACTGGCCCAAGCAGGGCGAAGGCACCGAAGCCAGCCCCTACCTCATCAGCAGCGCGGACGACTGGAACAACTTCGCCCAAAACGTCAAACTCGGCCGCTCGTACAGCGGCAGCCACGTGAAGCTGACGGCGGACATCAGCGTGAGCCACATGGCGGGCGGCTACCTGGCCGACGATAACTACCAGCCCTTCAGCGGCACCTTCGACGGCGACGGCCACACGCTGACCATCAACCTGAACAACCAGAGCCGCTTCGCCGCGCCGTTCAAGTGCGTCAAGGATGCCACCATCAAGAACCTGCGCACCGCAGGCACCATCGACGGCACAGGCAACGCCGACGGCAAACTGCTCGCTGGTCTGGCGGGCATCTGCTTTAGCAGCGCGACCATCACCAACTGCCGCAGTAGCGTGACACTCACCACCAACTTCGGAGAAGATGCTGCTATGGCTGGCATTGTGGCCGGTACGAAGGGCGGCAGCCTCACCATTGAAGGCTGCGTATTCGACGGCACGATGACGGGCAGCACCAACACCCGCTGCGCCGGCATCTCGGGCTATGAGTATGGCGGCACCACCACCACCATCACGAACAGCCTCTTCGCCCCGGCGACGCTGACCGTCTCCACCACGGACGACGGCTATACGAAGACCTTCAGCCGCGACCCTGACGCCACCATTACGGGCTGCTATTACACGCAGCCTCTCGGCGCAGCGCAGGGCACCGAGGCCATCTTCACGTCCCAGGCCCCGAGCAACATCGGCACTGAGACGGCGGACTACGGCATGGTGAAGGCCTATGAGAACGGCCTCTACTTCGACGGCAAGTACTACTTCGCCCCGTCCACCAGCACGGGCGCGGGCACCGAGGGCGACCCCTACATCATCGGCACTACCGGCCAGTGGGACACCTTCGCCGCCTACGTCAGCAACGGCACCGACAACTACAGCGGCAAGTTCCTGCTGCTGGCTGCCGACATCAGCGTCTCGACGATGATGGGCGCCAGCGAGGCCAACTCGTTCCAGGGCACCTTCCTGGGCAACAACCACACGCTGACCTTCACGCAGGGCACGGCGGGCAGTGCCTTCGGCCAGCAGAACTGCGCCCCCTTCCGCTTTGTCAAGGGAGCCACCATCCGCGACCTGAACGTGGCGGGCGACATCTACACCTCGCAGAAGTTCGCCGCCGGACTCATTGCCTACAGTTACGGCACGACGAGCGTCACCAACTGCCACGTCGCTACCGTCATCTATAGCACCGTCAGTGGCGACGGCACCCACGGCGGCATCATCGCCATGCCCGGCGGCACGCTCAGCATCGAGGGCTGCGCCTACACCGGCCGCCTGCTGACCAACAAGGGCACCAACAACTGCGGCGGCTTCGTGGCCTGGCACAACAGCGCCACCATCAGCATCA
Organism: Prevotella sp.; assembly: GCA_017471465.1. Lineage (GTDB taxonomy): Bacteria > Bacteroidota > Bacteroidia > Bacteroidales > Bacteroidaceae > Prevotella. The sequence goes on along the minus strand of JAFUTI010000022.1, from coordinate 3,719 downwards.
GCAACTCGCTCTACGCCCCCGGCGGCAGCATACCCGAGGGCTGGTCGGCCATCAACGCCGGCGCCACCTTCGTGCGCGACGGCAGCCCCACCATCACGCGCTGCTACTGCACCGAGCCGATGGGCACGGCACAGGCCACGCAGGCCCTCGCCGTTGCCACTGACGACGGCCTGGGCGACCAGGTGCAGGCCTACAGCACGCTGACGATATACCAGAACGGCGCCCTCTGCAACGGCACATACTATAGGCCTATCGCCACTCACAGCGGCACAGGCACTGAGGAGGATCCCTACCTCATCAACGACGAATTCGAATGGCGTTCGTTCGCCGCGTATGTCAACAACGGCAACAACTACAGCGGCAAGTTCGTCAGGCTGACCGACGACATCACGGCTTCTAAGACGGTGGGCCAGCGCGACGACAATCCTTTCAGCGGCACGTTCCTCGGCAACAATCACACCATTACCGCCAACATCGTCAGCACGACCACCGGCACTGGCGTCAACGAGCAGGGCGTGGCCCCGTTCCACTACATCAAGAACGCCACCATCAAGAACCTGACCGTCGGCGGCACCATCGCCTCGGCCAGTTACCACACCGCGGGCCTCGTGGGCTTTGCCGACGGCACCAACCTGATTGAGGGCTGCGCCGTCACCGCCACCATCAACGTCAGCAGCGACTACGCCGGCGGCATCGTCGGCCACGGCCAGAACTCCACCACCACCATCCGCGGCTGTGCCTTCACCGGCACCATCAACGGTGTGGGCGGCAATCGCAGAAACATCGGCGGCATCTGGGGCTGGAGCACCAGCGGCACGCCCACGCTTGAGTACTGCTTAGAGGCCGGTACATACACCGGCATCGCCTCCATGCACCCCATGGGCTTGCAGAGCGACAAGGGCACCATCACGGGCTGCTACTACGTGACGCCCCAGATAGGCACGCCCAGCAACGTCTGCACCGTCAGCGGAGCCCAGCAGGCCTACGCCTACTACGCCGCCCCCGCCAACCTGGGCGCAGCGGTGGCTGACGGCAACTACGGCTACATCACGGCCTACCAGAACGGCCTGCTCTACGGCGGCAGCACGTACTACGTGGCCCCCGAGGCCATCACCCTGACCGACAACGCCACGAACGATGTGGACGCCATCAATGGCTACGCCGCCAACGTCACCCTGCAGGGCCGCACGCTCTACCGCGACGGCGACTGGAACACGCTGTGCCTGCCGTTCGCGATGAACGCCACGCAGATAGCCGCCAGCAGCCTGGCCGGAGCCACCATCAAGGAACTGAACACAGAGACATCGAACCTCAACCCCGCCGACGGCACGCTGACGCTGAACTTCACCACCGCCTACGACCCGACCGATGCCCCCAGCGGCAGCATCGTGGCAGGAAAGCCCTACATCGTGAAGTGGGCAACGACGGGCGACAACATCAGCAACCCGACATTCCCCGGCGTCGCCATCAGCAGCACCACACCGACCGCCGTTGAGTTCGCCATCGACGGCAGCAGCGACAAGTGCCAGTTCGTAGGCCAGTACTCGCCGTTCAGCATCGTGGCCAGCGGCGCAACGGGCAGCGACCAGGGCAACGTGAACGAAATCGTCATGCTCGGCAGCGGCAGCAAGCTGGGCTACTCGCAGAACCCCCGCACGCTGAAATGCTTCCGCGCCCACTTCTACGTGCCCGCCGACCCGGCTACAGGCCAGGCGCTGGCCCGCCGCTTTGTAATGGACTTTGGCAACGGCGAGAACACCACGGGCATCCTGACCGTGACCGCCGACACGTCGGCCACTACCACCGGCATCTTCACCCTCGACGGTCGCCGTCTACAGGCAGAGCCGACCGAGAAGGGCGTGTACATTGTAAACGGTAAAAAGACTATCATTAAATAAAAGGAGGACACAGCAATGATTAAGAAAGAATACGTGAAGCCTTCGATGAAGGTAGTACAGTTGCAGCACCAGTCGCATCTGCTCGCCGGCAGCGGCTTTGGAGCCAAGAGCGTCAGCAACAGCGACGGCCTCGGCTGGGAGACCGACGGCTTCGCCGACGAGGAAGGCGACTATTAGGAAGTCGATACAGACCCCACCCCCGACCCCTCCCCTCAGAGGGGCGGGGCTATAACCGGCATTATTGAGACAACAAACCACAGTATTAACAACTAAAAACATCGAGATTATGACACAGATTACGTATTACGCCTACACGAAGTACGACCTGGCGCTGATGTTCACCCTGCTCACGCTCATCGACAGCCGACTGGCCGAACTGGAGACCGACAACGCCCGCATCGGCGAGTTGCGCACACTGCTGCACCAGAGCGTGCTGCGCTACGACGTGGCCTACAAGCAAAGCACCAAGTCGTTCCTCACCGAGACCATCGACACCAAGGACACCGCCCGCGACAAACTGACGATGGTCATCGAGTGGGTGGCCCGCTACTGGATGAAACTGCCCGACGAGGCCGACGCCGTGCGCGGCCGCCGCGTCTACCAGCCCTTCAAGGACTTCGACTACCGCCGCGACGAGGCGCTGATGGCGCAGAATGCCAAGTGGCAGAACATCGCCCAGGTCTATGCACAGGCCGCCTACGTGGCCGACCTGCAGGCCATGGGTCTCGCCGCCCTCGTCACGAAGGCAAACACGCTGACCGCCGAGATTCAGCAGCTCATGCAGCAGCGCCAGACGGAGGGAGCCTCCTACGTCGTGGGCGAGATGAAGGCCGCCCGCGCCGAGTCCGAGAGCCTGCTGGCCCAGGTCATCCAGTACCTGAACGCCCTGCTCGTGGTCAGCCCCGACGCGGCCCTGGAGCAGACCGCGCAGTACATCCAGCAGGACATGAACAAGACCGAGCAGCAGTACCAACAGGGCCGCAAGCACGGCAAGGGCGAGGACGGCGGCGACGTGACGCCCGTGGAGCCGGAAGTCAGCGAGTAGGAGTGCCCTGACGGGCAGAAATCTCACAAATCTCACCAAATCGAACAGATTTTTAAACACGAATTACCACGAATTATCCATAAATGGCTGCGCGTAGCAATTATATGAGAAATTACATGGCAATTATATGTTGAAAGAAAATAGATTTTGTAAGATTTGGATAGATTTGTAGGATTTCTCGCCGAAGGCGACTCCCTTTCTCCTAAACTCCTTAGAATACAGCCCCGCCGAAGTCCCCGACGGGGCTTTTTGCGCCCAGAAAAACGCTACTCGCGCCGTCAAACATACCGCCAACGCCGTAGAAACCGCCAACCGCGAGGCGACCGTGACCCTCAACGCCGTAGAAACCGTGAACGGCGAGACGACTACGACCCTCAACGCCGTAGAAACTATGATTCGCGCCGCGACCACGACCCTCAACGCCGTAGACACCCATTCCGCGCCTCCGTTGGCACCCTCAACGCCGTTGACACCCACACCCGCGCCACGGGTAGCACCCTCAACGCCGTTGGCACCCACAACCGCGCCGACGGTAGCACTTTCGCACGGCGCGACACCCGTACCCGCGGCGGCGGGGACTGACAATCGCTTAATATTCCGTAAAACTATCTCCCATATACGCCGTATTTGGGAGGTTTTTCGTAATTTTGCAGTCGATTATTAAAATCCGAATATGAATCAGAAGAAACTATGGATGCTCGCCGCCATCCTTGCAATCATTTGCGGCGCATGTGTGATTACCTGTTGCAACAGCGATGATGACAACCCCGTTGTCA
>JAFUTI010000021.1 GCA_017471465.1 Prevotella sp. | reverse complement strand
TGTGTTCAAGATGTCATAACCCATATCAGGTGGTTATTGCAGCGGGGTCCCACCTCTTCCCATTCCGAACAGAGAAGTTAAGCCCGCCTGCGCCGATGGTACTGCAATGCAATGCGGGAGAGTAGGAGGCCGCCATCTTTCAAGCGAAGCCCTGTTTCAGCAATGAGACAGGGCTTCTTTCGTATCTCTATATTCGACAATAAGTTTTGCTTTGCCAAAAAATATTGTTACCTTTGTGCCGTGAATTGCAAATCTGTTATAGGATACTTGTCGTTTTCTACTCTGCTTTGCTTTGCAGTGCTGGTTCTTGCTGCCTGCGACGGTGGCAGAAGCAGTCGAATGTTGGCACTGCTCGACAGGGCCGACAGCCTGAACCGCAATTATATGCCTATGACCGACGGTATCGACTCGTTGCTTTTAGAGGCTTCGGAGTACTACGACTATCATGGCACGCCCAACCAGCGGATGCGTGCCCACTATCTTCTTGGCTGTGCCTACCGTGATTTAGGCGATGCCCCCCAAGCCCTCCACTGCTATCAGGACGCTACCGATGCTGCAGATACCCTGGATAGCGGCTGCGACTATAGGCTGTTGTCATGCGTTTACGGACAGTCAGGCAATCTTTTCCGTAGTGAATGCCTCTATCGTGATGCTATCAACGATTACCTTTCTGCAACTCACTATGCTTGGCTTGCCAAGGATACCCTCTCGGCCATCTTGGCTTATGGGCAGACTGCAGCTTGTTATTATGGCTTAGGTAATGAGGATAGTACTGTGATTGTTAATCATCTGACTCGTAGCCGATTATTAGAATATGGCGACACCAGTATCGCCAACACCTTCTTGGCAACTCCCATCTACATCCTGCTGTCTCGTCGGCAATATGTTGAAGCCAAGATCTATCTAGATCTTTATCAGTATCACTCATCTTTAGCTGAGAGCGATACATTCCAAAGCACACGGTATTATCTGCTTTATTATTATAAAGGTCTCTACTATCAAGGGACTGGACAGCGTGACTCTGCACTGTATTATTTCCATCAGCTTGTTAACTTTGGAAAAACAAAAAGTAACATCAGGTTGGGCTACAAAGGTTTACATTCTTTATATAGCGATGGGGAAAAACCGGATTCGCTGATAAAATATGCTTCTCTCTACACGTCCTCAGTAGATTCAGCTTTCTATGAGTTGGAACAGTCGAAACTCCAGAATATTCACGGGTTATATAACTATACCCGACATCAGCACGAGGCCGAAGAGCAGAGGCAGAAAGCTGACCGTCTACGGTTTTGGCTATCTGTCTCTATTTTGATATTTGCCATAGTTGTACTGTTGTCACTATGGATTGTCAGTGTTATCAGAGCTAAAGACCGCCAACAACTTTACCGTCTTTCAAGTAAATATGCCCTCGGCATGATTGAGTTCCATCGGTTGAAAAGTGAAAAGGATAGTTTGGAGCAGCAGCATGACAGATTCAGGGAAAAATACGAGGCTGTCGCCCATGAATACGAACAAGCCAAAAACCTCTTGGCAGAAATGCAGAGTGATAACAAATCACCTGAAGAGTGGGATCTTGGTGATGTTCTACTACAACTGCCCATTATTATGAAATTTCACAAGATAGCCTCCACCGCTTCTGTCGTTTCCGATGACGAGTGGAAGGAACTTCGTTCCGTCGCTAAGCAGTATATGCCCAACTTTATGCATACCATCAACCATCTTGACTATAAGATAGACCGTCGTGAAACCGATATCTGCATCCTTTTGCGTCTCAGGTTTATACCCACGGAAATCTGCAACATCGTCAATGTCAAGAAAAACAATCTGGGCAATATCCGTAAGCGTTTGTTGAAGTCTATGTTTGGCATTGACGGTTCTTCCAAGGATTTCGACAGCCATATCCAGCTTATTCCCCGTTGATGAGTCAGGCTTGTAACCTGTTTATAATCACGTTGTTGCAAATTCCGTGAACTTTGTGGACCTGTTTCACGAGCCCACCAGTATTTTTTTTTCGTAATTTTGCGCCCCGAATTTAAGTTTTCAGCAAAATTATGGACAAAAGATTTTTAAAAAATGTATTTGTAACGGTACTCTTCGTAATAGGAAGTGTTGCCAATGTGATGAGTTTCGACCGTATTGACTTCACCGTTCAGAATGGTGGCCCTGGTATTGATAATCCTGTTGGGGGCGATCATGGACCTTCGCGTGCTCCAATGATGCCGCCGTATGTGGGTATTGAAGGTCATACCTTAGATTTCAGTTGCGTCGGTTACGACGTCACATTCTATTTGCTCAACGAGGACGAGGAACCCGTCTTCACGCTTTTTATCCCTGCCGGTACTAGTACCGTCGAACTGCCGTCAATGCTTGAAGGTAGTTATGAGATATGTCTTGTCCGTGGCAATTGGTGTTTCTGCGGATGGATTGAGTTGTAATCAATAATAAAAAGAAATTATATGAAGAAGTTTATTATCAGTGCACTGCTTATGGCAGTGCCCTTTACTACATTTGCCCAATTGAAAGTATACCGTAATGGTGACATTACCATCGGACGTACGGGACAGTCAGAAGTATCTAAGTTGGCTGTTGGCGGCACCATTACGACAAAGGGGATTATAATTCCTATTACCGATTGGCAGCAGCAAGAGGCTCGTAACTTGTCAGGGGAAGAGATTCTTCCCTCCATTATGTCAATGGATGTCATTGCATATGGACATTCTGCTGATGAAGAATCAGCGTCAGCAGAGACTACGCCGCTATATTATGCGATTTCGCCAGCAACTATACAACAGCTATATCCAACGTTGGTTTGTCAGGAAAATGACACTATAAAGGGAATTAATTATACAGCGCTCATTCCTTTGCTTGTCCGTAGCATACAAGAGTTACAGCATCAAGTACAAGAATTGAAAAACAATGTAGATATGCTTAGTATGTCTCAAACAATGTCAGATACTCCAATAAGGGCGACGCTGTCACAGAACAGCCCCAATCCTTCTCGTGGTCAGACCAGCATCAACTACAGTATTGAGGGCGATTTCTCAACAGCCTTCATACGTATTGCCGACATCTATGGTGGAGTTGTAAAAACAATTCCTCTTCAGCAGAGTACTGGCAGTATAGATGTCAGTACCTCTGAACTAAGTCCAGGTCTCTATCTTTATACACTTGTCGTTGATGGCATTGCTGCCGATAATAAGAAGATGACAGTAGTCAGATAATTATAACCTTGTGATGCAAAATAGAACATTTCTTCGCGGCTTAATGGCTGTTTGCTTCATAGGTCTTGGCTCATTTGCCTTCGCTGGTAATAAGCAGGACAGCCCTTGTGTTGATACTGATAGTATAATTGTTGTTCCTACTGACACCTTGAACAGTCTTTCTGGGAAAACGGTCACAGCACCTGTCAAAGTCTATGGCAGCCGCTCTGTACAGGTGGATAGCACAACGGTAACTAAGTCGGGAAATCTTAGGGTGAGTGCAGAGGACGCCATTTTAGTGATTAGTGGCACAGAGGTAGAACTTGGCGGCGAACTACAACTAAACGGTGCTCTTCAATATCTTGTCCGTTTCACTTATGATGCTTCAGGCAATCGCATACGCCGTGAACTGGATAGTAGTGTAAAATAGAATTCAAGTACAATGATAAACCATAAATCTTTTATAACCTCTTTTGTTCTATTCCTTTCCTGTATTCTTCATGTTGTAGCGCAGACAAACGAGTTTGGCTATACGACAGTTCCCGATGCTTCGTCCGCCTATTCTCAGCATGTTGTCAATCCTCCTTCCGATTTCAATGTTTCGCCAACAGGAGCCGCTGTCTATTCTGTCCCGATAGAGGTACCCAAGGGGTTGCCAGGTATGGAACCTAATATTTCTATTACTTATAACAGTCAGGCGGGTAATGGGGTTGTTGGCTATGGCTGTAACATAACGGGCATATCTGTTATTAGTCGGGTGGCAAAGGATGTTTATCACGATAATCTTGCAAAAGGCTTGACTTGGGGAGGTGATGACGGCTATGCTCTTGATGGTGTCCGGCTTGTTCTGCAATCAGGAAAGAATGGTGCTAACGGGGCTGTCTATTGCTTGGAAAACGACCCGTCAACCACCATCACTCTTCATGGAGAATATGTTGGCTCTTTCTATAGAACGTGGTTTGAAGCGCGCAACAAGGAAGGCCTTCTTTGTTCTTTTGGCGGTACGGATGACTCACGACAGGACTTCACTGTATCAGACGGCAAAAAGACCAATGCCTGGTACGTGAATCGTGTGGAAAACCAAATAGGCAATTATATGACCTATTCCTATTTCCATGACAGTCTTTTCGTCTATCCGTCCCGTATTGACTATGGAATGAATGTGGCCGATGCGTCCGTTGTCAGTTCTGTTATATTTAGCTATGTGGAACGTTATTACGACCATGAGCCTTTCTGCATCAATGGGGCAAAGGGAGCTATGTGTAAAAAGTTGACAGGAATATCCTCTGAAACAAACCGTTCCTTATATCGTGCCTATTCTTTCAACTATACATCAGAGGGAACTAACTCTATTCGACAATACAACAGACTTGCGGGCATCAGTGTCAGTGCAAACGGTTATGAGAATCTTAAACCTATCTCATTGGCCTGGAACACTATACCAAACGAAAATGTCAATATGGAGACATTGAATTTGAACTTGCCGGAATCCTCAAGTTCTCTTCAATTCTTATCCGCCCCACAGTTTATGACAGGTGATTTCAACGGAGATGGCATATCAGACATAGTTGAGCAGATTTTTGTCAATGAAGAAGGTTATAATTTCCACCATTTCTATTTTTATCTTTCCATATCTAACGGCACCACTGTTCAATATGATTGTCCAATCCTTTTGAGCCTTCCCGGAGACTTTGAGATTGACAATTGGTCCCAAAAGTCGGAGTGTCCTATGGTTGTCGACTTCGACGGTGACGGGTTGTCAGATCTTGTTATTCCTAAATTCAGACAAGTTGAGACCAGCCAGTTCTACAGTATCGTTTTGAATGGAAAGAACATTTGTCAAGGCGATATAAGTTCATGTCCTATTTTAATCTATCCACTACAGCAGTCAACCACAGCTCCATTATATACATCCTCAGATATAAATGGAGATGGTTTCTCTGATGTCACTATATTAGAGAAAGACGGGAATAATAGCCAATATCGATGCTGTACGTTTATGGGACGAAGCGGCAGCCAATCGGGTAATATTCAAACTTTTTTCTTTAGTCTTCCATCTGCCCCCCGACGTTTGTTTTCATCCGACTATAACGGCGACGGCCTGCCAGACTTGATGGCTGTCTATGACGGCGGCTACAAAATCATTTGGAATAAGAGCGGAGTCTTCCATACTTTATTTTCAGATCTCAGTTGTTATGAAGGCAGCAGCGTGACAAACTGCGAACAAGTCGTTGAGGGTGATTTCAATGGCGACGGATTGATAGATTTCCTGTTGTGTCCCAATGGAAGCTATACATGGGAAGAATATCTTAACCAGGGAGATGGCACATTTTCTTATCACACCAATTATGTGCTACCTGTTTATATGATGCCGAAGAACGAGGCCGACAGAAAGAATTTCCGTGCTGTTGCGGCTGACTTTAACGGTGACGGTAAAACCGACGTCATTGTCAGTAAGGCAATGTACGATTACTCTGGTAATTTTACGAAGACTCATACCTGTTGGCTAATGTCGGGCCGTTATGGATATCAGTTGAAATACCATTCCACATCGGTACGTGAGTCCGACGCACATCCGGGTAATTATACTGCAGGCATTTTCCACGGATTCGGACATGCAGAACTTCTAAATTATGGCTATGACTGCTTAAATGGTAATGCGGCCAATGTCAGCCCGCAAGTCCATATCTATTCAGAAGCAGGTTATACGGCTTCTACGGGACGGCTGTCATCTGTCACTGACAGCTATGGCCGGACTATAGCTGTCAGTTACAAGCCAATGGCAGATCCGTCTGTCTACACGCGGGGAACAAGTTCCTATCCAGTCGTCAGTCCGGTTTTGCCAATCAGCATAGTGTCGTCAACTACTGACAATCGTGGGGCGGCTGGTCAGCATACCATAAACTATACATATGCAGGTATGAAGATGCATACGGCTGGTCGCGGTTTTATAGGCATGACCAAGATGGTGGCTTCTGATGTCCAACAGGGTACAGTCCGCGAAACTGGCTTCACAAGCTATGGCAACAGTTACTATGTGCCTACCTCAACATACGCAAAGACGACAATGGGTGGCAAGACTTCAACGACGACTACGACAATGACTTTAGCCGACAAAGGCAAGGCCTATGCCGTCAGTGCCATCAGTGACGTAGCTACTGACTACGACGGTCTGAAGACAACCACAACGACCACGTATGATGCCGATTATGGCTATAAACTCTCAGAACAGACAGAAAGTGAGCAACATTCCAAGTCGGCCACTTACCAGTATACAAATGTTGCAGGGGTGTATCGTCCGTCCTCTATTACCTACATCCAGAAACATCCCGACGACGTATATCGTTATACCTATACCGATACTTATTCTTATAACAATCAAGGGTTAGTAACGGTAAAGACAGCTTTCAGTAACAAGTCGCGCCCACAGGTCATTACATGTGCCTATGACGCTTATGGCAATGTTATCTCAAAAACCTTAAGTGGAAGTGGTGGGCTACAGTTGCCTACTGAGCATATGGAGTATGATGCAACCCACAGGTTTGTTACACGTCGCTACTCCAGCGACCAGCTGCCGTCCTATGGTTATAGCTACAACGCCTGGGGACAGCCTGTCAAAGAGACAACTTATTATGGCAGCCAAGGCCAGCAAACTCAACACCAATACAACTCCTTCGGACAACTCGTGTCAACAACTTATCCTGACGGGACAAAGACTACTTACACCTATGGATGGGGAACAACCACCTCACTGCATCATTATGTACTGACGCAAGGAACGGCAAAGCCTTGGGTAAAGACATGGTACGACAACTGCGGTCGAGAGGTGTTGACCGAGACCGTCGGTCCTAAGGACTATGCCGTCAGTGTGTCAACGACATACAACCAGAAAGGGCTTCCTTCAAGCCGTATTGCCAACGAGGGGACACGCCATCAGACGGAAACCTTAGGCTACGACGGACAAGGACGCCTCACTTCCGACGTCTTCAGCACGGGTCGCACATGCAGTTATAGCTATGGCAAACTCTCTGCAACCAGCACTGAGGACGGTGTAACGTTCCAGAAAACCTTTGACCCTTGGGGCAATCTGAAGAAGTCTGTACAGGGGGGCAAGTCGATAACCTATACCTATGGTTCTCATGGTAAGCCCGTTTCTGTCAGGTCTTCTGCCGACAGCCGTCAGGTCATGTCGGTTCAGTACGACGATATGGTTTGCCGTACAAGCTTCACTGATGTTGATGCCGGTACTCTCAGCTATAGTTACGATGGCCTAAACCGGCTTGTAAGCCAGACTGATGCTCGGGGCAAGACAATCTCATACACTTATAATACAATAGGGCAGAAAACGAAGGAAACGACAGAAACCGACGTCACTACGTATGTCTATAACACAACGGGCTACGGTCTGGGGAAACTGTCATCAGCCAGCCGTGGGTCTTATACTATTGAATACGACTATGATGAGCTTGGCCGTGTAACAGCCGAAAGGCGTTGTTTCTCTACTTCGCAGTCTCCCTATAGCTACACTTACCAATATAACCCCCAAGGCCTTCTTGACACGAAAACTTATCCGGGAGGTGTTGTGGAACGGTTCCAGTATGATGCCTATGGCAATATGACTACTCAGACCGTGAACAACCAGACGGTTTGGCAGCATGTCACAGCTACGGGCAAAGAAGATACATATGCTCTCGGAGGTGGCGCTCTGTCCCGGCTGTGTGGCTATAATGATGCTGGACGGCTAACGGCCACCACCACTCAAGGGACAAATGTGTCAAATCCACTGTTCCAGATGTCATTCGAATATCTCACTCCCGATGGAAATCTTTCAAAGCGTCATCTGGGAAACACTATCACCGAGCAGTTTTCCTATGATACGTCGAATCGACTGACCTCTGTTTCGGGTGGTGGCGAAAACACAGTTGTCACTTATAGTCTTAACGGGAACATTACCAATAAGACGGGCCTCGGTCAGTACTATTACGATACGGATAAGCCCCATGCTGTTTCTGCTGTTGACAATACTGATGGGCTGATTCCCTTGAATACTGCTGTTGCCAGTTATAACGGGTATGGAAAATTATCCTCCATAAACAATAAAGGGCAGATTAAGTACAATACGTATAAATATGGTCCCGATGGCAATAGGTGGCTCTTGACGAGAACGGCAGCCATTAACGTCCGCTATGTCGGTGATATGGAATACCTGTCCATGCCACAAAAGAAGACTTGGTTCTACTATCTTGCCAACGATGTCCTCTATGTCAAGAAGGATGGTGCACAGGATTCTGTCTACTATATGTGCCGCGACAATCTCGGCAGCATCATGAAGCTTGTAGGTGCCAATGGCCATGTAGCCTTCGATGCCACTTACGATGCATGGGGACGACAGACCGTTAACTGTAATCAGCTTAGTTTCTTCAGAGGCTATACTGGCCATGAGATGCTAACGGACTTCAACCTCATCAATATGAACGGTCGTATGTACGACCCGCTTCTTGGCCGTTTCCTCTCGCCTGACAACTACGTCCAGTTCACCTACGATGTGCAGAACTTCAACCGCTATTCCTATTGCCTGAACAATCCTTTGAAATATACAGATCCGACGGGTGAGTTAATAGGAATTGACGATGTTATTCTTGTTGTAGCTGTTGGTGCTATTATTGGTGGGTCTCTCAATGTTGTTGCCAACTACAATAACATCAATGGTTTTGGCAGTCTTGCAAGTTATTTCGGTGTTGGTGCTTTTGCTGGCGGCGTTGGGGCAGGTCTAGGTATGGTGTCCTTTGGTGTCGGAGGTGTTATTGGCGGTGCATTAACGGGGTTGCTTAGCGGATCTGCTTCAGGTTTCCTCCTTGGTGGTGGTAATTCCTATCTGAACAATGGAGATTTTAGCCATTTCTGGGGTGATGCTTTTCACGATGCCCTGGTTGGCGGTATCAGTGGAGCTGTCGCTGGCGGTATTGCAGGAGGCTACTCTGCCTATAAAGATGGAAAGAATATTTGGACAGGGGAACTGAAAGCAGATGTCGGACAGCAATGGGGAATTCATAATAATAATTTATCTTCAGGGGAAACGGGTAATACACAATCCGACATTTTGCGCTCAAATACATCTGCTGATATAGAAACAAAAGGTTTTAAATCGTATAACGCCTTTAAAAAGGAATACGGTTCTGCAGGAGAAGGTATGGAGTGGCATCATATAGTTGAACAAAAGAAAATGAATATTGATAGATTTGGCGCAGAAAAAATTCATAACATAGATAATATTGTACCAATACCACGTGATATCCACCGCCAAATTTCTGCTTTTTATTCTTCAAAATTTTATTATACAGAAGGGCTAACAGTGAGACAGTGGCTAAATAATAAAGGCTATGAAGAACAATATAAATTTGGAAAAAGAATGTTAAATAAGTTTGGATGGTAGTCTTGTTCCTATATATTTATTAATTTTGCATTAAATACTATTCAAGATGAAGATAAAGACCATTGAAAAAGCCGTCAGTATATTTGAAGAGAGCGCTTCTATTCACGCGAAGGCTTCTATAATTGGAGATTACAAAGTCGCTAATAAGAACTATGATAAAGTGATGGATGCTATCGTTTTCCTCCATGAAGTAGGTCACTTATCAGATTTATATGCTTTGCTTAACCATGATGATATTGGTGTAAGGTTATCTGCAGCTTATGCACTTTTGCCGGTATGTGAGGATCGGAGTAAGGCCGTATTATCTGCTTTAGCACATGACAATTTTGGAATTCTAAGTTTAAACGCAGAAATGGTGTTAGAACAGTGGAAAGAGGGAAAACTCGTTTATCCCTTTCAAGATGAATTTAACAAAAGTAAGAAATAAAACATTAGGCTCATTAGGCTCACACAGGGAACCCCCTGTGATAAATAAAAAGTATAGGATATGACAATTGAACGATTTTTAAACCATATTTATTACTCTTTTCAATCCTTAGACAGAGCTTTCTCTATCAGCCCAAATGAATTTCGTGAAGGAAACAAGACGGAGATTATGGCAGGGAGTATTATGGGACTAACAGCTGTTGGCTATCTTGTTGGGGTAATATGGATAATACCTTCTTTGCTAATGATTCATTATCATTTGACAATTCCGAAAGAATATATTGCATTAATATCTTTCGTTACCATTGTCCCATGTCTGTCTTATTTCACTTACCGTTATTTTAATAATGGTTTGTTTACAAAATACTATGATGAATTCAGCCAGGATCCAAACTACAGCAAGTGGAAATGGCATTCTATCGCTTGTTTTGTTCTTTTGGGAGCCGCTGTGTTTTTCTGTTCTGCAATATATTTGATATCTATGGTGACATAATATGTGGATTTGAGAAATCTGCTATTGCTCACCCTAGGTCTGTCCCGCTTTGAGTATGGAATATTAGTAAACAAACGAATTTATTATTAATTTTGTCATAGAAATGGTTGCTATTAATAATATTCATGATGCTTTGGATAAATTTGAAAAGTTCTCCTCGAAATGGGGAGAAGCAAATAAGCATATTGATTACAGAAGAGGTAACAAGTTATATCTTAGTGCAATAGAAAGCATTAAGTATATTAACAAAACTCGTAATATGGATAAACTCATTCCGTTTTTGCATCATACAGATGTGGGCGTCCGCTATATTGCTGCCTATGTATTATTACCGTATAAGACAAGAGAATGTAAAGAGGTTTTGCAAAAAATAGTAGAATGTGAGGATCGAATAAACAGTTTCTCAGCAGAGATGACTTTGGAAGAGTGGAACAAAGGAACACTGACATTTCCATTCTCGGTAGAATAAATATGTGGTATAGTTAAACTGAATTTCTGATGGTAAAACGTATTGTAACAAAAATTGGCAATATCTTCTGTGCTGAGATTGATGGACAGTATAAATGCTATTTTCAGTATATAGCAAACGATTTCACTGTACTAAATAGTTCTGTCATTCGTGTATTCAAACGGCATTATCCGATTGAATATATTCCTGATTTTGATGAGATAGTAAAAGATGAAGTGTCTTTTTATGCTCATACGGTGTTAAGTGTTGGAATTAGGTATGGTTATTGGAGTAAAGTAGGAAAAAGCACAGAATTGGGAAATCTGGGGAATATTGTTTTTAGAATGGTTGACGAGATTGATTTCCGAGGAATAAAGAAATCTTTTCATTGGCATATTTGGAATATTAATCATCCTGTTATAAGTATAGGTGAGTTGACTGACGAGTATCGAAAAGCAGATATAGGAATGGTATTTTCGTGTATTGAAATAGTACATAGAATAAGGACAGGAAAATATACCTTTGACCTTCCTGAGTAATAGACAAAAGAAAAATGAAGTTGTTTGTAATGTTATATATGATATGAAAAGGATTCTGATAATGGCAGTATTCTTGTGCAGCATCATTACTTTTGCCTATGGTGAGGAACAGCAGACGGGCAGGAGCCAGTCGAATGGCAGTCTGAAATTTGATGTCGGCCCAGTGTGGACGACCTCGAAGCTGTATACCAGCAAGAGCGAATACCAGACTGGCGTGCGGGGAACGGGACTGTTGTTCTCGCTGTCAAGTATGGGCAAGCGCATCTACGGTTTTGGTTTTGACCTCTATGGCAGTAGTACGACGGTCGAGATTCCGCGCCGGTCTTTTGTCTACACGCCCGATGACGTTACTTATAAGCTGTTCTACTTCGGTCCCAGCTTTGTGTTAGGCGGGTCGTTGGTGAAGTGTCTGCGGGGTGAACTGTCTGCAGGCCTTGGTTTGGGCATCTACAATGACAACAGCGACACTGAGGTGGGGCTGGGCTTTAACTATAAGTTAGACGTGGAACTGAAGTTATCCCGCTCAATAGGAATAGGCGTAGAGGGCTTGAGCCAAACCTGTTATTTCAAGAAGCCCGATGGCTTTGAACTGCCTGATGACGAGTATTACGGCTACCGGCAGTTGGGCGTGATGCTGGGACTGAGGGTGTATTACTGATATTGTCAAGCTCACAGGGGGCCCCCTGTAAGCCCTTAATACTGTTGCCAGTGAATACCCTGAAATAGCACTTTATGTAGTAGAAAAATATGGAGAATCGGACAAGGTGTTTATAAAGAAGTATTGGGATGAGGCTGATATTCTATTCCTTCTTCATTTTGAGGGAGGATATGCAGTAAGACAAATTGAAATTCATCAGGATTTTGTCGTCTGTTTGTCGATAAATAAACCAATAGAGAATGAGTTCTTTTTATATGACCAAACTTTGAATGATTTAGTCATTGACGATAAAGACATAATCAGTCAAGAAGAGTTTGATTCCTTTTGGAATAAATATGAATTAGGTATAAACCGCCCTAAATGAATTAATCTATAGAGCATTTTATTCTTATGTCGAGAATCGGAAGAGTTCAGAACGGGACAGGCATCTACCACGTTATGTTGAGAGGCATCAACCGCTAAAGAAGTGATGGAATCAAAACTGTCCCCATGATTCTTTCGGGGAATAATAATCCCTCTAAAATAATTAAATACAAAGATTATGAGTAATATTTCTTTCTTTCGTGATATTAGGGAAATAGTGAATACAAATGCATTCACTTCAATTATTGAAAGCGTTAATAATAGGGTAGAGCTGTTTAAGCAGTTAAACGACAAGTTGCTTTTTCCCGCGTTTGACTATACGTGGGAAGATTTGGAGCAGCAACTTCGCAACCTTAGTTGGATAAATCAAAACGAAATACTAATAATACACAATAGTGTGGCTCATCTGCAACCAACCTGGGATTTATCTACCTACTTATCTGTTATACACGATTCCATCAATTGTGAAGCGCATCATATAACTTATTATTTTAACATTGATGAAAAAGAATATATTGATAAGTTCTTTCCGGGCAAAAATGTAATAGAAGAGATAAAAAGAATGAACAGCTTGTCGAAGAAAGAGATTGCAGTGAATGATCATGGTACTATGAACAGAAGAGAATTGAAAAAAATCTTTGACGATCTGGGAATTCCAGAAAGCAGATACTCACTATGGGATGAATTAAAAACAGACAGCATCATCATATATCATAATTACAGCAAATGGGAAGTGTTCTATTTAGATGAGCGTGGTGGAAGAAATTATCTTAAGATATGTTCTTCTGAAGATGAGGCGTGTAGGCTGGTCTACTCAACAGTTATGGAAAATCAAAAAAGATGATAAGGGTAAGGACAATCAACAATCAAGGGGACAATCAAGGGGACAGGTTTTTGATTGAATTTCTTGTATTCAGACAATATATATATACCAAAACAATTCCAATCAAAAGTTCTTTTTGAGCCATGAGGATACAATATCCTCTGGGCTTTTTCGTTATATATCAGTATGCAGTGGACAGACAGAATCCGTCAGGTGAAGATTTTACTGGTCATTGCGGCTGTTGTGATAGCCGTGGTGTCGTTGCTGGTGTCACACTATCTGGTGATGGATCTGCAGCGCGAGGAGCGTGCGAAGATGCAGACCTGGGCAGAGGCGCTGCGTGCCCTGAACAGTGCCGACGAGACGACGGACCTGAGCCTGGTGCTCAATGTCATGCAGTCGAACAACACCATCCCTGTCATCGTGTTGAGCAGCGAGGGTGACATTGACGACTTCCGCAATATCGACGATACACTCCATATTACCGACTATGCGCAACGGATGATTCAGGCTGGCGACACCATACGCGTAGGCTCTCAGCTGGTGTGCTACGATGAGTCGACGATGCTGAAACGGCTGACACAGTGGCCCTACGTGCAGCTGGGCATCGTGATGATCTTTGTCGTCATCGCCATCTTTGCCCTGCTGTCGTCGAAACGGGCTGAGCAGAACAAGGTGTGGGTAGGCCTGTCGAAGGAGACGGCCCACCAGCTCGGCACACCCATCTCGAGTCTGATGGCGTGGGTGGAGATTCTGAAGGAGAACTATCCGCAGGACGAGCTGATACCCGAGATGGACAAGGATGTGCGGCGTCTGGAACTGATTGCCGAGCGTTTCTCGAAGATAGGGTCGTTGCCTGAGCCTGTCGATGCGTCGATGAACGAGGTGCTCGAACACGTCGTCGACTATATGGACCGCCGCACGTCGAAGAAGGTGGAGATGGTGTGCCGCGTGCCCGACCATGCTGTGGTGGTGAAGATGAACGCGTCGCTCTTTGAGTGGGTGGTCGAGAATCTGTGTAAGAACGCTGTCGACGCGATGGAAGGGGCAGGGCGTATCGTCCTGACGCTTACCGATGACGAGGGACGGGTCGCCCTGGAGGTGTCCGACAACGGCAAGGGTATCCGCAAGAAGGATGTCAAGAACGTTTTCACGCCGGGATTCACGACGAAGAAGCGTGGCTGGGGACTCGGACTGTCGTTGGCACGGCGCATCGTCGAGGACTATCATCACGGTCGGATCTTTGTGAAACAGTCGGAAGTGGGGAAGGGCACGACCTTCCGCATAGAGTTGAAAAAATAAAAAAAAGAAAGAAATATTTGGCTAATTCCCTATTTCTTCGTACCTTTGCACCCCAAAAGTGTATCTATGTGCGATTTAGAGCGTTATAAGATTGATTTAAAGGGTCTTAACAAGGAGGTGACAATCTTCGAATGGGATCTTGACAAGCAGTTCTTCGACGCTCTGGATCAGACGGAGGTGGAGAGTGGAGCATTGCATGTGTCGCTGTCTATACGCAAGGCATCCGGCTTTTTTGAACTCCTTTTCCACACTGTCGGCAACGTAGAGATCACCTGCGACCGGTGCCTCGACCTGATGGAGCAGCCCATAGCGACTGACAACCGTCTGCTGGCGAAGCTCGGGAGCACCGACTCAGAGGACGATGACACCGTGACCGTCGACGAGAACGAAGGAATACTCGACACGGCATGGTACATCTATGAGTTTATAGCACTGGCAATACCCATCCAGCACGTGCACGCAACTGGTAAGTGCAACCCTGCTATGACGAAGGCTCTGGAAGAGCTGTCAGCCGACCGAAGCGGTGATGAGGAGTCCGGCCAGGCGATAGACCCCCGCTGGGAGAAACTGAAAAGTTTAAAGTTTAAAGTTTAAAGTTTATAGAATTATGGCACATCCTAAAAGAAGACAATCGAAGACACGTACCCTCAAGCGTCGTACCCATGACAAGGCTGTAGCTCCTACGCTGGCCGTATGTCCTAACTGCGGTGCTTACTATGTGTATCACACCGTATGCCCCACCTGTGGATACTACCGTGGCAAGGTGGCTATCAAGAAAGCTGACGAAGTAGCTGAATAATGAGCAGAAACAGCGCTATTATCACAGGCGTTGGCGGCTACGTGCCCGACTATGTCCTCACCAATGAGGAGTTGTCGCGCATGGTAGACACCAACGACGAGTGGATTATGACGCGCGTGGGCATCAAGGAGCGTCACATCCTCAGCGAGGAAGGCCTCGGCACCAGCTATATGGCGCGCAAGGCCGCCAAGCAGCTCCTCAAGAAGACGGGCGTTGACCCTGACACCATCGATGCCCTCATCGTGGCTACATCGACGGCCGACTATAAGTTCCCGTCGACGGCAAGTATTGTCGTTGGAAAACTAGGTCTGAAGAATGCCTTCGCCTACGACTTCTGGGGCGCCTGCTGCGGATTCCTCTTCGCCCTCGACCAGGCGGCGATGATGATCCAGAGCGGTCGCGTGAAGAAGGTGATTGTCATCGGTGCCGACAAGATGTCGTCGGTCGTTGACTACAAGGACCGCCAGACCTGTCCGCTCTTCGGCGACGGCGCTGCCGCCGTCCTCGTAGAGGCCACCGAGGAGGAGAATACCGGTGTCATCGACAGCTATCTGCGCTGCGACGGCAAGGGTCTGCCCTTCCTTCACATGAAGGCCGGCGGCTCCGTCAGTCCTCCCAGCCACTTCACCGTCGACCACCGTCTGCACTACCTCTATCAGGAGGGTCGTACCGTCTTCCGCTATGCGGTGACGAACATGAGCGACGACTGTGCAATCATAGCCGAGCGTAACGGTCTGAATAAGGACAACATACGCTATGTCGTGCCTCACCAGGCCAATATGCGTATCATCGAAGCCGTTGCCAAGCGTCTTGACGTGACAATGGACCAGGTGCTCGTCAATATCGAGCGCTACGGTAACACGTCGGCAGCGACCATCCCTCTGGCCCTCTGGGACTATGAGAATCTGCTCAAGAAGGGTGACAATATCATCCTCACCGCCTTCGGTGCAGGTTTCGTACATGGTGCTTTGTACTATAAATGGGCATACGATGGCGCATAAGGCAGGATTCGTCAATATCGTTGGAAACCCCAATGTAGGTAAGAGTACGCTCATGAACCAGCTGGTTGGTGAGCGTATTTCGATTGCTACTTTCAAGGCCCAGACGACACGCCACCGCATCATGGGTATCGTCAACACGCCCGACATGCAGATCGTCTTCAGCGACACGCCGGGCGTGCTCAAGCCTAACTACAAGCTGCAGGAGTCGATGCTCGCCTTCTCGGAGTCGGCATTGCAGGATGCCGACGTGCTGCTCTACGTGACCGATGTCGTGGAGAACCCTGAGAAGAACATGGACTTTCTGGAGAAGGTACAGAAGATGCAGATACCTGTCATCCTGCTGATTAATAAGATTGATGAGCTGGGGGCGCAGACTAATCAGAATATTCTGAAATCCCAGAAATTACTCGGCGATATCGTCGAGAAATGGCACTCGCTGTTACCAAACGCCGAAATCCTGCCCATCTCGGCCAAGAACAAGTTCGGCACCGACATGCTGCTCCGACGCATCCAGGAACTGCTGCCCGAGAGTCCTGCCTATTTCGACAAGGACCAGCTGACGGACAAGCCCGCCCGCTTCTTCGTCTCGGAGATTATCCGCGAGAAGATACTACTCTATTACGACAAGGAGATACCCTACTCGGTAGAGGTGCGCGTGGAGCGCTTCAAGGAGACTGAGAAGAACATCCACATCAATGCCATCATCTACGTCGAGCGCGACTCGCAGAAGGGCATCATCATCGGTCACCAGGGCATCGCCCTGAAGAAGGTCAGCACCGAGTCACGTAAGGCATTGGAGAAATTCTTCGGCAAGAGCGTCTTCCTGGAGACCTTCGTGAAGGTCGATAAAGACTGGCGCTCCTCGCAGCGCGAGCTCGACGCCTTTGGGTATAATCCCGAATAGGTTCAATGACAATAACAACAAAAACGCTTATGAAAAAACTAAAACAACTCTTCTTGCTCTTGACACTGTCGTGTGCATCGGCGACGTGGGCCGACATTGGTACTGTGACCATTGGTGAGGACGCTACAAGTAGTGGCAACACTGCTCCTTATGGTAATTTTTACCATTATTCTACGACCCAGCAGATCTATACCGCTGCGGAAATGGGTAATAAGGCGGGTACTATCAGTGCCATTGCCTTTAAGGTGGCCGTAGAAGGTTCCACAACCTCTTCTATCAAGATTTATTTGGGACATAAATCTGGCAGCACCTTCTCTGGTGCTACAGACTATATGTCGAGTAGCAATCTCACGTTGGTCTATTCCGGCTCTCCTACATTGGGTTCGACAACGGGTTGGGAGAAACTGGATTTCAATAAGAATGGTGGCATCTTTGAATACAATGGCAAAGACAATCTGGTTGTTGTCGTATGTAGAACGTCGGGCACTAGCACTACTTTGAAATACTACTATACTTCTGCTACTAATACGCTTTTGAATCGTACGAGCGATGTTTCCTCAGAATCGGCTGATATCACCAACACGACTAATGTCTACTCGCGAACCAACACCAGACCCAGCGTCAAGTTCTGGATTGACAATACGTCGGAAATAGGACTGGAAGAAGGTGTCGCCTATACGAGGACGACTGACAAGCCCTTTGTTACGGTCACCTACACCCGTTCGTTCAGCAGCGACCGTGTGGGTAAGTATCAGGCGTGGTTCCTGCCGTTCGACCACACCATCACGGAGGCCGACCAGGCGAAGTTCGACTTCTTTAAGATTAACATGATTGCCAATGCCGGCGAGGCCGAAGCACCTGAGAGCGACGATGTGTATATCTACCTCAATACGATGGCTGCCGGTGCCACGCTGAAGGGCAACATGCCGTATGTCTATCGTCCGAAGGAGACCGTGACCAACTATACGTTTGTCTCAGAGAATGTCGCACTGCTGGCAAAGAACGATGCCGCGCTGCTGCAGACCTCGACGACGAAGGCCACCTACGACTTCTACGGCACTTATGCCAACACGACGGCCACCACTGAGTCGCCGTTCTACTATATCAACATCAAGGGGCAGGTCAGCTACGGAACCACCGTCACGGTAGGTCCCTACCGCTGGATACTGCGTGCCACCACGAAGGACGGTATCACCTACGCCCGCCAACTCACATTCGTCGAAGGCGAAACGACGGCGCTGACGTCAGTTGCCGATGACAAGGGAACGGCAAACAGCGAGGTCTACGATCTGCAGGGACGCAAGGTGGCCACCCCGGCAAAGGGCTTGTATGTTGTGAACGGCCGTAAGGTTCTTGTAAGGTAAGGAGAAACACACGAAGAGAAGAAAAAACGTGATATGGGAAATTTAGTAGCGATAGTAGGACGCCCTAACGTAGGCAAGTCCACCTTGTTCAACCGTCTCACCAACTCCCGTCAGGCCATCGTCAGCGACGAGGCCGGTACGACCCGTGACCGCCAGTATGGTAAGTGTGAATGGTGTGGACGCGAGTTCTCCGTCGTCGATACCGGCGGATGGGTCGTCAACAGCGACGACATCTTTGAGGAGGAGATCCGCAAGCAGGTGCTCGTAGCCACCGAGGAGGCCGACCTCGTGCTGTTCCTCTGCGACATCAAGAACGGTGTCACCGATTGGGATATGGACGTGGCCCAGATCCTACGGCGTGCCAAGCTTCCCGTCATCCTCGTGGCCAACAAGGCCGACGACGGTAAGGACCTGTACTATCAGTACGACTTCTTCAAGCTCGGACTGGGCGATCCCTACTGTATCAGTGCTGCCACCGGCAGCGGTACCGGCGACCTGCTTGACAAGGTGCTGGAGATCCTGCCCGAGAAGTCGAAGGACGACACCGAGGACGGTATTCCCCGCTTTGCCGTCGTCGGTCGCCCTAATGCTGGCAAGTCGTCGCTCATCAACGCCTTCATCGGCGAGGACCGCCATATCGTCACCGACATTGCCGGCACCACCCGCGACAGCATCTACACACGCTACGACAAGTTCGGCTTCGACTTCTACCTCGTCGACACTGCCGGCATCCGCCGTAAGAACAAGGTCTCGGAGGACCTGGAGTTCTATAGCGTCATGCGTAGCATCCGCTCCATCGAGAACAGCGACGTCTGCATCCTCATGATCGACGCCACACGCGGCATCGAGGCCCAGGATATGAATATCTTCCAGCTGATTCAGAAGAACTCGAAGTCGTTGGTCGTCGTCGTCAACAAGTGGGACCTCGTCGAGGATAAGTCGCAGGAGGTGATCAAGACCTTTGAGACGGCCATCCGTCAGCGTATGGCACCATTCGTTGACTTCCCCATCATCTTCGCCTCGGCACTGACGAAGCAGCGCATCTTCAAGGTTCTGGAGACTGCCAAGGACGTCTATCTGAACCGTAAGGCGCGTATCGGCACAACGAAGCTCAACGAGGTGATGCTGCCGCTCATCGAGGCCACGCCGCCGCCTTCCATCAAGGGAAAGTATATCAAGATCAAATATGTGGCGCAGGTTCCCGATACGCAGATTCCTACCTTCGTGTTCTACGCCAACCTGCCGCAGTATGTCAAGGAGTCATACAAGCGCTTCCTTGAGAACAAGATCCGCGAGAACTGGACGCTTACGGGTACGCCCATCAACGTCTTCATCCGTCAGAAATGAAGAAGCTGGTTTATCTGGTATTTCTAGTATTGCTAGTCTTTCTTGGATTGGGGATTGCCTGCAGCAATCCTACCAAAGAGCAGCAGGCGGCACTGGCTGCCGAGGGCTACTACCGTCATCTGCTTGCCGGCGAGTACGACCACTTCCTTGAGGGCAGGGTAGGGGCCGACTCCCTGCCGGAAGACTACCGTGAACAGCTGCTCACGGGGTATCGGCAGTTTATGGCTCAGCAGCAGGCGAAGCATGGCGGCATCACTGCCGTCAGCATCTCCAACGTGCGCACCGACAGCCTCGACGGCTACACCAGCGTCTTCCTTCTCATCTGTTTCGGCGATTCTACGCAGGAGGAAATTGTTGTCCCGATGGTTGACACCGGCGACGGCCGCTGGCGGATGAAATAACTTATATCTTTAAGCCGTTGGCGATGACGGCGTCGCGCATCTTCTTCTGCAGGTTGCTGGCGAAGATGAAGTCAGTGAGTCGCTCGTTTGTCGACTCCATAATCTGGCTGCTCTGTCCCTGCCACTCCTTGTGACCTTCATAGATGAAGATGATATTCTCGCCGATGCCCATGACGGAGTTCATGTCGTGGGTGTTGATGATGGTGGTCATACCAAACTCACGGGTGATGCCGTGGAGCAGGTCGTCGATGACGAGCGACGTCTTCGGGTCGAGGCCGGAGTTAGGCTCGTCGCAGAAGAGGTACTTGGGGTTCATGACGATGGCACGGGCGATGGCGACGCGCTTCTGCATGCCGCCGCTGATCTCGCCGGGGTATTTCTGCTCGGCACCGACAAGGTTGACACGGTCCAGGCAGTCCATGGCGCGCCTCTGCCGCTCGCGAAGTGTCATGTTCGAGAACATGTCGAGGGGGAACATCACGTTCTCAAGGACTGTCGACGAGTCGAAGAGTGCTGCCGACTGGAAGATCATACCCATCTCGCGGCGCATGTGTATCTTCTCCTGCTTCGTCATGGCCACGAAGTCGCGGCCGTCGTACAGTATCTGTCCGCTGGTAGGCTCCAGCAGTCCAACGAGGTTCTTGATGAGGACGGTCTTGCCCGAGCCCGACTGTCCGATGATGAGGTTAATCTTGCCGTCCTCGAAGACGGTGCTGATGTCCTTCAGCACCTCCTTGCCGTCGAAGGATTTGTATAGGTTCTTGACTTCAATCATGCTTTATTTACGACAACAATTGCGTTAGGAAGACGTCGGAAAACAGGATGAGCACACTCGACGAGACAACGGCATCAGTCGATGCCTTGCCCACGTTGACAGAACCACCCTCGACGGTGTAGCCGAAGTAGGCCGGCACACTGGTGATGATAAAGGCGAAGAACTGGCTTTTGATGATCGACATCCACATAAACCAGGGGATGAAGGCGTGCTGCAGTCCTAAGGTCAGGTCGTCGGGGGTGATGATATGCATGCCGTAGGCCGTGAAATAGGCACCGACGATGCCCATGGCCGACGAGAAGATGACGAGGAAGGGCATCAGTGTCAGCATGCCGAGAATCTTCGGCAGGATAAGGTAGCAGGCGGAGTTGACGCCCATGATGTCGAGGGCGTCTATCTGCTGTGTCACGCGCATCGTGCCCAGCTCCGAGGCGATGTTAGAACCCACCTTGCCGGCAAGGATAAGACACATGATACTCGACGAGAATTCCAGGAGCATAATCTCACGCGTGGTATAGCCGGCCACCCATCGAGGCATCCAAGGCGACTCGATGTTCACCTTCATCTGGATGCAGATGACGGCACCGATGAAGAACGAGATGAGCAGGACGATGCCGATGGAGTTGACGCCGAGCTGTGCCATCTCCTTGACATACTGTTTCCAGAACATACGCATGCGCTCTGGCACGGAGAACGTGCGACCCATCAGCATCACGTAACGACCGAAGGTGGTCAGCCATCTCTGCAGAATCATCTTTACTCCTCCTCTTCAGCCTCTTTGCGCCGCTTCTCCTCTTCGAGCAGCTGGAAGTCCTTCTGGCGCAATACGAAGGACTCCGTCAGGTAGTTCTTGCGCACAATCTGGTTGGCGGCCAGTTCCTCCGGTGTGCCGTGGAAGAGGATGCGTCCCTCGAAGAGCAAGTAGGCGCGGTTGGTGATGCACAGGGTGTCCTCCACGTTGTGGTCGGTAATCAGTATGCCGATGTTGCGGTCCTTCAGCTTCCAGACGATGAACTGGATGTCCTCCACGGCTATGGGGTCTACACCGGCGAAAGGCTCGTCGAGCATGATGAACTTCGGCTCGATGGCCAGACAGCGGGCAATCTCGCAGCGGCGGCGCTCGCCGCCGGAAAGCTGGTCGCCCTTGTTGCGGCGCACCTTCTGCAGGCGGAACTCCTTAATGAGCTCTTCAAGCTTCTCTAGCTGGTAGTCGCGGGGTTTCCCCGTCATTTCGAGCACGCTGAGGATGTTGTCCTCGACGGACATCTTGCGGAAGACCGAGGGCTCCTGTGCCAGATAGCCGATGCCGGCACGTGCCCGTTTGTAGACGGGGTAGTCGGTGACCTCCTTGTCGCCGAGGTAGATATGTCCGCCGTTGGGCAGCACCAGTCCTGTCGTCATGTAGAACGATGTGGTCTTTCCGGCACCGTTAGGTCCCAGCAGTCCCACAATCTCGCCCTGCCGCACGTCGAAGTTCACGTCGTTCACCACGGTGCGCTTTCCATAACGTTTCACCAGGTTCTCGGCCCGAAGTACTATACTCTCTTCTTCCATTTTTACACGTTTTGGCTGCAAAGTTACGAAAAGTCGGGAGCAGAACAAAAGATTTTAATCTTTTTTATGCGAGACAGAGTAAATATTTCTTTTGATGTCACTCCTGGACGGGCGTCAAGGTTAAAGAAAGAAAAAAAGTAAAGGAAAAGTTTGCAGATTCAAAGAATTTGCTTACCTTTGCAGCCGCTAATGAAAAGACAGGGGCATAGCCCAGTTGGTTTAGAGCGCTGCAGTCACATTGCAGAGGTCCCCGGTTCGAGCCCGGGTGTCCCTACTCCTGTCAAACAGGCCTTGCACGATACCGTGTGAGGCTTTTTTTGTAATCTCTTCTTTCCGAGGTTATAAAGCTAAAAAAACTGAATATTCGACCGGATTATCCCGATTGCCGAAAAAAAGTTGTATATTTGCAGGGAAATAACTAAAAACAAGATATGGACGACGAAATCAAGGACGACGAGATAATAGAGCAGAACGAAGGAACGGAAGCCGAAGAAAGCACCGAAGGACACTCCGACTATAAGCCCGTGAACCGGTTTGACGCCGCTGCGGTGCACCACCTGAGCGGAATGTACCAGAACTGGTTTCTCGACTATGCCAGTTATGTCATACTGGAGCGTGCCGTGCCCAACATTGAGGACGGCTTCAAGCCCGTGCAGCGCCGTATCATGCACTCGATGAAGCGCATGGACGACGGGCGATATAACAAGGTGGCGAACATTGTGGGTCACACCATGCAGTTCCATCCCCACGGCGACGCCTCCATCGGCGATGCCCTGGTACAGCTGGGACAAAAGGACCTGCTCGTCGACACGCAGGGAAACTGGGGCAACATCCTCACCGGCGACCGTGCCGCTGCTCCGCGATATATCGAAGCCCGTCTGTCGAAGTTTGCCTTGGACTGTGTATTCAACCCGAAGACCACCGACTGGCAACTCTCCTACGACGGTCGTAACAAGGAGCCCATCACGCTCCCCGTGAAATACCCGCTGCTGCTGGCGCAGGGTGCCGAAGGCATTGCCGTGGGCCTGTCGTCGAAGATCCTGCCCCATAACTTCTGTGAGATTTGCGATGCCGCCATCAGCTACCTTCATGGCGAGGAATTCCAGCTCTATCCTGATTTCCAGACAGGCGGTTCCATCGATGTCGGCAAGTATAACGACGGTCAGCGCGGCGGTGTGCTGAAGGTGCGTGCCAAGATAGAGAAGCTGGACCAGAAGACACTTGTCATCCGCGAACTGCCTTACTCGAAGACCGTACCTACGCTCTGCGAGAGTATCACGAAGGCCATTGAGAAAGGCAAGATCAAGGCCCGTCGTGTCGATGACCTGACGTCGGCCAACGTTGAGATAGTGGTACACCTGGCGCCTGGCGTGTCATCGGACAAGACCATCGACGCCCTCTATGCCTTCACCGACTGCGAGATCAATATCTCGCCCAACTGCTGCGTCATCAGCGACCAGAAGCCGCAGTTCCTAACCGTCAGCGACGTGCTGCGCCATAGTGTTGACCGCACGAAGGACCTCATCCGTCAGGAGCTGGAGATCCGCAAGGGCGAACTACTGGAGCAGCTGCACTTCTGTTCATTAGAAAAAATCTTCATCGAGGAGCGTATCTATAAGGACAAAAAGTTCGAACAGGCTCCGAACGTCGACGCTGTCTGTGAGCATATCGATGAGCGGCTGACACCCTACTACCCTTCGCTGGTGCGCGAGGTGACGAAGGATGATATCCTGCGTCTGCTGGAAATCAAGATGCAGCGTATCCTGAAGTTTAACAAGGACAAGGCCGACGAGCTGATGGCCCGCATCAAGGCCGAGATAGACCAGATAGACCACGACCTGGAGAACCTGGTAGAGGTGACCGCCTCATGGTTCCAGTTCCTCAAGGACAAGTACGGCAAGGACCATCCGCGACTGACGGAGATCCGCAACTTCGACACCATCGAGGCCACGAAGGTGGCCGAGGCCAACCAGAAGCTCTACATCAACCGTACCGACGGCTTCATCGGCACGGGTCTGAAGAAGGACGAGTATGTGTGCAACTGCTCCGACATCGATGACATCATCATCTTCTATCGCGACGGCAAATACAAGGTGGTGCGAGTGGCCGACAAGCTCTTTATAGGCAAGAACGTGCTCCACCTGCAGGTGTTCAAGAAGAACGATTCGCGTACCATATACAATGTCGTCTACCGCGACGGCAAGAAAGGTGCCTACTTCATCAAACGCTTCAACGTTACGAGTATGACGCGTGACAAGGAGTACGACCTGACGCAGGGCACGCCAGGTTCGAAGATTATGTACTTTACCGCCAACCCCAACGGCGAGGCGGAGGTCATCAAGGTGACCCTCGACCCCAATCCGAAACTCAAGAAGATATTCATCGAAAAGGACTTCTCGGAGATTATCATCAAGGGACGTGCCTCGAAGGGCAACCTCCTGACACGCAACCCCGTACACCGCATTGGCCTGAAGAGTCACGGCCACTCGACGCTGGGCGGCCGTAAGGTGTGGTACGATCCCGATGTCAACCGCCTGAACTACGACGAACACGGACGTTTGCTGGGCGAGTTCTTCGATGACGACCAGATTCTCGTCGTGCTGCAGAATGGCGACTTCTACCTGACGAACTTCGATGTCAACAACCACTTCGAGCAGGACATCCTGCGTATCGAGAAATACGTGCAGGACAAGGTGTGGAGTGCCGTCCTCTGGGATGCCGACAACCAGGGATTCCCCTACGTGAAGCGATTCCAGATGGAAGCCACGAAGCGCAAGCAGAACTTCCTTGGCGAGAACCAGCTTTCGCGTCTCATCCTGCTTACCGACGTTGTCTACCCACGTCTGCAGGTGGTCTACGGCGGTGTCGACGAGTTCCGTGGCCAGGAGGAGATCGACGTCGAGCAGTTCATCGGCGTCAAAGGCTTCAAGGCCAAAGGCAAACGGCTGACGACCTACCAGATAGAGAGTATCACCGAACTGGAGCCCGTCCGTTTCCCAGAACCGGCGGAAATCCCAGAGACTGCGGAGGATTCGGAGGAGGAAGACGACCTCGATCCTGATGCCGGCAAGAGTGAGCAGCAGGTCATCGACGAGATAACCGGACAAACCAACCTGTTCAGCGATGATGACTTCTAGGAGAATCTGGCTCGCCGGCTCTTTGTTATCGGTTTTCTGCCTGAGTGCCTACAGCCAGACGGATGTGTCGTCAGGCTTTCAGATAGGTATCGGCGCGACCAACATCCTCGACACCTACTTGTCACAGGAGAAGTTCAGGGGCACCGGAATGACCCTGCTGGCAACCAGCGAACGGCAGAAGCCGGGCAGCCGGTGGGTCACCACGCTGCAGCACGAACTGAACTTCGCCTCGGCCGACGACCGTGTAGAGACCGTCAACGAGCTGCAGGGCGACTACACCTTCTTCTACGGACGCTACTACAGCATGCCTTTAGGACGTCTGACGCTGCAGGCTGGTGCTGTGGGCGCCCTGAATCTAGGCTTCATCTACAATACCAGCAACTCCAACAACCCTGCCCAGGGTCGCTTGTCACTCAATATCATGCCGTCGGCCACTGCCGACTACGTCTTCCCCCTTTTCCGTCTGCCGTGGACTGTCCGCTACGAGGTGGAACTGCCGCTTGCCGGCGTGATGTTCAGTCCGAATTACGGCCAGTCATATTACGAGATCTTCTCTCAGGGAAACTACGACCATAACATCGTGCCTGTCACCTTCGCGACGGCTCCCAACTTCCGCCAGACACTGTCGCTGGGCTGCCGGGTCAACCGCAGTACGACCCTGCGCCTGGGCTACCTCGGCGACTACCAGCAAGCCCGTGTCAACAACCTCAAGTCGCACATCTACCACCACCGCCTGATGATAGGGTTTGTGCGCCATTTCACCATCAGCCCACGCCCATGAAAAAGTATGCCCGTCTGTTATTAAGTCTGTTCTGCGTGGTCTGCCTGACGGCCTGCGTCGACGAGGAGGAGTTCGCCAACACGCCGCAAGGCAACTTCGAGGCTCTGTGGAAGATTATCGACGAGCACTACTGTTTCTTCGACTACAAACAACACGAATACGGCCTGGACTGGCAGGAGGTGCACGCGAAATACCAAGCTCAGGTCAACAGCCGTATGACCAACGAACAGCTGTTCGAGGTGCTGGGAAATATGCTCGGCGAACTGCGCGACGGCCATGTCAACCTGACAGCCGCCCACGACATGGCCCGCTACTGGCAGTGGTACGAGAACTACCCAGCCAACTTCAGCGACAGCCTGCAGCGCCGCTACCTGGGTACCGACTACAAGATAGCCTCGGGACTCTACTACAAGATTCTCGACGACAATATCGGCTACATACGCTATAGCACCTTCACACAGGGCGTCGGCAGCGGCAATCTCTCAGAGGTGCTCAATGAGTTCATCCTCTGTCGCGGCATCATCATCGACATACGCAGCAACGGCGGTGGCGACCTGACCAACGCCGAGAAGCTGGCGGCGCGCTTCACCAACGAACGGACGCTCGTGGGCTATATGCAACACAAGACGGGAACGGGCCACAGCGACTTCTCCGATATGGAGCCGCGATATCTCGACCCGGCGGCTTCGCTGCGCTGGCAGAAGCCCGTCTGCGTGCTCACCAACCGCCATGTCTTCTCAGCAGCCAACGAGTTCACTATGTATATGAAAGCCCTGCCCAATGTCAAGATTGTCGGCGACCATACCGGCGGCGGTGCCGGCATGCCCTTCTCCTCGTCGCTGCCCAATGGCTGGGTGGTGCGCTTCTCGGCTGTGCCGATGTATGACGCTCACCGGCAGACGACAGAGTTCGGCATTGCTCCCGACTACGAGGTGAGCCTGCGCCGAGATGACTTTTTACGCGGGGAAGATACAATAATTGAGTATGCGCGCAAACTTTTATCCCAATAAATTTGGCGGTTACAAAAAAATGATGTACCTTTGCACCCGCAATTGACAAAATCCGCCGTTAGATACGGAATTGACTGCGTCGATTCGCGCCTGTGGCGGAATTGGTAGACGCGCTAGACTTAGGATCTAGTATCTCACGATGTGCAGGTTCGAGTCCTGTCAGGCGCACAGAGGAAGTCGGCATAGCTCAGCTGGTTAGAGTATCACCTTGACATGGTGGGGGTCCTTGGTTCGAATCCAAGTGTCGACACTAAAAAAAGCAAGCTTTCAAGGCTTGCTTTTTTAGTTCTCATTATTCTTTATTCATTGGCGAAGTGCCTAATCCTGCGTTGTCGATGTCGAATAGCGAACCGACATTGTCGGCGAGTATGTGTTCAGCAGTATCAGCACCACCGTGCCCTTCTCGTTCTCAAAGGTAGCCTCCTTGTGCAGGTCGCCGTGCTTACCCATATTCGGCCATCCGAACACCTTCTGCAAATCGTCGTGCATGGCCTGCCACAGGTTTGCGGTAGAATCGTTGTAGGTAGCGACGTAGTTCTCGAGGATGTCCGTAATGGTGTCATTCTGGTGGTAGACGGTCACCATGAAGTTCTGTGCCAGTGTGTCGACCAGCACGATGTTGGTCTCACCTGTCTTGTGGGTGTCAACAGCCAGATTCTGCATCTTGGCCAACAGTGAGTCGGCCATCTGGCGGGCCGACATGCCCATCGATAGTCCACGATAGTCCAGATACTGGCGCTCGCCGGAGCAAGCACACATCAGAAGAACGGCCATAGCGGCCAAAAGGATTTTTTTCATAGCTTTTCTTTTATTTCGTTATTTCAATAATTCGTTATGACGTTATTTCGACAAGCCATTAACTTTAATCAGATATTCACCTATCTGCACGGCGTTCAGCGCAGCACCCTTGCGGATTTGGTCGCCAGACAGCCAGAAGGTCAGACCGTTCTCATCGGAGATATCCTTGCGAACGCGGCCTACGTAGACATCATCCTTGCCGGCAGTGTCCAGCGGCATGGGGTAGGTCAGGGTCGACGGGTCGTCAACCAGCGTGCAGCCGGGAGCCTGGGCGATGGCCTGCTGAGCCTCCTCGACGCTGATGGGACGCTCGGTCTCTATCCACACGCTCTCGCTGTGAGAACGCAGCGACGAGACACGTACGCACATGGCTGAGCACTTCGCATCGGTATGCATGATCTTCTGCGTCTCGTTGAACATCTTCATCTCCTCCTTCGTGTAGCCGTTGGGCTGGAAGACGTCAATCTGCGGAATGACGTTATAGGCCAGCTGGTGGGGGAACTTTTTT
Source organism: Prevotella sp. (assembly GCA_017471465.1). Lineage (GTDB taxonomy): Bacteria > Bacteroidota > Bacteroidia > Bacteroidales > Bacteroidaceae > Prevotella. The sequence continues at coordinate 4,329 of JAFUTI010000021.1, read as the reverse complement.
ACCGTCTTCACCTCGCCCGTCTCCACAATCTCCTTGTACTGCTGCTGCAGTTCGGCCATAGCGGCGGCACCGGCACCCGAGGCACTCTGGTAAGAGGCCACGTGGATGCGCTTGATATGACTCAGCTTCTCTAACGGCTGAAGCACCACAACCATCATGATGGTCGTACAGTTGGGGTTGGCAATGATGCCGCGCGGACGTGTCAAGGCATCCTCAGCATTACACTCAGGCACCACCAAGGGCACGTCGCTGTCCATGCGGAAGGCCGAGCTGTTGTCAATCATCACTGCACCGTATTTCGTGATGGTCTCGGCAAACTCCTTCGACGTGCCGGCACCGGCCGACGTGAAGGCGATATCCACATCCTTGAAGTCGTCGTTATGCTGCAACAGCTTCACCGTCAGCTCCTTGCCACGGAAGGTGTACTTTGTGCCAGCTGAGCGCTCCGAGCCAAACAGCACCAGTTCGTCCATCGGGAAATTTCTCTCGTCAAGCAGGCGCAGGAACTCCTGGCCCACGGCGCCGCTTGCGCCAACAATTGCTACTTTCATCTTCGCTTTTTCTTTATTATTGCACTTTTCGGCTGCAAAATTACAAAAAATCCGTGGAATCCGTGTCATCCGTGCCAAAAAATTCGTATCTTTGCACACAGAATGTCAACTTTCGCCTCATATTTCCCCATCACCGACCCCACGCTCATCTTCTTCGTGGTGTTGCTCATCATCCTGTTTGCCCCTATCATCATGGGTAAGCTGAGGATTCCGCATATCATCGGGATGGTATTGGCGGGCGTACTCATAGGGCAATATGGCCTGAATATCCTGGAGCGTGACAACTCCTTCGAACTCTTCGGACGCGTGGGACTCTATTACATCATGTTCCTCGCCGGACTGGAGATGGATATCGAGGGCGTGAAGAAGAACGTCAGAGACTATATCGTCTTCGGGCTGCTCACCTGCCTCATACCCTTAGGCCTGACCTATCTCATGGCCATCTTCCTGCTGCACTATTCGCCGGCAGCCGCCTTCCTGCTGGGGTGTATCATGGCGTCGAACACGCTCATTGCCTATCCTATCATCGGACGCTACGGCCTGCAGCGACACCACTCCGTCATGCTCTCCGTGGGCTCCTCTATGATCAGTCTCTTCATGGCGCTGGTCATGATAGCAGCACTGTCGGCGGTCTATGGGCAGAACAGTCTCGGCGGCGTGTGGTTCTGGCCGCTCTTCGTCGCTAAGCTGGCACTCTACATCGGCGCCATGCTGTGGGTCATCCCACATCTGACGCGCTATTTCCTGCGCCGCTATAGCGATGCTGTCATGCAGTTCATCTTCGTCCTCGCCGTCATGTTCCTCAACGCGGCCCTGACCGACCTCATCGGACTGGAAGGCATCTTTGGCGCTTTCTTCTCAGGTATTATTTTAAATAGGTATATACCGCGCATGTCGGCACTGATGAACCGTCTGGAGTTTATCGGCAACGCACTCTTCATTCCTTATTTCCTCATCGGTGTGGGCATGCTCATCAACGTACGGTCGCTCTTCCACGGCGTACACGTCCTGTGGATCGTAGGACTCATCGCCTTCTTCGGCACCTTCGGCAAGGCCGTGGCAGCCTACCTGTCGAGTCTGCTCTTCCGTCTGCCAAAAGCTGACGGGCACATGATGTTCGGACTGACGTCAGCACATGCCGCAGGCGCCATCGCCATGGTCATGGTGGGCATGCGCCTTGAGGTGGCTCCCGGTGTCTTCCTCGTCAACGACGACATGCTCAACGGCGTGGTGCTGATGATTCTCGTCACCTGCATCGTCTCAACACTGATGACCGAGCACGCTGCCCAGCAGATAGTCATCTCGCGGCAGCACAGAGATGCGCATGCCCTCGCTGGCAGCGATACAAGAGCGCCCTCTTCCGACCGGATACTTATCAGCGTCAAATACCCGGAGATAGCATCACAGCTCCTCAGTCTGGCACTCCTCGTGCGTAACCACCAGACCGACCAGCTGCCCATAGCCCTCAACGTGGTCTACGACGACGCGAACGCTAATGACAACCGAGAACAGGGACTGCACCTGCTGGAACAGTTGCAGCGGCAGGCCAGTGCCTCCGAGGTGCACCTGTTGACACAGGTGCGCCTGGCCTCCAACATTGCCAACGGCATCAAGCACGCTTTCCGCGAGTCGGCATGCACGGAGGTCATCATGGGCATGCACGTCCACACCAGCCAGAACGCGAAGTTCTGGGGCGACTTCATACAGAGTCTCTACAACGGACTGAACCGTCAGATCATGCTCGTACGCTTCGTGCAGCCGTTGCCCACCCTGCGCCGCATCCGTGTCGCCGTCCCCAGCCGTGCCGAGTTCGAACCGGGCTTCCACCGCTGGCTGGAGCGCCTCTGCCGTCTGGCCGGCGAGCTCGACTGCCGTATAGAGTTTCACGGACGCGGGGAGTCGCTGGCACTTATCGACGAGTATATCTCCAGTCGTCACCACTCGGTCCGTGCTGAGTTCGCCCGCATGGAACACTGGAACGAGCTGCCGCAGCTTGCCGCCCATATTGCCGACGACCAGCTTTTTGTCGTCGTCACCGCCCGTAAGGGCACCATCTCCTACAAGAACGCTCTCGACCGTCTGCCCGACGAGCTACAGAAGTACTTCTCGGGTAAGAACCTCATGATCATCTTCCCCGACCAATACGGCCACCAGAAGGAAGACCGCATGTCGTTCACCGAGGCACAGCACCATGAGGAGAATAGTATCTACGACAGCATCCAGCGCTGGATACATTCGCGCCAAAGTGCTAACGAAAAGTGAATAATGAATAAATGATAGAAGTAAACAACATCACCAAGAGCTTCGGCTCGTTACAGGTTCTCAAAGGCATCGACCTGCATATCAACCGCGGCGAGGTCGTCAGTATCGTCGGACCGTCCGGTGCCGGCAAGACAACGCTACTGCAGATCATCGGCACCCTCGACCGCCCCGACAGCGGATCACTGTGTATCGACGGTGTCGATGCCATCGGCCTTAGCCAAAAGGCCCTCGCCGACTTCCGCAACCGCCATCTCGGCTTTGTCTTCCAGTTCCATCAGCTGCTGCCGGAGTTCACTGCCATAGAGAATATCATGATACCGGCATATATCGCCGGTGCCTCACGACGGCAAGCCAAGGAACGTGCCCACGAACTCCTGCAGTTTATGCAGCTTGCCGACCGTGCCAACCACAAGCCGGCGGAACTCTCCGGTGGCGAGAAACAGCGCATCGCCGTGGCACGCGCCCTCGTCAACAATCCGGCAGTCATCCTGGCCGACGAGCCTTCCGGCTCTCTCGACACGCAGAACAAGCAAGACCTCCACAAACTCTTCTTCGACCTGCGCGACAAGTTTGGACAGACCTTTGTGATTGTCACCCATGACGAACAGCTGGCTGCCATCACCGACCGTACCATTCACCTAAAAGACGGACAGATATGCTTACCATTGGCGACTACAACACCCTCCGAATAACCAAACGGGTAGACTTCGGACTTTACCTCGATGGAGGTGAGACAGGAGAGATCCTCCTTCCCCAGCGATATGTCACCCCCGATATGCACATCGGCGACGAGATAGAGGTGTTCCTCTATCTCGACCACGACGAGCGTATCGTGGCCACCACCGAGCATCCCATCGCCAAGGTTGGCGAGTTTGCCTGGCTCGAGTGTGCATGGACCAACGAGTACGGCGCTTTCCTCCGCTGGGGACTGATGAAGGACCTCTTCTGTCCGTTCCGCGAACAGAAACAGCGCATGGAACGCGGACGCACCTACTACGTCTATATCATGGAGGACACGAAGACGCACCGGCTGATGGCCACCGCCAAGGTGGAGCGCTACCAGAAGACCACCGGACGCCAGCGCGCCCTCGACTTCGCCGAGCAGCTGTTGCGCCATCTTCACGAGAACGACGGCTACTGCCCGCTCACCGACCATTCATCGGCCGACGACATCGCCGCCCGCTTCGGCGTCTCCAAGAAAGCCTACAAACAGGCCGTCGGCGACCTTTACCGACGACGCCTCATCACCATCGGCGACGACGGCATACGCCTCGTATAGCCAGTCCTGTCATTCTGTCTCTCGACGCCCCGTCAGCTCACAACATGCCGAGCTGACGGGGCGTCCGTCTTCATACGACCTCGAAAAAAACTGCATCTCCGGGCAGGAGTTACAGCGGAAAATTGAGAGAAAAGAACAAGTAAGAAACATTCTATATTTTTATTTAATTTAAATTTTTTAATCGTATGAAGAAAAGATTAATTGGTACATTGCTTATGGGAGCCCTCTTTGTGTCTT
>JAFUTI010000020.1 GCA_017471465.1 Prevotella sp. | reverse complement strand
TGAACCTTATAGCATCCAGTCGTTTGAGGTCAGCGATCCCAAGACGATGCAGATGCTGATGGAGAATGCACAGTCACAGGATGGCTTTGTGCTATTCGATGCACCTGGCACCATCAAGGATGACGGGCTTGCCCCGATGTTTATCTATGCAGACTATATCATCTGCCCATTCGAGTATGAATCAAAGTCGTTGTCCTCAACCCGGACTTTTATTCAGGTCGTCAACCGACTTCGACAACTGAATCCGCAGATGAAGGCACAAATCTTCTTTGTTCCCAACAAGGTAGATGCCCGAATGGGAACACGTGAAGAGTTGGAACTATGGAAGCAAATGGCTGCTGAATTTGGCGAAAATGGTATCGTCGCTCCACCTGTCGGCTATCGGGCACAGATGAAGCGAGTCAATACCTACAATGTCCCGCTCCCATTGAAACATGCTGTCTATGAGAGTTTTCGATTTATCGTGAAATCTATTCTGCGATAATGTGAGTCTGTTAATAATCGACAATGAGAAATGGAAAAGAAGAAGTTCAGTATAGAATTGCCTAAAGGTGGTATGAGTGACCTTGCTAAGCAGTCTGTCAACAAGCCACGACATGAACCACCTGCTGATGCTACAGAGTGGCAACGCTTCATTCACTATCTTGATGACTTCAAGAATGTCTCAGAACATGGTGAATGTGTCTGGCTGTTGAAGGAGGTAAAGAGAGAGGTCGAGCGAGTCAAGTTTGAGTCAAACTCCAAACTTAATATCCGCCAGTTGGTAAATGCTATCATCCTTGCTTTCATCAAGGAACATAATGAAAACTTGAAGAACATAGATTCTGGCTAATAGAAAAAAGTGCCGTTTTAACAGGAAAAGACAACTTAGACGGTTAAATTTATTTTAAATTACACCTTATTATATATAAATAAGGATTTTTATTCGTACCTTTGCTCCCGCATTGTGTCCGCTGCCCATGTTGTAGTGACAAGCGGGTGGCATAACAAGGATGTGGTGCAAAAACTTATTGGCAAGTAGAGTTGTATCTACTATCTGAAGAGGTTCCAAACTGCAAAGTCGTGGAAAAACTTTATTGGAACGAACCTTGGAGGAAGTTAGGTACGCCGTAATAGGCGTACCCTTTCTCTGTATTTCGTTCCAAGCCTCATTTCCACGACAGGCGCAGTAAGGAAGTACTAATAAGAGGAGGGTACGTTCTTTTTTGCCTATTACGAAACTTAGAACAATGAGCATTAGTAAAGTTAAGAAGTATACGTTTTCTGGTCATGAATCATTCCCTTGCAAGACGCTGTGGCTGAAGAAGGGATATGACTTCGTGGTGACTGGGAATGACTTTAACAGTCCTGAAGCGGTGATTGGATTGGGCGTGGGTAAGAATATGGTTGCTTCCATCCGATTCTGGCTGAGAGTCTTTGGTGTAACGGTGAATGACAAGCCTACTGAGTTGGCAGACTATCTGTTTAACAACCAGAATGGTAAGGACAAGTATCTGGAAGACATTGCTACCTTGTGGCTGCTGCATTTCAACCTCGTTTTCTCAGAGGATGCAACACTCTATAAGATGTTTTTCTGCGGACTTCAGCGAGAGCGCACCCATTTCGAACGGGAGCAGGTGCTGACCTACGTAAAACTGAGGATGGCTGATGCCCAAAAGATGACGTTGTTCAATCCCAACACAGTGAAGAAGGATATTGCCGTACTGCTGCAAAACTATGCGCTGCCTCGCAAACCGCAATCCAATGAGGACTTCTCGTCGTTGATGATAGACCTTGACTTGATTCGACAGAACTCAGAAGGCAAAGGCTACTACTTCAATGTGGACGGCAAACGCAAGGTGACGAAGGAGATTTTCCTCTACGGCTTGCTGAAATTGAAGGAGCAGGAAGGTGACAACACAATCTCTTTCGATACCATTCAGGAGCGAGTTGGATTGGTGTTCTGTATGCAGGATATTGAGACGATAGAGATGTTGAAGCAGTTGGTTGGCGAGTACGGCGAGTATTTTGCCTATAGCGATGTGGCTGGCATCAAGCAGGTGCAGTTCACGAAGGAATTGAATGTAAAACAGGTATTAGACAATTATTATGGCAAAGACATTTAGTTTATCTGCAAACATAGAGAACGGCTTTGCCGAGGGGATGCAATATCTGGTGACCCCCAATGCCCAGAATGCCATTCACAACATCGTGAACGATTTCAAGTCTGGCATTCACTCCTTCACCATTATTGGTTCATACGGTACTGGTAAGTCGAGTTTCCTGCTGGCTTTGGAGGCTGACCTGAAGAAGACGGGCAAGCAGAAATATCTGTTGGATGCCAAGAACTTGTCAAGTGCCAAGTCGTTTGAAATCATGAACATTGTGGGCGACTATGCAGAGATGTCAACGCTGCTGAGCAAGGCTCTTAATGTAGAAGGCAACGCCACCAGCATCCTCGACAGTCTGAAGAACTACTACAACCAATGTCAAAAGAAGGGTAAGTTCCTGCTGATAGTGATCGATGAGTTTGGCAAGGTGCTGGAACATGCTGCCAAAAACAATCCAGAGAAGGAACTGTATTTCTTGCAGAAACTGTCAGAGTTGGTGAACGTTCCAACCCGTCAGATCATGCTGCTCACGACGCTTCACCAAAACTTTGGTGCCTACGCCAAAGGACTGACAGAGGAACAGGTCAACGAATGGACGAAGGTAAAAGGGCGCTTCAAGGAGATTACTTTTGTGGAGCCAGTGGAGCAACTGCTTTATCTGGCATCGACCCAGTTACAGACAGAAAAGGAACTCAAGCCAATCAACAATATCACCAAGCTCTACGAACTGGCCAAGGATACACATTATGTCTCGAAGGACTTCCCGCTTGACACCGCCGTACAGCTCTATCCGCTGGATTTGTTCTCTGCCTACACCATCACCACCGCCATTCAGCGGTATGGTCAGAACGAGCGTTCACTCTTCACCTTCTTAGCAGCAAAAGGAAGCAATTCCATTTCAGAATTTGAGCCAGCAGACCATTTGACGTACAATCTCCAGCAGGTGTATGACTACATACTCTACAATTTCTATTCCTATCTGAAAGATGCCAATGCCGACTCAATGAGTTGGAGCACCATTCAGGTGTCTATAGAACGTGTGGAAGGTCAGAACTGGAGCGACAACGAAGAAATGCTGCAAGCCGTAAAGCTCGTGAAAGCCATCGGTCTACTGAACCTGTTTGGCACAGCGAGCTCCAAACTCACGGAGAGAAATCTGACGGACTATGCCCGTGAGGCAATGGCTATTGAAAATGCCAAGGAGATTATCCAAAAACTATCTGCCAAGAAGATTATCCGATATGCAGCCTACAAGGAGCGTCTCATGCTTTTCGAAGGTACTGACGTTGACCTCGAAGCAGAGATTCGTGAGGCAGGCATGATGGTTTCCCGTCCTGTGACCTTTGTGGACGAACTGAACGTGTTCTTCAACCGTAGGATTTCTCCCGTTAAGGCCCACTTCTACCAAAAAGGTACACCGCGATTCTTTGACTACATGATTCGAGAAGAGCCTCTGGATATTGTGCCTACAGGAGACACAGACGGTTTTATCGAACTGATATTCTCTACTCATAAGAACGCTTTGGCAGAGATTAAGAAGTTCAGTTCAGAGACTGGCCATGCACTCATCTTTGCCTATTTCACTAACACTGAGGACATCATTGACCATCTTTACAATATCAAGAAGTACATGTACCTCTTGGAACGTGTGTTGGATAAGAACGACAGGGTGGCTGTGAATGAAATCCAGAAACTTAAGGAATACGAAGAAACGCTGCTCAACAAGGCCATCAGCGACAATCTCTTCTCCTATAAGAATCGTGTTGTCTGGGTGTTTGGTGGCAAAGAACAGAAAGTGGCATCGCATCGTGACTTCAACCAGTTGCTGTCGAAAGTCTGCAATGAAGTCTATAGCAAGACTCCTGTAATGGTGAACGAACTGTTCAACAAACACAAACTCAGCGGAACCATCAGTCAGGCAAGAAAGAGTTACTTGACCTACTTGACAGAACATTATTATGAGAATGACATGGGATTCCCTGAGGATAAGTTCCCGCCAGAGAAGACGATTTATTTCTCGCTCTTGAAGAATACAGGTCTGCATCATGTCGGGGAGTTTGTAGATGCGCCTACCAATAAAGGCTTTATGCCCCTATGGGAGGCTTGTGAGGAATTCCTGCAAAGTTCAGAAAACAAGGCCCGCAAAGTTTCTGAGTTAATCAAGATTCTTTCTGCCCAGCCATATAAGTTGAAGCAAGGGTTTCTGGAATTCTGGATTCCCACCTACCTTTTTATCAAGCGTCAGGACTTTGCACTCTATGACGCATCGAAGGGAGCATTCATGCCAAACGTGAACATGGAGTTCTTCGACCTGTTGCAGAAACATCCTGGCGATTTCGAAGTGAAGAAGTTTGCTGTAGATGGTGTGAAGTTAGGATTCTTCAATCAGTACCGCCGCTTCATCAATCTGGGCGACGAGTTCTCGATTACCAACTCCAGTTTCATTGAGACCATCAAGCCATTCCTCAGTTTCTATGTGCGTCTGGATGACTACACCAAGCACACTCGTAAGTTCGACCATGAGTCAACGATGAAGTTCCGCGATGTGCTGGCCAAGGCCAAAGACCCTGAAAAGGCGTTCTTCGAAGACCTGCCTGAAGCATTGGGATTCGACCAAGCCAAACTGAAGCAGGAAGAGTTCATTCAGGAATATGGCAACATCATTCAGCGGGCCATCAGGGAACTGCGTTCTTGTTATACGCAATTGATTGATCGCATCGAGGAACGACTGGTGGATGAGTTTGGCTTGCAGAGTTACGACTATGGTGAGTACATATTAGAAGTCCATGAGAGATTGGCAAACGTGAAGAAACATCTTCTAACCGGAAAACAACAGGAGTTTTATCATCACGTGATGACAGAATACGACAATCGCACACAATGGTACCAGTCTGTCTGCTATACCATCTTAGAACAGCGACTCGATGCCCTACGGGATGAACAGGAAGACAAACTCGTTGATGATTTGGTCTATCTGTTCCGCGAGTGCGAGAAGTACGCTGACATTTCAAAGAAGACAGGCGACACAGACAAGAACGAGGCCTATTCTTTCGATATGGTGACCAGCAAGGGGACTAACGTCAGGACACAGACCTACGTGCTGCCAGAGAAGGACAAATCGAAAGCAGACGAGTTGGAGAAGAAAATCAGCCAGCTGCTGTCTGGCGACACCAACGTGGATGTTTGCACGCTGCTATCGATACTGAATAAGAAGATTAAACGATGACAAAGGTAAGACATATATTAGGCATATCAGGCGGAAAGGATAGCGCGGCACTTGCCATCTATCTAAAGCAGACGTACCCATCGTTAAAGATTGAGTACTACAACTCAGATACCGGCTGTGAACTGGCAGAAACAGAGACGCTGATTAACCGCTTGGAAGCCTACTTGGGAAAGATAGAACGACTTCGTGCTGCTGAAGGTAGCCCAGAACCAACACCATTCCACCACTTCCTAAAAGTAAGGGGAGGTTTTCTGCCATCACCACAAGCACGCTGGTGTACAGAACAAATGAAGCTCGAAAAGTTCGAGGAGTTTGTGGGTGACGACTATGCCGTTTCCTACGTTGGCATTCGTGGCGACGAGGACAGAGACGGCTATATCTCTTCGAAGCCCAATATCCAGGCCATCTTCCCATTCCGCAAGAACATCTGGAGTATCGATGTCATCAACAAGTTCCTGCACAAGGAGAACCTGGAGCAGATTGTGGATATATACGAGAGGCTTACACCTGAAGGATTCCTGCGTGACGAGATTCTTGAGACGGTGAAGAAGCCCATCACCAAGCAGTTCTACTACTCAAAGAAGATGAATGCGCTGCTTGACTACGACATCCGCCTGTTCAATCATGCCGTCTTTGAGTTCTTGAAAACGACGGACTATCCTGTGGGTAAACTTGACGATTTCCCCCTGCTCGACAATACCGATGTGCTGGTGAAGGACGACATCTTCCGTTTGCTTCGAGAGAGCGGTGTTGGCGTTCCGGCCTACTACGAGGAAATACCCTTCGAGGTGGACGGCGAGACTGGCACCTATTGCCGCAGTCGTTCCGGCTGCTACTTCTGTTTCTTCCAGCAGAAGATAGAATGGATATGGCTCTACGAGCAGCATCCCGACCTCTATGCCAAGGCGATGGAGTTTGAGAAAGATGGCTATACCTGGAATCAGAATGAGAGTCTTGCAGACCTCATTAAGCCAGAGCGTATCCGCCAGATAAAACTCGACATCATCCGCCGCCAGAAAGAGAACCGCGAGAAGAACAAGGGTACTACGCTGGTGGATATCCTTGGTGATGATATTATGTGTACGAACTGCTTTATATAGACGCTTATGTTGTACGAGGTAGATTGGGCAGAAGACGGAACGTATCGTCCTGGGGAATTCAATTCGCCAGAGAAGTTCTTCAACGACTGTTTGGAGAACAGCAAGGAGTTTGACCTGCAACTGGGCTACTTCAGTTCGGCAACTATCAGCGTACTGGCTGATGGATTCGCCTCGTTTATCTCTAATGGCGGCAGGATGAGGCTCGTCATCAATCATATTGTCTCTAAAGAAGACAAAGAAGCTATCAGCAAAGGCGTACATGGTGGAGTCATCGACTGCTTTGACCTCGCCAACTTTGAGATTTTGCGTCAGACCTTTGACGAGTATCAGCAGCAGTTCTTTGAGTGCTTGGCCTTTCTTATCTACGACAAGCGTATTGATATCCGCATCATTAAACCTCGCAACAAGAAAGGCATATCTCACACTAAGTCTGGGCAATTCCGTGACGGTGATAGCGTAACCTCGTTTACGGGTTCTGCAAACTTCACCATAAGCGGTCTCTTCAACAACCTTGAAGAGATAAAGATTGATCGCAGTGATTCCATCGACAAGATGGTTCAGAATCGTATTGCCAGCCAACGTGAGGATTTTGATGCTATCATGATGGGTAAGAAGCGAAATATAGAGTATCTTTCTCCTGAGAATCTTATCTCTGCCATCCAATCAAACTTTGGCGATAAAGACATTGAAGAACTACTTGATGTCGAGAAGAAACTGCGCAAAATAAAAGCAGAAAGGGCTATTCGTGAAAGGCAGGAACGGACCGATATGGCTTGCGAAGACATTGTCGACATAGAGCCACGATTCCCATATCCTTCGGGCCCACGAGAATATCAACAGACGGCTTTTGAGAACTGGAAGAACAACGGGCAGAAAGGACTGTTCGCAATGGCCACAGGTACTGGTAAAACCATCACTTCACTAAATTGCCTATTGGAAATCTATAAGCGAAAGGGCTATTATAAAGCCATCATTCTTGTACCTACTATAACACTTGTCAACCAATGGGAGCAAGAGTGCCGGAAGTTCCTGTTCTCTAACATTACAAAGGTTTATTCGAAAAACCTGACTTGGCGTGACGAAGTGGAACGAATCAGTTTCAACGAAAAATACAAGACGGACAGGGAGCCTGAAGTCTCTTACATTATTATATCTACATACGCATCCTATTCCAGAGAGAAAGTATTCAAAGTCCTGAACGGATTTGACAAGAGAAGGCTGCTGATGATTGCAGATGAGTGTCACAACATGGGTTCTGGTTCTTTGGTGAAGCGTTTGAAGGAGATTCCTTATCTCAGAAGGATAGGCTTATCAGCAACACCTATGCGGCAATTTGATGACGAAGGAAATCAGAAACTAAACGACTTCTTTGGAAGCAAGGAAAAGTATACCTACGAATATAGCATGGAAGAAGCCATCAAGAATGGTGTACTCTGTAAATACTTGTATTATCCTCATTTAGTCAGACTTAACGGAGAAGAAATGAGTGCCTATGTGGAATTGTCTAATAAGATTGCTAAATATTTCAATTACGATAAAGGGATGTTTGAGCACATTGACGAAATGCTGAAAAAGCTACTGCTTGCCCGTAAACGAATCGTTCATAAGGCAGCAGCAAAACTTGAAACTTTCCGCAGTATTATACAGAAACGCTTTGAAGAAAAAGGCAACCTAAAATACTCCTTGATTTATGTCCCTGAAGGAAACAAACCTGATTATGTGGGTGGTGGCGATGACTTTGACAAATCGGAAGAGATAAACGACGATAACGATATGGAGCACCTGATAAATCAATACACACAAGTAGTTTCTGAGATTGATGACCATGTGACTGTTAGAAAATTTGTCTCTGGACAAAAAGACCGAGACGAGATTCTAAATGATTTTGCTCTGGGCAAACTGCATGTGCTGACATCTATGAAATGTCTTGACGAGGGTGTCGATGTTCCTCGCAGCGAATTGGCTATCTTCTGCGCCAGTACAGGTAATCCTCGTCAGTTTATCCAACGTAGAGGACGTGTGCTCAGAACACACCCTGACAAGAAGATGGCAGAACTGCATGACTTGGTGGTTGCACCAGAGGTTAACCCATATAGTGATTGCTACAGGATGGAACAGTCATTGTTAAGGGGAGAACTGGAAAGAGTAAGAAGCTTTGCTAATCTCTCTGAAAACCCATCTTATTCAGAAGTAGAATTAAGAGATGTACTTGATCATTATTGCTTGAATTTAAATAATAATTAAAGAATATGACGAATAAAGAAAAAATGCTTCACATGGTTCTTGACAATCCAAAACTTCAGGAATTGTATGATTATGACAAATCGGAGTACGAGGACTTTCGTGCAGCTCTGTATTCAGAAAACATAGTTGTGTCTACCGTCGCTCGGATTATCAAGGAGTACAATGGGTCAACTGATGATAGTGATAAAAAAAAGGTTTATATGACAGTTTTTAACCATTTAAACGACAACTACGTACTATGATTATAAATAAAATAGAAATTGATAACTTTAGAAGTTATTATGGGCATAACTCTTTTGAGCTAACTAATGGACTGAATCTTATTATCGGTTCTAATGGTGATGGTAAAACGACATTCTATGAGGCTTTGGAATGGTTGACAAAAACCGATGGTTCTAACAAAATGGACACCAAGTTTATTTCAAAGAAACGCTCAGAGGAACTTTTCCCAAATGAATCTGACAATGTACGAGTGGCCATGACTTATGAACATAAAGGAAAAATTAAAACACTTGAAAAAATGTTCCATTTCACGAAGGCATTAGATGAGGAGATTGGCGTTTCTAATTATTCTTTCATACTAATAACCGGGAATGGGGTAGAAAGAATAGTATCTGATGGCAAAGATTTTAATAATGATGTTCCTGCAGAAAGATTAAAATTCATCATGTTTAAGGGCGAGGACAGACTGGATGTTCTTCAACAGTCTAATTCACTAAAATATCTTATTGATGATTTTAGTGAGGTACGGGATTTCGATTCTTATTATTCTTTTATGAAATATGCCACTGTACAAGCATACAACAACCTTGAAAAAGTTCAAAAACTTGACAAGAAAAACACTGCTGAAATAAATAAAAATCAACGGACAATAGAATATGAAACAGGAATCTTAGCTGATATCGATAAAGAACTCAAGATTAAAGAAAATGAAGCTCGAACTAGCGATAGTCTCTTAAGGAACTTAGAGCAGAGCAAAGAATCTTCGAAACTATTATCCGCTGTCAATCGGAGAATTCAGAGCTTCATTAATAAGCGAACAGAAAAGGCTGGATATATTAAAGAGGATTATACCATAAACCTATTAGATGACATGTGGATTTTAGTAGGTTTTGAAAAAATTGCCGAGGAATACTCTGCTAAAATTAGTGAAGTTGACAGAAAAAGAAGGAAATTAGAACGAGATTATTATGCCACAGCTGGTGCTGAAAGACTAATAAAAAAAGCACAAAAAACTACGTTTGTGCCGCTCCCTGTGCATATTCCAGGACAAAAAATTATGCAAGAGATGTTGGATGATGAAGTCTGTAAGATATGCGGAAGGCCTGCTGCAAAACATTCAGAGCCATGGGAATTTATGCTTCGTCGCTTAGAAGAGTATAATGAGTCTTTGAGGGTTAATGAAAGTGAAGAAGAGAATATTGAACCTTTCTACCAAAACGATTATATTGTGGAACTTCAAAAACGCGAGACAACACTCAATGATAATTTGTCCTCAATAACAAAGTTGCGTCGTGTTATTAGTGACCGAATTGCTCTTAATAACAGGCTTCATGATGATATTAAAAAAATTGAGGCTAATCTTGAAATCGAATATCAGCAAAAAAGGCGTATTCTAGCTCAAGCTGATGGATTGACAGAAGAACAATTGCTTAATAATCTTGATAATATTGAAAAATGGACAAAAGATAAAAGTAATGCGGAGGATAGAATAAAGACTTTAAAACATCAAAGAGAGCAATCAAGAGAAAAGTTAGAAGAGGCACAGAATGCGTTAAATAAACTGGCAAAAGGCACTCCTGCAGATATCTATGCACAAATACATTCCATCTTCTGTCATATTTCAGAGGCTTTTAGTAGTGCTAAAGAAAGTAATAAACAAAACTTGATCACAAAGATAGAAGACGAGTCGAATTCCTTTATGGAAAAGCTCAATGTAAATGATTTCAAGGGAACAATTCGAATTAATTTGGTGAACAAGCAAAACAAGAATGGTGAAAAAGAAGAACAAGGACAGGCATTCTTGATGAATAATGATGAAGTAAGAATTTACAATCCTAATACGGCTTTGACGACAACATATCTTATGTCTATATTGTTCGCTATTGGAAAATTGTCAAGTGAAAGAGACAAAACGGAATTTCCTCTTTTGTTTGATGCACCAACATCTTCTTTTACAGAAGCAAAAGAGAATGAATTCTTCAAAGTGATTAGTAAACTTGAAAAGCAAGTAATCATAGTAACAAAGAGTTTTCTTCGTGAAGACAAATCCGGAGAACTCATATTGGATATGAGCAGAATTAAAAATATTGATGGTTACGTCTATCGTATAGAAAAGAAAAAACCTTTTGATGATAAAAAACTAGGAACGATACAAACATTAATTACACAAATAAAATAAAAGTTATGGCTGATTATCTTAGTAATATTGAGGAACTTGTTGATAAAGATAAGACTATTATCGACATTTGGGGGCTACGGCGTCCAAAATATGAAAAGAAATACGAAACCAGTGTTATTCGTGTTATATCTCAGTTTGGGGTAAAAGCCAATACTATGACCTATACCAAAGGTAAATATTTTGGAAATGCTTATGAACCTTATATTATTGCCTTTTTCATTGGTCTGTATTCTAATAAAAGATTGCCATTGAGTGAAGAACGTGATGACTTAAAAGATTGTGGTTATAGTATTGAAAAATGGGGTGATAATAAAGTCGGAGATTTTAGAAAAAAATATTCAGGACTACGCTCTTATATTTTTATTGCTTTAGTTGCAAAGACAGACATTGATTGGATTGCTGTTGATAAAGGTGATATTAAAGTTAGTATCGCCGTAACCGCACTTATTAACACAATGGAGGAATATGCTAACTATGGCTTTGCAGTAATGGAAGAAAAGCTGAGAGAAAATTCAAGTTATTTTTACTCTCATAGGGCATTCCTTGACATGTTTCTGCAATTGACCAAGAAAGAATTCAACTTTGATGATGAAACTGAATCACCCGAAGAACTCTGACACCAAAATGTTATATGATGGATTACATTGAGGCATTTAAAAATCTGAGCACAAATAACAAATATGGCAGGAAATCGCCGCATAAGGCAGTCATGATGTTGACTGTCATAGAACTCTATGAGCGAAACATCTTGGTAGATAATGAAATCTACTACAATGATAACTTGAAAGACAAGTTTTTGGACGTATGGAATGACGTACTGCCAAACGAGCATAAATTTCACCCAGATGCCTATCTGCCATTTTGGTATCTTCAAAGCGATAGTTTTTGGCACATTGTCCCTGTGAGAGGTGAAGAAAATGTGCTTTCACTGATGCGAGATACTCATATAAAGCCGTCGGAAACAATACTGAGGAAGGCGGTGCTATATGCAGAATTGGATGAGAATTTATTTTTTTTGATGACAATTCCATCTGGCAGAAAATCTCTCAAAAGAGTGCTATTGGAAAACTATACAAACTTGTCGGAAAAAACTATCAACAAAAAGTTGGAATTCAAGTCCGATACAGATGAAAAATCCGTATCTGATCAGGATGAATATGAAAAGACCATTAATTTGCAGGAAATAGCCTCAAAAGAGGGCGAAATAAAAAATGAATTGGAGTCCAATTTCTTAAAGTTAAGTAAAGACCTGCAAATAGCATTAAACTATGAATATTACTCATATCTTAAGCATCATCGTGAAGAAAGAGGATGGTTCTTGAAATTGTGTCCTTCTGTATTTAACTTATACGATCATATTGCTAGACACCCTCTTTCTTCATCAGATATTGATCCCGTTTATGTACTTGTTTATGAGAGTTTTCTTTATGATCTGAGGATTTCGCTTATGAGTGAGGATTGTGCCTTTGATGTGGTGGACAGTTTAGCAAATGCTATTGAATGCCTACATGACGTTCCTACTACTGGTTATACTGACAATCATAATAGGTTAATAGCCGACGAAAACGAGAATACCATAAATAAAATTGAAGAAGCTACGTTAGAGACGACTCCTACAGAAGGTAAAAGAGATTATAGGAACAATTATGAGGTCGAACATGTGTATTTGGACTCAAGTTATAATATCGTAAAGACAATTACGACCTCTTCGCTCGAAGACGCACCAGAAAAAGCAGAGTTAACAGAGAGCAGAAAAGGAAAGCCTTGGACGCAAGAGGAAGAGCAACGCATAACACACTATTTCGAACGAGGAATAAGTACGGCAGACATAGCAGAAAGAATTGGCCGCACAGAAGTAGCCATAAAGGCTCGACTGGCAAAGCTCGGTCTGATAGAGTACACGTATGGGCAGGATGAGCCGGCAGTAATAAAACCCAATGGTGAACCTGCCAGCCCTGACGATTTCCAAATAGAGAATGATTTCACAAAAGCCTATATACTGAATAAACGAGGTGAGAAGGTGTTCTCTACAGATGGAAAACTGAAAAGAATTGGCGGGAAGATTTATCGGATTAACCTGAAGAACGCTTGCTTTACAATAAAGGACATGGTGTTCAATGGTGAGGTATGGATGAAGGGGACCAAGAAGATTGTGGCCTATCCGCAGGCGGAGTTGTACAGAATAATGGATGATGCATACGATTACGGTGCAGCGGTTGAAGATATTGTTGACTGCTCTTCGTTTGAAGAGTGTAAACTGAAAGTCAATGGTGTTTGGTATGACAATCAAGGGAATCTGATAACTGACTCATCAAAGCGCGATGACACTACGGAAGAGCTCCCAAAGCAAAAGAGCAATTATCTGAACATCATCAAGCATCCTCTATATGCTGTAAGGAAACAAGCAATTCTCCGCGCAATGGGCTATTTTAGGTTGCCTGCAAAGATAAGAGATATCGCAAGAACAATTAGCAGAACCGCTTGGGGTGCCCCTATAAAAGAAGATGATGTGGAAGAAATCATTAGTACCATCAACGAAGTGGAATCTGTTGACGATAAATATATTCTGAGAAAGAAATGAGGTTATAATCAATCTTTTTCGTACCTTTGTCCCCGTAAACCAATAGCGGAGGACTATGAACAGGGTTATAAGATTCTACAACTACGAGCAATGCTACGCTCACTATACGAAGCGTATCATGAATATCCGGCAGGCGAAGATTCATGGGGAGCGCATTGTAGCGAAACCTGTGCTTCTGGTGGCAATCATCGACGGGATTGAAGCGAATGTTTTTCAGAACAACCGATTCTTCATCAACGACTGGTTGGAAGGACATTATCTGATGCTGATGTCAAAGTATGCAAGGCCATCACAGTTTGATGACTTGACAGGCATTGAGAAACCTTTCTGGCATCTTGAGACAGACGGATTTTGGCATCTGCAATATCCAGGCGAGACACCTGGAAAGAGTGCTACACCATCTAAGGCATGGCTGAAAGAAAATCTTGAATTTGCCCGTTTCGATGAAGACCTATGGTTTCTTCTACAGAATAAGGAGTGGCGGCTTAGATTGCGTGACTACATCATCGAACACAAACTGACAGATGACAGCTGGTTCGGAAAGATTGCAGCAGAAGGGCTTGGCGCTATTGCTGCTTTGTTATTAGCAGCTTAAAACCAGTGCCGAACAATAATGGCTGCTACAAGCTTATCTAAGCGAAATGCTAATCGCCGCCTTTGCAAGAGCAGACTGCAAAGGCGGCGTTTGCTTTGGGTCAGTTGATGGCTACCAATTTGTTGTTCGGCAGGTCGTACCTGACAGGATGGGCAAATGATATGGTCTTTCTGCCTGTTACGGCTGCGATATCGATGCCGCGACGCTGGAATTCGCCGATGAGTGCCTGGTCGTGGTAGGCTCGCATAGAAGACCAGCCTCGGCTCTGCACCTGGGCGTTGAAAATGGTTACTAACTCAGGAATCTGCATGTCTGAGAAACGCAGAGCATACTTGATGTAATAAATGTGCTGTTGCATAACTTGGAATGTTTTGAAGTTTATAAATGTTGCTTCCGCATCGTACTGACCACCGTGGCTCCAATTGCTCGGTTGGTGAGTCCACCCGAAGGCGACTGCTCTTGATGCTTTCGGGTGCAAAGGTAATGAAAAATATCCAAAGGCCAAAACATCTTCCCTAATAATTGTGTTGCCAGTTGAAATCCCATAGATGTTTTCAACTTGTCAACGTTAGAACTTGACAACGGCAAAAATGATAATCTCTTGCAGAATATTTTAATGGGGATTCTGCAAAGAAGTGGGTGCAGGTGGCAGAAGAACGTTTGGAAACGGGTGCAAATTGGGTGCAACTTTGAAATGTATGAAAAAGAAAAGTCCCGTAAATCATTGATTTACAGGACTCTTTCTCTGGCGCTTCAGGATGGGCTTGAACCAACGACCCCCTGATTAACAGTCAGGTGCTCTAACCAACTGAGCTACTGAAGCAAGTATTTCTGTTAAGCGGGTGCAAAGATACTGTGTTTTTTTGAATCTGCCAAATTTTTCTTTGATTTTTTTTCGATTTTTACAAAAATCCCGCAGATTCTGAGGAATCCGCGGGATTTTTCCTTATTCATAATGACTATTTAGAAGTCAATGTGGTCGAGAGCATCACTGAAGTCCTTCGGTTCCTGCTTTTCGGCAGGTGCCTGATACTGGTCACCCTGCTCCTGTTCCGGACGAGGACGACGATCACCACGGTCACGGCGTTCAGGACGTGGTCCACGGTCACGACGTTCACCACGGTCACGGCGGTCGCCACGCTCGGGACGGTCGCCACGCTCACGGCGGGCAGGACGCTCGACGTAGTCGGCAGGCTTCTCGATGAGCACGCGATGTGACAGCTTGTACTTACCAGTCTTCGGGTCGATCTCGAGGAGTTTCACCTGGATGTGGTCACCCTCCTTGATGCCAGCCTCCTCAACTGTCTCGAGACGTTTCCAGTCGATCTCAGAGATGTGGAGCAGTCCGTCCTTACCTGGCATAATCTCGACGAAACAGCCGTATGGCATGATGCTGCGAACGACACCGTCGTAAATCTCACCCACCTCGGGTATAGCAACGATAGCCTTGATCTTAGCGATGGCAGCGTCGATGCTGGCCTTGTCGGGAGCGCTGACCTGTACCTTGCCCACACCGTCGATCTCGTCGATAGTGATAGTAGCACCGGTATCTTCCTGCATCTGCTGGATAATCTTTCCGCCCGGGCCAATGACAGCACCAATGAACTCCTTGGGAATATCGAAGGCTTCGATACGGGGAACCTGCGGCTTCAGCTCGGCACGCGGCTCGGCGATGGTATCGGTGATGCACTTCAAAATATGCTCACGACCGGCCTTAGCCTGCATCAGGGCCTTCTCCAGAATGTCGAACGAAAGACCGTCACATTTGATATCCATCTGGGTGGCTGTCAGACCGTCACGGGTACCGGTGGTCTTGAAGTCCATATCTCCCAAGTGGTCCTCGTCGCCGAGGATATCGCTGAGTACAGCATATTTATCTTCTCCGGGGTTCTTGATGAGACCCATGGCAATGCCGCTGACAGGCTTCTTCATGGGGACGCCAGCATCCATCAGAGCCAGCGTGCCGGCGCAAACGGTGGCCATTGACGAAGAGCCGTTAGACTCGAGAATCTGAGACACAACGCGAACGGTATAAGGGAAGTCCTCAGGAATCTGCCCCTTCAGACCGCGCCATGCCAGATGACCGTGACCAATCTCACGACGGCCTACGCCGCGCTGAGCCTTGGCCTCGCCTGTACAGAACGGAGGGAAGTTATAGTGAAGCAAGAACTTCATATAGCTCTTGTCAAGCACGTCATCGACGAGCTTCTCGTCAAGTTTCGTACCGAGGGTGACAGTGGTCAGTGACTGCGTCTCACCACGTGTGAAGATAGAACTTCCGTGAGGCATGGGCAGTGGTGACACCTCGCACCAGATAGGACGGATATCGGTGGTCTTACGACCGTCTAGACGGATACCCTCGTCGAGGATACAACGGCGCATGGCGTCGCGCTCCACGTCGTGGTAGTAACGGTCCATCATAGCATATTTCTCATCCAGCTCGTCCTCAGTGAGGTCGGCGTGGGCGGCAGCATACTGTTCCTTGAAGTCAGTGAGAATCTTCTCGAAAGCCTCAGCGCGCTGCTGCTTCTCCAGAGCCTGCTTCGTCACGTCGTATGCCGGCTGATAGAGCTCATTGTTCATTTGAGTACGCAACTCCTCGTCGTTCACCTCATGGTCGTACTCTCGCTTCACGTCCTTGCCGAGCTCCTTGCTCAGTTCGGCCTGCAATTCGCACATGGGCTTGATAGCATCCATGGCGGCCTTAAGAGCACCGAGCAGATCCTGCTCAGAGACTTCCTTCATCTCGCCTTCCACCATCATGATATTCTCAGCTGAAGCACCAACCATGATGTCCATGTCGGCTTCCTTCATCTGGGCGAAGGTGGGGTTGATGACGTACTCGCCATTGATACGAGCCACGCGAACCTCTGAAATGGGGCACTCGAAAGGAATATCTGAGCAAGCCAAAGCTGCCGAGGCGGCAAAGCCAGCTAGAGCATCGGGTTGATCAACACCGTCAGCCGAGAACAGCATGACGTTGACAAATACTTCTGCGTGATAGTTACTGGGGAAGAGTGGACGAAGAACGCGGTCCACGAGTCGCGAGGTCAGGATTTCGTTGTCTGAGGCTTTGCCTTCGCGCTTGGTGAATCCGCCGGGAAAACGGCCTGCGGCGGCGTATTGTTCACGATAGTCTACCTGCAAAGGCATGAAATCTGTTCCGGGAACTGCATCTTTTGCGGCACAAACAGTGGCGAGCAATACGGTATTGTTCATGCGTAGCATGACGCTGCCGTCGGTCTGTTTTGCCACTTTCCCGGTTTCAATGGTGATGGTCCTTCCATCAGCCAGTTGAAGGGTTTTTGTAATTACGTTCATCTTAATTTAAAACATCTGTAAATAAAAAAATATGCGCAACAGCGCTAAAACTGTGCAAAGGTACACAATCTTACATGAATAAACGAATAAACGGCGAATATTTTTCGTTTTTTATGAATTTTGTGCTACCTTTGCAGGCAAAAAGACAAAGAACGAATGAAAACAGCAATCAGAATATGTTTAGTAGGCGTCATCATTATGGCGCTGGCCTCATGTGGTGCAGAGAAGTTTCAAGTGACAGGACAGATTACAGGTGCCAATGACTCGGTGCTCTATTTCGAGAACGTCGGTCTGAACGGAATTGAGGAGATAGGACACGTAACGCTCGATGCCGACGGTCGTTTTGATTTCAGCGGCGAAGCTCCCGATGCTCCAGAATTTTACCGTCTGCGTATCAGCGACCAAATTATCAATGTAGCCATTGATTCCACCGAGACAGTAACAATCAAGGCCCAGTATCCGCAGATGGCCACACAGTATGAAGTAGCCGGATCTGAAACCAACCAGAAGATTAAGGAGCTGGCTATGAAGCAGATAACCCTTCAAGCGCAGGCTATTGCCTTAGAGCAGAACGGCAGTATAAGTCCTGACGAGCTACGCGACTCACTTGGCAGGATGCTGCATAGCTACAAGGAGGACGTGAAAACCCACTACATCTTTACTGCCCCCTATGCCGCCTATTCCTACTTCGCCCTGTTTCAGACCATCGGCCCGTGGCTCATCTTCGACCCCAAGTCGAACGCCGATGATGTAAAGGTGTTTGCTGCTGTGGCTACAAGTTGGGACACATTCCATCCAGGTGCACTTCGTGGTGAGAACCTTCATAACATTGCCATCGAGGGTATGAAGAACGTGCGCATCATCGAAGCCCGCAACCAGCCCCGCGAGGTAGACAGTAGCAAGGTGGTCGAGGCAGGCATCATTGATATTGCACTGGATGACAATCACGGCAAGACACGTCGTTTGAGTGAGCTAAAAGGAAAGGTTGTGCTGTTAGACTTCCATCTCTTTGCTATGGACGAGTCACCAGCACGCATTCTCATGATGCGAGAGCTCTATAACAAATATCACAGCGAGGGGTTGGAAATCTTCCAGGTGTCTCTCGACAGTGACGCACATTTCTGGAAGCAGCAGACAGCCGCACTACCTTGGATCAGTGTCCGTGATGGCGATGGTGTCCGCTCGTCTCGTCTGATCATGTATAACATACAAGCCGTGCCCGACTACTTCATTATCGACAGAAGCAATAACCTGGTGAAGCGTGCTGCTCAGATGACCGACTTGGAATCTGAAATTAAGAAACTCCTTTGATGCATCCTCTGGAAATATTCAGGTTTTGCCCCGTTTGTGGCAGTAGCCGCTGGACAGAGCATAACTTCAAAAGCAAACAGTGCTCTGATTGCGGTTTCATCTACTATGCCAATCCCTGTGCGGCAACGGCAGCCATCATCCTCAACAGTAAGAACGAGATGCTGGTGGTCCGTCGTGGCAAAGAGCCTGCCAAGGGCACCCTCGATCTTGTCGGGGGATTCGTTGACATGTATGAGACTATCGAAGAAGGAATGCGACGTGAAATCAAGGAGGAGACAGGTCTCGACATTGTTGACATGACCTATCTTTACTCAATGCCTAACCAGTATCTGTACAGCGGCATGTACGTTCATACCCTTGATGCGGATTTCTTTGTCCGTGTTCCTGATAACGTCAAGCCGAAGGCAGCCGACGATGCCGCCGACTGCCTGTGGATTCCCGTGGAGCAGGTGAACCCTGCCGACTTCGGACTGCTGTCCATCCGCCACGCCGTTGAGCGCTTCTTGCAGGAGCGCCTGTGGGAACGCTACTGAAAGAGCGGCACCACCAGCTTCAGGGCCACGTTGCGTCCCATGTTGTAGACGCCCTGTCGGCCAGTCACCTCGTTCATGTCGGCATACTTCAGCCGGCTCAGGTGGTTTTGGTAGGCGCGGTTCAGCAGGTTGTTGGCCGTGACGTACAGTTCAGCCACCTTTTTGTGGCCTATCAGTACGTCGGTGCCAGCCTTCAAGTTCAGCAGCGTGTAGCTGGGTGTTGACGTCTCTGTGTCGTCTGCGCTGTGGACGTGGTCCTGCTTCAGGTAACATTCCACCTCAGCCGCGGCAAACAGGTTGTTCAGTGACAGCTGCGACGTGAAGTGGTGGTGCGGGCCGTTGTGGCGATGACCCACGGTGGCGTGCTCGTGGTGAATCAGTTCCCACTTCAGCTCCGACGTCCAGCGCGGTGCCGGTGTGTAGGGCAGGTATTTGCTGTCCGCCGGCTGATTCCTCAGTCGTGCGTCCACGTATGAAAAGGTGTTCTCGAAGTGCAGCGAGTGTACGGGATGGAAGTCTACGCCGGCTTCGAAGCCGGTCAAACGGGCGTCGCCCTGTGTGTAGGCATAGACGGCGTTGCCCTCATCGTCAGACCGTCCCGTGCCGCGCAGGAAGATGTAGTTGTCAATGCGGTTGGCAAACAACGCCAGCTGTGCCGACACGTAGCGCGATGTGACGTCCAGTCCCAGGTCGGCCTGCAGACTGTATTCTGCCTTCAGCTGCCGGTTGCCCACCTCGTAGCGCAGCGAGCCCTCGTGCATGCCGTTCGCCGACAATTCGCTCACGTTGGGTGTGCGGAATCCGCGGGCCACGTTCAGTCGTACGTTCAGGTGGTCGGTGGCGTTCCAGACGGCACCCGCGCTGCCCGTCACGCCATTGAAGCGGCGGGTGATGTCGCTGAAGCGCTCCTCGCCGTCCTCCGTCAGCCTGTCGCCGTGCAGCCGGCGGTGGTCGTAGCGCACGCCGCCGCTCAGTGTCCATCGCTGCAGCGACTTGCTTGCTGTGGCAAAGGCGCCGATGTCCAGCAGCCTGTAGGCGGGAATCAAGTATTCCTCGCCCAGGTTCTGCGATTGCTGCCACATGCCCTGCACGCCGGCCGACAGCTTCCAGCCGCTCATGTCGTGGGTCAGGAAGCGCAGGTCGTAGGTCACGGTGTGCAGCTTGAAGTACAGCTCGCTCTCGTCCTCGCTTTCCTCAAACTCCTGCCGTCGGTTCTGCTGATAGCCCACGATGGCCTTCAGATAGCCCGCCGGCAGGTTCAGCGCATTGTCCCACACCAGCTTCTGGTGGTTCACGCGCTGGAAGGGAAGCTGCTTACGGTAGCTCGTCGGCCGAGCCGACGAGCGCTCTAACTCGCCGGTGTCCTCGTCGCGTTCGCCTTCGATGATGCTGGGCGTCAGGTGGTAGGCGGTCCACGTCAGGCGCGAGTGACCCCACTGCTGCTGCACGCCCAGCATCAGTCGGCCGGCCAGTTCGCCGAACTGCGAGCCCGGCACGTAGCCATCGTACTTGTTCTTGTAGGCATGGGCCTGTTTGCCGCTGAGGCGGCCGTCCCAGACGAAGCCCTGCCGGTTGCCGCCAAGGTTGGCCGAGAAGCCCATCAGGCCGTTGTTCGTCTGGTACTCGGTGCTGACGCTGCCCCGCAGGCAACCCTCGGCCGGTGCGGGCTGGCTGTGCATGATGACCACGCCCGCCATGGCGTCGGAGCCGTACATGAGCGATGCCGGGCCCTTCAGAATCTCGACCGAGCTGACCGCTCCGCCGTCGACCTCCACGCCGTGCTCGTCGCCCCACTGCTGGCCCTCCTGCCTGACGCCCTCGCTCATCACCACCACGCGGTTGTAGTCCAGTCCGCGGATGATGGGCTTCGAGATGCCGCTGCCCGTGGTCAACTGTGCTACGCCCGGCTGGTGGGCTATGGCGTCGATGACGTTGGCCGACGCCGTGGAGCGCATCTCCTGTGCGCTGATGAGGCTGATGGGAGCCGGCGAGTTCTTCAGTTTGGTGTCGCCGGTGACGCCTGTCACCGTCAGCTCGTTCAGCTTCAGGTGGCGGAAGAATACGTCGGTCGAGTCTTCTCTGTGGTGATGGCGTGTTTGTATGCTATCCTGTGCTGCCACCGTTGTGCATACGCACAAGAGTGGCAGAATGAAATATGTTTTGTCCATTCTGTTTTCTTGTAAATGAATAAATGTAGTTAACTCACTCTGATTCGATGGGGTCAGACGACGGGCGGACCGCGTGTGACGATGACACCCGGTCTACGGGTGCTGACCGTGGCACCGGCCACGGTGCAGAGTTGTTGACTGACAAGGCGGAAAAGCACCGTGGCCACCACGACGGCAGCCGCCACATAGCTCAGACTGACGAACTGGCACAGCACGCAGGCGTGCAGCACCATGGTCAGCTGGGTGAGGTGGCCGTGGCACTGGTGCTGAACGCACTCAGTGCATGCGGCGTCGTCGACAGCGGTGGTGGGGTGGACGTGAAGCGACGAAAGCACCACCATTGGCACAAATACTGCCAATAGCAACCAGGCGGCCAGCGTTCTTTTCGTCTTCGTGTTCACGGGGTCAAAGTTACGGACAAAATCATCTGTTCTGTGTCGGGGTCAGGGGCGTACCTGTCCCTCGCCTTCTATGAGCCACTTGTAGGTGGTAATCTCCTCTAAGGCCATGGGGCCGCGGGGACCGAGCTTCTGGGTCGAGATGCCAATCTCGGCACCCAGGCCGAACTGGGCGCCGTCGGTGAACGACGTGGGTGCGTTCCAGTAGACGCAGGCGGCGTCGACGTGTGCCTGGAAGCGGCGGGCGGCCGCTTCGTTCTCGGTGACGATGGCCTCGCTGTGGCCTGAGCCGTGCTGGTCGATGTGGGCCAGAGCCTCGTCCAATGAGCCGACGGTGACGACGTTCATCTTGTAGTCCATGAACTCTGTGTCGTAGCGGCTCTCGTCGTTGAAGTAGAACTCCACTTTCCCCTCCATCGGGGCCAGCAGCTGGGGAAGGTCGGCCTCGCGGTCCTTGTGTATGAGCAGTGTGTCGAGTGCATTGCAGACAGACGGGCGGCGCGTCTTGGCGTTGTTGACGATGGCGCGGCCTTTCTCCAGATCGCCGTCTTTGTCGAAATACACGTGAACCACACCGGCGCCGGTCTCGATGACCGGCACGCGGGCCGTGTCGCGCACGAAATCGATGAGCTTGCGTCCGCCGCGGGGTATGCAAAGGTCAATGAAACCTACGGCGTTCAGCATCTCAGCAGTAGCTTCATGAGTAGCGGGCAACAACTGCACCACATCAGAGCTGACACCATGACGCTTAAGCACCTCATGGATGACAGCAACACCAGCCTCATTGGAGGCAACGGCATCGCGCCCGCCCTTCAGCACGCAGGCGTTGCCGCTTTTGAAGCAAAGCGAGAAGACGTCGTAGGTGACGTTGGGGCGAGCCTCGTAGATCATGCCGATGACACCGAAGGGCACTGATATGCGGCACAGCCGCAGGCCGTTCGGCAGGGTCTTCTGCTTGGTGATGTGGCCTAAGGGCGAAGGTAGGGTGGCCACGTTGCGCATGTCGGCAGCAATGTCGTGCAGCCGCTTTTCGGTCAACTGCAGACGGTCGTACAGCGGGTTCTCCTTTGCCATCTTGGCCAGGTCTTCGGCGTTAGCCTTCAGGATGCGCTCTTGGTTGTCAACGATGGCATCGGCTACGGCCAGCAGCACCTCGTTGCGCTGCTGGTCGGTGAGCAGGGCCAGTGTCTTGCTGGCGCGTTTCACGCGTTCAAAAGTCTCTTTCAGTTGCATGGTATGAATTCTGTGTGTGGTGTTTCTGCTTTGTGTTGCATCAGGTCTGTCAGGATGTTGTCGCGCTCGCCGTTGGCAATGATGACGCGGATGCCGGCCTGTTGAACTTTCTGTGCCGTGGTGTACTTGGAGTGCATGCCGCCGCGGCCGAAGGCGCTCTTCTCGGCCTTGATGTATTGTGACAGGTCGCGGCCCGGCTCCACCTGCGGTATGATGTTCGACTGCGGGTCGTCGGGGTGACCGTCGTAGATGCCGTCAATGTTCGACAGCAGAATCAGTGTGTCGGCTTGCATCATCTGGGCGATGAGGCCCGACAGCTCGTCGTTGTCGGTGAACATCAGCTCGGTGACGGAGACTGTGTCGTTCTCGTTGACGATGGGCAACACGTCGTTCTCCAGCATCACCGTCATGCAGGCGCGCTGGTTGCGGTACTGCTCGCCCGGCTCAAAGTTCTCCTTCATGGTGAGCACCTGGCCCACGTGGATGCCGAACTCGCGGAAGAGGTCGTAGTAGAGACCGACAAGTTTCACCTGTCCGACAGCACTGAAGAGCTGGCGCTGCTCCACCGAGTCCAGTGCATGGTCGACGGTCAGTTCACGGCGTCCACAGGCCACGGCACCGCTGGACACAAGGATTATCTCATAGCCCTGCTGACGTAACCACGCCACCTGATCTACCAGTGCCGACATGCGGGTAACATCAAGCTTGCCATCCTGGCGTGTCAGCACGTTCGAGCCTATCTTGATGACAATCCTGTGCACCGTCCCTTGCGCTTTCAATTCTTTATGTTCCATTATTTTTTGTTGTCCTTCTCTCTGATTTCCACACGGCGTATTTTTCCGCTGATGGTCTTCGGCAGCTCATCGACGAACTCCACTATGCGGGGATATTTGTAAGGTGCCGTCTCCTTCTTGACGTGCTGCTGCAACTCCTTCACCAAATCGTCGCCGGCCTTGTCCTTCCATTCTTTGCCTAGCACAACGGTAGCCTTGACCACCATGCCACGGATGTCGTCAGGCACGCCGGTGATGGCACACTCCACAACGGCCGGATGGGTCATCAGCGCCGACTCCACCTCGAACGGACCGATGCGATAACCCGAGGACTTGATGACGTCGTCGATGCGTCCTTCAAACCAGTAGTAGCCGTCCTCGTCGCGCCATGCCATATCACCGGTATGGTAGATGCCGTCGTGCCAAGCCTCACGGGTCTTCTCCTCGTCACGATAATAGCCCTTGAACAGGCCGATGGGTTTCTTGTCACCTACGCGTACCACAATCTCACCCTTCTCGCCATCCTCACATGAGGTGCCGTCGGCACGCAGCAAGTCGATGTCGTACTGGGCGTTGGGGATGCCCATGGAACCAGGCTTCGGTGTCATCCAGGGGAAGGTGCCGAGCGTCATAGTAGTCTCCGTTTGTCCGAAGCCCTCCATCATGCGGATGCCTGTCTTTTCCAAGAACTTGTCGTAGACGGCAGGGTTCAGAGCCTCACCGGCTGTGCAGCAGTATTGCAGCGACGAGAGATCGTACTTCGACAAGTCCTCGCGTATCATGAAGCGGTAGATAGTCGGCGGCGCACAGAACGAGGTGACGTGGTATTTCTCCATCTGACGCAGCAGTGTGTCGGCATTGAACTTCTCGTGATCGAAGACGAAGACCGTGGCTCCGGCAAACCATTGTCCATAGAACTTGCCCCAGACGGCCTTGCCCCAGCCCGTGTCGGCTACGGTCAGATGCAGCGATTTCTCATGCAGGTTGTGCCAGAAAACGCCCGTTGTCAGGTGTCCCATGGCATAGAGATAGTCATGGGCCACCATCTTCGGTTCACCACTGGTGCCGCTGGTGAAATACATAATCATCGTGTCCTCGTTGTTGTTGACGAAGGCGGGCTTCACAAAAGCAGGCGCCTTCTGCCACTCCGTCTGGTAGTCGCGGAAGCCTTCTGGAATGGGCTTGCCATGATCAGTAACAGCAATATATTGTTTCACTGTTGGACTCTCAGGCATGGCCAGCTGTATCTGGCTGACCACGTAGGGGTCGTCCACGCAGATAATGGCTTTGATGGAGGCACGGGTGTTACGATAAACAATGTCGTGCTTTGTCAGCATGTGGGTAGCGGGAATGACGATGGCACCGATCTTACACAGTGCCAGCATGACAATCCACCACTCGTAACGCCGTTTCAATATCAGCATCACAGGGTCGCCCTTGCCAATGCCAAGCGACTGCAGGTAGGCGGCAGCCTGGTCACTCTGCTCTTTCAGCTGCGCGTAGGTGGCCCGTATCTCCTCACCTTGGTCGTTAGTCCAAAGCAGTGCCAGCTTCTCAGGCGCCTCTTCAGCCCAGGCATCCATCACGTCGTAAGCGAAATTGAAATGTTCTGGGATGATAAATTCCAGATTCTTATTATAATCCTCTATAGACGTGAATGTCGTCTGTTTCAAAAATCTTTCTACCATAGTTCTTCTTTTGTCATTATGACGTTATGACGATGTTATTCCACAGTGAATGCCAAGAACTTGACAGGTTTGTCACCAACGGCGAGCATACCGTGAGGCTTAGTGGCATCAAAGTAAATGGAGTCGCCCTCTTCCAGAACCATTGTCTTACCACCAATATACAATTCCATCGCGCCTTCCAGCACGAGATTGAACTCCTGTCCGGGGTGTGAGTTCTTATAGATGGTGCGAACGCCTGGCTTAGGTTCGACAGTGACAACAAACACATCGGCCTTATGACCTACAAACCCACCTACGAGCGACTGATATTTATAGGCCTTTGTACGCTCAATACTCATGCCCTGTCCCTTGCGGGTGACGTAGTAGGACTTCATGTGCGGCGACTCAGCAAAGATCAGTTCCTCTGTCGACACACCATATTTATGTGCGATCTTCATCAGGTTGGAAATCGTTATATCGAGTTCTCCCTGCTCTATCTTCTCATACTTCTCTGTGCTGATGCCGATGGTTTCGGCCATCTCACTCAGGGGAATGTCGAGCACGTCGCGCAGTCCGCGCAGGCGCTCACCAATTTGTTTCAGTTGTTCGTCTACCATTTTATTTTGCTCCTGCTTTTAATCCTCTAATAACAGCACTGGTGAACCCAGCGTTTTCCATCTCATTCAAGCCCTTGATGGTAACGCCACCAGGGGTTGTCACCAGGTCGATGGCGGCCTCGGGATGCAGTCCCGTTGCCTCCAACAGCTCCACAGCGCCCTTCATCGTCTGCATAACGATTTCCTTAGCGTCGTCGGCCTTGAAGCCCAACTCCACCCCTCCTTCAGCGGCAGCGCGGATATAGCGCATAGCATAGGCGATGCCGCAGGAAGCCAGCGTCGTACCAGCTGCCAGATGCGACTCATCGGTAATCAGTGTGTGTCCCATCTCGTCGAAGAGCCCCTTTACAAGTTCTATGTTCTGCGGTGTTGTGGCAGCTGTCGGCACGAGAAAGGTCATTGAGGCCAGCTGTGCAATGGCAATATTGGGAATGGCCAGGAAAAGCGGCGGGCATTGTGTCCCCAACCACTCCTTAATATCAGCCGACTTGACGCCGGCGGCAATAACGACAAGTACCTGTCTCGCTGGTCTGAGTTCACCCTTAATACCGTTGAGCACACGCTCTACCAGCCACGGTTTGACACATACCATTACCACGTCAGCATCGCCAGCCGCCGCGTTGTTGTCGGTCGTCACGCTGACACCCTTCTTCACAAACTTGTCGAGCACCGCCTCCGACGGGTCGCTGACAGTGATGTCTTCATTCTTATAAAGACCAGTCTTCACCAGCCCCTCAACAGTAGCGCCACCCATGGCGCCCGCACCTATCATTGCTATTTTCATAATACTTTCTTTAAGCGTTCGATAAAGTCGTCGGCATCCTGCTTCGTCAGACAGAGCGGTGGCAGCAGACGCAGGATGTTTTGTCCGGCACAGCCCGTGAAACAATGCTGCTCATAGATCAACGGCTTGCGTACCTCTGCGTGAGGGCAGTCGAGATCGATACCAATCATAAGACCGCGGCCACGGACATCCTTGATATGCGGACTATTGAGGGCTTTCAGTTGGTTGATAAGATAAGAGCCGACAACATCTGCGTTCTCTACCAGATGTTCATCCTCAAAGATGTCGAGTACGGCCAGCGCTGCCGCACAGGCCAGATGGTTACCGCCGAACGTCGTGCCCAGTTGTCCGTAGACAGGTTTGAACTCAGGGCTTATCAGTACGCCGCCCATCGGGAAACCGTTGGCAATTCCCTTTGCAACGGTGATGATGTCGGGACGGATGCCCAGCCACTGGTGGGCAAAGAACTTGCCGCTGCGGCCATAGCCACATTGTATCTCGTCGCAGATCAAGATGGTGCCATACTTCTTACAGGCGGCCTGCAGGCCCTGAGCGAACGACGGCGTTGCCAGCTGGATACCGCCCACACCCTGGATGCACTCCAGGATGACAGCACAGACATCGCCCTTCTGCAGTTCGGTTTCCCAGGCAGACAGGTTGTTCAGTGGCAGGTAGGTCACGTGACCGTTATCGTTGATAGGGGCAATGATCTTCGGGTTGTTTGTCACCTCGACGGCCAGACTGGTACGTCCGTGGAACGCCTTCTGGCACGAGAGCACACGCTTGCGGCCGTTGGTAAACGATGCCAACTTCAAGGCATTCTCATTAGCCTCGGCACCGCTGTTAATCAGAAAGAGCTGGTAGTCATCGTAGCCGCTGATGGTTCCCAGGCGTTCTGCCAGTTCCACCTGTAGCTTGTTGACGACTGAATTCGAGTAGAATCCTATCTTCTGGAGTTGATCCGTCACTTTCTCTATATAATGGGGATGCGTGTGGCCTATCGAGATGACGGCATGTCCGCCGTAGAGGTCCAGATACTCCTGTCCTCTGTCATCCCACACCTTACAGCCTTTACCCTTGACAACATTCACGTCGAAGAGCGGATATACATCAAATAGTTTCATGATTGACACGTTTTATGATAATCGGCTGCAAAGATACGGCAAATATCCGACATTTTATCACTTTTCACCTTATTTTTTTTTTTAGAGTAAAAAAGAAGGCAGCAGTCCAGTGACTGCCGCCTTCTTATTTAAATGTTATCTGGGAGATTACATATTCAAACCCTCCTGCTCATCTTTCATCTTGGCGATATCCATCAAAGTGGGCTGATAGTTGCTGATGATAACGGGAACAAAGCCTCTCGTCGTTTGCTTCACCTGGAACTTCATGACAGTCGTCTTGTCGCCGCTGAAAGCGTTGACGGGATAGGTACCCCAGACGGGATTGTGACGCGAGTCGTTAAGCGATGACTCGATGGTCGTTGCCAGGTTCGTGGGCGACGATGCGATGGCATTCTCACCAACCGTGCGCTGAGGCAGCAGGTTAGTCACGAGTTGCCCCTTGTAACGTACGACGACCTGCCAGCTGGTAGCCAGCGACCTGTCGCAGTTGCTGTACATGTCAACTCTGACTTCATACACACCAGGCTCGACAGCTATGTCGGGGATGACGATATTTTCGTTCTTCAAACCATCAATATGGCATCCGGCATTAGAGTCATGATCCAAGCCATAAGTAATGGTCGAGTCACCAGCTTCGCTGTAGACACTTCTAGTACGGTTGCCATAGTATATCTCATCGCCCGACGGTGTTGTCAGTCGCAGGTCTACATCTTTCTCATTGCTGAAAGTCAGATTGATAGTCAGATCGCCGGAGATACCTGTCTGCACATAGCGGATAGCTTTCCTATAAGCTTGGGTAATCTGTCCGTTGGCCTTGCGCGCCTTGACGAGCATAGTGATGTTGCGATTGTAGTTGGCACCATAGTTCAGGAAAATCATATACGAATACAATACACTGGCACGCGTAGAAGCATTAGCCAAATTTGTAGGTACCAGTTCATAGTAACCGTTCTCACCCTCCACGCCGATATAGAAGCGGTCGTACTCTTCTGACGAAGTCACTGTGATGAAGTTTGAGCCACTGGTCAGAGCCTGGTCGTTAATCTCAATACCGGTGATGACATCGTTAGAGGTCGAATTAGGCATAGCTGCGTTCTGAAACACAGCATCAGACACATTGAACAAGTTTGTCTCATAGTTCTCTTGCGGGCTACCGCCAGCATTGTTGTCATCATCGTCACTACTACAGGCACTGAACGTCAGCAGACAAGCTGTAACAAACAAGAAACAACAGTAAAAATACTTTTTCATAATGTAAAATTTTTAAATGGTTTTTACCTTCGTTGATGTTGCAAATTTAGCTCGTTACTTTATAAAAAGTGTTTCATTTCGTAAAAAGATGAGACGATTTACAAAATGAAACGCTAATTTAACAGATATTCAGACTTCCGCTATTCAAAAAGCCGAGGCTTTGAGGTGCAACCCTGCCTTTTCGTTGAGGCCAAACATCAGATTCATGTTCTGTACGGCCTGACCAACGGCACCTTTCAACAGATTGTCGATAGCCGAGGTAACAAGAATCTTCCTATCGAAGCAGTCAACATGTACCAGAGCCTTGTTGGTGTTCACCACCTGCTTCAGGTCGATGGCCTTGTCGCTGTAATAGGTAAAGGCAGCATTGGCGTAAAAATCCTTATAAGCATTAACGACATTCTCTGCTGGCGCATCGGTCTTAATGACCGCCGTACAAAAAATGCCACGAGCAAAATCGCCCCGATAAGGAATAAAGTCGATATCGACGTCCAAATGACCCTGAACCTGCGTCAGACTCTGCCGTATCTCAGCGATATGCTGGTGCTGGAAAGGCTTATAGATGCTCAGATTATTATTGCGCCATGAGAAATGAGTCGTTGCACAGGGTTTCTGACCGGCACCTGTCGAACCAGTAATAGCATTGACGGCCACGTCTTCATTGAGAATTTTCAAACTGGCGGCTGGCAGCAGTGCCACCTGTATGGCGGTAGCGAAACAGCCGGGGTTAGCCACATGCTGTGCCTTCGTGATAGCCTCTTTGTTGATTTCAGGCAGACCGTAGACAAACGACCCCCCACTAACTCCCCCGGGGGGGAGAACAGAAGACTGGGAAGCCTCCCCACGGGGAGGTTTGGAGGGGGTTATGCGGAAGTCCTGTGCCAGATCAATGATCTTTACGTTGGCAGGGATGGTGTGTTCCTTCAGGAACTGCTCACTCTTACCGTGGCCGAAACAGAAGAAGACAACATCGACCTGGTCAAAAGGCATCTCATCAGTAAAGCGCAGGTCGGTATCACCGATAAGTCCTTCGTGGACATCGCTCACCGGGTTACCAGCATTGCTCTCAGAGTTGGCAAAGACAATCTCCGCTTCGGGGTGGTTCAGCAGCAAGCGTATCAGTTCTCCGCCTGTATAACCTGCAGCACCGAGGACCCCCACCCTGACCCTCCCCGAGGGGAGGGAAGCTACCCCGGTATTATTTAGATTTCTCATTTAGTTTGTTTTTAATTCTATTGATAACTCCAAAAATGTTTCCAAATATTTCCTCGTTAGAAAACCTGATAACGTTGAACCCCATTTCGTTCAGACGCTCAGTTCTAAGTTCATCTTTCTTTATCTGTTCGAACTCAGAGTGATACCCTCCATCAACTTCTACGACAAGCTTCTTTTCAATACAGACGAAGTCCACAATATAATCACCAATTATGTGTTGTCGGTTGAACTTTACTGCTAATTGTTTTGCACGAATATGTTCCCACAACAACGACTCTGCTTCAGTAGCAAATTGTTTGTTCTTATGAGCAAACTCCTTCAGAAGCAAATACCTGTCAGGTGATGCTGTATTGTAAAACCCTTCGTTCTTCGCCATTGTAATGTGAGTTGCATAGCCCTCCCCTCGGGGAGGGTTGGGAGGGGGTCACCTCTCGTTCGGATGAATGCCGTAATACACTCTCAGCGGCGTCGAGCTGACCTTGATGAAACCCTTGGCCTCGTCGGCCGTCCAGCCTGTCTGTGTCTCTCCGTATTCACCGAGCTTCGACTTCGTCAGGTCGTTGACGCTGTCAATGCCAACAGTCTCGAAACCATAGGGACGAAGCTTCAGGATGGCGGTTCCTGTAACGTTGCGCTGGCTGCTGGTGAGCATAGCCTCAATATCGGGCATAACGGGTTCCAGATACTGACTCTCATGAAGGAACATACCGTACCAGTTGGCCACCTGATCCTTCCAGTACTGCTGCCACTTCGACAGGGTCGACTTTTCCAGCAGGCGGTGAGCCTCGATAATCAGTTTTGGTGCTGCTGCCTCAAAGCCTACACGGCCCTTGATGCCAATAATCGTGTCGCCCACGTTGGCATCGCGGCCAATGGCATAGCTGGCACCTATCTCCTCTATCTTCTGGATGGCTTTCACGCGGTCGTCGAACTTCTCGCCATTGACGGCCACAATCTCGCCCTTCTCAAACTGTATCTTCAGCAGCTGTTCCTGTTCCTTGGCAGTGACATGCTTCAGATAAGCCTCCTCTGGTAGTCCCTGTGTGGGGTCGAGCAATTCGCCGCCACAGATGCTGGTACCCCAGATTCCGACATTGTACGAATACTTCAGCTTGGTGAAATCGGCAAAATAGCCATTGGCGTTCAAATAGTCCACTTCTTCCTTACGCGTCAGGTTCCGGTCGCGCGTCAGCGTGATAATCTCTACGCCAGGAGCCATGACGAGGAAGGTCATGTCGAAGCGTATCTGATCGTTGCCGGCACCCGTCGAACCATGGGCGATGGCGTCGGCACCGATCTCTTTCGCGTAACGGGCGATGGCGATGGCCTGGAAGATACGTTCCGATGACACGCTGATAGGATAACAGTTATTTCGCAGCACATTGCCGAAAATCATATACTTCAGCGACTTGGCATAGTACTCCTGCGTCACGTCAAGCGTCACATACTTCACTGCGCCCAGTTTATAGGCGTTCTCCTCATTTCTCTTCAGCTGTTCGGCTGAGAATCCACCCGTATTGGCACAGGCAGCATACACTTCATAACCTAACTTCTTGGTCAGATACATCACATTGTAGGAGGTGTCGAGACCACCACTAAATGCTACTACAACTTTTTTCTTATTTGCCATATTTTTAACTAACTTTATACCCTCAACTTTTAACTTTTAACTCTTAACTCTCCTCCAGTTCCTGCAAATGCTTAATGCGTGACAGCACCTCCTCCGGCAGTTTGACAGGCAGGTGCTCTGTCGGGTCGAAGAGCATGGCGGTACAGATACAGAACTTACGGTTACGCTCACGCAGCACGGGGTAGTTCACACAGCCCTCACAGCCTTTCCAGAAAGCCTCGTCATCGGTCAGGTCGGCAAAGGTCACCGGCTGATAGCCCAAAGCCGTGTTCATCTTCATCACGGCAGCACCGCTCGTCAACGAGAATATCTTGGCGTGAGGCCAGCGTGTGCGGGCCAGCGTAAATGTCATGTCCTTGATGCGCTTGGCGATGTGCAGGCCACGGAAGTCGGGATGTACTATCAGGCCCGAAGTCGTGACATACTGCTGGTTCTCCCACGTCTCGATATAGCTGAAACCGGCAAAGCGTCCGTCTTCTGCCAAGGCGATGACGGCCTTAGCCTCCATCATCTTCTTTGCCAGATACTCATGCGTTCGCTTAGCAATGCCTGTACCACGCACCTTGGCGGCCTCGGCAATCGTTTCTAAGATGGTGTCTACATATTTCTCATGTTCAGGTCCCGCCACCAGAACCTCTATCTCTGTTTCCTTTTCCATCACAATTTATCTGACAATTTCGTTCAGTGAATTCAAAACCTCATCATGTGAATAACCTTCCTTGATGACGATGAAGATGGTGTCGTCGCCGGCAATGGAGCCCATGACCGACGGCAAGTCGCTAGAGTCGATGTTCCAGGCAATAGCACTGGCATAGCCGGGACGCGTCTTAATGACGCCCATATTCCCTGAGAAGTTAATGCTCACCACCCCCGACGAACTCATCATCTCACGGATGTTGGAGGGCGTACTCACCCGTTTGTACATCGTATCATTGGGCAGCACATAGACATAGTCACCACGTGTGGTCGAGGCCTTGGCCACCTTCAACTGCTTCAGGTCGCGGCTCAGTGTGGCCTGTGTCAGTTTGAATCCCTCCTGTTGCAGCGCATTAAGCAGTTCTTCCTGACTACCCAGCTGACGGCTTGAGATAATCATCCGCAAAGTCTCTAGTCGGTTATTCTTTGTCTTCATAAGAATATTTATTCACTTTTGGCCTGCAAAATTACAACTATTTCCGCATATCACCAAATATTTTCGCATAAAAATACGAGACAACCTGCTAAGGCTGTCTCGTATTCCTATATGTAAGGTCTTTTCGATTACTTAATCACGACTTTCTGGCCGTTCTTGATATACAGACCAGGCTTCAGTGTGCCTGTCACCTTCTGTCCGCGGAGGTTGTAGATGGCATCCGTGTCCATCAAGCGTGTCCGTACATTCTCGATGCCAGTCACTACAGGCTTGCTTGTGTAGATGTCGATAGTCTTGATGTAACCGACGTTCATCACACCACAGAAGCCCAAGCTACCGTTGGCAGTCATCGTACAGCAATATCTGCCTTCAGCATCCTTCTCAAAGGTGTAAGGACCGTCGGGCTCACCCTCGCCGTTGAGCAGCGTTATCACGCTGGCGGCATCACGCGTACAGGTGAAGACGACGTAGTTACCAGCCTTCAGGTTTGTGATAGCAGCCGGACGGCGGGCGCCGTAAGCATAGAGACCGCCAACCGAAGAACGCAGCCACCAGCCCTTCGTCTCACCGGCCCAGTCTTTGACAATCTGGAGAGCCAGAGATCCGCTGAACTCCTCAGGTGTTGTGACGTTATAGAGCGGCTGATCAACCTTATTAGCAGTATCCCATGCCTTGGCAACCTCTGTCGTTCCAAGTTCCATCTGGACATTAGTATTATTCCAGTAGTCAGGTGTGAAGTCGAGCGTCTTGGCGAGTATGCCATCCTTCTCTGTTGCTACAATCGTCACGTTCTTGAGAGCCACCCAGTTGAATGTGGGCGAAGCAATCTCAACACCGAATTCGACATTGCCGTTGATGTCGGTTGTACCTGTAGCCTCGATGATGCCATAGATACCCTTCATCCCATTGTACTCGAAGCTGGTGCCGACGGTAGCGATGTCAACCTTCTGCTTGCCGACATAGAAGGAAGCCCCTTGCGGCTCCTCACCACTCTCACTGTAGATACGTACCAGTGCCGTCACCTTCACTTCTGAAGGATTGATATTCTTCAGTGTGTAGTATATCTTACCCTCGCCGAGAGGACCGGGTTTGCCAACCCAGTTCTCGATGAACGGTGTCACCATGCCAGAGGGATCGTTGCCCTCGTTACCCTCAACAGACCATGTGTTGATGTGGAAGGTATTCGAGTTTGTACAAGTCCAACCCGTCAGGTCGTTGTCGGCCAGTGTGCCGGCAGCCAGGATCTTATAGCTTTCAATACTACCCTTAGCAGCGTCGATAGCATCGTTAAGGGCCGTGGTAGCTGCTGTCAGTTCTGCCTGAGAGGTCTTGTCGACCTCAGCACCGATAGCTTCATTCAGCTGTTCCAGTGCGTTCTTCGACATCTTCTCACCGACCAGCTCGTTGGCAGCTGCCAGAGCCGTCTCGTAAGACTCAACGAACATATCGATAGTGACGTTAGCCGCACCATAGTACTTCAACTGGAAGTTATCCCAGATACACCACATGGCGGTGTTCTCATTGGCGGCACCGATGTTGAGGATGCCGTCGACGATAGTCACGGTGATAGGTTCGATGGTATAGAGTCCTTTAGCGAATGATGCCGAAGCATCGTTCATGGAGTTCTCTGTTCCTGTCTTCACGGGGAATGTACGCTTCTGACCGTTGATATAGAAGTAAGGCAGGTGCTCATTGTCTTCACCATCCTGACGGTAGAAACCCTGTGCTGTCAACTTATAGGTGCCGACAGGCAGACCCGTAATGGTCTGGTTCAGTGTGAAGGCAGAGTGGTAGGACTCAGCACATCTGTTCTCATTTGTACCGCCAGAGAGATTCTGGTTCGAAGCGGAAATCGTCCAGGCACTCGTATTGCGGTTGTTGCGTCCGAAATTAGGATTCAGCACCATGAAGGTAGCATCCACAGGATTATTCTCAGTGGCAACCTTCAAGGCGTCGGCGGTAGCAGGAATGACCTCCCACAGTGCTTCAGGGCTGTCGCCGTCGACATCAAGACCGAGGGCATACATACCTGTCACATAGGCAGGTTCTGCATCAGAGAATCCGATGAACTTGTCAGCCGACTTAATGGTGTAGTACTTACCATCCTTGGCAAAGGTGACGTTGGCAGCAGCGCCATCCATATACGAGCCAGTGAAGTAGTAGTTGGTTCCACCATTAGAGACTTGCGACTCGATGGTGTAGGTCTCGTCGTCGATAGCTTTCAGCGTGACATACTCAGAGTAGTTCATCAGCGTGGCTTGGGTACCCCAGCTGTTGGCAGCACCAAGGTAGAGACCGCTGGCGACGTTGCGCAACAGGTACTTACCGTCGGCAATACGCTCCATAGCCAGATCTCCAACGACGGCATCCTTCGAGGTAGGCCAGATGTAGTGGTTGCCCTCGTCGTTGATACCGACGATACCCTCGACATGCTTCACGGTATCAGGCAGTTCGTAGAACACGTTGAAGTGGTCTTCGATGTAGATAGTGTCGCCAGCCTCGTCGAGCAATATACGCAGACCGCGGTCGTCCCTGGCCTGTGCCAGGCTGAAGAGTTTCACGAAGCGAGCCAGACCATTGTCCTTCAGTGCTTCGGCCACAGTAGTCTTCTTGCTCTGAGCCTTACCCTTCTCAGCCGTAAACTTGCTATTCGGTGTTGTTGCCGTCCACAGCAGTGCAGGCATATTCTTCTGCAGACCGTTCTTGCCGATGATATAGCCGTTAAGTTTCTGGCCATCATAATACTGGATACGTGACTCAAAGAAGTCGATAGCACCGCTCTCGTCCTCAACAAAGACGTCATCGCCACTGATAAAGTTCACCACTGCGTCGGTCAGCATCAGCTTGGCCTCGGTACCGGCGGTCAGCTTCTTGAAGATATCAATATTCTTGGCCAGATCTTGAGCAGCAGCGTCAGTCGGCGTGAACGTGAAGCCGTAGTACTGCAGACTAGCCTCGTTAGCAAACACGTAGTAGGTCTTACCGGCCTCCACGGGGAACGAAATCTTGTTGTCGGTCACGTTGGTGATGCCGTTGAAGTTGTCCAGAGCCACACCATCCTCAGTGACATAGAGTTTCTTACCCTCTTCCAGACCAATGGTGACGTCGAGCACGCCATCCTTCGTTGCGTTGAACACGTAGAAGGTACCCTTCGTGGGGACATTCTTCTGTGCAGGGTCGTATGCCTTGTCGTTGTCGTCGACAGGTGCTTGACCGATACCCTCGGTGACAGCACCAAACTTATTAACGGCAGGATAAGCCTCAGCAAACTTGTAGGTCTGTTCCTTGGAAGCACCGCCGAAGGTCATCACCATACCATTGGTCTGCTGGTAGTCCTCCTCGCCATACTCCTCATTTTCCTCAGCCTCAGCCTTGTCATCGCGAGCGGCGTTCTTCACCAGGTCGACCTGGGCCTTACCTGTTGCGTCGTAGGTCTTGTCCTGCTGGGCAGCAGCGGCAGTTGCCGTCAGCACCGTGCCAGCCAGTTCGTCGCCTTCACGGACGTCGGGGAAGTGGATGGCACCCAGAATGACAGTATTGTTATCAGCCAGATCTTCATCACTATACCAGACGGTATTATCAGTCATGTTTGCTTTGTAGAGGCCTGGTACATTATAGGCCATGACAGCCTTCACACCTGTGCCCACCAGCTTCAGACCGTGCTTCTGCAGGTCCTTGACGATGTCAGCCGTGACGGGGAAGTGCAGGGTTGTCTCGTCCTTTGTAAGGGTATACTTCACGAAAGAGTCGCCATTGGCGTCCTGGATGTCGATGGTGCCGGCACCCAGCGTCTCGATGATGATGGCATCACCCATAGCTGCGTCAGCGACCTTGTTAACGTAGGCTGAAGACGTCAGGTCGACGGGCAGAGCCTGACCTGCCGTCATGTCGCTGGCTTTCCAGATAAGACCCGACTGTGCAGCCGTGGCCTTCATTGTGCCGTCAGGATAGAAGAAGCCAATAAGTGCAGCCAGTACGTCGCCGTTGGTCAGCGTCAGTGTGCCCGGGTCAACAGTGATGGTACCCGACTTGTCGGTAGCCGTGATCTTGGTGCCGTCGTTAGTGATAGCCACACCCTTCAGCGACACTAGACGATAGACGTTCTCGGCAGTCTGTGCCTCCGTAGAATTCATATCAGTAGCCGTGGCAGCATTGCCATTGGCCTTCGGTGCGGTATAGTCTGTCTGGGTGCCGCTCACCAGCTCGGCGTTGCCGCCATAGATGCCGGCAATAGTTCCACCAAGCCTGCTGCCTGCGACAGCGTTGAGCACGATGCCTTTAAGTTTCAGACCGGCCGTAGCGTCCTGGATAATCGTGTAGCCATCCTCAGCGTTCACCTCCAGCACCTCGGCGTTCACCAGCGTCAACTGTGTCTCTTCCGTCGTAGCCTTGAAGTCGGCGATGGTAGCGACTGTCGGCAACTCTGGGTTGGCTGCATTGTTGATGGCTATCGAGTTCAGATCGTTGATATCATCGAATGTCAGCACCAGTGTCTTGGTGTTACCCGTCCAGACATTTGTGGCAGAGGCAACAGAGCCAGTGTTAACAGCTGGCGTTCCCTTTGTCATGTTCAGCTTCACATTTTCAAAGCCCATGCCTTCGGTGGTAGATGTCAGCGTCAGCACATTGCCGTTGATTGTTGCCGTGAAGCCCTCCAAAGCACCCGTTAATTCGGCCTTGGTCTTGAAGACGCCGGGCAAGGGTGCTTCGCCGGTTCTCATGATATAGATATAGTCAAAGCCATAACCATTGTCAGAGGTCGTGTAATAACCTCCGTTAGCAACAATAGCTGTGGTTTCGAGCAGGGTAAACTCGTCTGACGTTCCTACAGTACCAGACGTAGCCGTCGTAACCGACAACACCTGAGTACCCTCAACAGACCCAGTGTGAATATTCAGTTTATTGTTAGCCTTACCTATGCCACGTGTGGTGACTTTATACTTACCGGGAGCAAGGTCTATCAGCGTCACACCGCTCAGCACACCTGTACTACCAGCAGAACTGCGTGGGGCAAAAGTAGTAGTTGTGTAGGCTTTTGCGCCTGTTACATCTTCGCCTTCAGCATAGTAGGCACACTCCCCGTCAAGCGCTGTGTAAGCGATATTTACAATCTTGTTGTCGGCATCCAGTTTTACCGATCCGCCCCATGAAGGATAAGAACTGTTGGCGGCTTTCGAGTAGAGCGTTGTTCCGTTCAAGACAAAAGCGGGATAATAGTAAGAAACCGTTTCATCCTCATAGTTGCTGCCAGAAGCCACAACACCTAAGTCGTTGGTGCCATCCATAGCCTTTACGGTGTAGCTATAAACGGCCTTTGGAGCCATCGTGAAAGTGATAGAGGGAGCAGCTCCGCTAACAGTGAAGCTACCTGTGTAGTCTTTATAGCCAGCCAGCACAGCTTTGTAGTAATATGTCTCACCGTTAAGAAGTGCACCGTTTATCATCTCTGTTGTCATCGCGGCGTCAGAGTAGATGGTCACCGTAGGCGCCAGGCTGTTCGTCTCAGTAAAGGTGGCAGTGAATACCGGATCGGTCGTGTAGGTGATTGTCGCTACCGGATTCTTCACATAACCGCCGCCAGCAGCCGTCTGATAGACAAGAATGGTAACGATATTGTCAGCATCACCATCAAACGCTGCCTTAATATTAAAGGTGTTTTGCTTGTCGGTTGCAGTTTTACTACCATTGATAACACTTCCTATGGTTGTAATGCTACGGTCGGCAGTATTCCATGTCATCGTCGACGACCATGCTGTAGTATTATAGCCTACGCCATAGTTCAATCCTCGATTAGTAATCTGTTGGCAGTCAACTTGCAGAGAAGCTGTGATAATTGTTGCACCTGCAGGAATGGCTGAAGCATCGACCTGAAGATAGGCGATATTGTTGACGCCCCAACCTTTATTACCAAGTTCAACGCTACCATTTTTAATTGTGTTGTAACCGCAATAGGCTGTTGCCACCTCACCATAAGAAGTGCCAGCATCTGCATCGGTACCACTGACATAAGTCATCTTAACCGGCGCTGTGAGCTGTTCCAACGCCCACGCTCCGCTGCTACCGACAATCATCATCACGGCAAGCAGCCATAGATTTAGTAATTTTTGTTTCATAAATTTTTTGTTATTGATTATTATTTGTAGTTGTTTTTTTCCTTGTTCTTTTAGTAGTCTTTATATCAGCAAAAGTGCACCCATCGCAATGACGTGCACACAATTCGGAAGCAAAAGTAAGGAAAAAATGTGATAATTCAACACATCCCAATACATTTTAGATTTTTTTATGAATTGACAATGCCGTTATATATAGTTGTCACAAGCCAAAACGAACCCTCACCTCCCACACCTCTCACACCCGACGTCGGGTGTGAGAGGTGTGGGAGGTGAGGGTTGTTTTTCTGTATCGCAATATATACGCGCGTGACGGAGAATGCAACAAATTGAAAAGTGGTCAGTCAAAGCGGTCTTCTTTTACCACACGCCGTGACGTTTTCACCACACGCCTATATTTTTTCACGAGAGGCCGTGACGTTTTCACGAGAGGCCGTGACGTTTTCACGAGAGGCCGTGGCATTATTATCATTGAAAGGAAACGAGGGTATGCCGAATGACATACCCTCGTTATCGGGATCTTCATCCCCCTCGGGGGGATTACTTAATCACGTTCTTGAGCTTTCAGCTCGAGCTTGTTCACGTTCGAAAGAGCATGAGCAAGCTCAGCTCTTTGCTCACTTAATCACGATCTTCTTGCCGTTCTTGATGTAGAGGCCCGGCTTCAGCGTGCCTGTCATCTTCTGACCACGCAGGTTGTAGATAGCACCATCCTCGAAGCGAGCAGGCTCAGCAACAGTCTCGCTGATAGCGTCAGGTGAGCCACCGTTGCCGTAGTACATCAGCTGGAAGTTATCCCAGATGACCCACTGGTGGGTGCCGGTACCCTTGACACCGACGGTCAGCGCGCCGTCCTCGGCAACAACCACCGTGATGGTTTCCAGTGTGTAGAGACCGTCCTTGAAGCTGAAGCCAGCATCAGTCATCGAGTTCTCCGTACCAGTCTTCTCACCAATGGCCTTAGTCACGTCATTTGCGAAGTAGACGGGAACATCCTCAGCAGCACCGTCGTCCTGACGATAGAAGCCCTGAGCCGTCAGCATATAAGTTCCGGCAGGAGCGTCAGCAACAACCTGGCTGATGGTGAACGTAGAGTGGTAGGACTCGGCACAGTTGTTACCCATGGTGCCGTCGCCTTTCTCACCACCTGAGAGGT
Organism: Prevotella sp.; assembly: GCA_017471465.1. GTDB lineage: Bacteria > Bacteroidota > Bacteroidia > Bacteroidales > Bacteroidaceae > Prevotella. The sequence goes on along the minus strand of JAFUTI010000020.1, from coordinate 100,407 downwards.
TCTTGTTTGTGCAGTCAGCACTGACGGTCCAAGAGTTATTACGCTTGTCGTTACGGCTGAAGTTTGCACCCTTGATGAGGAACGTAGCATTGACAGGATTGCTGGTGGTGGCTGTAGCTAGGTCCTCGACACGCTCGTCGACAGTGATGAAGCGCCACTCGTCGGCATTGTCACCCAGCACGACGAGGTCGTTGTCGCCAGCACACAGGTACTGCGAACCATTGCTGATGGTGTAGTTGCCGTTCGACAGCTGCTCAACGGTCCATCCGAAGGCTGCACCGTCGTTCCACTCACCGTTCAAGTAGTTACTGGTACCGCCGTTGCTCACCTGCGAGTCGAAGTTCTTCGTTCCGTCCTCGTTGGTAGTGATGGCGTAGTCAAGACCTGTCTCGTTAAGCACAGCATGGGTACCCCAGCTGGAGCCGGCGCCCAAGAACTTACCAGTAGCGACGTTCTGTACGTACACCTTGCCGGCAGCGTGGAACTTCTCTATGGCAGCCTGCAGGTTGGCCACCTCCGCAGTGATGTCTTCAGTATACTTGCGAATGCTAACCATCGTCTCCTTGGCAGCATCGACAGCAGCCTGCAGATTAGCCTTGCCGCCAATCTGGTCGCCGGCGAGCAGTTCCTCTGCCTCATCGATGGCAGCCTGCAGCTTGGCCTTCTCAGAATTGAAGGCACCCTTGGCGGTGGTGAACCATGTCAGCTGATAGATCTGGATGGTGTGCCAGTTGGTACCGGCCTTATCCTTGCCAAGACCAATCTTGAGGTTGCCATCGGTAATCTCAATCTGGAACTCACGCTTGCTGTTCTCGGTAGTCGAGGTGGCAATCTTGCCAGGAATAAACATCTTCGTGTTGTTGGCAAACACGTAAGCCACGTCGGTAGCTCCGTCGCTCATCGGGCTTTCGAAGCCACGGCCGCTGGTGAAGAAGGCGTTGGCATAGAAGCCCACCTTATAGGTACCGTTGGTCAGACCGGTGATGTTCTGATAGATGATGTCGCCCGTGCGGTTAACACCATCGGCACTACCCTCATAGCTTTCTGCCAGCTGAACGGTACGTCCGTCGTAGGTCGTGATGGCAGGAGCATACTGTGTGGCGCAGACGCCGGCATTGTTGCCGTCGAACTTCTTCCAAGAAGTGTTTTCTGTGCCAACACGCGACGTTTCATCCTTCTCGGTGTCGGCATTGGCGGCCTTGAACTTTTCGACAGCCTTCTGCAGACCATCAGTGTTGCCGGCCTCGGCAGCCTCGATAGCATCGTCGAGGCAACCGACAGCGATAGCCTCACGGTCCTTGGCAAGTTCCTTGGCCTCCTCAATGAGACTCAGCTCCTTAGACGTGAAGATCTTCTCGCCACGGTAGTTCACAGCGTATGCAATGTTTATCTGAGTACCCTCAGCGTTAGAGTTGTCGAAGTAGACGACAATCTTCTCCGTAGCGTTGATGCCATTAAGCTTCAGTGTGCCACAGTCGGTAGCACCCTTCTCTGGGAACGCGCCGCCCTCGAAGTTCACCTCATGACCGTCGACCTCGACCTTGGTCACCGTGATGCATGGTTTCTCAGCATCCTTAGCTTTGTAGTTGGCAATACCGTTGATAACCATGTCGTAAACGACCTTGCCCTCGTTAACGGTCCAGGTGGCAGACTCCTTGACAGGCGAACCATTGGCGGTGCGCAGTTTGTAGCCCTTGCTTGTCATAGCACCTGCCATTGCACTGCCGGAACCGGCGTTGCAATCACCGTCGAGCGTGACGCTGATGCCTTCGACCGGATTATTCTTCGACTTGGCCACATCCTTGTTGGTCACGTCGAGCTCGGTCTCCGTTCCCTTCTTGTAGCCGTCGCTGATGACAACGCCCTGTTTAGAGGTCGGCCAGAAGAAGAAGGTGCTGTCGCGGTCAATACCAATGATACCCTCGACTTTCTCCAACAGGTCGCCCAACTCGTACAGAACGTTGAAGTGGTCTGCAATACGAACACTCTTGCCAGTAGCGGGATCACTAAGCACGCGCAGACCCATCTCGTCGGCAGTCAGCTCAACATACTCCAACTTGGCAAAGCGTGCCAGATTCTCGGCAACGGTAGCATCGCCAGTACTGATGGCTGCAGGTGCAGGCGTCACCTTGTTGCTGACGGTGAATGTTGAGAACTGTGTCTTTCCGTCGACACGGTTCAGCACGGGCATATTGTCTACGAAGCCGTTGCTGCCCTCGATAAAGCCGTTGAGCACCTGGCCAACGTAGAACTGGATGTGGGTCTCAAAGAAGTCGATAGCTCCGCTGGCGTCCTCAACGAAGACATCGTCGCCGTCGATATAGGTCACCACAGCGTTCTTCAGCAGCAGTTTGTCGGCCTTGCCGTCCTCTGCCTTCTCCAGCAGTTTGAAGGTAGCGATGTCCTTCGCCGTGTTACCGGCATTGGCATCGGCAGGCGTGAACTTGTAGCCGAAGAGTTTCAGGTTGGTCTCGGGGGCAAATACGTAATAGGTCTTCGTAGCCTCGACGGGGAAGGTGACAGAACCTTCGAAGTCGTCGGTCTTCTTCTCATCAACGATGGCCTCACCATCCTCAGTGACGATGATCGTCTTGCCCTTCTCAACGCCTACGGTCACCTCAAGCTGTCCGTCCTTAGTAGGCTCGAACACATAGTAGGTACCCTTGACGGGCAAGTTCTTAGCCTCCTTGTCGTACGACTTGTCGGCAGCGTCGAGAGGAGCCTGACCGATACCCTCGGTAACGGTAGCAAACTTATTAACCTCAGGATAGACCTCAGCGTAGGAGTACTTGGTACCATCGGGGTCGTTTCCACCGTAGGTCATGATGATGCCATTGACGGCGTTGACAGCTGTAGGAAGAACCGACTCTTCCTGATCAAAGGTGTCGCCAGCCTCAGCCACAAAGATGTCGTCGCGCGGGTCATCGCCAACCTCGAAGACAACAGACTTGCCATCGACTGCCAGTGTCTTGTCGATCAGAGCAGCTGCCTGCGTTTCTGTGAGAGCGGTGGCAGAAGCGATGGCTATGTCGCCCTCGGCGGTCATCGTACCGTCGGAGGTCAGCAGGTCGCCCTTACGCACATCTTTGAAGTGGAACTTGCCCAGTGTGACAGCATTGCCCTCGCCCAGCCAGATGGTATTGTCAAGATCAGCCGTAGCACTGTACTTGCCGTTGATGGCAGTGACGAACTTAGCCTTCAGGTCGCTGTTGCTACCTTCTATGACGAGGCCATGCTTCTGCACCTCTTCCTCCATGTCGCCAGTGACGGGAATCTCTACCGTAGTGCCGGTAGCAGGAATGGTGAAGAGGTTCTCGCCGGCAGCGGTATTGACAATCAGGTTGGCAGCTGTCTCGCCTAAGACAACCTCAACATAGAGCACGTCGCCAGCCTTCAGGTTGGCCATACGGGCCATGACATCGTCGTCGGTCAGTGCAATAGCGTTGTTGCCGCTAATGAGATCGCCGCCATCAGCCTCAGACTTCCACAGCAGGGGCACGACGTCATCCTGACTACGAGGAGCCAGCACGCAGCGGCTGCCGTCGGCGGTCAAGAAGGTGACACCTGTCAGGGTGTTGACAACGTCCCCGGCACTCAGCACAAGGCCTGCGCCAGCCAGACGGTTGTCAATCTCCACCTTATTATTATCAATCGTTGCATAGTAAACGCCGTCGGTCTCGCTAATCTCGGCCATGTTGAGCTTCACCAGACGGAAGGTGTTTGCCTTAGCAGCGGCTTCGGCTGCCGTGGCATCACGGTCAACAGCCGTACCCTCGCTGACAGTGACACTGTTGAAGGTATTTTCCTCAACGACGAGGGTGTCGCCCTTGACAGTGCCATAGAGCTGACCGCTAAGCAACTGGTTGTCGTCAGTGATGGCGATATCGTAGCCCTTGACAGCCAGACCCGTCGTAGCGTCTTGGATATAGGTGATGCCGTCCTTCGTGAGGAATGCCTCAGTGCCGGCAAGTCTCAGCATAACGGGTTCGTTGGTCTGCTTGAAAGCAGCAAGGGTAGCAGCACCCTTCATATAGTTCACGTCCTTGAATGACAGCCAGCTGACATTGTTGTCGGCAGCCACATCGAAGGTCAGTGTCAGTTTACGGTCGTTGCCAACGGTCCCGTAAACAGCATATTTCTCGATATAGAACTGTGACGCACCTATCTGAGTACCTGAGATTTCGGTGGCTGTGCCGTCGTTAGCTTTGAGGCTGATGCCGTAAGGCTTGGCGCTAGCACCGTTCTTGGCACGTACACGCACCCAAGCGGTCACGGCATAGTCGCCGGCTTCCAGACCTTCGACGGTAGCCGTCATCGTCTTTGCACCGAGAGAATTGCCGTCGCCGGTCCAGTACTCGAAGAACGGAGCCTTGAACTCAGAGCCGTCGCTGTCGCCTTCGTTAGACCATGTGTTGATATGGAGTGATTCCCACTGCTCAACATTCTCATCCCAAGCGCTCATCAGGACATCGTCAATATAGTTGGCATTACGCCAGCCAGTTCTGATGTCAGTGATGCCGTTGGCCTCTTCGTCAGTCATCGTGCCTGCTGCTAAAGCGGTCTCGGCGTCGGTGATCTTTGCCTGATAGACGGCAGCATCATAGAAGTTGGTGCCTGCCAGCTCGGCCTTGTTCACTGGCAGATACTGGGCGGCGTTAGCGTAGGCTGCTACTGATGACTTTGCTGCTTCAATGGCATCGGATAGTGCCCCATAATTAGCCCAGGTGGCAGAGGCATCCAAAGCGTTCTTGGCAGCAGTAAGGTTTGACTGCACGGTGGCGTTCATGGCGCCTTCAGGGATGGTAGCCTCAAGGGCAGCCACGTCGTCAGCTGTCACGTCGCCGCCAACGTACGTCAGTTTAATCCAGTCGACACCGAACCAGCGGGCGCCCATCGTGCCGTTGTTCTTGACGCCGAGGCGCAAGGTGCCGTTAGCCACGATGAGGTTATCGGTGGTGTAGGTTCCGAGATTTGCATTGTCGCTATCGACGGTAACGCCCTTGAATACTGTGTTACTGCCGCTGGTGCCATAGACACCGGCATTACCATTGGGGGCATCACCACTGACACCGTTGCTGGAGTTCCACATAGAGGCCGTCAACGTATACTTGCCTGCCGGCAGACCGGTGATGGTCTGATAGTAGTCGAAGTTTCCGTTGGCAGCGGTGCCTATCCAATATTCGACACGTGTATCGCCATTGGCCCAGGTATTACCTCCATTTGGAGCTGAAATAGTCCAGCCGGGGAAGTTGTTGTTCGCGCAATTCCGGAAATCCCAGTTGCTGATGGCCAGCGTCATGTCGGAGCCTGCCGTGGTCTGTGCCTTGGCAGCCAAGACGAGAGCAGCCTCGCAAGCTGTCTTCTGCTCGACATTGACAGCGTCAAGGGTTCCATTCGTATAGGCTGTCTGCACGGCTTTAACAGCGTCAGTAGCAGCGTATGCAGCCTGACCGGAGGCATCCATTGAAGACGCAGCGTCAAGGATAGCCTTGGCTTCCTCGTACTTCGCGATGCTGGTGTTGGCATATAACGTTGCAGTGTTCAGTGCACTGATAGCAGCCCTGAGATCTGTCACATTAGTATATTCAGAATAGGCCTTTGTGCCATAATTGGCGATAGCCATATTGAGAGCTGTCTTTACAGCGCTGTTCATTGGCTTTGTTGAAGCCGCTGCCGTATTGGCATTTGCCTTGGCTAATGCCAATGACGTCTCCAAAGTCCCCTTATAGGTAATATCCAGAAGGTTCACAACATACCAGTTACCACCGGTTGCAAGGTTACGTATGCCAACTTCCAACTTACCGTCTGTCGTTACATAGGCACCTTGTATGGTGTAGTTATAAGCATCGGTGGGATCATAGCCTGTCATTCCCTCAACAGGAATAGCTACTTTTGCATCATTAGCATAAATCTCGGCAATGTTGTTGCCCGTGGCAGCTGTTATCCATGCTACGTTAGTCTTGGCATGGAGCGTCACGTCATACTCGCCGGAAGGCAGGCCTTCTATTGTCTTATAGATAACTTTTCCTTCAGTATAAGCACTTGTATTGTATCGTTCGCGGGCAAGACGATACATACCGCCCTGATTTTCCCATCCATCATTCCAGATATCATTCTTTGCCTCGATAACAGACTGCAGAGCGATGGCATTGTTATACTCAGTCTCAGACAGTTTAAACAGTTTCATTTGTCCATAGACAATCCACTCGTTGTCATTTGTCTGCGACATACTGACAGTGAGACTGCCATTTTCAACTTTCACAGTGGCGTAGATACGACACATCATTGGATTGATACCCATCCAATTACTAATGTCTGCAAAGCTACCATTCGGCCAGTTCTTGATGTAAGCCGTGGCACTGTTACTACCTGACGCAGCTCTGAGAAGTGCATTCTTACTGTTCTGCTGAGAAACAGCCTGAATTGAAATCTGGTAGTAACCATTAGGAACACTGACCGTCTGACTGATAGAGAACGTGTTATGCCACGATTCATGAATCTTATACGACCCGTTCCAAGCGTGATTGCCTCCAGTGCTCGTAAGTGCCCAGTTGGCAGTTTCATCAGCAAGAGCGGCATCCGTCAGGTAAGTTGCCGTGACGTCGTCTTTCGCCCATGAAGTTCCGCTTCCAACAATCAGTACCGCCAAAAGCAGCAGTAGCTTTGTTAGTCTTTTCTTCATAATTTTTTGGTTTTAGTTAATAATAATATTGTTGTTATTGTATTTCAGCTCCGTCATGGTATCCGCTATAAAAGAAACCACACATGTGCACCAATGGTGCCCTGAGGGACACCGAAAGTGCACAACAATATGCAAATATAATAAAGAAGTGGGAATGATTCAACACATTCCCACTTCTTTTAACGTTATTTAGCTATTCTCGCTGTCTTATTACTTGACAACAATCTTTTTGCCGTTCTTGACATAGATACCGGGCTTGAGCGTGCCAGTCACCTTCTGACCGCGCAGGTTGTAGATGGCGTCGTCAGCGATGCGGACAGCGGGAGCCTGCTGGATAGAGGTGATTATCTGGTCGGTGTTGTAGTACTTCACGCCATAGAAGCCCAACTTCGAACCAGTGCAGTAGACCTTGTAGGTGCTGCCGCCCTTGACGTCGCAGGTGAAGGTGCCGTACTTCTTCTCGGTGACCTTGATACCATTGTAGTCGGCGAGTGCCGTGCCGTCCTCCTCGATATAGAAGGCCTTGTCAGCGTTCAGCACGACAGCGAAGTCAGCCTTACCATCGTACTTGGGCTTGAAGAAGTAATAAGTACCTCCATCGGCATTACCATTGGTGCCATTACCCTCAGTGAAGGCGGTGAAGCCCTCGACAGAGGCATTGGCCTTGGCAGCCTTGAACTCGTTGCCGGTGTCGCCGAAGGTCAGTGTTGCCAGCTCCTCGCCGGTCTCGTCCTTGATATTCACGGCTTCGCCGGCAGCGTGAGACTCACCCTCTGCCAGTGCGTAGGTGACGTTGAATTGCTTCTGCTGCGGAGCCTCCACCTTCAGGGTATAGATATGACAGCCGTTGGTGTTGTAGACGATGACATCGCCATCGCTCTCGACAGTCCAGCTGTGGCTCTCCTTGGTCGTAGGAGCGAAGGTGTCGCCAATCTTACTGTCGGCTACCACCTTCTGGTCGTCGCCTACCGTAGTATAAAGTTCGATACCGCGGCCCTCGGTGGGTTTGTGCGACTCTACCTCGACGGTGATGGTAGAACCGGCAACCACATTGGGAATTGTGAAGACAGCCAGAGAGTTCTTGCCGCCACCAAGCCAGAGGTAAGAGGGACCGGCGTATGTACCCAGCGAGGTCTCAGGATAGTTCACGGCGATGGCCAGCGAACGGTTGCCAGCGTAGGTGCTATAGAACTTCAGACCCTTGAGTTCGCTGATGACCTTGCCGTTGGCGGTCAGCTCACCATTGTCATTGGGTGCACCGGCCAGCCAGAAGCAATTGTCTTTAGAGGCCTCGGTAGGCTCCTTGTCGGCTTCGGCGTCGGCCTTCTTCTCGACATCGCTCCAGCCGCTGGTCTTCGACGCAGCAGCATCGGCTTTCAGGTCTGCCACGGTAGTGGCGCTCCAGGTAGTGAAGTCCCATGTGCGGACAGTCTCCACAGGTGCGGCAACAGGGCCGTAGTAGGTCAGTTCGAAGTTATCCCAGATAGCCCATGTGTCAAGGCGGGTGCCCTTGGCGCCGATGGTCAGCTTACCGTCGGTGACGATGACCTCGAGAGGCTCCACCTGATACTTGTCGGCACTGAAGGCCTGGCTCAGCGTGCTCATATTGGTAGCACGGTCTTCGGTCTCCATGTTATTGAAGGCTGCCGACTTGTCGTTGGCGTAGATGACAGGATAGTCGGCACCGTCATATAGTTCGGCATAATCGGTGATGGCAGCCTGCGCATTGATAACATACTTACCGTTGGGGATGTCGGTCAACTCCTGCGAGAGGGTAAACGCTGAACGCCACGACTCAGCGCAGTTGTTAATATTGTTACCGCCTGACAGGTTCTTGTTGTCGGCCTCCATCGTCCAGGCACCGACATTACGGTTGTTACGGCCGAAGTTCGGGTCGAGGATAAGGAACGTCGCATCGACGGGCTCAGCGGTGGTAGCGGTGGCAAGTTCGGCCTTCATCTGCTCCTCACTGAAAATCATCCAGAGAGCGTTGTCGCTTGCCTTGGCCACGTTCTTACCCAGAACAGTTGTCTCGCCGTCCCATCCGAAGTAGTTCTCGCCATCGGCAATATAGTAGGCATAGACAGGCACCGTCTCGTCATCATCCGAATAACCTATCGGCTCCTTGGAACGGGTGATGGTGAGGTTCATCGGGTTGCCATTGTCCATATAGTCGCCATTGAAGAAGTAGGCGGTACCGCCGTTGCTCACCTGCGTCTCCATCTGGTAGACGCCATTACCCTGGGCGTGCAGCGTCACGTACTCAGCATGCTTCAGCAACGAGCCGCGTGTACCCATGTCGTTGCCGGCACCCCAGTTGGCGGGCTTTCCAGCCTGGTCTGCACCGACATTGGCGATATAGTACTTGCCCGTCTCGAAGGTTGCGGGAACGGCAGCCTCTACCACGCCCTCCTTAGAGGTGGGCCAGAAGAAGTGTGTGCCCTCGGCGTTGATGCCGATGATACCCTCAATGCTCTTGATGTGCTCAGGCAACTCGTAGAACACATTGAAGTGATCCTCGATACGGATGCTGTTGCCAGCGGCATCGGTCAGCACACGGAAGCCTTGGTCATCTTTTCCGAACTTGACGTCTGAAAGCGTCACGAAGCGTGCCAGACCTTCCTGCTCCTGAGCCTCAGCAATGGTGATGGGCTTGCTCTGGGCAGTACCCTTCTCGACAGTGTAGCCAGCTTCGTTGGTCTTAAGGCAGTAAGTCAGGACAGGCACTTTATTCTTGTCCTTGTTCTTACCGACGATATAGCCGTTAAGATGCTGGCCGACATAGAACTGAATCTTGGTCTCATAGAAGTCGATGGCACCGCTCTCGTCCTCAACGAACACGTCGTCACCGTCGATATAGGTAACGACAGCGTTGTTCAGAGCGAGCGTATCCTCAACAGCGGTCAGGCCGTCGTAGAGTTTCTTGAAGAGAGCGATGTTACGTGCATAAGGCAGAGCGTCCTTATCGTTGGGGTCGAAGGTGAAGCCGTAGAGACTGAGCGGCGACTCTGTGGTCGACAACACATAGGTATTACCAGCCACGACAGGAATCTGGATAGAGTCGAGCTTCTGTGCGATAGCGTCGAAGTCCTTCATAGTCTCGCCGTTCTCAGTGACGGTGACGGGCTGATTGTCCTTCTTCTCGGTGTAGACGGTCAGCGTACCCGTAAGGGTAGCCTCAAAGGTGTAGTTGTTGCCCTCAATCTTGGCTGTGAAGGTCTTCCGACTATCGCCCTGACCGACAACCTTGTTCTCGGCGGTGACAGGCGTATCCTCACTGACGGTCATGATGGCACCGGTGAGCACCTTGCTGTCGCCGGCAGCGAGCGTTTCACCCTCCTCTTTCGCGTCAACGACGTATTCGTCGACGATGGGGAAATACTCCTTGATGGAGTCCTGACTGACGGGAGCCAGCACATAGTCGTCCTTGTCATAGAGGACGATACCGGTGATATAGGCGATGTTCTCGGGGATGATGACACCCGTGCCGAGGACGTCGCGGATCTCGATGGTTGCGGTGCTGCTGAGTGAGCTCAGCAACTGCTTGCCACCCACGGTAGAAACTGATGAACGGTTCACGCGTACCATATTACATAAATTAGCGGTACTCTTCAGCAAGGCAAGGTTGTCGAAGGCGACGGGAACGAAAGTACCGTCGGCAGCGGCGTAGCTGTCAGCATTGTTGGCAGTGCCTACGGCCAGCTTCTCGATGCCGTTATCAGCTATCGACAGTTTGGCCGACTGTGTACCGTTCAGTTTCTTGCCGGCAGCGACATCTGCCAAAGTCTGGTCGAAGGCGATGGCACCCGAGGCGTCCTGAAGGTAGATATGCGTTCCGTCGTTATAGGTGACAAAGGCGTCGGTCAGCGTCAGCTGAGCCTCCTCCTTGTCAGCCAAAGCCTTGAAGGCTGCGATGTTGGCTGCCACAGGCAGTTTGTCGACATTCTCGCCGAGGACGATGTCGGCTGCCTTGGTCGGTATGATGCCGTCGGCAGTGACGATACCGGCGATAGACGCCAGCTGCTTCTTACCACTGATGGTTGTGGTGGCATCGGCAAAGAGGGTGTTGAGAACCTTCAGCGACTTTCCGCCCTGGTTGACGTAGCACACGTCACCGTCGGTAGTTACCGACACACCTGTCAGCTGCAGAAACATATCCTGTTTGGCGTCCGTCTGGGCATCATCCATCGTGGCAGCTGTCGGCATGGCAGTGCCAGCAGTCTTAGTAACCCTGCCGTCCAGCGTGGTGGCATCGATGGTAGTGCCACCGTCGGTCGTGCGCTTCAGCAGCAGGATGCCGTTGAGGACATCGCCAGCGGCAAGACTCAGGTTTTTGCTATTCACAAACTTGATGCCGGCAGTGTTATCCTCCATATACACGTCAGTACCGTTAACGGCCGTCACCTTGGCGTTGGTCAGTGTGACATAGCTCTCGGTTCCTGCTGACAGGTCCTTGAACTTCGAGATGTTGGCTTCTGCGACGTCGGCCAGATCGCTGGTATAGATAACGACCTTGTTGACATAGCGGCCTTTCACCAGTTCAAAGCCCAACATTCCGTCTTCTTTTGCCTTGAAAACGATATGGCCTTCTTCCTTGAAGACCTCTTCTTTCCGAATACCATTATCTTCACCATCGTTTTTCGTGTAGAAAGAATTGACGCTGGTGTGATAGAATTCTACATACCAACCGTTCTTAATGCCAAGGATGGCAGCACAGCGACCGGCACCAGAACCTTCCAGCAGTCCCTTATTAGCACCATTCTCTATTGTCCATCCCTTCTTGCTGGCCATAGCAGCCTGAATAGCCAGGAATTCCAATCCGGAATTGGTGCAAACATAGACAGCATTGTTTTTACTATTTGCCTCATTCCAAATATCACCTACCTTGGAACCTGTTACCAGCGTAGTGTTTGGCATCGCCGTAAAGTCATACGTATTGACGACATACAGTTTTGACGGATCGAATTCCGAGGGTGTGGGGTCGGGAACGCTGGCGCTATTCGACCAGTCAATCTCATAATAGGCATTAATCTGTTTGCCCGCAGCATTCGTATTGTCGAAATAGATAGCGATAGACTCCGTTGCAGCAATATTGCTGAGGATTACGCTACCCTCCTTCGATGTTTCACTTTTTGCCGCGAAAGTGTTTGTTCCGGTAGATACTGTTTCAACGCCATCTACCAAAACTTTAGTAACACTGATACATGGTTCTGACTTACCATCTGCAAGAGCATAGTTGGAAATACCATAAAGAGTGAAACTGTTAATGGTATATCCACTTTTCACAGTGAACACAATACGGTTCCCGTCTTGGCCCGTACGCAACTTCACACCCTTGTTGGCCATCTTTGTACCTTGCACGCTTCCCGAACCTGCCACATAAGTGCCGGCAATGGTGTAACAAGTTCCCGAGAGATCGGTATCCTTTGTTCCTGTGTTGGAGGCTTTATCCGTTCCGGTAGCCGCCCACACATTCCCTCCGCCCATCAGCAGAACGATGCCAAGGAGCAGGGTTTTCAATAGAAAAATTTTTGTTTTCATAATTATTTTGTGTATAGTTTTAGTCTTTTGGGCGCAAAATTACGGAAAAAGAACGAAACAGCCAAATTTTTGCAACCCTTTGTGCGCGTGTATGAGAATATTTTTGTACCTTTGCCACTGACTATGAACCAACTGACAAGGCTTTCCGTCTGGCTGAGCCGCCTGAACCATTGCCGCGGCTTTGGCATCCAGTCGCCCACAGACTACTGGATGGTGCGCTATGTCATCAACGAGCACTGGCCCTACTACCAGTATAGCGAGTTAGGACGAGGCGACAACTGGCTGCGCCGGAAACTGGGACGTCTCTATTTCAGACTGGCCAACTGGCGACAGCCGAGCGTCATCGTCAGCAGCGACTATGGCGACTACTGGCAGGCGGGATGCCGGCGGGCAACGGTGACACGGCAGTTGCCCGGAACGATAGCGCTGCTGCACACCGGCATCGGCGAGGCCGACAGACTGAGAGAGTATCTCCACAGTCACGTAGACGACCGCTCCGTGGTCGTCGTCGAAGGGCTGTGGCACGACCGCAAGGCCTGGCGACGGCTGACAGCCGATGACCGTGTCCGCATCACGTTCGACCTCTATTACTGTGGCATCCTGCTCTTTGACCACAAGCGGACGAAACAAGACTATGTAATTAACTTCTAACCGAATATGAAAATCACGAAAGTCTACACCCGGACGGGTGACAAAGGGACGACGAGCCTCGTGGGCGGCGTCCGCATCAAGAAGAGTGACACGCGACTCGAGGCCTACGGCACCGTCGACGAGCTGAGTGCCCACCTGGGGCTGCTGGCGGCGATGATGGGTGAGGACGACAACCGGCAGAACATCATCCGCATACAGAACAATCTCTTTAACGTCTGCACACATCTGGCTACCGACCAGAGCCAGACGCCCCTCTACCCCTCGGCCCATCTGGCAGAGGGCGAGGTGGAGTTTCTGGAACAGGAGGTGGACCGGCTGATGAAGTTGTTGCCTGAGCGACAGGGGTTTGTACTCCCTGGCGGCACGCCGACGGCAGCCCAGGCCCATGTGGCGCGCACCGTCTGCCGACGGGCCGAGCGCCGCATCGCCGCACTGGCCGAGGTGGCGGTTGTGGGCGACGAGATACAGCAATATGTCAACCGGCTGAGCGATTATCTCTTCGTTTTGGCAAAAATAATAAACTTTAACAGCGGACAGAACGAAATAATATGGCAAAACGCTTGCAAGTAAGAAAAAAATGATTACTTTTGCGGCCAAATTAAAAAAACAAACCGTAAGTTTAATCATAAAGACAGCAAGAATATGTATTGGACACTGGAATTAGCATCGAAGTTGGAAGACGCCCCCTGGCCTGCTACCAAGGATGAACTTATTGACTACGCCATCCGCTCGGGTGCCCCGCTCGAAGTGTTGGAGAACCTGCAGGAGATAGAGGACGAAGGCGACATCTACGACAGCATTGAGGACATCTGGCCCGACTATCCCACAAAAGAAGATTTCCTCTTCAACGAGGATGAATACTGATGAGAATTACTTCTTTTCGAAAACTGTTTCTACTGACCGCACTCCTCGCCTGCGGAAGTATGGCGAATGCGCAGTTGCCTAACGAGAAATTCGGCAAGCCGTCGAATTTGGAATGGGAGTACATCGGCTGGGGCCAAGCCATTCATGCCGATGCCATTATCCTATGTAAGATGATGAACGTGACGTATCAGCTGTCTGACCAGGTGTTCAACAACAACCGGTCTGACACTGATTTCACCTCTGGCAACATTGACGATTTCGGCAAGAACCAGATTGACATGGAGAATATTGTGGTCAAGTACGAGTTTAAACTCCGTACTAAGATTCTGAAGCCCGACGGAGCCAAGCACGCCAACATTGACATCACCTATTACAATGGTGATCAGTACAAGGCAGTCAACAACGACGAACTGACGGACTTGAAGATCAAGGTTTTCACCAAGAACGAGAAGGGAAAGGTCGTGAAGAAGAGTATCGACACAGGCGGATTCGTCAAGGAGCGTGTCGACGACAACTATACGGTGTTGCACGTGACCGTACCTGATGTTCAGGTGGGCAGCATCATCGAGTACCAGTATAACATCACGAGCACCCGACCCGCCTTCATCTACGACTGGGTTTTCCAGGAGTGTATTCCAACGGTACACACAAAATGCGACATTGACATTCCTGCCTTCCTGCAGTTCAACATGAACGTCCCCATCAACAAGCTTGTCAAGTCGGGCGTAGAGGTCGGACGGCTGGCATACGATGCCAACAGGTCTGACTTGAAGAGAGGGAAGTCATGTCCCACCAACCACTACAAGATTGTGGGCGAATATATCCTTCCTGAGGGGGAGACGATTGCCAATTTCACCAGTCGGATCAAATCGCCTGACTGCACGGCCCCAGCGTATTTGCCTGAAGGCAGTACGCATCTGAAGATCAAATAAATATGAGAAGACTCTGCATCCTGCTGTTCGCCATTTCCGCGTCGGTGGTGACGCTCGCACAGAAGAACCACAATCTCGAGGTTGCCAAGAACTTGGATATTTTCAACCAGTTGTACAAGAACCTCGACCTGTTCTATGTAGACACGCTGAATCCCAACGAGGTCGTCACCACGGGCATCAAGGCCATGCTCCGCTCACTGGATCCCTATACGGAATACTACCCTGAGAGCGAGACGAAGAACCTGAAGATGATGCTCACGGGCAAGTATGCCGGCATCGGAGCCCTCATACGCTACCACCGTAAACTGAAGCGCATCGTCATCGATGAGCCTTACGAGGGCATGCCCGCAGCAGAAGCCGGACTGAAGAAGGGTGACATCGTGCTGAGCATCGACGACTCGGTGATGACCGACCGCGACGTGAGCTATGTCAGCAGCCACCTGCGCGGCGACGCCGGCACGAAGTTCGTCTTGAAGATACAACGACCTTCGACGGGCAAGAAGATGGAGTTCAAGATCACCCGGCGCAGCATCAAACTGCCTGAGTTGCCCTACTACGGCATGCTGGAAGGCAATATCGGCTACATCAACCTCAACCAGTTCACCGAGGGCTGCGCCAGAGAAGTGCGCCGTGCCTTCATCGACCTGAAGAAACAGGGAGCCACGGCGCTGGTCTTCGACCTGCGCGGCAATGGCGGCGGTTCTGAGATGGAGGCCGTCGACATCGTCAACCTGTGGATAGGCAAAGAACAGACGGTCGTCGAGAACCGTGGCAAGATCAGCCAGGCCAACCACGCCTACAAGACGCGTCTGGAGCCGGTAGACACAGAGATGCCGTTAGTGGTGCTCGTCAACGGCGAGACGGCCTCGGCCAGCGAAATCACCAGCGGGGCCCTGCAGGACTTGGACCGTGCCGTCATCCTCGGGACACGCACCTATGGGAAAGGGCTGGTACAGATACCCCTTGACATGCCTTACAACACGAACCTGAAGTTGACAACCTCGAAATACTATATCCCCAGCGGTCGCTGTATCCAGGCCATCAACTACAGCCGCAACGGCAGCGGAGGCTACCGGGAGCGCGTCCCCGACTCGCTCACCCATGTCTTCCACACGGCTGCCGGCCGTGAGGTACGCGACGGCGGTGGCATCACGCCCGACGTGGAAGTGCGAAACGACACCATCCCCAACATTGGCTATTATCTGTCGGCTTCAGGAGCAGACTCTACCGAAGTCATGTTCGACTGGGTGGTCGACTACATCGCCAAGCATCCGACCATCGCATCACCGCGAGAGTTCCACCTGACTGACGCAGAGTTTGCCGACTTCAAGCAGCAGGTCATCAAGAGCGGCTTCACCTACGACCCCGTCAGCCAGAAACAGCTCAAGGACCTGGAGAAGACGGCTCAAGCCGAGGGCTACTACGAACAGGCCCGCGAGGCGTTCGAACTGCTGGAGAGCAAACTCAAGCACGACGTGGGGACCGACATCGACAAGCATAAGGACATTCTGCGACAGATGATAGAACTTGAGATTATCACGGCCTACTACTACCAGCGCGGCGGTATCGAAGCGGGGCTGCAGCACGACAAACAGCTGAAGGAAGCCATCCGCCTGCTACAGCAGCCGGAAACCTACAAAAAAATGCTTACACCGAAAAAAACGGCATAAAAGTTTGGCGGTTCGCAAAATTCTTCGTACCTTTGCACCGTTCAGTGGAATGAGAGGCCCGGCCGGGTCTCTCATTTGCATTATAATTACACAACGATAGATGATAAACAAAGAAGTTTTAAAGACATTGGTGGACGAGTGGTTGCAAGGCAACGACTACTTCCTGGTAGACATCATTTTCAGTGCCGACGACCGCATCGTGATTGAGATTGACCATGCCGACGGCGTATGGATTGAAGACTGCGCCGAGCTCAGCCGGTTCCTACAGGAGAAACTGGGCGACGAACTGGGTGATTACGAGTTGGAGGTAGGCTCCGCCGGTCTGGGTCAGCCTTTCAAGGTTGAACAGCAGTATAAGAATCATATCGGCGACGAGGTGGAGGTGCTGCAGCAGGATGGCATCAAGCAGAAAGGCATCCTGAAGGCTGTCGACGGCCGCCAGTTCACGATTACCACGCAGGAGAAGCAGCACGTGGAGGGCAAGAAGCGCCCCGTCATTGTCGATGTCGACAAGACTTTCTCCATGGATGAGGTCAAGTCCGTGAAGTACCTGCTGGCGTTTAAGTAGCAGGAGGGGCGTCATCACGTCATCACGACATAACGTCATCACGACATAACGACATAACGGAAAAACAAAATAAAAAAAATTAATGGCAACAAGAAAAGACGCGAAAGGCCCCTCTATGATTGAGACCTTTCAAGAGTTCAAGGAGACGAAGAACATCGACCGCACCACTCTGGTGAGTGTGCTCGAAGAGAGTTTCCGCAATGTGATCGCGAAGATTTTCGGCTCCGACGAGAACTTCGACGTGATTGTAAACCCCGACAAGGGTGACTTTGAGATTCACCGCAACCGCATCGTTGTGGCTGACGGTGAAGTGAAGGACGAGAACAAGGAGATAGCCCTCTCTGAGGCCCAGAAGATTGAGCCCGACTACGAGGTGGGCGAAGAAGTGTCGGAAGAGGTGGAGTTCCAGAAGTTCGGTCGCCGTGCCATCCTGAACCTGCGCCAGACGCTGGCCTCGAAGATTCTGGAGCTGGAGCACGACTCACTCTATCAGAAGTACAAGGACAAGGTGGGCACCGTCGTCAGCGGCGAGGTCTATCAGATGTGGAAGCGCGAGGTGCTGCTGATGGACGACGAGGGCAACGAGCTGCACCTGCCGAAGAGCGAGCAGATTCCCGCCGACAGCTACCATAAGGGCGAGACCGTCCGCGCTATCGTCAAGGAAGTGCAGAACGAGAACAACAACCCGCGCATCATCCTCTCGCGTACCAGCCCCATCTTCCTGGAGCGTCTGCTGGAGGCCGAGGTTCCCGAGATCAACGACGGCCTCATCACCATCAAGCGCGTGGCCCGTATGCCGGGAGAGCGTGCCAAGGTGGCCGTCGAAAGCTACGACGAGCGCATCGATCCGGTAGGCGCCTGCGTTGGTGTGAAAGGCAGCCGTGTCCACGGTATCGTCCGCGAGCTTGGCGGCGAGAATATCGACGTCATCAACTTCTCGTCAAACACGCAGCTCTTCATACAGCGTGCCCTCTCGCCAGCTAAGGTGAGCAGCATCACCCTCGACGAGGAGAACCACAAGGCAGAGGTCTACCTCCAGCCCGAAGAGGTGAGCCTGGCCATCGGTAAGGGCGGTATGAACATCAAACTGGCCTCGATGCTGACTGAGCACACCATCGATGTGTTCCGTGTCGTCAACGACAATGTAGAGGACGAGGACATCTACCTTGACGAGTTCTCCGACGAGATAGACCAGTGGATCATCGACTCTATCAAGGCCATCGGCCTCGACACCGCCAAGGCCGTCATCAACGCTCCGCGCGAGATGCTCATTGAGAAAGCCGACCTTGAGGAAGAGACCGTCGACGAAGTTCTGAACATCCTCCGTGCGGAGTTTGAATAAAGAGTGAATAGTGAAAAGTGAAAAGTGAAAAATTTGCTACCGCTCAATGTCTTATCTGCAACATAGCAACTCGCCACTGACCAAGAAAAGCTATCTTTTTGGTGTAAGGATTGTAAAGATGGTAAAGTATATCAATTGCAGCCCAAAGGAATTCGGAATGATAAACCAAGTTTTCCGTTCTGGAACCGCTATAGGAGCATTGGTAAGCGAGTCAGTATATGCACAGAGCCCAGCAGATTTCATCAACAAACTATCCATTGCATTAAAAGAATGTAACGAGACCCTCTACTGGCTGAATATTCTTAATGATACGGGGTATTTGGATAATAAGGAATTTGAGAGTATTAATGGAGACTGTAAAGAACTGTTAGCGCTCTTAATATCATCAATAAAGACAACAAAACAAAAAAATGAAACGAAGTGAACAAGAAGAGCGGAAGCAAATTTTTCACTTTTCACTATTCACTTTTAACTTAGATTATGGGAGTAAGATTAAATAAGGTTTTATCAGAACTGAACATAGGACTTCAAACGGCAGTTGATTTCCTAAAGAAAAAGAGCAGCCTCGGCGAGGTGAAAGACGATGCCACCCCTAACACGAAGATCAGCGACGAGCAATACGAGGCGCTGGTCAACGAGTTCAATGGTGACAAAGCCATCAAGAAGCAGGCCGAGATGATCTTCCCGAAGAAGAAAGAAAAAGAAAAGGAGAAAGAGGTGAAGAAAGAAGAGGCGCCTAAGAAAGAGACTCGCCAGCAGTTTAAGCCCCTGGGCAAGATCGACCTGGATAGTCTCAACAAGCGCCCTGCCGCCCCTGCTCCTAAGACGACGCCCCAGCCGGAGACTGCTGCCGAGAGTCCGGCTAAAGAGGAGGTTGCCGAAGAGAAGCAGCCTGTCGCTACAGAAGAAAAGCCCGTAGTCACCGAGGAGCCCGTCGCAACGACAGCCCCGGAGCTCACTCAGGAACCAGAGCCTCAGACAGAGCCTGAAGCCCCCGCCCCCACTCCGGTGGCACAGCCCGAAGCGCCCGAAGAGCCCGCATCAACCGAAGAGCCTGTACAGGCTGAAGAGCGCAAAGAAGCCGAGCAGCCTGCTGCTGCCACTACCGCGACAGAACCGAAAGTCTTCAAGCTCAAGACCGAGCAGAAGGCTATGCCCAACCTCAATGTCGTGGGCAAGATCGACCTTGACGCCTTGAACCAGAGTACCCGTCCGAAGAAGAAGTCGAAGGAGGAGAAGAAGAAGGAGCGCGAGGAGAAACTGGCCCAGCAGCGCAGCGAGAAGAAGAAGCGCGTGCGCATCGGCAAGGAGCGTGTCGACATCGAGGCCGAGGCCAAGAGCGAGAGTCTGAAGAGCAAGAACAAGAACAAGCAGAAAGGCGGTCGCCCGAACGACGGCCGCTCGCAAGGCGACAACCAGAACTTCAGCGACGGCCAGCAGCAAGGCGGCAAGAACAAGAAGAACAAGAACCGCCAGTCGCAGAAGCCGTTGGAGGTTGACGATGAGGCAGTAGCACGTCAGGTCAAGGAGACGCTGGCCCGTCTGACGACGAAGAACCAGAACAAGAAGGGTGCCAAGTACCGCCGCGAGAAGCGCGACGCTGTCGCCGAGCGTATGCAGGAGGAGATGGCTGCCGAGGCCGCCGAGAGCAAGGTGCTGAAGCTGACCGAGTTCGTGACGGTGTCGGAACTGGCCACGATGATGAACGTCGGTGTCAACCAGGTCATCGGTACCTGTATGTCTATCGGCATCATGGTGTCCATCAACCAGCGCCTCGACGCCGAGACCATCAATATCGTGGCAGAGGAGTTCGGCTTCACCACGGAATATGTCTCTGCTGAGGTTCAGAACGCCATCACCGAGGAGGAGGACGACGAGAACGACCTCGTCAACCGCGCCCCCATCGTGACGGTGATGGGCCATGTCGACCACGGTAAGACCTCGCTGCTCGACTTCATCCGTAACACGAATGTCATTGCCGGTGAGGCCGGCGGCATCACCCAGCACATCGGTGCCTACAACGTGAAGCTGAAGGACGGCCGACAGATTACGTTCCTCGACACCCCCGGCCACGAGGCTTTCACGGCTATGCGTGCCCGTGGTGCCCAGGTGACGGATATCGCCATCATCATCATTGCTGCCGACGACTCGGTGATGCCTACCACCAAGGAGGCCATTGCCCACGCTCAGGCTGCCAACGTGCCGATGGTGTTTGCCATCAACAAGATAGACAAGCCCGGTGCCAATCCCGATAAGATCCGCGAGGACCTGGCCAACATGAACCTGCTGGTCGAGGAATGGGGCGGTAAGTACCAGTGTCAGGAGATCAGCGCCAAGAAGGGTCTCGGCGTCGACGAACTGCTGGAGAAGGTGCTCCTTGAGGCTGAGATGCTCGACCTGAAAGCCAACCCCAACCGCAAGGCTACGGGCAGCATCATCGAGTCGAGTCTCGACAAGGGTCGCGGCTATGTCTCTACGGTGCTCGTCTCCAACGGCACACTGAAGCAGGGCGACATCGTCGTCGCCGGTACCAGCTACGGTAAGATCAAGGCGATGTTCAACGAGCGTAACCAGCGTATCGAGACCGCCGGTCCTGCCGAGCCTGCTATCATCCTCGGTCTGAACGGTGCACCGACAGCCGGCGACTCCTTCCACGTCATGGAGACGGAGCAGGAGGCCCGCGACATCACCAACAAGCGCGTACAGCTGCAGCGCGAACAGAGTCTGCGTACGACGACGAAGCTGGGTCTCGACGAGCTGTCACACCGCATCGCACTGGGTGAGTTCCATGAGTTGAACATCATCGTCAAGGGCGACACCGACGGTAGTATCGAGGCTCTCAGCGACTCGTTCATCAAACTGTCTACCGAGAAGGTGCAGGTCAACGTCATCTCGAAGGCCGTGGGTCAGATTTCGGAGAACGACGTCATGCTGGCATCGGCTTCCGAGGCCATCATCGTCGGCTTCCAGGTACGTCCCAGCAGCGAGGCCCGTCGTCTGGCTGAGCGCGAGGGTGTTGAGATCAACACCTATTCTATCATCTACGACGCCATCGACGAGGTGAAGTCTACGATGCAGGGTATGCTCGACAAGGTGAAGAAGGAGATCGTCACCGGCGAGATCGAGGTCAAGCAGGTGTTCAAGATTTCGAAGGTCGGCACCGTGGCCGGCGGTCTGGTCACCGAGGGCAAGGTTCACAACAAGGACAAGGCTCGTGTCATCCGCGACGGTATCGTTATCCATACCGCCAACATCGACGCCCTGAAGCGTTACAAGGACGACGCCAAGGAGGTGGCTACCGGTCTGGAGTGCGGTATCTCGCTCGTTAACTGGGGCGACATCGAGGTCGGCGACATCATCGAGACCTTCACCGAGATTGAGGTAGAACAGAAACTGTGATGGCCAACGAATTTGTAAAGCAGGTGGCCGAGCAGAAATACGAGTTCGGCTTCACGACGGATATACATACCGAGGTGATAGAGAAGGGCCTGAACGAAGACATCGTCAGGCTCATCTCTGCCAAGAAGGGCGAGCCCGAGTGGATGCTCGACTTCCGCCTGCAGGCTTTCCGTTACTGGCAACAGCAGCAGGAGCCGAAGTGGGGCCACGTCCACGTGCCCCCCATCGACTATCAGGCCATCTCGTACTATGCCGACCCGACCCCCTCCAAACCTCCCCGAGGGGAGGCTTCAGGTCACTCCCCCTCGGGGGAGACGGAGGGGGGTCTCGACCCTAAGCTTGTTGAGACCTTCGACAAGCTGGGCATCCCCCTCGAGGAGCGTCTGGCGCTGAGCGGCAACACCGCCGTCGACGCCATCATGGACTCCGTGAGTGTCAAGACGACTTTCAAGGAGAAGCTCCGCGAGAAGGGTGTCATCTTCTGCTCCATCGGCGAAGCCATCAAGGAGCACGGCGACCTGGTACGCCAGTACCTCGGCACCGTCGTCCCCTATCGCGACAACTTCTTCGCTGCCCTCAACAGCGCCGTCTTCAGCGACGGCTCATTTGTGTATATCCCCAAGGGGGTTCGCTGTCCGATGGAGCTGAGCAGCTATTTCCGTATCAACGCCCGCAACACCGGACAGTTTGAGCGCACGCTGATCGTCGCCGACGACGACTCGTACGTCTCCTATCTCGAGGGCTGTACCGCCCCCATGCGCGACGAGAATCAGCTGCATGCCGCCATTGTCGAAATCATCGTCATGGATAGGGCAGAAGTGAAATACTCCACGGTACAGAACTGGTATCCCGGCGACGAGAACGGCAAGGGGGGTGTGCTGAACCTCGTCACGAAGCGCGGCGACCTGCGTGGCGTCGGCTCAAAGCTGTCGTGGACACAGGTGGAGACCGGCAGCGCCATCACCTGGAAATACCCCTCTTGCATTCTGCGTGGCGACAACAGTACCGCCGAATTCTATTCGGTGGCTGTCACCAACAACTATCAGGAGGCCGACACGGGCACAAAGATGATCCACATCGGCAAGAATACGAAGTCGACCATCATCTCGAAGGGTATCTCCGCCGGTCATTCGCAGAATTCCTATCGCGGACTGGTGCGTGCAGCCTCGACCGCCGACAACGCCCGCAACTACTCCTCGTGCGACTCACTGCTGTTGGGCAGCGACTGCGGTGCCCACACCTTCCCCTACATGGATGTCCACAACGACAGCGCCGTCTTCGAACACGAGGCCACGACGTCGAAGATCAGCGAGGACCAGCTCTTCTACTGCAACCAGCGCGGCATCCCCACCGAGCAGGCCGTCGGCCTCATCGTTAACGGCTATGCGAAGGAAGTCTTACAAAAGCTCCCTATGGAATTTGCTGTCGAGGCCCAGAAGCTGCTCAGCGTCTCGCTGGAGGGCACGGTAGGATAGGTCGTCATATCGTCATAACGTCATATCGAAATAACGAAAAAAATGTTAGAAGTCAAAAACTTACACGCCCGCATAGGCGACAAAGAGATATTGAAAGGCATCGACCTCGTGATCAACGACGGTGAGACGCATGCCATCATGGGACCCAACGGTTCGGGCAAGTCGACACTGAGTGCCGTCCTCGTGGGCAATCCCCTCTATGAGGTGACCGAGGGCGAGGCCTGGTTTAATGGCAAAAATCTGTTGGAGATGAAACCTGAGGACAGGGCTCACGAAGGACTCTTTTTGAGCTTCCAGTATCCTGTGGAGATTCCCGGCGTCTCGATGACCAACTTTATGAAGGCGGCTATTAACGAGAAGCGCAAATACCAGGGGCTCGAACCGATGAACGCCGCTGAGTTTCTGAAGTTGCAGCGTGAAAAAAGAAAGATTGTCGAGCTCGACTCGAAACTGGCCAACCGCTCGGTGAACGAAGGTTTCTCGGGTGGTGAGAAGAAGCGCAACGAGATTTTCCAGATGGCCATGCTGGAGCCGAAGCTGAGTATCCTCGACGAGACAGACTCCGGCCTCGACGTCGATGCCATGCGCATCGTGGCCGAGGGTGTGAACAAACTGCAGCGTCCCGATACGTCGTGCATCGTCATCACCCACTACGACCGTCTGCTGGAGATGATCCGTCCGCAGTTCGTCCACGTATTATATAAAGGTAGGATTGTGAAGACCGGCGGCCCGGAGTTGGCCAAGGAGATACAGGAGCACGGCTACGACTGGATAAAAGAAGAGATTGGCGAAGAGTAATTTAAGTGAAAAGTGAATAGTGAAAAGTGAAAAATTTGCTACCGCACTTGATATGCAGTCAGAACAACAATATATCAATCTCTACGAGCAGTGCCGCACGATGATTCACGAGCATAGCAGCGACGTGATGAACAGCGTGCGCGATGAGGCGTTCGAGGCTTTCAAGGCTCAGGGATTCCCGTCAAAAAAAGTGGAACGCTATAAGTACACTGACATCTCCAAGCTCTTCGAACCAGACTACGGCCTGAATCTCAACCGTCTCGAGATACCCGTCGACCCGTATACAGCCTTCCGCTGCGACGTGCCCAATCTTTCCACAAATCTCTACTTCGTCGTCAACGACAGTTTTTATAGAGGAGAGAGGAGAGAGGAAAGAGGAGAGAGAATACCTCAAGCAGCAGCGAAACTGCCTGACGGCGTTATTATTGGTAATCTCTCCTCCCCTATAGGGGAGGCTGGGAGGGGTCGCTACCACCAGCTGGCCGGCAAGGATGACGACGCCGTCACCCACCTCAACACCATGCTGGCTCAGGACGGTCTCTTCGTCTACGTGCCGAAGAACGTGAAGGTTGACCGCGCCATCCAGGTCATCAACATCCTCAAGTCTGACGTCGACCTGATGGTCAACCGCCGCGTACTCATCATCGTCGAAGAAGGGGCAGAAGTAAAACTCCTGTTCTGCGACCATGCTGCCGACGACCGCCAGTTCCTGACGACACAGGTCATCGAGGCTTTCGTTGGCGAGCGCGCCCATCTGGGACTGTACTGCCTGGAGGAGACCCACGCGAAGAACGTCCGCGTCAGCAACGTCTACATCGACCAGCAGCGCGACAGTCACGTCTGCCACAACATCATCACCCTGCACAACGGTACGACACGCAACAAGCTCGACCTGACGCTCTCGGGCGAGGGTGCCGACTGCGAGTGCTACGGCTGCGTCATTGCCGACAAGGAACAGCACGTAGACAACAACACGCTCATCGTCCACAAGGCCGGACACTGCACCAGCAACGAGCTTTACAAATACGTGCTCAACGACGAGGCTACCGGAGCCTTTGCCGGTAGGGTGCTGGTGGAACCGGGTGCCCAGAAGACGTCGTCGCAGATGACCAACCAGAACCTCTGCGCCTCGTCAAAGTCAAGGATGTACACCCAGCCGATGCTTGAGATCTATGCCGACGACGTGAAATGTGCCCACGGCTCGACCGTCGGCCAGCTCAACGATGCCGCCCTGTTCTATATGCGCCAGCGAGGCATCAGCGAGGCTGAGGCGAAGACGCTCTTGCAGCAGGCTTTCGTCGGCGAGGTCGTCGACCGCATCGACCTGCAACCGCTGCGCGACCGTCTGCACCACCTCGTCGACATGCGCTTCCGCGGGAAGCTCAGCAAGTGCGAAGGCTGCAAGCTCTGCAAATAAAAAATCCTCCCCGAGCTCGGGGAGGATTTCTGTTTATTTCTTGTTCTTAATCTTCCATTCGCCCTTGTCATTCTTCACCAGGTCGATGGGATTGTTTTGTTCCTTACCTTCGCCGTCAACCATCTTGATAGTGATGCGTGCGGTGCCAGCCTCCTCGTCGACCTGTTCGTCGACCACCTCGAAGCTCTTGATGTCGAAAGCCTCGGGTTTCTTGCTGGCCTTCTCCTGCAACATGGCGACGTAAGTCGTCTTCTGTTCGTCGGTGGCATCCGGCAGGTTGAGCAGGTCGACATAGCCCTTGAAGTCTTTCTGTTGCATACACTTGACGGCCTGAATGGCGATGCCCTTAGGACTGTTGTCACTACAGCTGGTCATGACCATAGCCATGCAGCCGATAACGAACGCTACTAAAATCTTTTTCATGTTCTTGTTGTTTTAGGGTTATTAAAATGTTATAAGGGATTCCAGTTGCCTGGAGTTTTTGATGTCAGAAGGAAAGATGCAGTCGGCCGTCAGCATAGGCAGCCGCACCTCGTGGCGGGCGCTCCCCACCAACGGCAAGCCGGCCCGTGCATAGGCATGGACAATCAGTTCGGTGCAGTACATACGCACAGTATCATGGTCGTCATAGTCGTGGTCGAAGAGGGTATGACGGCGATAGACGGCCATCGCCACCTGTGCCGCCTGACGCGCCGCAGCGCTGTCCTTCGCACGGCAGACCTCACCGATGGAGGTGTACTGCGACGAGAAGAAATGTTCCGGACGGTCCATCTTCACGCGGTCGGGGTCGCCCTCGAAGTCGGGCTCGCCGGGCACAGCGTGCACCACCATCGGCACACCGGCGGAATCGACGACGATGCCCACGTGTGAGTAATCGCCCGCACGGTCGGCAGCCACCACAATGTGGCTCACCATCCCCCCACCCCGCCGGAAGACGACGTCGCCCTCACGCAGTTGCAGACCCTCGGGCAGTATACAGTGGTAGGCCGGTTTCTCCTCGACGTACTCCATCAGCACGTCCCAGACGGCGACGATGTGACACACCGAACCGGCCAGGACGAAGAAGTGGAAGACGCTGTGCATGTATTTCTTCTTGTTCAGCGAGTAGAACAGGGCACCCGTGATGTAACACACGCCCTCGGCCACTATCCATACGAAGGCTGCCGTGGAGACGCTGTCGAGAAGCGGCTTGAAGGCAACGAGCACGCTGAGTCCCATGCCGATGAAGCAGAGGGTCTCGAAGTTGGAATGTTCCTTCAGGCGGATGAAACTGACGATGGTGCCGGCAATGGCACAAGTCCAGACGAAGATGAAGAGTCCCCAGCCCCAGTAACCCTGTTCACGCAGGGCCACCAGCGTCAGCGGCGAGTAGGAACCGGCAATATGCCAGTAGATGGCGGCATGGTCCCAGCGGCGCAGGCGCTCCTTCCACTTCGAGTGGTGCTTCATGGCGTGGTAGAGTGTTGAGGCGACGTATGAGCCGAGCATGCCGACGAGGTAGAGGATGACCCCTACCCGCGCCCAGTTGTTGTCGCCGCGGAACACCCATACCAGCAGGATGATGCCGATGATCACCCCCATCAGGATGCCGCCGCCGTGCGACGCCGAGTTCCATATCTCCTCTTTCTTGGTATACCGAATCACTCCTAACTCTTAACTCATAACTCCTAACTCACAACCCTAACCATCGTCAGACCGTCGCGCAGCGGCAGGATGACCTGCTCCGTTCGCGGGTCGGCGGCCACATAGTCGTTGAAACGCCTGACGCCCTGTGTCTGCTGGTCGTGGTCGTAGTCGGGGTCGATGACATGACCGTCCCACAGCGTGTTGTCGGCAATGATAAAGCCGCCCGGCCTGAGCACCGTCAGCACCATGTCGTAGCACTCACAGTAGGTGCGCTTGTCGCCGTCGATAAACGCCATGTCGAATGTCACCCCCAGGCGCGGCGCCTCCTTGATGGCATCGCCGATGATGAACGTGATCCTGTCGGCCACCGGCGAGCCCTCGATCCACGGACGGGTAAAATCCTCCATCTCGTCGTTGATCTCAAACGTATAGAGACGTCCGCCTTCCTCCAGACCCTCAGCCATCGACAGGGCCGAATAGCCGCTGAAGGTGCCCACCTCCAAGATGTTCCGCGGACGGATCATCTCTACCAGCATCTTCAACAGCCGTCCCTGCAGATGACCGCTGACCATCCTTCCGTGGATGGTGTGGATGTTGGTAGCCCGCCAGAGCCGGTACAGGTAGTCGGGCTCAGGCGACGTGTGCTGGAGGATATAGTCGTCGAGCATCATCCCACCAAAGCTGACACTGCCAGACGGTAGCTGTCGAGGCCGAAGCCGCAGATGACACCCTTGCAGGCTGCCGAGAGCATCGAGTGGTGGCGGAACTCCTCGCGCTGGTGAACGTTCGAGATGTGTACCTCGATGACGGGACAGCGCAGCGAGCGGATGCAGTCGTGCAGCGCCACGCTGGTGTGGGTGTAGGCACCGGCATTGAGCACGATACCGGCATAGTCGCCGTAGAACCCGCACTCCTGCATCTTGTTGATAAGCTCGCCCTCGACGTTACTCTGGTAATAGTCTATCTCGACGTCGGCAAACCGTGCCCGCAGCTGTTCCAGGTAGCTGTCGAACAACTCGTTGCCGTAGATTCCGGGCTCACGCTGTCCGAGCAGGTTCAGGTTGGGCCCGTTGATAATCAGTATCTTCATCCCTTAAAAAACACTTTTTGTTGCTTTCTGGCCACAAAGATAGACAAAAAAGCCGAATGTACAAAACTTTCGACCCCTTTCTTTATGTCTCATCGGCGGGAATAGGACGTAAGGTCGCAATTTTCCCGCCGATTTTTTTGTCAGTTCGAAATAAATGATTTCTTTTGCAGCGGAGCTAGTGTGGAGACACACGAACGACAAGACTTTATTAATATGCTCAAACGCACATCGAATCAGCGCCTCGAAAGAGCGAAAACGGGCAATACGTAGGACAGTTGTCTCCGTGACAGTTTGTCCTATATCACCACTAATAAGCTTGCGCTTTTGGCGCAGGTGTTTCCATAGTGATGACGGGTGGCGCCGACGGCGTACTGACGAAGGAAGCTGTGACGACGACGGTGCCTGCCAACACAGGTCTGCTGCTGAAGGGCAGTGCAGGTACGGTGAACATACCTATTGTGGTAAGTAGTTCGACCGACGTGTCGGCAAACAAGCTGACTGGCGTGACGGCAAACACGGAGATTGCTGCCGAGACCGGATATGTGCTGATGGCATCGCCCAGCCTTGGCTTCTACAAGAACGCCAATGCCTTTACCGTAGGTGCCAACACGGCCTACCTGCCTGCTGACTTCACAGCATCGGCCCGCGGCTTCTTCCTGCTTGACGGCAGCGAGGCAACAAGCATCAATTCTGTGAAGAGTGAGGAGATGAAAGATAAGAGTGAGGTCTACAACCTGAAGGGTCAGCGCGTCAGCCAGCCCACGAAGGGTCTCTACATCGTGAATGGTAAGAAATACGTAATCAAGTAAAGAAAAGGAGAACAAAGCAATGAAAAAGACATATAAGAATCCGACAATCAAGATTGTCAGCCTACAGAGCACCCCGATACTGGCCGGCTCGCCTGGCTACACCAACACTACGACAGACGCAACCAGCGGCAACCTCAGCCGCTCCGGCTCTTTCTGGGACGACGAGGAATAAGCAGAAAACGAGACTATGTAATGACGGTGGCGGCTCATCCCCAGTGGACGAGCCGCCACTGTTCTGCAATCACAAAAATTGCAGAATAGTGAACCATACTTAATGACAAATATTGTCGTCACGTCATCACATTCACATAACACACTGAAACAGATGAGGTTACGTGGTGACGACAAAATCACGCGGTGACGACAAATCCGACCATCCTCTTGCGCCTAGATTTTTTTCTCCCACGCCTGGATTTTTTCTCCCACGCCTGGATTTTTTTCTCCCGCGCCTAGAATTTTTCTGTTTCGACCTCTGGTTATGAGTAGATGTAAGTCTGTTTATCATCACTCCACCACTTGTCGCAACTACTTAAGTCGCTGTATATAAGACAGTTAACCGATGGTGACGACAAATAAAAGGAAAATCGAAAAAATTTTGGTAGAAATGTTTTTTTTGCCTATCTTTGTAGGCTGAATGGAACAGCAAGAGACGATTGTCAGGCGCTACGTGCGCTACCTGAAGCTGGAGCGGGGCCTGTCGGCCAACACGCTGGAGGCCTATCAGCGCGACCTGGAGAAGCTGTTGGCCTACCTGAAACGGACGGGGCAGCACGTCGTCGACGTACAGCTGGAAGACCTGCAGACGTTTGCCGCCGGCCTTCACGACATCGGCATCGGCCCGCGGTCGCAGTGTCGCATCCTGAGCGGTGTGCGCTCGTTCTACCATTTCCTGATGGTCGACGGCTACCGCGACGACGACCCGACGGAGCTGCTGGAGTCGCCCGTGCTGGGCGAGCACCTGCCGGAGGTGCTGTCGACGGCCGAGGTCGACGAGCTGGAGGCGTCGATAGACCTGTCGAAGTGGGAGGGTCACCGCAACCGCGCCATCATCGAGGTGCTCTTCTCCTGCGGTCTGCGCGTCAGCGAGCTGACGGGTCTGAAGCTGTCGGACCTCTTCCTCGACGACGGTTTCATACGCGTCAACGGCAAGGGGTCGAAGGAGCGGCTGGTGCCCATCTCGCCACGGGCGGTGAAGGAGTTGGAGTGGTGGTTCGACGACCGCCAGCAGATGACCATCAAGGCGGGCGAGGAGGACTACGTCTTCCTGAACCGCCGCGGTGCCCACCTGACCCGCACGATGATCCTCATCATGATCAAGCGGCAGGCCGAGGCGGCAGGCATCCGGAAGACCATCTCACCGCACACGCTGCGCCACTCGTTTGCCACGGCCCTGCTGGAGGGCGGTGCCGACCTGCGCGCCATCCAGGCCATGCTGGGCCACGAGTCGATAGGGACGACGGAGATATACACCCACATCGACATGACGATGCTGCGTCAGGAGATTCTGGAGCATCATCCGCGAAACATGAAGAAAGCCGCTCAGTGACGAGCGGCTTTCCTGTTGGTATCCTGAAGGCGTCAGCTTATTTCCAGCTGGCTTCCTCGAGCTTCATCATGTCCATATCGTTGAGCGGGATGGGGAAGAAGCTGCCGAAGGTGGCGCCACCGGCAGCACGGGTGACCTGCGCTTCGGTGATGGTGAAACGGATGACCTCCGTCTTGTCGCCACTGCTGGCACGTGCAGCGTAAGAGCCGTTCATCGGGTTGAGACCGCCGTTGAGCTGGTTGGTCACGTAGGAGCCACGGAAGCGGGCAGCTACCGACCAGGTGGTAGGTCCTACCGACGTGTCACAGTTAGAGTAGAGGTTGACGAACACGCGATAAGTGCCTGCCTTCACCATCGAGGCGGGGATGAAGATGTTTTCGTTGTTCAGGTTGTCGATATGGCAGCCGGCATTGGAGTCGTGGTCGAGACCGTAGATCTGGTTTCCGGCAGAATCCTGTTCACCACGGTTGCCGTAGTAAATCTCCGTGCCGTCAGGCATCAGCAGGTGCAGGTCGACATCCTTGGCGGTGGTAAACGTCAGGTTGATGTTCAGGTCGCCCGACTGGCTCTCGACATAGGCCACATGACCCTTGTAGGGCTCTGAGCGGTCGCCGCCCTCGGTCTCGCCGCTGATCTTCATGTCGATATCCTCGCCGTAGTTAGGCGTATAGTACACAGGGATGGTGTAGACGTAATAGCTGCCTTCGCGGGTGTAGGTCGTGGGACGGTAGACATAGTAGCCGCTGACGCCGTCGATGCCGACATAGAAGCAGCGGTAGACACGCGTCGTGCGGACGGTGATGAAGTTCATACCGCCGCTGAGGGCCTGGTTGTTCAGCGTCACCGTTCCGATGCTGCTGCCGTCGGTAGAAGCGGGGAACGCGCCCTGCTGGTACTCGGCGTTCTCGATGGTGAAGTAGTCGTCCTGTAAGGACTTGCCGTTAGCCTTATAGTCTTCGAGCACGATTGTCTCGTCGTCGCTGTTCAGACAGGAGGTGAGGGCCATCGGTGCCAGCAGCAGGCCTGCGAGCATCAAGCCATTAAAAAAGTTCTTCTTCATAGTTGTTCAATTATTAATGATTGTTATTTTATTTCAGGAACTCAAACTCTACGCGACGGTTCATGGTGCGACCCTCCTCGGTGTCGTTGTCGGTGAGCGGCTGGCGGTAGCCATAGTAGCTGTACGACAGGTTGTTGGGGTTGACGCCCAGACGGACCAGGTAGTCGTGAACGGCCTTGGCACGCTTCTTCGACAGGTCCATGTTGTATTCGTCGCTGCCCACATTGTCGGTATGGCCCTTCACCTCGACCTTCGCATTGGTGCGGGTGAGGGTCTTTGCCAGACGCTGCAGGTACGGATAGGACTCGCGCTTGATGGTGGCCTTGTTGAAGTCGAAGTTGATGACGTCGACGGCACAAATGGTCTTGCCGATGACACTCTCGCGGCGGCTGATCATCTCGTCGATCTCCTCAAGGGTGTAGCAGGGCTTCTGCTTCTTCACCACAGGACGCGGACGGACGACGGGGGCGGGCTGGACGGGAGCGGGCTGCGGCTCCACCTTCTTCTCAGAGATATGCAGGGGGATGCCCACGATGGCGTTCAGCTCGAAGCCCTGGAACTTACGGGTGCCGGCCAGGGGGTAGGAGTTATGGCTGTCGGAGAGGACATCCCAGGCGCCGCCGTCCTTCTCCTTGCCGTAGGTGTCGGTGAGACCTATCTCATAGCTGGCCTCAAGACCGAGGAAGCAGGCGTTGGCCAGACCGCGGACGGGGAAGTTGATCTTGATGCCCAGCATGGGAGCCACAGCGAAATAGGTGGAGGCCATGTTGCTCTTGTTGAGCTCTACATGGTAGCCGGCAGCCGCCATGTCCTTACCCCATATCATCATGTCGATATCGCCACCGGTGGAGAAGCCCACGATGGGTGCCACGCCGACGTACGGACGGATGGGGAAGTTGTCGTTGCCTATCTGGAACAGGACGGGCATACGGAAGTCGAGGAATCCGGAGTTAAGCTTGTAATAGGTGTCCTTGATGGTGTTACCCCATTCGGCCTTGGCAATATCCTTGATGGTACCGCCACGATGGAGGTAGGAGAACTGCGGACGGACAGCCAGCATGTGGTTGGGCAGGAAGCTGATCTCGGCAAACATCGACAGCACGCCGCTGTTGAGGTTCTCGTTGGTGGGATAGAGCGTCTCGTTGATGTCGGAGTACTTCATCTTGTTAGAATGAAAACCCGTTCCCAGGCCGAAATAGATGTTCGGTCCCTGCGCAGCAACTGTCGCACAGACAGCCACCATAGCCATAGTCATGGCAAGCTTTTTCATCGCATTTGTTTTCATAGATTTGTTATTTTTAGTGATAAATGGTTCTTTACGTCAACAAAATTATACGATTTTTATGAAAACAGCGCACCACGGCCCCATCTTTTACCATTCTTTAACTAAAGGATGGCGCGCCTATAAAAAAAAGGATTAAGATTTGTCTATTCAGACAATTCTTTGTAACTTTGCAGGCTGAAACCTCAAAAAAACCAAAAGATGACCTACATTAAAAAAATCCTCTTTGTCCTGACACTGGCAGTGTCGGCCGAAGTAGCGACGGCACAGATGCAGATGCCGCCAATCCCCGTTGACCCCGACGTGCGCATAGGACGCCTCGACAACGGACTGACCTATTACATCCGCCACAACAACTGGCCGGAGAACCGTGCCGAGTTCTATATCGCCCAGAAGGTGGGCTCCATCCAGGAGGATGACAACCAGCGCGGACTGGCCCACTTCCTTGAGCACATGGCCTTCAACGGGTCGAAGCACTTCCGTGGCAACGAGCTGCTGCGCTGGTGCGAATCGATCGGTGTGAAGTTCGGTACCGACCTGAACGCCTACACGTCGATAGACCAGACAGTCTATAATATAAGTAATGTGCCGACGACGCGCGAGTCGATTGTCGACTCCTGCCTCATGATCCTGTGGGACTGGGCCGACGGTCTGCTCCTGGAACAGGATGAGATCGAGAAGGAGCGCGGCGTCATCCACGAGGAGTGGCGCCTGCGGTCGAGTGCGCAGCAGCGTATGCTGGAGCGCGACCTGCCGAAGCTCTACCCTGGTTCTAAGTACGGCTACCGCATGCCTATCGGTCTGATGGAGATTATCGACAACTTCGAGCGCCCCTTCCTGCAGCAGTACTACGAGAAGTGGTACCGTCCCGACAACCAGGGCATCATCGTCGTCGGTGATGTCAACGTCGACCAGGTGGAGCAGAAGATCAAGACGATGTTCTCGCAGATAGCCAAGCCCGGCGCCGACGCCGCCCAGGTGAAGCAGGAGGACGTGCCCGACAACGCCACGCCCATCGTTGTCATCGACAAGGACAAGGAGCAGCGCTATAACATCGTCGAGGTGTTGTTCAAGCACGAGGCCATCCCCGACTCTGCCAAAGGGTCGCTGGAATACCTCGTGGCCAACTACCTGAAGAGTGTGGCCCTCGGCATGCTCAACGGCCGTCTGGGCGAGATTGCTGAGAAGCCCGACTGTCCGTTCCTGCAGGCACAGGTGGAGGACGGCACGTACCTGCTGTCGAAGCCCAAGGATGCCTTCACCCTGGCCGTCGTGCCTAAGGACGGCATGATGAACGAGGCCCTGACGACTGTCTTCGTCGAGGCCCGCCGCGCTGCTGAGTTCGGCTTCACCCAGACGGAGTACGGCCGTTCGAAGGCCAACACGCTGAGTGCCCTCGACAAGCAGTACTCCAACAAGGACAAACGCTACAACTCGCAGTTCGTCAACCAGTACGTCCGCCACTTTCTCGCCAACGAGCCCATCCCCTCTATCGACGACTACTACCAGCTGATGAAGCAACTGGTGCCCGCCATCCCCGTGGAGGCCGTCAACCAGGTGATGAAGCAGCTGATGCCACAGAACGACTCCAACATGGTGGTGCTGAGTTTCAACCAGGAGAAAGCCGACGCCGTCTATCCCACGGAGGACGGTCTGCTGGCTGCCGTCAGCAAGGCGCGCGGCGAGGAGCTGACCGCCTGGGTTGACAACGTGAAAGACGAACCGCTGATGACGACGCTGCCCACGAAGGGAAGCATCAAGAAGGAAGTCAGGCACGAGAAGTTCCTGACGAAGACGAGCGACGGTGTCGAGAGCGGCTACTCGGAGCTGACACTCTCCAACGGCGTGAAAGTCATCCTGAAACATACCGACCTGAAGAAAGACCAGGTGCTGCTCCTCGGCGAGGGCTGGGGCGGCTCCTCACTCTACAGCCTCGACGACCGCGCCAACATCGCCCTGTTCAACGACGCTGTCGAGGCCAGCGGCCTCGGTGCCTTCTCACACACGGAGCTGACCAAGGCGCTGGCCGGCAAGATAGCCGGTGCCACACTGACCATGAGCACACAGCGCACCAACGTCAACGGCTCGTCGACGCCTACCGACGTGGAGACGATGCTGCAACTGGTACACCTCTATATGACCGGGAAGGTCCAGAAAGACCAGCAGTCGTTCGACCAGATGATGAAGACCACCGAACTGCAGCTTAAGAACCGTCTGCTGCAGCCCGAGGCCGTCTTCAGCGACTCGCTGACCCTCACGATGAGTTGTCACAACCCACGCTTCAAGAGCCTCACCGTCGACGACCTGCAGCAGGTAGACTACGACCGCATCCTCGCTATGGCCAAGGAGCGCACGCAGAACGCCGCCGCCTTCACCTTCACCATCATCGGCAACTACAACGACTCTACCATCCGTCCGCTCATCGAGCAGTACATCGCTTCGCTGCCCGTTCAGAAGAAGATTGTGAAGGGCAAGGACGTCGCCACCGACTACAAGGGTAAGGTGGTGAACAACTTCAAGCACAAGGCAGAGACGCCGAAGTCCATCGCCGTGCTCCACTGGTACTCTAAGGAGGTGCCCTACACACTGGAGAACGCCGTCCGCGCCAAGGCCGTGGGACAGGTGCTGCAGATGGTCTACCTGAAGGAGATCCGTGAGGAGGCCAGCGCCGCCTATACCGTCAGCGCCCAGGCCAGTGCCAGCCGCGACGACTTCGGCGACGAGACGATGATCCTGGCCTACTGCCCCATGAAGCCCGAGAAGGCCGACACCGCCATCACCATCATGCGCCGCGCCGTCGAGGACATGGCTGCCGGCAAGTGCAATGCCGACATGGTGACGAAGGTGAAGGAGTATATGCTTAAGAACCACGGCGACCGTCTGAAGACCAACGGCTACTGGGCCGGTGCCATCACCACCTGGCGCAAGTGGGGTCTCGACTTCTACACCAGCTACGAGCAGACCGTCCAGAGTCTGACGCCCGCAAGTCTCTGCACCTTCGTCCGTGAGGTGCTCAAGGCCGGCAACCAGGCCGAAGTGGTGATGCTGCCCGCAGAGTGAAATTGTAAATTATAAATTGTCAAATAGCTATGAGTTATTTCTTTTCATCAGAGTCCGTATCAGAAGGGCATCCCGACAAGGTGGCCGACCAGATCAGCGACGCCATCCTCGACCAGTTCCTGGCCTACGACCCACAGTCGCATGTGGCCTGCGAGACTTTCGTCACCACCGGACAGGTCGTCCTGATGGGCGAGGTCAGCAGTTCGGCCTACATCGACCTGCAGACGGTGGCCCGTAACACCATCAACAAGATAGGCTACACAAAGGCAGAATACCAGTTCGACGGTAACTCCTGCGGTATTCTCAGTGCCATCCACGAACAGAGCCAGGACATCAACCGTGGTGTCAGCCGTGCCGATGAGGAGGAACAGGGTGCCGGCGACCAGGGCATGATGTTCGGCTATGCCACCAATGAGACAGAGAACTATATGCCCGTCTCACTGGACCTGGCCCATCTCATCGTGCGCACCCTGGCCGACATCCGCAAGGAAGGCAAGGAGATGACCTACCTGCGACCCGACTCGAAAAGTCAGGTCACCGTGCAGTACAGCGACGAGGGCATTCCCGAGCGCATCGACACCATCGTCGTCTCTACGCAGCACGATGAGTTTGCAGATGACGACACCATGCTGGCCAAGATCAAGGATGACGTCATCAACATCCTCATACCGCGTGTGAAGCAGCAGATACACTCGCAGAAAGTGCTCGACCTCTTCGGCCTCGACATCAAGTACTTCGTCAACCCGACGGGTAAGTTCGTCATCGGCGGTCCTCACGGCGACACGGGACTGACCGGCCGTAAGATTATCGTCGACACCTACGGCGGAAAGGGAGCCCACGGCGGCGGTGCCTTCTCAGGCAAGGACTCGTCGAAGGTCGACCGCTCGGCCGCATACGCCGCCCGCCATATCGCCAAGAACATGGTGGCTGCCGGCGTCGCCGACGAGATGCTGGTACAGGTGGCCTACGCCATCGGTGTGGCCCGTCCCATGAACATCTACGTCAACACCTACGGTCGCAGCCGTGTCGAGATGAGCGACAGCGAGATAGCCAGGAAGATAGAGACACTCTTCGACCTGCGTCCCAAAGCCATCGAGCGCACACTGAAACTGCGCCAGCCTATGTATCTGGAGACTGCCGCCTACGGACACATGGGCCGTAAGTGCGAGACGGTGAAGAAGGTGTTTACCAGCCACTACCACGAGACCCGCGAGATGGATGTCGAACTGTTCACCTGGGAGAAGCTCGACCGCGTAGCCGACATCAAGCAGGCCTTCGGCTTATAAGCAGATGCTACCGCAAGACTCCATAGTAAGCGAACCTGTTGTGTCGGCCATCATAGCCGACACAACTGTTCACAGACCGGCACGTCAGCAGACACCCTATCAGGCGGTCCGCATGCTGCCCAAGGACGCCTGTCTGCCACATCTGCCGCAATACTATCGTGAGACATTCTTCGCCAAAGACACACTGCTACACCCCGAACTCTCCGGCGGACGGTATGGCGTTGCCGGCGACCCGGTGGTCTACACCGTCCGCAACGACGACGCCATCACCGGCACACTGCTCTTCTGCTTTATGATGACCATCGTGGTGTTCTCCTACTCACGCCACATCTTCGCCCACCAGCTGAAGGCGTTCTTCCAGCCGTTGCGACAGGAAGGCGGCCTGCCGCTGATCACCAGCCGCTTCTTCAATTTCCTCGGCATACAGACCTGTCTGCTGATGGGCATCACCTATTATTTCTATACCATCTCCTACGTCACCGACGACCTGCTGATAGACACGCCGTACATGCTGATAGGCATCTTCTCGGCCGTCATCCTCGCCTATTTCCTGGGGAAGCAGCTGGTCTACCACATCGTCAACACCATCTTCTTCGGAAGTAAAAAAAATGAACTCTGGAGATGGAACCTCACCCTGATGACGGCCCTCGAGGGCATCGTACTGTTCCCTGCCGTCATTTTGCAGGTTTACTTCATGCCGCCCATCCAAAATATCCTATATTACTTCGTTTTTGTCATCTTTTTGGCTAAAATCTTGACGTTTTACAAGTGTTGGAGTATCTTTTTTAGACAAAAAAGAGATTATTTACAAATAATTTTGTACCTTTGTGCCCTCGAAATCGTACCGATGCTTGTCCTTTGGGGCGCGCTCGAGCTGATGACGAACGAATTAAAAGTAATTTTTTAGGACAAAACAGAGATGATTAAGAAGATTCTGGTATCGCAGCCGAAGCCTGCGAGTGAGAAGTCGCCATACTATGACATAGCGAGCAAGTTCAATGTCGAGCTGGTGTTCCGCCCATTTATCAAGGTGGAGAGTATGTCGGCAAAGGAGTTCCGCACCCAGAAAGTCAGCATCCTGGACTATACGGCTATCGTGTTCACCTCACGTCACGCCATCGACCATTTCTTCACACTGGCCAAGGAGCTGCGTGTCACCATCCCCGAGGACATGAAGTATTTCTGCGTCACGGAGACCATCGCACTCTATATCCAGAAGTACGTCCAGTATCGCAAGCGCAAGGTCTTCTTCGGTACGACGGGAAAGGTTGACGACCTGCTGCCCACGATGGTGAAGCACAAGACCGAGAAGTATCTCGTGCCCATGAGCGACGTCCATAACGACTCACTCACCATCCTGCTCGACTCGAAGAAGCTGCACCACAAGGAGGTGGTGATGTACCGCACCGTCAGCAACGATTTCACGGAGGAAGAGGTGAAGAACTTCGACTACGACATGCTCATCTTCTTCAGTCCCTCAGGCATTGAGTCGCTCACGAAGAACTTCCCCAACTTCAAGCAAGGCGACATCGCCATTGCCACCTTCGGCCCCGCCACGGCAAAAGCCGCCAAGGAGGCGGGCCTGCGTCTCGACATCGAGGCACCTACCGACAAATACCCGTCGATGACGGGCGCTCTGCAGCACTACCTCTTTGAAGTAATGGAATAAGCACTGTGGACGGCGGAAGGTTTCCCAAACGGGAGCACATCTGCAGTACACGACTGATGGATTTGCTCTTCGGCAGTGGCAGCCAGCATGTGGTTGCCTTTCCGCTGAGAGCCGTTTTCCGTAAGACAGACCGCCAGCAGAGCGGCGTTCCCGTACAGGTTCTCATCAGTGTCTCAAAGCGACATTTCAAGCACGCCGTCGACCGCAACCGCGTCAAGCGCCAAGTGCGTGAGGCCTATCGCCGGCAGAAACAGCCGCTGTGCGATGCCATACCTGCCGAAGAGAGTCTGCTGCTGGGATTGATATGGATCTCCGACGAGCACGCGCCGTCGACCGTGGTTGACGAACGTATCGGGAGACTCCTCAAACGCATCGAGGAAAAGATATGAGCGTCCTCGTCCGTCTCCTGTCGTGGCTACTGGTACTGCCCATCCGTTTCTACCAGCTGTACATATCACCCCTGCTGGGACCATCGTGCCGCTTTACGCCCACCTGCTCCGAGTATGCCCGTCAGGCCATCCTCAAGCACGGCCCCGTCAAAGGTCTTGGACTCGCCATCTGGCGGATATTAAGATGTAACCCCTGGGGCGGCTCCGGCTACGACCCGGTGCCCTAGAAAAATCGACATCACGTCATAACGACATAACGACATAACGAAACAGAAAAAAAATATGAAAAACTTTGTAGAAGAACTGCGCTGGCGCGGTATGCTGGCACAGATGATGCCCGGCACGGAAGAACTGCTCCAGAAGGAGATGGTGACAGCCTACCTGGGTACCGACCCGACGGCCGACTCCCTGCATATCGGCCACCTCTGCGGTATTATGATGCTGCGCCACCTGCAGCGTTGCGGCCACAAGCCCATCATCCTGGTGGGAGGTGCCACAGGCATGATTGGCGACCCCAGCGGCAAGTCGCAGGAGCGTAACCTGCTGAACGACGAGACGCTGCGCCACAACCAGGAGTGCATCAAGGCACAGGTGGCTAAGTTCCTCGACTTTGAGTCGAAGGAAGCCAATGCCGCCGAGATGGTGAACAACTACGACTGGATGAAGGACTTTACGTTCCTTGACTTCGCCCGTGAGGTGGGCAAGCACATCACCGTCAACTACATGATGGCCAAGGAGAGCGTCCAGCAGCGCCTCAACGGTACGGCCCGCGACGGACTGTCGTTCACGGAGTTCACCTACCAGCTGCTGCAGGGCTACGACTTCCTCTATCTCTACCAGCACAAGGGTGTCAAACTGCAGCTGGGCGGTAACGACCAGTGGGGCAACATGACCACCGGCACGGAGCTCATCCGCCGCACCCTGGGTAACGAGGTGGAGACCTTCGCCCTCACCTGTCCGCTCATCACGAAGTCGGACGGCAAGAAGTTCGGCAAGACCGAGAGCGGCAATATCTGGCTCGACCCCAAGCGCACCACACCGTATAAGTTCTACCAGTTCTGGCTGAACGTCAGCGACGACGATGCCGAGCGTTACATCAAGATCTTCACCTCGCTGGAGAAGGACGTCATCGACGCCCTCGTCGAGGAGCACCGCCAGGATCCGGGCCGCCGTGTGCTGCAGAAGCGCCT
Organism: Prevotella sp.; assembly: GCA_017471465.1. Taxonomy (GTDB): domain Bacteria; phylum Bacteroidota; class Bacteroidia; order Bacteroidales; family Bacteroidaceae; genus Prevotella. The sequence goes on along the minus strand of JAFUTI010000020.1, from coordinate 60,061 downwards.
GGCTGAAGAGGTGACGCTGCTGGTACATGGACAGGAAGCCCTCGACACGGCCATCGAAGCCTCGAACATCCTCTTCGGCAAGTCGACGAAGGAAGCGCTGGAGCGTCTCGATGAGCAGACGTTCCTCGACGTGTTCGACGGCGTCGAGCACCACGAGATAGGCAGCGACCAGCTGGGACAGCCCGCCATCGAACTCTTCACCACGGCAGCACCGGTGTTCCCTTCGAAGGGCGAGATGCGCAAGATGGTGCAGGGCGGCGGCGTCAGCCTGAACAAGGAGAAACTCACCGATGCCCAGCGTCCCGTGACGGCCGACGACCTCATCGACGGTAAGTACCTGCTGGCTCAGAAAGGTAAGAAAAACTACTATCTTCTCATTGTGAAATGAGAAGATAATACCCCATAACTCATAATTCATAACTAAAAAATTTGGCGGTATGCCAAATTTTTCCTACCTTTGCAGCCGCAATTGGACGATGGTGTAATGGTAACACTACAGGTTTTGGTTCTGTCATTCCCGGTTCGAATCCGAGTCGTCCAACCATAAAAGCACCTTGTTAGGGTGCTTTTATTTTTTTTAAGTATTCAGATTTTGCCATCCGTTTTTTAATTGCTATCTTTGCAGTCAAAGAGACAAAAAACGGATGAAGACAAACTACGAGATACGATATGCCGCCAATCCTGAGGACGCACGCCACTACGACACGGCACGCCTGCGCCACGACTTCCTCATTGAGCGGCTCTTTGCCGACGACGAGGTGAACATGGTCTACTCTATGTACGACCGCATGATTGTGGGCGGCGCCATGCCCGTGGCCGAGACGCTGACATTAGAGGCCATCGACCCGCTGAAAGCACAGTGGTTCACCCAGCGACGCGAGGTGGGCGTCTACAACGTCGGCGGCGAGGGCGTCGTCAGCGTCGGCGACCAGCAGTTCACCCTCGGCTTCAAGGAGGCTCTCTACATCGGACGCGGCGACCGCGACGTGACGTTTGCCAGTGCCGACGCCAGCCAGCCGGCGAAGTTCTACTTCAACTCTGCCACCGCCCATACCGCCTACCCCTGCCGCAAGGTGACGAAACAAGACGCCGTGGTGGCACACATGGGCTCGCTGGAGATGTCCAACGAGCGCAACATCAACAAGATGCTCGTCAACCAGGTGCTGCCCACCTGCCAGCTGCAGATGGGCATGACGGAGCTGGCACCAGGCTCCGTATGGAACACCATGCCGGCGCACGTCCACAGCCGCCGCATGGAGGCCTACTTCTACTTCGAGCTGCCCCAGGACCAGGCCGTCTGCCACTTCATGGGCGAGCCGCAGGAGACGCGCCACCTCTGGCTCCACAACGAACAGGCCGTCCTCTCGCCTGAATGGAGCATCCACTCGGCTGCCGCCACCCATAACTACACGTTCATCTGGGGCATGGCCGGCGAGAACTTGGACTACGGAGACCAAGACTTCTCTCTGATTACGGATTTAAAATAACTCACAAACTTATAAACTAATTAGAATTATGGCAAATTTATTTTCATTAGAGGGCAAGAACGCCTGGATTACCGGCGCAAGCTACGGTATCGGTTTCAACATCGCCAAGGCTTTCGTGGCCGCCGGCGCTAAGACCATCATCTTCAACGACATTAACGAGGCTGCCCTGCAGCGCGGCCTGGACAACTACAAAGAGGCAGGCATCCAGAATGTCAAGGGCTACGTCTGCGACGTCACCAACGAGGAGGCTGTGAAGACCTTGGTCAACAAAATCCACGAGGAGGTGGGACAGATTGACATCCTCGTCAACAACGCCGGCATCATCAAGCGCATCCCCATGCACGAGATGAAGCGCGAGGAGTTCCAGCAGGTCATCGACATCGACCTCGTCGGTCCGTTCATCTGCTCCAGCGCTGTCATCCCCGAGATGATGGAGCGCCGCGAGGGTAAGATCATCAACATCTGCTCGATGATGTCGGAACTGGGCCGCGAGACCGTCTCGGCCTACGCCGCCGCCAAGGGTGGTCTGAAGATGCTCACGAGAAATATCTGCTCGGAGTACGGCGAGTACAACATCCAGTGCAACGGCATCGGCCCGGGCTATATCGCCACACCGCAGACAGCTCCGCTGCGTGAGCGCCAGCCCGATGGCTCACGTCATCCGTTCGACTCGTTCATCTGCGCCAAGACGCCCGCAGGCCGTTGGCTCGACCCGTCAGAGCTCGGCGGCCCCGCTGTGTTCCTGGCCTCACACGCCTCGGATGCCGTGAACGGTCATGTGCTCTATGTCGATGGTGGCATCCTGGCCTACATCGGCAAGCAGCCTAAGTAACACGATATGTACGATATCAAAAAGATACGCGAAGATTTCCCCATCCTGTCGCGGCAGGTGTATGGTCGGCCGTTAGTCTATCTCGACAATGCGGCGACCACACAGAAGCCGTTGGCCGTGCTCGACGCCATGCGCGACGAGTATCTCAACGTCAACGCCAACGTACACCGCGGCGTACACTACCTCTCACAGCAGGCCACTGACCTGCATGAGGCAGCCCGCGAACGTGTGCGGCAGTTTATCAACGCCCGCAAGACGGAGGAGATCATCTTTACACGCGGAACGACGGAGGCCATCAACCTGGTGGCCTCCTCGTTCTGTCTCTCACAGATGCAGGCGGGCGACGAGGTCATCGTCAGCGACATGGAGCACCACTCGAACATCGTGCCCTGGCAGCTGCAGGCCATGCAGCGCGGCATCATCGTGCGCCACCTGCCCATCACCGACGATGGCCGCCTGGCTTGTTCTGCCACCCGCCGCCAGTGCAGCGACGCCGTCGCTGCCCACCTGACGGAGAAAACCCGCCTGATAAGCATCGCCCACGTCAGCAACGTGCTGGGCACCGTCAACCCCGTGGCCGACATCATCAGGATAGCCCACGAACGGGATATCCCCGTGCTGATAGACGCCGCACAGAGCGCACCCCACCTGCCGCTCGACGTGCAGGCGCTGGACTGCGACTTCCTGGCCTTCAGCGGTCATAAGATGTACGGCCCGACGGGCGTCGGCGTGCTCTATGGCAAGGAAGAGTGGCTGGAGAAGTTGCCGCCCTATCAGGGTGGCGGCGAGATGATCGACCGCGTCAGCTGGGAGAAGACCACCTTCGAGCGCCTGCCCTTCAAGTTCGAGGCCGGCACCCCCGACTACGTGGCCACCCACGGACTGGCCACCGCCATCGACTACCTGCAAGGTGTGGGGCTCGATGCCGTCGAGGCCCATGAGCGGGAACTGACGCGCTACTGCATGGAGCAGCTGCGCACCATCGGCGGCGTGACCATCTACGGCCCCGACGAGCCCCATGACGCCGTCGTGTCGTTCAACGTCGACGGCATCCATCATCTCGACATCGGCACACTGCTCGACCGTCTCGGCATCGCCGTGCGCACCGGTCACCACTGCGCCCAGCCGCTCATGACGCGTCTCGGCATACAGGGTACCGTCCGCGCCTCGTTTGCAATGTACAACACCAGGGAAGAGGTCGACGCACTGGCCGACGGTCTGCGCCGCGTGATACAAATGTTTTAGCAGATGTTAGCAAGCCACTACTACGACGGACTGATAGAGGCCGGCTGCGACGAGGCGGGCCGCGGCTGTCTGGCAGGCAGTGTCTACGCCGCCGCAGTCATCCTGCCCGACGGCTACGAGAACCCGCTGCTCAACGACTCGAAACAACTGACGGAGAAGCGGCGCTACCAGCTGCGTGAGCAGATAGAGCGCGACGCCCTGAGCTGGGCCGTGGGTATCGTCACGCCCGAGGAGATCGACCGCATCAACATCCTGAACGCCTCGATACTGGCCATGCACCGCGCACTGGACCAGCTGACAGTACGCCCGCAGGCCGTCATCGTCGACGGCAACCGCTTCAAGCCCTACCGCACGGTGGTCGACGGCTCGGCCGTCGACATCCCCCACACCACCATCGTCAAGGGCGACGGCAAGTACATGGCTATCGCCGCGGCATCCATCCTGGCCAAGACCTATCGCGACGACTATATGAACCGGCTGGCAGAGGAGTACCCACAGTACGACTGGCGCAGCAACAAGGGCTACCCCACCCGGAAGCACCGCGAGGCCATCCGCCAGTACGGCACGACACCTTACCACCGCATGACCTACAACCTCCTCGGCGACGGCCAGCTGTCGCTGCAGTTTGAAGAATACTAACAAAAATAGGAAAGATATGAAAAATGCAAAATCGACAATCGTGGCAGCAGCCACCATGCTGCTCACCGCCTGCGGCACCTTAGGACAGACGGGCAGCAGCAGCTCCACCACCGGCGACATCCTCGGCGCCGTCATCACCGATGTGCTGCAGGGCGGCACCCTCGGCAATGTCATCACCAGCGTCATCGGCGCACAGAAGGTCACGTCGGCCGACCTCATCGGCTCATGGACCTACAGCGGCCCAGGCTGCGCCTTCACCAGCGAACAGCTGCTGGCAAAGGCCGGCGGCGAGATCGTTGCCGGACAGATCAAGACCAAGGTGCTGCCCTACTACCAGCAGATAGGCATCAGCAGTCAGAACACGGCCATCACCATCAAGCAGGACGGCACCTACGCCGCCACCTTCCGCGGCACGCCCATGAGCGGCCGGTGGACCTACGACGAGGCCAGCAGCCGCATCACCCTCCAGGGACTGCTGCTCAACATGAACTGCTACGCCAAGCGCAACGTCAACGGCATTGCACTGCTCTTCGACGCCTCGAAGCTGCTGACACTGCTGCAGGCAGCAGCTGCCATGAGCGGCAACCAGAACATTCAGGCAATCGGCGATATCAGCAAGAGCTATGATGGCTTACGTCTGGGCTTCGACTTCAGCCGCTAACCACACTTCGGCAATGAGGAAATCAAGGGAAATAAAAAAAAACCTTGGACCTCACGGCCGAAGGTTTATGGTCAATTTTTCGGGCTCTCTTACTTCCCTCACGGGAATTGGGAGGATTTACATTTAACACTAATCCTTGGAAACGTCCAAGGCAAAAAAAACTATAGATAATCTTTCAACATAAATTCGAGTGCAAAGATACGATGTTTTTTCAATTCCACAAAAGAAAAAGGATTAAAAAGTGTTAGAATAAAGTAAAAATCTTTCAAAACAACAAAAACCGCTTATGAGACTAGCCAAACAACTACAAACGCTGGCGATGGCCCTCTTGCTGGCAGCGCTGCCTGCCGACGGCCTCGCCGCCAAGAAGTCGGGCACCTTTACTACTGGCGACAAGACCTTCCTGCTCAACGGCGAACCCTTCATCGTGAAGGCTGCCGAGGTTCACTACCCCCGCATCCCGCGTCCCTACTGGGAGCACCGCATCCAGATGTGCCGTGCACTGGGCATGAACGCCGTGTGCATCTACATCTTCTGGAACATCCACGAGCAGCGTGAGGGCGAGTTCGACTTCACAGGCCAGAACGACGTGGCGGAGTTCTGCCGCCTGGCCCAGAAGAACGGCATGTACGTCATCGTGCGTCCCGGTCCCTACGTCTGTGCTGAGTGGGAGATGGGCGGTCTGCCCTGGTGGCTCTTAAAGAAAAAGGATATACGCCTGCGCGAGCGCGATCCTTATTTTATGGAGCGTGTAAAAATCTTCGAGGAGAAGGTGGGCGAACAGCTGAAGCCGCTGACCATCCAGAACGGCGGTCCTATCATCATGATCCAGGTAGAGAACGAGTACGGCTCGTATGGCGAGGACAAGCCTTATGTCAGTGAGATTCGTGACTGCCTGCGTAGCATCTACGGAAGCGAGCTGTCGCTGTTCCAGTGCGACTGGTCGTCGAACTTCACGAAGAACGGCCTTGACGACCTGACATGGACGATGAACTTCGGCACGGGTGCCAACATCGACGACCAGTTCCGTCGCCTTGGCGAGCTGCGCCCTAACGCCCCTAAGATGTGCTCGGAGTTCTGGAGCGGTTGGTTCGACAAGTGGGGCGCCCGCCACGAGACGCGCCCGGCCAAGGACATGGTCGACGGTATGGACGAAATGCTGTCGAAGGGTATCTCCTTCTCACTCTACATGACCCACGGCGGTACGTCGTTCGGCCACTGGGCAGGTGCTAACTCGCCCGGCTTTGCACCCGATGTCACCTCCTACGACTACGACGCCCCCATCAACGAGTATGGCCTCGCCACCCCGAAGTTCTGGGAACTGCGCAAGATGATGCAGAAGTACGATGAAAGAGGTTTCCCCCTCGGGGGACGGAAAGGGGGTCTCCCCGCCGTGCCCAAGGCTCCGATGCCAATAGTGACCGTGCCCAAGTTTGAGTTGACGGAGTTCGCTCCCCTCCTGTCATCTATGACTAAGCCTGTCAATGGCACCTTAAAGACTTTCGAAGAGATGGATATGGGCTGGGGCACCATGATGTACTCTACCCGCCTGCCCGAGATTGCTTCGGAGAGCGTGCTCACAGGAGAGTTCCACGACTTTGCACAGGTGTTTATCGATAAGAAATACATTGGTAAGATTGACCGCGTGAAGAACGAGAAGTCGCTCACGATTCCTGCCGTTAAAAAAGGAGCCGAACTGATTATCATTGTTGAAGGCATGGGCCGCATCAACTTCGGTCGTGCCATCAAGGACTTCAAGGGTATCGTCGGCAATGTCACGCTGACCACCGAGACAGATAACGTGGAGATGGTGCTGACGCCGAAGAATTGGACAAACGTGGCCATCCCCGATGACTATGAGACAGCAAAGAAAGCTCTTGATATGATTAAGGGTGTTAACGACCGGGTTGCTTCTGGCGAGGTGAAAGGGAGCGTTCCTGCGCTTGCCCTGACACAGGGTTATGAAGGGTCAAAGCAGCTTGCCGACATCATGAAGCCCGGCTACCACCGTGGTTACTTCAATCTCTCGAAGGTGGGCGACACGTTCCTGAACTTCGAGACATGGGGTAAGGGACAGGTCTACGTGAACGGTCACGCCATGGGCCGCATCTGGTCGATTGGTCCGCAACAGACACTCTATATCCCTGGCTGCTGGCTGAAGAAGGGCAAGAACGAGGTGATTGTCCTCGATGTCGTCGGCCCTCGTGAGGCCGTCGTCTGGGGACAGGCCGAGCCAGAGCTCAACAAGCTGCAGCTGGAGAAGAGCAACAAGCACAACAACATCGGCGACAAGCCCGACCTGAATAGCGCCACCCCCGTCATGACGGGCAGCTTCAAGCCCGGCAACGGCTGGCAGACCGTCTTCTTCAAGAACGATGCCGAGGGCCGCTACCTCGCCATCGAGATACTCTCCACACAGAACGTGGGCGACCGCGCCGCCATCGCCGAACTCTACCTGCAGAACCCCGGCGGACGACGCATCAGCCGCGAGACGTGGACGACGAAGTATGCCAGCTCGGAGGAGGAGAACGGCAACCACACCGGCGACAAGGTCTTCGACCTGCAGGAGTCTACCTACTGGCAGACGGAGAAGGCGGCCACGGCACCATACCTGCTTGTCATCGACTTGGGTTCGGAGCAGGCCGTCTCGGGCATTGAGTACCTGCCGCGTGCCGAACAAGGCGCCCCGGGGTCGGTGAAGGACTTCCGCATCTACCTGCTGAAATAACGTAACGACGACCATCACGACAGACAAGACTTATGAAACATCCGATATTACTGACTGCTGCCATCGCACTGCCTTACTGGCTGTGCAATGGCAGTACAGCCACTGCTGCTACCCACGTCATACGCACCGACGCGCCGCGCCAGACCATCCGCCACTTCGGGGCGTCCGACGCATGGTCGATGCAGACCATCGGCCTGTGGCCCGACAGTACGGAACAGGCAAAGGTTGCCGACTGGCTCTTTTCTATCGAGACCGATGCTGCGGGCCAGCCCCGCGGCATCGGTCTTTCGCTGTGGCGCTTCAACCTCGGCGCCGGCAGCGCTGAGCAAGGCCGCGAGGCGCAGATTAACCGCTCTACACGCACCGAGTGCTTCCTTCAAAAAGACGGCACCTACGACTGGTCGCGACAGGCAGGCCAGCGCCGTTTCCTACGCCTGGCCAAGGAGCGCGGCGTACCCTATTTCTTAGCCTTCCTCAACTCACCGCCCGTCCACTTCACCCAGAACCGTCTGGCCACGAACACCGGGCGCGACGGCACACTGAACCTCCGCGACGACAGCTACGACCGCTTTGCCGCCTTTATGGCTACCGCCCTGAAGGGACTGGAGACACACGACGGCATCCACTTCGACTACCTCTGTCCTGTCAACGAGCCCGACGGCCACTGGAACTGGCAGGGACCGAAGCAGGAGGGGTCGCCGGCTACGAACCGCGAGATAGCACGGCTAGTACGCAAGACGAGTCGCGCCCTGCAACAGCAGGGTGTCAATACGCAGCTGCTGGTCAATGAGTCCTCAGACCTGCGCTGCCTGCTGGGCATCTACAAGACCGACTGGCAACGTGGCAACACCATCCGCACACTCTTCTCGAAGGACAGCACGCAGACCTATCTCGGCGACACGCCTCAGGTGCCCCACCTCATCCTCGGGCACAGCTACTGGACCAACACGCCCGTACCTTATATGAAACGCATACGCGAGCAGCTGCGCGACACCTGCCGCCATTACGGCATCTCGTTCTGGCAGTCGGAGCTCTGCATCATGTCGAACGACGAGGAGATAGGCGGTGGCGGTGGCTACGACTTCACGATGAAGACGGCCCTCTATGTCGCCCGCGTCATCCATCACGACCTCTGCCATGCTGACGCCGAGAGCTGGTCGTGGTGGCGCGCCTGTGGCGGCGACTACAAGGACGGACTCATCCGCGTCTACGACCGCACGCAGCAGGCCCGCGACTCCCGCCTGCTCTGGGCTCTTGGCAACTACAGCCGTTTCATCCGCCCCGGCGCCGTGCGTTACGACGTCGAAGGACCGGAGGATCCCTACGGCGTGATGGTCAGCGCCTACCGCAACGCCGACGGACGCTGGGTGGTTGTCGCCCTGAACTATGGCGACAAGGAAGCGGAGATGACCTGCCGCGTCGACGACGAACGCCCGCGCCGCTGGCTCGCTTACCGCACCAGCGACGCCGAGGGCGAGACCCTCAGACCTTCCGGCATCGTAGCGGGCAGCACCACCCTGCCCCCCAGAAGCATCACCACATTTGTGGAGCAAGATTACACGGCCGCTAGAACTCCCGCGCCGCCGTGTTAACAAAAAAAAAAAAACAGAAATTTCCGTAATTAGCCGTTGGATTTTGACTATCCAACGGTTTTTGTTTTTACTTTTGTAGCACATTAACCTTACTATACCATGATGTTAATAGTAGGAATTCAATAGGAGAAAAGACACTAGCCTTCGCGGGTAAAAAGACTTTCAGGGTATCAGCGTATGACAATCAGACGATACCAATTTTTACTATAAATATTAACTAAAACTAAAAGAACATGAGAAAACTAAAACTTCTATTTGCGGCGCTCGCCCTGTTGGGTGCAGGTGTTGCTAATGCGCAGAAGGATGTAACTTCACAGTACATCACTAATGCTACACTGTCAAGCCTTGATGGGTGGACGAATGTCAATTTCAACAACCCTGTCCAAGGTAATAACACCACAGGCTATGCTATTGAATGTTACGAAGGATGGAATTCAGTTGAAAAGAGCCAATACAGTCTGACACAGAAGATTACTCTTCCAGCTGGCCATTATACGCTGGTGAACTACTCGTTCTTCCGTGAGGGACAAAACTACAACACAGATGCATCAACATCACGCGCCTACCTGAAAGCAGGCAGTAATCAGGTTCTTGTTAAAACGCTTGGCAGTATCACGGCTGCTGGTTATGCTAACACCCAAGCTGAGGGTGCTAATGCTTTTGATTCCAAAATGTATCGCAACACGCTCGATTTCAACATTGACGCAGACAATACGGAAATAGAAATTGGCGTCTATGGCACCTTTAACACAGAAATTACCAAGTCATGGATGATCCTCGGCATGTTCGAGTTGATTGACAACGACCAGGCCGCCACGATGGACTCGCCCTTCGACGTGACGGGCTACATCACCAACCCCGGCTTCGAATACCGCGACATGACAGGATGGACACTCTCTGAGAGCGAAGCTTTCGGCACTCAGAACAACGACCAGAGTTTTAAGGTGGGTGGCTACTATGCTCAGAAGTGGCAGCCCTCCACAGATGGTGCCCTGACCGCAGGTAGCATGAGCCAGACCATCAAGAACCTGCCTGCCGGCTACTACAAGTTGACCGCCAACCTGGGTGGTGACGGCACATACATCGACCTGAACGGCAAGACCGTCAATTGGACTGCAGACAAAGACTACACCACTGGCTATGTGCTGGCAGAGAACGAAGACCTGACCATCACCGCCGGTAAGACCGCAGAGGGAACCGCCAACTGGATTCACTTCGATAACTTCAAGCTCTACTTCTGCGGCGACGTGCAGGCAGCACTCACCACCCTGCTCGGGCAGGTGAGCGACTACAACGGAGCCATTCCTTCTGCCGCCTATTCTGCCCTGCAGACCAAGGTGGCTGCCTACGACAAGAGCTACAGCGACGTTGACGACCTGCTGGCTGCCATCGTTGCTGTACAGGCTCTCTACGCCGATGCCGACCTGCTGAAAGCCCCTTACACTGCATATTTTGCAATGAAGGCAAAGGCTGATGCTCTGCAGAGTGTTGACAACGACAACAATGAGGCTAACAGCACATTCGCTACTGCTATCAGCAATCAGACTGCCGCAGCCGCCGCTGCCACCACAGCAGATGACATCAACACCGCCACATCTACCCTGAAGGCCGCCATGAAAACCTATGTCTTTGCTGCCACTCCCGTGGGCGACGGTGCCAAGTTCGACTGCACATTCCTGATGACTAACCCCGACCTGACAGGACTGCCAACGTGGAATGCTGCAGACGGCTGGGAAAGCGAAGAAACAGATGGTAACAGTCAGGTAATGTTCAATGATTCTAAGACCAATGGTGACAAAAGCTACTTCTACGAGTACTGGTCGAATCCCGCCAAGGCTTCTGGCAAGTTTGCACTCTACAATGCCGTCACCCTGCCTGCCGGCACGTTCTCGATGTCATGCTACGCCTTCGCTGAAGATCAATACACTAGCACTACGGTTGACGGTGTCTATTTCTATGCCAACGACACACAGGGTTCATGCGTAACAGCCAACAAACTCACTGAGCAATCACTCTCCTTCGTCAACGATTCTGAGCAGGAAGTGAAAATTGGTCTGAAGACCCTCACTGGCAACACCCGCAACTGGATGGGTATTGGTTACATCGATCTGTACAAGGTTCCCGCTGTCACCGTTGAAATCAGCGAGGATGTAAACTACACGCCTGAGAGTGTAGCAGGTAAGGTGACACTGACGCGCACACTTTCTACTGAGAAGTGGAATACGTTTGTTGTTCCGTTCCAGATTACCAACGAAGAGCTGAAGGCTGCCTTTGGTGATAACGTTGCTGTTGCTGAATACAGCGAGACAGCCAATGGCGACAACTCTACCGTCAGCTTCACAAAGATGACGACTCCCGCCATTTCGGCCAACAAGCCCGTACTGCTGAAGCCCGAGACAACAGCTGCCGACAACAAGTATGTGTTTGCAAACCGCACCGTAGCCACTAGCGACGCCAAGGTGGCAGGCACTAACTTCGACTTCACGGGAACGTATGATGCATCGACGACGATTGCTGCCGGCGACTGGTTCATCAACGCTGACAAGCTCTACAAGTCGACAGGTGCCACAACCATCAAGGGTACCCGCGCCTACATCAAGGCTAAGGCTGCCGGTGCACGTATCACCAACCTCACCATCGACGGCAACGATGCTACAGCCATCGAGAGTCTCAAGGTTGACAACGCCAACGGCAAGATCTACAACCTGCAGGGTCAGGAGGTGAAGAAGGGCCAGAAGGGCGTCTTCATCCAGAACGGCAAGAAGATGGTCGTGAAGTAATCACACTGTATGTTTAACGAAAAAGAAATGACGATTATGAAAAAGAAAGAATATATCATTCCCGCCATCGAGATTGTACACGTGGAAGTGGCACCGCTGATGGAAGCTTCTATCACATCAGTAGGCGGCGACGCCGGTATCGAGATATCTACCGACGAGGCACCTGGCACTGCCGACTCCCGCTTCTTCGACATCTTTGGTAACTAACGCGAAGTAACGATCACTAACGCAGAAAGAGCCGGAAGCCATTGACGCTTCCGGCTCTCTTTTTTCAACGCTTATCCGCTGACAAGGCTAAATTCCGCATGAGAAAAAAACGAAGAATTGTTTGGAACTTTCAAGATTTCTTCCTATTTTTGCAAACGAAAATGTTGATGCTGATGAAGGACAATCAGAAAAAGGCGTTGCTTCGCAAGTTGAAAGAAGAAAATTGCTTCTGGTCTTACGATATCTCGAAGATGGATGACATCTCCGACGAGGCCTTGATTGAGTATGTCCTGCTCTATCTTGACATTGACGACATCAACCAACTTTTTCCATTGTTTGGCTACAAGAAAGTGAAGCGGGTATGGTTAGACCGCGTCGCTCCACAGGGCGAAATGTTCCGTAACTATAATATCCTCTACGCCTGGTACTATTTTGGAGCCAAGCGCCCTGAAGCCTACGTTAAGAGCATCGAGACACGCCACATCAACAAACTTATGGCGCCATGAAGATGGAAACCATGCTTCGTCGATCAAAGTTCAGAGATTATTACGACATCTATTCTATCATAAAAGAGGGGGGAGACATCAACAAAATGATAGCAGCAGCTTTGGAGCATTCCGACCATAAGCTACGTACTCGTGGTCTATTATCGATGTTGACAAACGGTAGAATGTTTGTAAAGGAAAAAGGGTTTGAAGAGCTTTGTCCCTACTATGATGTGTCGTCTACCGATATTCAGGAGTATATAAGAGAACAACTGTTAGAAGCAAAAGTGACCCAGGGCGAAATAAGTATCACTACAGAAAGAGCCGGAAGCCATTGACGCTTCCGGCTCTCTTTTTTCAACGCTTATCCGATTTTTCAACCTCACACGGGGGAAGACCCCCTGTGAGGTTACTTCTTCAGCAGAGTGAGTTTCGCCTTGGGAGCCAGGACGTTGTGCACCTTTTCTGTGTACTGACTGACCTTGGCCGTAGCAGTGCAGCGGATATCACGGCTGGAGGCACCGATGCCGAAGGTGTACTGGCCGGCTTCTGTCAGCCACTGCGACCCCTGCTCGTCGAACGAGGCGAGCATACGGACGGGAATCGGCATCGTCAGCACCTGCTGCTCGCCGGGCTGCAGCTCGCGGGTCTTGGCGAAGGCCTTCAGCTCCTGAGCGGGTTTCTCGAGGCTTCCCTTCGGGGCGGTGACGTAGACCTGGGCCACCTCCTTGCCGGCTACGGAGCCGGTGTTCTTCACGGTGACGCTGACGGTGACCTGCGTGGCGCCGACGCTGACCTTGGGCTTGGAGAACGCGAAGGTGGTATAGCTCAGGCCGTAGCCGAAGGGATAGGCCACCTCTTTCTTAAAGGTGTCGAAGTAGCGGTAGCCCACGTAGATGTCTTCGTCGTGGCGGGCGACATCCGGCGAGGCATAGCCCTGCGTCGACGGGTGGTCGGCAGCGGCCATGGGCCACGTCATCGTGAGACGTCCCGAGGGGTTCACCTTGCCCGTCAGGATGTCGGCTAGCGAGTTGCCGCCCTCCTCGCCGGGCTGCCAGGCGCAGATGATGGCGTCGGGCAGGTCGCGCCACGAAGCCGTCTCGACGACAGAGCCGCTGTTGATGATGACCACCACGGGCTTCTTGGCGGCGTGGAATGCCCGGCAGACGTCGGTGAGCAACTGGCGTTCGCCGTCGGTGAGGTTGAACTCGGTGGCAATGTCGCGGTCGGCACCCTCACCGGCCTGACGGCCGATGGTGACGATGGCAGCGTCGGCTCCGCGCACCTCCTTGCCGATGGCGAGGGGCGAGAAGGTTATCTCGGGATACTTCTGCTGACCGAACTGCTCCTGCTGGTACCAGGCCGAGGGATGACGCTCCTGCTGGAACTTCAAACGGGCATATTCGTAGTATTTGCGGTAGATGTCGGTCAGCGACTTCGACGTGCTGATACCGACATTCTTCAGACCTTCAGCCAGGTCGACGACGTATGGCGTGTGGACACAGCCGGAACCCGTACCGCCCGAAAGGAAGTTGTAAGAGTTCTCGCCGAACAGGGCGACGGTAAACTTCCCTCCGTCTACTACGAAGGGCAGCGTTTTCACTCCTTCTTCGGAGGGGTTGGGAGCGTCGCCATTCTTCAGCAGCACGATGCCCTCGCAGGCCGTCTGGCGCGTGATGGCGGCATGGGCTTTCAGGTCGGGCTTGTTGGTGGCGGGGTACTGATGGAAGCTCGGCGTCTTGACGATATACTCCAGCATACGGCGCACGTTGCGGTCTACATCCTTGATGTCGAGCTTGCCGCTCTTCACGCCGTCGACAATCTCCTTCACCTGGGCGGGCTGTCCCGGCTCCATCAGGTCGTTGCCCGCCTGCACCTCGGTGATGGTCTTCAGGCCCTTGCGGATACCTATCCAGTCGGTCATGACGATGCCCTTGTAGCCCCAGTCGTCGCGCAGGATGCTGGTCAGCAGGTCGCGGTTGCCCATCGAGAACTGGCCGTTAATCTGGTTGTACGACGACATGATGGTCCACGGCTGACTCTCGCGGACGGCAATCTCGAAACCGCGGAGGTAGAGCTCGCGGGCGGCTCGCTGGCTCAGCTGTTCGTCGACGCCGGTGCGGTTGGTCTCCTGGGAGTTCACGGCGAAGTGCTTGGCTGACACGCCGGCGCCCTGGCTCTGTACGCCGTTGATATAGGCGGCACCGATCTTGCCCGTCAGCAGCGGGTCTTCCGAGTAGTATTCAAAGTTACGGCCGCAGAGCGGATTGCGGTGCAGGTTCATGCCCGGACCGAGGATGACGTCGCAGCGGTACTCCTTCGTCTCGTTGCCGACGGCCTCGCCCACCTTGGCTACCAGTTCGGTGTTCCACGTCGAGGCCAGACAGGAGCCGATGGGGAATCCCGTGGCGTAGTAGGTCTGCGAGGTGCCTTTGCGGGTGGGGTCGATGCGTACGCCGGCAGGGCCGTCGGTCAGCACCGTGGCCGGGATGCCCAGTCGGGGAATGGCGGGCGACGTGCCGGCAGCGCCGGCCACGAGGTCGGCCTCGCCGCCGACGCCAGCCTGGTCGCCAAAGAAGTTGTTGGCACCTCCCACCAGCAGGCGGGCTTTCTCCTCCAGTGTCATAGCCTTGAGCACCTCGTCGATGTTCGTGGCCGTGAGTTGGGGTTGAGCATTCATTGTCATGTTACAAGTCAAGGCTACCAAGCCTGTGAGCATACTTTTCCTTGTCATAGTTTTATTTGTTTTTGGTTAAATACAGTAAAAGGTCTCCTTGGGTTTTCACGGCTACAAAGTTATAACTTTATTCTGAAACGCCCAGCAGTTTTGGCGGTTTTTTATTTTTTTCCCGTGTGTCAAGGCCGTCCGCGTGAAATACACCATTCCCGTCACCTTCCGCCTGCCTTAGCACACTTTTGTCACTGATTTTTTGGCCGTTTCGCGGGAAATGCGTAATTTTGCAGGCCGAAAGTAATCACGACAAATATAACAGAAAAATTATGGCAAAGAAAGCACTTTTGATGATTCTCGACGGATGGGGAATCGGTAAGCACGGTAAGGGCGACGTTATCTTCAACACGCCGACCCCATATCTCGATTTATTGACAGCCACCAGCGCCCACTCGCAGCTGGCAGCCTCTGGCGAGGATGTCGGTCTGCCCGACGGACAGATGGGTAACTCCGAGGTGGGACACCTCAACATCGGCGCAGGCCGCATCGTCTATCAGGACTTGGTGAAAATCAACCGTGCCTGCAAGGACGGCTCCATCGTGGAGAACCCGCAGGTGAAGGCTGCCTACAGCTACGCCAAGGAGCAGGGCAAGAAGCTGCACCTCATGGGTCTCTGCTCCGACGGCGGCGTACACTCCTCACTCGACCATCTGTTCAAGCTCATCGAGGTGGGCAAGCACTACGGACTGAAGAACCAGACCTTCGTCCATTGCTTCATGGACGGCCGCGACACCGACCCGAAAAGCGGAAAGGGCTTCATCGAGCAGGTGACGAAGGTATGTGCCGACAACGACGCTGCCATCGCCAGCATCGTGGGCCGCTTCTACGCCATGGACCGCGACAAGCGCTGGGAGCGCGTGAAGGAGGGCTACGACCTCATCGTCAACGGCACCGGCAAGCAGGCCACCGACATGGTGCAGGCCATGCAGGAGAGTTATGACGAGGGCGTCACCGACGAGTTCATCAAGCCCATCCACAATGCCTCGGTGAACGGCTGCATCGAGGAGGGCGACGTCGTCATCTTCATCAACTTCCGCAACGACCGCGCCAAGGAGCTCACCATCGTGCTGACTCAGCAGGACATGCCGGAGCAGGGCATGAAGACCATCCCGGGACTGCAGTACTACTGCATGACGCCCTACGACGCTTCGTTCACCGGCGTGCACATCCTCTTCCCGAAGGAGAACGTAGAAAACACCCTCGGCGAGTATCTCTCGCAGCAGGGCAAGAAGCAGCTGCACACCGCCGAGACCGAGAAGTACGCTCACGTAACGTTCTTCTTCAACGGTGGCCGCGAGGCTCCGTTCGACGGTGAGGACCGCATCCTCGTTCCCTCGCCGAAGGTGGCCACCTACGACCTGAAGCCCGAGATGAGCGCCTTCGAGGTGAAGGACAAGCTCGTCGGGGCCATCAATACGCAGGAGTACGACTTCATCGTCGTGAACTTCGCCAACGGCGACATGGTGGGACACACCGGCGTCTACAACGCCATCGCCAAGGCCGTCTGGGCTGTCGACAACTGCGTCCGCGAGGTCATCGAGGCCGCCAAGAAGAACGACTACGAGGCCATCATCATTGCCGACCACGGCAATGCCGACAACGCCATCAACGCCGACGGTACGCCTAACACGGCTCACTCGCTGAATCCCGTGCCCTTCATCTACGTGACGAACAACAACAGCGCCACCGTGAAGGACGGACGCCTGGCCGACGTGGCTCCCTCCATCCTCCACATCATGGGACTGGAGCAGCCTGCCGACATGACGGGCGAGTGCCTGATTAGTGACAACAAGTAATGAACGTTCAGATAGAACCAAGCTGGAAACAGCAACTGAGTGGTGAGTTCGAGAAACCCTATTTTCTCGGACTCACCACTTCGGTTAAGCAGGAGTACCAGCAGACGACGTGCTACCCGCCGGGACGTCTGATCTTCAACGCCTTCAACCTCTGTCCGTTTGACAAGGTGAAAGTGGTCATCATCGGTCAGGACCCGTACCATGAGCCCGGACAGGCCCACGGGCTGAGTTTCTCGGTGCAGGACGGCATCGCATTTCCACCATCATTGCAAAACATCTTCAAGGAGATACTGGCAGACCTTGGCACCCCCATTCCCGCTTCTGGCAACCTGACACGTTGGGCAGAGCAGGGGGTACTGCTGCTGAACGCCTCGCTGACGGTGCGGGCACACCAGGCGAACAGCCACGCACAGTTAGGCTGGCAGAAGTTTACCGATGCTGCCATCCTGGCACTGGCCACACAGCGCGAGCATATCGTCTATATGCTCTGGGGCGGCTATGCCCGCGGCAAGGCTTATATGATTGACAAGACGCACAACCTTGTGCTGGAGTCGGTGCACCCCTCGCCACTCTCGGCCAACCGCGGCGGCTGGTTCGGCCAACACCAGTTCTCGCGCTGTAACGACTATCTGAAACAGAATGGAATAGAACCAATAGCATGGTAAACAAAGTACCCCCGATACTCGATGTGGGCGGCGTGCTCATCTCATCGGACCTGCTGACAGAGCGCTTCTGCTGCGACTACGAGAAATGCAAGGGCATCTGCTGTGTAGAGGGCGATGCCGGAGCACCGGTGACACTCGACGAGATTGCCGGTATCGAGGATGCACTCGACACCGTATGGCCCATGCTTTCAGCACAGGCACAGGCGGTCATCGACCAGCAGGGAGTGGCCTATAACGACAAGGACGGCGACCTGGTGACAAGTATCGTCGGTGGCAAGGACTGCGTCTTCACCTGCTACGATGGCGACAACTGTCTGTGCGCCTTGGAGAAAGCTTACCGTCATGGAAAGACACGCTTCTGCAAGCCCATCAGCTGTGCTCTCTACCCTATCCGCGAAAAGCAGTTCGAGGGCGGAATCGTCGGGCTGAACTACAACCGCTGGAAGGTGTGCTCCGATGCCGTGAAGAAAGGGCAGGAACTCGACCTGCCTGTATACCGCTTCCTGAAAGAGCCGCTCATCCGCCGGTTTGGCGAGGCGTGGTATCAGGAACTCTGCACCGTCGCCGAACAGCTATCACTATAGGCCGGTCAGCTGCGCCTGTACTCCGAAGGGCTCATGCCCACATGTTCTTTGAAATACTTACCGAGGAACGACTGATTAGGGAAATGGAGCATCTCGGTAATCTCCTTGATGGTCTTGGAAGAATTCCTGAGCAGCACACGCAGTTCGAGGACAACATAGTCGTCAATCCAGTCGTTGGGTGTGCGCTTGCTAATCAGCTTCACCACCTCAGCCAGATACTTCGGCGAAATGCCCAGTTGACCGGCGTACCAACCCACACGCCGCTCGCTGCGGAAGTGTTCCTCCAATAGTCTGATGAAGTTCGCGAAAATCACGTTGGCACGCGACTGTCCGCTCTTTTCCTGACGCTCGACACGCCAGATGACACCCGACATGTCGTAGAACATAGCCAGCAGCAAGGCTTTCACCACCTGCGTGCGATAGGGGTGGTCGGCAGTCATCTTCTCACGGATATGACGGAAGTAGTCGCTGTATGTCTTTATCTCGTCCTCGGTAAGCGACACAACAGGGTTCTTCGTTGAAAAGAGCAACAGCGACGAGACGTTTCTCACGTTAAGCACAAAGCTGTGGTAGAACTCGGTACTCACCATGATGCACTGGCACTTGAAATCGGGTGACGACTGATAGCCGTCGACGATATGCCGCTCGGAGACAAAGAGCAGGTCGCCCTGTTTGACCGTCTGCTGGCGGGTGTCAATCGTGTAGCATGCCTCACCACTTTGACACAGTGCCATCAGGATATAGTTTATACGCTGGGGACTATGGACATTGGAGCTTGCCACGATGCTGTCGGTCAATACTAATCCTTCCTTTAACGACACAGAACCGGCTGCCCGCTGGGCTTCCTCTAAGTAAATATCAACAATACGCTTTTCTAACATGTTGCAAATATACGACTTTTATTTCTTAAAACACACAATAACAGGCGTTTTTTTACGTTTTATTCATTAAAATAAAATATATGTCCGATATGAGAAGATTCATTTTTATCCTGACATTAGCATTAGCAGCACTGCAAGGATTTGCGCAGAAAGAAGCGGGAAAGCTGACGTTCGTCCCCAAAATAGGCATTAACCTGGCCAATGTGGCAGGCGACGACCTCTACTATCTGCACGACGGCATCGGCGACAAGAAACTGGAACCGAAACAATGCATCGGCATTGTCGCCGGAATTGAGGGCGAATACCAGCTGTCGGCACCCCTCAGCCTGTCGGCGGGGCTGTTCTATTCGCTCCAGGGCCACAAATACGACGACATCGAGCTCCAGAAGGACTATTCGGCAACGCTGCACTATATCAACGTCCCTATCATGCTTAACCTGTATGCCATCAAGGGACTGGCCCTGAAGGCCGGCATCCAGCTGGGCTACGCTTTCTACAAGAAGATTTCCTACGACGAAAAGATTGGCAACAGCTGGGGCAGCTACTCCACCACCGGCACCAACTACGCCAGTTTTGACCTCGGCATACCCGTCGGCATCAGCTACGACCTCGACAAGGTGCGCATCGACGCCCGCTATATCCTCGGACTGCTGGACCTGAACAAGCTCGACATCGGCGGCAAGTACAGCAACCGCGTCATACAGGTGACCGTCGGCTACATCCTTTAACTTCAAAAAAAGAAAGCCTATGCAACCAATCAAGACCCTTAACGACATGACCCGCTTCCTGCAAAAGCGGGGTGACCGCAAGCGTGTGGCCGTCATCTGCGCCAACGATGCCTCTACGCGCTACGCCATAGGAAAAGGACAGGAAATGGGATTCATAGAGCCCATCTACGTCGATGGCGACGACAAGGATGAGTGTGCACGACGCGCCGTCAGTATGGTGAAGAACGGCGAAGCCGACATCCTCATGAAAGGCCTGATCAGTAGCGACATCGTGCTGCGTGCCATCCTCGACAAGGACACGGGCATCATGCGACAAGGACGAGTGCTGACACACATCGCCATGGCCGAGATTCCCAAATATGACAAACTGCTCTTCTTCACCGATGCTGCCGTCATACCCATTCCCACCAATGACCAACGTCGCCAACAGATACACTACGTGAACTACGTGTGCCACGCCTTAGGCATCGAAGAGCCGCGTATCTCGCTCATCCACTGTGCCGAGAAGGTCAGCAAGAAGGCATTTCCATATACCCAGGACTACCTCGACATCATCGCCATGGCCCAGAGCGGATACTTTGGACGCTGCATCATCGACGGCCCGCTGGACTTGAAGACGTCGCTCGACAGCGTCAGTCTGCGAGAGAAGGGCATCCACTCCCCCATTGACGGACAGGCCGACGCCCTCATCTTCCCTGACATCGTAGCGGGCAACGTCTTCTACAAGACACTGACACTCTTTGCATACGCCAAGACGGCCGGCGTGCTGCAAGGTACTCTGAAGCCCGTGGTGATGCCGTCGCGCAGCGACAGCCCCGAGTCGAAATACCACTCGCTGGCCCTGGCTGCCATCTAAGCAACAAACCAATATCAAAAATATGAAGACATTTATGAACGTCGGCGACATAGGACCGTTGGAAAAAGCCCTCGCCGAAGCACAAGAGATTAAGAACGACCGGTTTAAGTATCAGCACTTGGGACATAACAAGACGCTGATGATGATATTCTTCAACAACTCGCTGCGTACGCGCCTCAGCACGCAGAAAGCCGCCATGAACCTCGGCATGAACGTCATCGTGCTCGACGTGAACGCCGGCGCCTGGAAACTGGAGACGGAGCGCGGTGTCATCATGGACGGCGACAAGAGCGAGCACCTGTTGGAGGCCATCCCCGTGATGGGCTGCTACTGCGACATTATCGGCATCCGCTCTTTCGCAGGACTGACCGACCGTCAGTATGACTATGCCGAGACGGTGGTGAACCAGTTTATCAAGTACTCTGGGCGGCCTGTCTTCGCCATGGAGACAGCCACTGTTCACCCGTTGCAGGCCTTTGCCGACCTCATTACCATCGAAGAGTACTCGAGGTGCAAGAATGGTTCTAGCCCGGAAAGTGATCTCGTACCTCGCACCTCGCTCCTCGCACCTCGAAAACCCAAAGTCGTGCTGACCTGGGCTCCCCACTGCCGCGCCCTGCCGCAGGCCGTTCCCAACTCGTTTGCTCAGTGGATGAACGCTGCCGACGTCGATTTCGTCGTAACCCATCCCAAGGGCTACGAACTGGACCCGAAGTTTGTAGGCAACGCCCGTGTGGAGTACGACCAGCGGAAAGCTTTCGAGGGTGCCGACTTCATCTACGCCAAGAACTGGAGTAATCCAGGTGTGACAACCCCAGCAGACTATGGCAAGATAACCTGCAAGGATATGAGCTGGACGGTGGACACAGAACACATGGCGTGGACCAACAATGGAAAGTTCATGCACTGTCTGCCCGTTCGCCGCGGTCTTATCGTGACCGATGACGTCATTGAGTCGGAGAACTCTATCGTTATCCCCGAAGCTGCCAACCGTGAAATAAGCTGTTCCGTTGTACTGAAACGGATGCTTGAAGCTCTATGATTTCATTTGAATGTGACTATAACAACGGGGCCCACCCGAAAGTGCTGGAGAATCTCGTAAAATACAACTCGTCAAAACCGACGCCTTACGGTTTTGACGAGTTCTCAGAGCGTGCCAAACAGAAAATCCGCGAGGCCTGCGGGCTGCCCGATGCCCAGATTTACTTCTTGACGGGAGGCACACAGACTAACGCCACCACCATTGACTCCATGCTTTACCAATACGAAGGAGTCATCTGTGTCAATTCAGGACATATTAACGTGCACGAAGCAGGGGCCGTAGAGTTCACAGAACACAAAATCATCACCATTGCCGACAAGGACGGAAAGATGGAGGCCAAGACGCTAAACAGGTATCTAGATGACTTCATGCACGACGGCAACAAAGACCATGCCGTGCATCCGGGATTGGTCTACATCACCTACCCCACGGAACTGGGCACGCTCTATTCTGCCAAGGAGTTGGATGACATCTACCAGATTTGCCAGCGCTACGAGATACCTCTCTATGTAGATGGTGCCAGACTGGGCTACGGATTGACTGCCGACGGCAACGACATCTCCCTACCCTATCTGGCCCGCCACTGTGATGTGTTTTACATTGGCGGCACAAAGTTAGGTGCCCTTTGCGGCGAGGCCGTGGTGTTCACCCACCAGAATGCCCATAAGCATTTCTTCTCTATTCAGAAACAGCATGGAGCGGTAATTGCCAAAGGCGCTTTGATAGGCCTGCAGTTTGAGGCGTTGTTTACAGATGACCTTTACTTCAAACTGGCCCGTCATGCCAATGAGATGGCGATGCGTATGAAGGAGCTTTTCAAAAAGAAAGGACTGTCGTTTTACGTTGATTCGCCTACCAACCAACAGTTTGTCATCATCAACGACGAACAGGTGGAGCGTCTAAGCCACAAGGTACAGTTCACACACTTCGGACAGACAGAGAGACACCAAACCATCTGCCGCTTCGTGACCAGCTGGGCCACGACAGACGAAGATATCAAGGAACTGGAAAAAGCCCTGGATTAAAGGCAAAAGCCCTTTGTCACCACACCATTATAAGTATTAACAGTCAATCGCAACGAGTCTACCCCAAGCCCGGAAACAGGTATACTGAAGTAGACCCGTTGCGAATAGTATTGAGGCACGTCGCCCTGACTGTGCGACAGGCGCAGATAACAGATGCGCAGGCTGTCGGAGCCGACAAGAAGAGTATCGCCCACGACACCCAGCGTCTGTGTAGCGCCATCGTCACCCATCTGCCCCAGCTTGACGATGACACTCACGTTGAGATACTTCCTGTTGCCACTCAACCATACTGACTCCAGCTTCAGCGGGTCGGTCTTCACACTGTCGCCGACTTGCCGAGACGGTCGGATGCCGAGTGTAGCAACACGCTGCAAGCTGACAGCCTCAGCCTGCTGTCCTTTCATGTTATAGTACAACACAGCACGGTAGACCGTATCGGGGCGCTGAATCCAGCTGGCCGAATAGGATGTCGTCAGCGGCAGCAGCATGTCATCGTCCGTCAGGACAGAAGCCACCCTTTTGTCGCTACCGACGTTAGCCTCGACAAAGTCAGCCCGCATATAGGAGTAGCTGACATCACCTTTGTCGTAGACATCCTGTTCGCAGGCCACAAGAGTCATTACGGACAATATCAACAGGCAGAACGTCGGTCGTCTCATTGTGCTGCAAGATAGTTATACAACGGGTTGGCATACATCGTGAGAATACGCTCACGCAGGAAAGGCACATCCTTCCCAGGAATGGTGATCTTGGCTATCTGGCCGTCAAGATACTTCTCGAAACGCGCGACATCAGCCGTCGTATAGTGGCTGGCGCGCTCCTTCTTGCCTTCGAGCAGGTCGGCGGATATATAGTTACAGGGATAAAGCTTGTAGCCACGGTGTATCTCACGGTCTATACGATGGGCCAACATCTGGAAAAACTCATTCTTCGGCAAGCTGCTATCGAGCTCGTCAAGCCACTGGTTTACAGGGGTACCGCAGTGGTAGTTGACACGGCCTTTATAGCCGAAGATACCGATGCGCATATTGTCGAGATCGTCCTGACGGCTCTTTTTAAAAGCCGGGTTGTCACGTTTCTGCTGGAACTCCTGCGCCTTCAGATAGTCACAGGGGTCGTACTCGTAGCTGATGGTCAGCGGCACGATGTTCAACTCACGCAGTTCACCGCCCATGGCCAGCATCTTAAGCACCGACTCCTGAGTACGGTCGTCACTATCCTTGGCACGTCCCTCGCGTTGGGCTATCCAGATATTCTCGTGTTTCTTTGTAACAGCATAGTGAATGTACTGACTCATCAGCATACTGGAGCGCAACATCTCGTGAGCCGTCAGTCCGCGGCGCACGGTGAATGCCTTGTTCATGCGGACGAGCCGCTTGATCCAGGGATAGATCAGCAGGTTGTCGCCAATGCCTATCTCAACCGTCGTCTGATAGCCGGCATTAATCAGCAGTACGTCCAGGAAAGCCGAGTCGAGCACTATGTCGCGGTGGTTGGAGACAAAGGTGAAGCGCTCGTCGCGCTTCCCTTCCGGCAGCAGGTCATGGCTGAAGGTGCATCCATCCGTATGCTTGCGGATGATGTAGTTCACGATGGGCTTCATAAACCGCTTCTGGAAGTCCAGCGGCGTCTTCACGCCCTTAAATGCCAGGCGCAGTGCGCCATTGCGCAACAACTTGGGCAGCCACGGAGCGAAGCCCTTCATCATCACGTTAAACTGGCGGTCGCTAATCAGCTCCTCGAACGCCTGCTGCATCTCTTCCGGCTCATACGGCCTGATTTCGTCGAACTCCTTTACATCGTAAGCCATATCCACGGAAACTGATTTATTTAGAATTGATTCTCAACGATGTCGGTCAAGACATCTTTCATTTCCAGACCGGCGGCACGCACCTGCTGGGGAATAAAGCTGGTGGCGGTCATGCCCGGCGTAGTGTTCACCTCGAGCATGGAAATCTTTCCATCCTTCGAGATGATGTAGTCGATGCGGATGATGCCGTTGCAGCGCAGGATGTCGTAGATGTGGCTGGTAACCTTCGAGACACGCTCTGCTATCTCGGGGGCAATGCGGGCCGGGGTTATCTCCTGCACCTGACCATTGTACTTGGCGTCGTAGTCGAAGAACTCGTTCGACGTCACCACCTCGGTGATAGGCAGCAGGACGGTCTTCTCGCGCGTCTTGTAACAACCCTGGGTAATCTCGGTGCCGTCGAGGAACGATTCGACCATCACCTCGGGACTCTCCATCATCGCCTTGCGGATGGCGGGAGCCAGCTGGTCGGCGTTCTTCACCTTGGTCACGCCGAACGACGAGCCGTCGGCAGCCGGCTTCACGAAGCAGGGCATGCCTATCTGGCGCTCCACCTCCTCATCGCTGACCATCTCCTCATAGCCCTTTCGGATGAGCAACGACTCGGCGACACGGACACCATAGCCACGGAGATACTGGTTGAGGACGAACTTGTCGAATGTCATGGCCTCGACGAGCACACCACTGGTGGAGTAAGGCAGTCCAATAAGGTCGAAATAGCCCTGAAGCCTACCGTTTTCACCGGGGGTGCCATGGATGGTGATATAGGCATAGTCAAAGCAACGTTTCTTGCCGTCCTCCATAAACGAGAAGTCATTACGGTCGATCTTGGCCGTCAGCCCGCCAGACAACTCGACATTCCAGTCGAGTCCCTTGATATCAACGATATAAACGTTATAGCGTTCCTTGTCGAAAAACGAAAATAGTCCTTGTGCTGAGCGCAGCGATACGTCGTGCTCAGAAGAGTCGCCACCACAGACGATGGCAATGGTTCGCTTGTTATTTCTCATTGTGCGTTATTTGTATTTCCTTTAATATATGTTCTCCATTTCTCAATGACAGACGCCAGATCCTCCGGCCATTCCGACGTAAAGTCCATCTGGCGCCCCGACACGGGATGGACGAAGCCTAAGGTGCGGGCATGAAGAGCCTGACGCGGACAGAGCCGGAAACAGTTCTGGATGAACGCCTTGTAGGTCGATGACCGCTCACCACGCAGGATTTCGGTGCCGCCGTAACGCTCGTCGCCAAACAACGGGTGGCCGATGTGCTTCATGTGGGCACGGATCTGGTGGGTACGTCCCGTCTCCAGACGGCACTCGACCAGAGTGGTATAGCCGAAGCGTTCCAATGTGCGCCAGTGAGTGACAGCAGGTTTGCCCACGTCGCTGTCGGCCGGGAATACCGCCATACGCTGGCGATCACGGGGGTCGCGGCCGATATTGCCCTCTATACGGCCCTCATCCTCGCTGAAGTGACCCCACACCAAGGCGTTGTAGGACCGGTGGGTGTCGTGGTCGAAGAACTGCTTGCCAAGAGCAGTCTTCGCCTCAGGGGTCTTCGCTACGACGAGCAACCCACTAGTATCTTTGTCAATGCGGTGTACCAGACCGACACTCGGGTCATTGGGGTCGTAGGTCGACAGTCCCCGCAGATGCCAGGCAATGGCGTTGACCAAGGTGCCGTGGAAGTTTCCCACACCAGGATGCACGACCATACCAGCCGCTTTGTTGATGACCATCAGCTGGTCATCTTCGTAGACCACATCGAGGGGCAAGTCCTCAGCCTCAATGGTTGTGTCATAGTGCGGATAGTCGAGCATCAGCGTCACCACATCGCCAGGGCGCACCTTATAGTTGCTCTTTACCGGACGGTCGCCAACGTAGACGAAACCCGCATCAGCAGCCTGCTGGATGCGGTTACGCGTGGCATGCTGCATGTGCTCGGTCAGGAATTTGTCGATGCGCAAAGGCTCCTGCCCATTGTCCACCTCTATACGGAAGTGCTCGTACAAATCCTCACTGTACATCACTCACATCATCGACATTCACATTAGGAGTTTCAACCTCCTCAAACTCATCCTGACCACCGATGTACTGCTGCTCTATCTCGTCGGCATCCATATAGTCAATATCCTCCTCTTCGCCATACTGTCCGTTACCGATAATCAGCGTCAAGGGCGACTCAATGGACACGTAGTCGCCAGTATTAACGTGACGCCCACGTGAGATAATGCCATACACCCAGTCGCGCTCACCGGTGATACGTTTCGGCGGCAGCAGCTTGAAACCGAGGGACGTCAGTTTTGCTTCTGCCTCACGATAACTGCTGTTGTCAATCAGGTCGGGGATGGGAAACGACGGTGACGATGGCGAATTGATTGTGACATAGATGACACGCCCCGCCTTGACCTTCATACCCGGTCCGGGAGACTGTGCCAAGATGCAATCGGCAGGCAAACGTTTGTTATAGCCAGAGTCGGCCACCACCAAATCCAGTCCTTTCTCTATGAGCAGCACGCGGGCATTGGAAGCACGCATATTCACCAGATCAGGTATCTCAATCCCCTCGCCATGATGCGTATAGACCTCAAGACCGTAGTTCACGCCGAAGCACAGACCGACAACAAACAGCGCCATCGCCAGCAGATTTCCCCACAGATAGAGACTGCAGAATTTCCTCAAAAAATCCTTTGCTTTCATCTATGAATGTCTTTTCGCCCACAAAATTACAAAAAAAACAGAAAGAAGCAAAGAATATCCTTCACTTCTTTCTGTTTTTAACCTTGTTTTTCTTTCTGAAGCGTCCGTTCTTACTTACTTTCCGTGATGCTCATCAGAAACCGTTAACTTCTTACGACCCTTTGCGCGGCGTGAAGCCAACACGCGGCGACCATTCTTTGTGGCCATTCTCTCACGGAAACCGTGCTTGTTGACGCGACGGCGATTGTGCGGCTGAAATGTTCTTTTCATTACTCTTTCCTCTTATTTTTGTTACTTATTATGCATTTTGGGGTGCAAAAGTACTCATTTCTTTTGAATTACGCAAGTTTTCCATTAATTTTTTCACTCTTCACTATTCACTTTTCACTTTTTTTTCGTACCTTTGCAGCCGAAAACGATATAAAAACAACATTTTTGGTTATATGATTAATTCACAAGACATTAAAAAAGGTACCGCCATACGTATGGACGGTGGAATTTGGGTTTGCATTGACTTCCAGCACCGCAAGCCAGGTAAGGGTAACACCATTATGATTATCAAGGTGAAGAACGTCAGCGACGGCCGCGTGCTGGAACGTCGCTTCAACATCGGCGAAAAGCTGGAGGACGTTATCATCGAGCGCCGTCCCTATCAGTACCTGTATGAGGATCAGTCGGGCCGTATCTTTATGAATCAGGAGACTTTTGAGCAGATTCCTATCGACAACGAACTGGTTATCGGCCATGAGTACATGAAAGAGAGCGACATCGTGGAAGTGGTCAGCGACACCACCGACGGTACCATTCTCTACGCAGAAATGCCGGTGAAGACCAATCTGCGCGTCACTCACTCCGAGCCAGGTGTAAAAGGCGACACTGCCACCAACACGCTGAAGCCTGCCACGCTGGAGACCGGCGTAGAGGTTCGTGTCCCCCTGTTCATTAACGAGGGCGACCTCATTCAGGTTGACACACGCGATGGCAGCTATCTGGCTCGCGTCAAGGAGTAAGCATGAGATATTCCATCATTGTTCCTGTCTTCAACCGCCCCGATGAGGTGGATGAATTGCTCGGAAGCCTGACCAGGCAGACGCTGAAGGATTTCGAGGTTATCATTGTGGAAGACGGGTCAAAGAAACCCTGTAAGGATGTTTGCGACAAGTACGCAAGCATCCTTTCTTTACATTATCATTACAAGGACAACAGCGGCCCCGGACAAAGCCGCAACTATGGAGCAGAACGTGCACAGGGCGAATGGCTTATCGTACTCGACTCCGATGTGGTGCTCCCCGAAGGATACCTTCAAGCGGTAAACAATGGTATTTCGAGATACGAGATACGAGGTGCGAGGTGCGAGAATAGTGGCAGCGCTGAAACTAATCTCGAACCTCGTACCTCGAACCTCGAACCTCGTGATATCGACGCATGGGGCGGCCCCGACAAGGCCCATGAGTCGTTCACATCGGTGCAGAAAGCCATATCCTACTCCATGACGTCGTTCTTCACGACGGGCGGCATCCGCGGCGGCAAGACGAAGCTTGACAAGTTTTTCCCACGTTCGTATAACATGGGCATACGTCGCAAAGTCTACCAAGAGCTGGGAGGTTTCTCGAAGATGCGCTTTGGCGAGGATATCGATTTCTCGTACCGTATCGTGGAGGCTGGCTATAAGACACGGCTGCTGCCATCGGCATGGGTGTGGCACAAGCGCCGTACGGACTTCCGGAAATTCTTCCGTCAGGTTTTCAACAGCGGCATCGCACGTATCAATCTCGAGAAGCGTCACCCCGGCACACTGAAACTTGTACACCTGCTGCCAATGGCCTTTACGATAGGTGTCATCGGCTGCCTTCTGCTCTTCTGTTTGGGAGCAGGCCTTTACGCCGAGGGAGAATGGCTCGACGCCAACGGAATTCGTCCCACCGACAACATGCACCAAGGCGTGGGTTTCACGTTCTGTATACTGGCACTCTTTCCTCTCCTGCTCTATAGCGGCCTTATCTTTATTGACTCCAGCATTCGCAATCGCAGTCTATGGGTAGGTATGCTCTCCATTCCGGCTGCCTTCACACAGCTGATGGGCTACGGCCTGGGCTTCATCGAGTCATGGTGGAAACGCTGTGTACTGAAACAGGATGAGTTTACTGCTTTCGAGAAGAACTTCTACAAATGAGCGAGAAACTGACCATTGCTCACTGGGCAGAAGATGACCAGCCTCGCGAGAAGTTGCGCGACAAAGGTCCTCAGACATTGAGCAATGCTGAATTGTTAGCCATACTCATTGGCTCGGGAACACCCGGTACGAGTGCCGTCGAGTTGATGCAGCACGTGCTGAACGACCGGAAGAACAACCTGAATGCGCTTGGCAAGATGACCATCCGCCAGCTTATGGAGTACAAAGGCATCGGCGAGGCCAAGGCAATCACCATCCTGGCTGCCTGTGAACTGGGTAAGCGCCGCCAGCAAGAGACGCCTGAAGAGCGTCCCGACCTAGGCACAGCCACCCGCATCTACAACCACATGCACCCACAGATGCAGGATCTTGACACTGAGGAATTCTGGCTACTACTGATGAACCAGAATTACCGCTTAATAAAAAAGGTACGCATCGCGCACGGGGGTATCTCCGAGGTCACTGTCGACATCCGCATTATCATCCGCGAGGCCGTACTCTGCAATGCCACTATCCTTGCCGTCTGCCACAACCATCCCTCCGGCAGTCTCCACCCCAGCAATGCCGATGACGAACTGACCAGCAGTATCCATCAAGCCTGCGACGTCATGCGTATCCGCTTCCTGGATCACGTCATCATAACCGACGGTAATTATTTTTCCTACCGCGAAGCAGGCAAATTATGATTTTTTTCATTATCTTTGCAACCAGATATGACTATAGAAGAGAAAAACCAGATAGAAGAACGGATTGTGGACGTGTTGAAAACCGTCTATGACCCGGAGATACCCGTCAACATCTACGACCTGGGTATGATATACAAAATTGACGTGCAAGACGACGCCACAGTAGAGTTAGACATGACATTTACGGCGCCCAACTGCCCTGCCGCCGACTTTATCCTGGAGGATGTGCGGACAAAGGTTGAGAGTGTAGAAGGTGTCAAGGGCGCTAACGTCAACTTGGTGTTTGAACCGGCATGGGACCAGTCGATGATGTCAGAGGAGGCACGCGTCGAACTGGGATTTGACTGATAGAGTTAATCCGCCATCACGTTAATCGTTATCACGTTATTATGAAACAGATGAAAAATATTTATTTTTTATCGGATGCCCATTTAGGATCATGGGCCGTACCCCACCAACGGATGCAGGAGCGCCGGCTGGTGCGCTTCCTTGACAGCATCAAGGAGAAAGCAGCCGCTGTATACCTGCTAGGTGACATGTTCGACTTCTGGTATGAATACAAATATGTGGTGCCCCGCGGCTATACCCGTTTCTTAGGCAAACTGTCGGAACTGACGGATATGGGCGTCGAAGTACACTACTTCACAGGCAACCACGACATCTGGGCCTACGACTATTTGGAAAAGGAGTGTGGTGTCATCCTTCACAAACAGCCGCTGACCACCGAGATTTACGGAAAAGTGTTCTTCCTGGCTCATGGAGACGGACTGGGCGACCCCAACAAGTCGTTCAAGCTCATCAGATGGATTTTCCACAACAGAGCATGCCAGTGGGCCTTCTCAGCGCTACATCCCCGTTGGGCCTTGTGGTTCGGCCAGACATGGGCCAAGCACTCGCGAATGAAACGACCTGGTGGCGAGGAACCGCCGTATATGGGTGAAAACCGCGAGCATCTGGTGCTCTATACGAAAAAGTACATACAGTACCACTCCAACGTTGACTACTTCATCTACGGCCACCGCCACATAGAAGTAGACCTGCAACTGACGCGCCGCTCACGGATGATAATCCTCGGCGACTGGATCTCACACTTCAGCTATGTCGTCTACGACGGCGAACATCTCCTTATGTCGCAGTACGTCGAGGGCGAAAGCATACTGTAACAGAAATCCCAGTCTTTACGGAGGCTGGGATTTCTATCTTTTCTACACAAAGCTAATAACGCCCTGCTGCGGTTCGGATGGTGCATCGTTCTTGGCATCGACAAGAATGTCGCCGGTAGCCTGCGAATGAATACTTTCAAGGATCTCCTTGGTACGCTTATAGGTAGGCGTTGACTCTACGGCAGAGATGACGTCGTCGTTATCGAGGTCCTCGGGACGGAAGAGGTAGATGTGCGGACGGCGCTTGTAGCGGCGCACACCGTCGCCACCCTTGTAGTAGATGTTGCGGCGCTCCTCGCGGGCGGCGGCTTTCTCCTGCTCCTCGGCTATGCGGTTGGCTTCTTCCTGCGAGTGTTTCTTCAGGCGTGTCTCCATGCCGTCGACATTGGTAATGCCGAAGCCGGTGGCGAGTATGGTTACCTTCACCTTCTTGCCCAGGTCGGGATCGATGGCGACGCCCCACTTGATTTCGAAGTCGCCGAACTTATCCATGAAGTCGTTGACGTAGTTCATCTCCTCCATCATGAAGTTGTCGTTGCCACCCTTCTCCTCATTGAAGGCAATGGAGAGAAGTATCTTCTTGGAGTTGAACACGTCGTTGTCGTTGAGCAACGGCGAGTTCAGGGCATCATCGATGGCCTTCTTCACACGGTCTTCGCCCTCGCCGTAGCCGGTGGACATGATGGCGACGCCGCCGTCCTTGAGCACGGTCTTCACGTCGTTGAAGTCGAGGTTGATGAGTCCGTGGACGGTGATGATCTCGGCAATCGACTTGGCGGCGACGCTGAGGGTGTCGTCGGCCTTGCCAAAGGCGGCCGTCAGTGAGAGGTCGGGATAGATCTCACGCAGACGCTCGTTGTTGATGACAAGGAGTGCGTCAACATGCTTCGACATCTCCTCGACACCGTCGAGGGCCTGGTCGATCTTCTTGGCGCCCTCGAAACGGAAGGGAATGGTGACGATACCGACGGTGAGGATACCCATCTCCTTGGAGACGCGGGCAATGACGGGGGCAGCGCCAGTACCAGTACCACCACCCATACCGGCGGTGATGAACGCCATACGGGTACCATCGCTGAGCATGGTCTTGATGTCCTCAATACTCTCCTCAGCGGCCTGACGGGCACGCTCGGGCTTATTACCAGCGCCAAGACCCTCAGCGCCTAACTGCAGATGAACGGGCACTGGCGAGTCGTTAAGTGCCTGTGCGTCGGTATTACAAAGGACGAAGGTGACGTCGTGGATGCCCTCGCGGTACATGTGGTTAACGGCATTGCCGCCACCGCCACCGACGCCGATGACCTTGATGATGCTATGCTCCTTCTCCGGCTCGCCGAAGTCGAGAATATCGAATGTATTATTCTTGTCTGCCATAATATTGCTTTTTTTCGTTTTGTCGTGATGTCGTTATATCGTTATGACGGAATAACGGGATTATTCCTCTTCGCTTACCATGTCCTCGCCAAACTTCTTGGCTTTCTTGAGGAACTTGTTCCAGAAACTATTCTCGCGGCGGATACGCTCCTGTTCTGCTTTCTGACGGGCTTCCTCCTCAGCCTTCTGACGGGCTTCCTCTTCAGCCTTCAGACGGGCTTCCTCCTCTTCCTTTTGCTTCTCGGCCTCAGTACGGATGACACCAGCAGGTACATCACCAGGCTTGCGGGCTGGACGCTGGTCGTTTACCTCTTGCATGCCTGGTGTCTTTGGTGATTCAAAGAGATCACCATGTTGATCGATGGCATAGCCGGCACAATTCACATCGCCCTTCAGCAGGAGGCCCAATACTGTATTCATCATACCGTTCTTCGACTTGATGTCATCGCCACCGCCATCGATTGTCTGCACTGGTGTCTTTGCCACCCTTATCTTTTCCACATGAGTATGGTTACTGAAGGCCCGCTCGATATTTTTCAGGTTTGCACCGCCTCCGGTAAGGATAATACCTCCCAAGAGCTTATCATAGTATTCCGACGGCACCTGATACCAGGCGTTCTCAATGATTTCCTCAAGACGGCCTTCCACAATCTCAATGAAACGACGGGACTCTACCTGACGGTCCTGATCGATAGAGAACTTCAGATTATTGTCAATCTCATTGTTATCCGTATAGGCTGAAGCATACTTCTGTTTCATCTTTTCAGCATCAGCCTCTTCCATTTGGAGAGTGGCTATATCCTTCGTGATATTAGCGCCACCCAAAGGTATGACAGCCAGATGGCGCAGGATATTCTTAGAATAGACGGAGACGGTAGTCGTATCGCTGCCGATGTCGATAAGCGCACATCCCGACCGACGCTCAGCCTCCGTAAGCACGGCTTCAGCCAAAGCCAATGGTGCATTAAGCATCTCAGCAATAGCGATGCCCGCTGTCTCAAAGCACTTGTTCAGGTTCTTAAAGAAGGTCTTGCGCTGCAGGATATTCAGATAGTTACCCTCCAGACGCGTGCACTGTATGCCAACAGGGTCCTGCTGGTACTGCGAGTCGACTTTATACTCCTGAACGGCAGTGTCAATACGCTCCTGGTCAGGATAATTGGTGTTGCGGTTCAGATAAACCAACTCATCGATTAGGGCATCGGTCACGATGGTGCCTGCCGGCAGTTCCTTCACCACTATATTCCGGACGCCACGGATAGACTGTCCGCCAACACCAACATAGACCTGCGAGATTTTTGTCTTCAGTTGGGTCTCCAGCTTCTTGATGATACTCTGAAGACACAAGGCAGTCTTGTCGATGTTGTATACCACGCCCTTACGGATGAAGGAGGACGACTCCTCCTTGGCCACAGCCAACACCGTTATGCTGCCATCAAGATTTTTCTGCCCGGCAATGCCTGTAACCTTCGATGAACCGAGCTCAATTGCTACAATAAAATCCTTTGCCATATTATTAACTCCTTATTACTTATTCTTTATTGATTAACTTTTCCTCTTGCATACTATCTGGTTGTCAAACTCCACGCTGATGCGTTGATAGCGGCTCCAGCCGGCATGACAGAGCCCATACTTATAGAATTTTCGCAAACGTTCCAACTTCTTGGCAACACCTACCGGCGGACCTAAATAGATGACATTATCGCCCACACGCGGTATCAGTTCTACAGTACCGTCAGGCAGTACGTTGAGCTGCTCGGCCTGCGACCTCCAGAACTGGTCGCCGAGAATAAGGCGTGCTATAGGTGCCAGCCGCTTCTGGGCATAACTGCGCTCCATCGTGCCGGTTGCCACGAGCAGGTTCCCTGCCAGCTGGGTATGGGGAAGGATGTCACCCTGCATGTCAACGTAGTACTGCACATCATTACTGGGCATAACATGAAGTATGGGCTGACGTTGCACCAGAACAATATTGACATGGCCATTCTGTGTCTTATAGCACTGGGCCGACTCCACGTATGGATTAGCCGTCAAAGCATCCTCAATGTCCCTCATACTGACGAACTGCATTGGCTGTCCCAATGGATAAAGGCGCTGCTGTTGTAACAGTCGCTTCACCTCTGCGGGACTGAGGAGTCCGTTCTGCTGGTCGCCGACATGGATATTCACCTCAGAGCACACCGTGGCCTTCTCCTCCGGCTGGTTGAAGGCTGTTATTGCCAAGAGCAGATAGGCGGCAACGATGATGTCGGCCAGAACGAACAGTGTTTGCTTCCAGTTAATAGTCATTTTATTCTATTATTACAACTTCTGTTTAAGAATTTCCGTCATCTGAGGCACCTGATTGTCAAGGTCGCCAGCACCAAGCACGATGAGCACATCGAAGGTATTGTCACGAACGAAGTCGAGAGCATCGGCTTTGTTAATCATCTTCTTGTCGACACCAGGCTTCAGGTTATCGTAGATAAGCTGTGAAGTGACACCCTCGATAGGCTGTTCACGTGCCGGGTAGATCTCCGTCAGCACCACCTCGTCGAGTTGGCTCAGTGCGTCAGCAAAGTCACGATAGAAATCGCGTGTACGTGTGTAAAGGTGCGGCTGGAAGATGGCAGTGATGTGCCGGTCCTTGTAAAGTTCACGTATACTACGTGCGCTCTGGTATATTTCCTTCGGATGGTGGGCATAGTCACTGAGGAACACCAGGCGGTCGGACTTTATCTTGAAGTCAAAACGACGGTCGACGCCTTCGTATGTCCGCATACCATTTCGCAAGTCCTCGGGCGTACAACCATTGAGCTGGGCCATCGCCATAGCAGCTATGCCGTTCTCTATGTTGATGGGCACTGGCTGCCCTAATTCGACATTGTGCACCGACTCTATGGGCGAGACGAAATCGAAGGTGATACCACCATTCTCGATACGTATGTTCTCGGCGTGGAAATCACCCTCGCTGAGTGCATAGTCATAACGGTGCACGCCCTCAGGCAAATCTTCCTGCATCTCCAATCCACGATGGATAATAAGTGCGCCACCGGGCTGTATAAGTGTGGTGTAGTGGCGGAAGCTCTCCAGATAGGCCTCTTTCGTACCATAAATATCCAAATGGTCGGGATCGGTAGACGTGATGACGGTCATCCAGGGACGTAGCCAATGGAAGGAACGGTCGAACTCGTCGGCCTCGATGACAACATAGTCGGAATCGGAAAGAATATAGTTGGTACCATAGTTCTTGGAGATACCACCGAGAAAGGCATTGCAGTCGAGACTCGACTGATGCATGATGTGTGCACACATCGTAGACGTGGTGGTCTTTCCATGCGTACCGGCGACACAGAGTCCACGGTGCGCTCTGGTCAGTGTGCCAAGCACCTGCGCCCGTTTCTGTATCTCGAAGCCATGCTCACGGAAATAGACGAGTTCCCGGTGGTCGGCCGGGATGGCCGGCGTATAGATTACGAGACACGACTCCGACTGACGACAAGCCTGCGGAATCTTGTCGACACTCTCTTCATAGTGGACACACATTCCCTCTCGCTCCAACTGACGTGTCAGTTCACTGGGGTTCTTATCATACCCCGCCACGACAAGTCCACGTTTGAGGAAATAGCGTGCAAGGGCGCTCATGCCGATGCCACCTGCTCCTACAAAATATACCGCCTTTAAATCCTTATTTTCCATTTTCTGCTAATTTTATCACTTCTTTTGCTATGATATCAGCCGAGTCGGGCAGAGCCAACTTCAGGACATTCTCACTGAGCGAGCGCAGACGTGCCTCGTCGGCAACCGTATCAAGAGCCAACTGCAAAAGCCTGTCAGGAGCCTCACTGTCCTTGACATATATTGCGGCATCGCGATTAGCCAATGCCAAGGCGTTCTTCGTCTGATGGTCTTCAGCCACGTTGGGACTAGGCACCAAAACAACCGGCTTACCGATAAGGCAGAACTCGCTGATACTGCTGGCACCTGCCCGACTGATGACCAGGTCGGCAGCACGGTAGGCGGTACCCATATCACTGATGAAGTCGGTCACCTTCAGGTTTGGCAGTTGCTTACCATATAGTCGCTTCTGGATGTCGGCATAATAGAATTTCCCTGTCTGCCAGAGCAGCTGTACGTCAGTCTGTTCTACCTGGTCAAGATGCTGGAGAACACTCTCGTTGATAGTACGGGCTCCCAGCGAACCACCGACAAGCAGGATAGTCTTTTTCTTCGGATCAAAGCCAAGGCTGCGGACAGCGTCTTCGCGCGACAGAGCCGTTTCCAGCAATGCCTGACGTACAGGATTTCCCGTCAGCATAATCTTCTCCTTCGGGAAGAAACGTTCCATACCCTCGTATGCCACACAGATTTTCCGGGCCTTGGAAGCCAACTGCTTATTAGCCAACCCTGCGTATGAGTTCTGCTCCTGTATCAGTGTAGGGATTCCAAGACTGTTGGCAGCACCAAGAGCAGCGCTGCTGGCATAGCCTCCCACCCCGACAGCAACGTCAGGACGGAAGTCGCGGAGAATCTTCTTTGCAAGCCATTTACTACGCAGGTAGTCGATGGCCACACCGACATTGGCAGGCTTCCACAACGGACGGAAGAAGCCGCGGATAGGCAAGCCCTTGATTTCATAGCCGGCAGCCGGGACACGCTGCATCTCCATACGACCTTGTGCACCGATGAACAAAATCTTTGCATCGGGACGCTGACGTATCACGGCGTTAGCTATACTGACAGCCGGGAAGATATGCCCCCCCGTACCGCCACCACTGACAATGACTCTTAACTCTTTGTTCATATCTTGCTCATTTTCATTTTTGCAGAACGACTGACACTCAGTATCACGCCGATGTATGCACAGTTAATAATCGTACTCGTGCCACCCTTGGAGATAAGCGGCAACGGCTGACCCGTCACCGGTGCCAGTCCTACTGCCACCATCATGTTAAACATGGCTTGGATGACCAGCAGTAGCGAGAGTCCCATGATGAGGAATGCCGGGAAATTGTTCTCACAGCGTGAGGCGATACGTGCAGCACGGTAGAGTAGGACAATATAGAGGAACGCCACAACAGCTGCCCCGATAATGCCCATCTCCTCAATGATAATAGCGTAAATAAAGTCCGAGAACGCTTGTGGCAGGTAGTCGCGCTCCAAGGAGTTGCCCGGTCCCTTACCGATGACACCCGACGAGGCGATAGCCATATTGGCATGACCCACCTGGAAGTTTTCCTCGATGTCGTATTTCTCTGGCGGTACCTCTTCCTTGTTGAAATGCTTCAGGATACGGTTACGCCATGTGGCAAAGCGATGAAAGACGCCCCCACCCTTAATAGCATCTTTGTCGGCTGCCTGTTTATCGGCGGAAGCCGTGACGGTCTCAGTCATCTGACTCTCCTGGGAAGCGTTCTCGCCAATACTGCCAAGTGTCATCACCATTACCAGGAAGGCCACCACGGCAACAGCTATAGCCCCCATCAGCTTGCTCATCTGCGACATTGGCACACGCCCTACAAACATCATCAGAAAGATAACGGCAAAAAGCAGGGCTGCCGTCGACAGGTTCTCTATGGCTATCAGGAACGTCGTAGGTATCAGTATGATCATGATATACTTGAAAGCCTTGCGGTCGGCACCCGTTTCACGTTGCATGGCACTCAATATCTGCGCAGTAACAAGCACCATCGTACCCTTGGCTATCTCTGAAGGCTGGAATGTGAAGCCCATCAGCGAGATGACGCGGTTGGCGCCATTGATGCTCTCGCCCCCTATCAAGACCCACAGCAATGTCAATGCCGAGATGACAAGCAGGAAAGGCGTCATCAACTTGAAGTAGCGGCATGGAATATTAAGTGTCACCACAGCGACGACAACACCGACGAAGATCATGACCGAATGGTAGATGATTGGTCCCATGTAGTTCTGCGTCTTATACGTCAGATTGCTCGAAGCCGAGAAGACTTCGACAATACTGATCATGCAGAGGAAGAAGAACACCATCCAGATGACCTTGTCGCCTTTAAAGAGATTGCCTATTTTCTTGTTCATTACAGACTTCTTGCTATTTCCTTGAATTGTTCGCCACGGTCCTCCATGTTCTTAAACAGGTCGAACGAAGCGCAGCAGGGTGAGAGCAGCACCGTCTCGCCGGGCTGGGCCAGTTCGTAGCAGGCTGCCATACACTCTTTCATAGAGTGAGTGTCGCGCACGGGGATGTTCAACTGGTCGAAATTCTGATGCAGCTTTGTGTTGTCGGCACCAAGGTAGACCAGAGCCGAGCACTTTTCCTTGACCAGCGGCATCAGCGGGCTATAGTCATTTCCCTTGTCCTTGCCACCGACGATAAGGACCACCTTTGTCTTCATCGATTCCAAAGCATACCAACATGCATCGACATTGGTGGCTTTTGAGTCGTTGACATAGTGGACGCCACGCACGTCGCACACCTTCTCCAATCGGTGCTCCACGCCCGGGAAGTCACTCAGCGAGCGGCGGATGTCTTCCTTCTTAATACCGGCGATGTTGGCAGCCAGACCGGCAGCCAGGGAGTTATAGATGTTATGACGGCCTGTCAGGCTCAGGCTCTCCTGTTCCATATTGAAGGGCGTGGGATATTCTAATTTGTATTGGCCTTCCTCGATATAACCGATGACGCCATTCTCCTTGATATCACTGAAGGGACATTGCACAGCCTTGATGTCATACTTCTTCAGTTCCTTCGAGATGATGGGATCATCAGCCCAGTAGATGAAAGCATCCTGAGGCGTCTGGTTCCGGATGATACGCATCTTGGCGTCGGTGTAGTTCTGCATCTTGTTGTCATAGCGGTCCAGGTGGTCAGGCGTGATGTTCAGCAGGATGGCGATGTTTGCCCGGAACTGATACATATTGTCTAACTGGAACGACGACAACTCGATGATGTAGTAGTCATGCGGATCCTCAGCCACCTGCAAAGCCAACGAACGACCGATGTTGCCTGCCAGTCCGGCATCATAGCCTGCCTGACGGAAGATATGGTAGATGAGAGACGTCGTGGTGGTCTTGCCGTTGGAGCCGGTGATACAAATCATCTTCGACTGTGTGTAGCGTCCGGCAAACTCTATCTCACTGATGATGGGAATGCCTTTCTCTATGGCCTTTGCCACCATCGGCGCCGAGTCGGGTATTCCCGGCGACTTGATAATCTCGTCAGCCGCCAGGATACGTTCCTCGGTATGCTGTCCTTCCTCCCATGCTATCTGGTGGTCGTCCAACTGCTTCTTATACTTATCAGCAATCCTCGACATGTCTGAGACAAACACGTCGAATCCCTCTTTCTTGGCCAGAACGGCGGCTCCTGCGCCACTCTCACCGGCTCCTAATATAACAATCTTTTTCATACGTTTATCTAATCTTCAATGTGATAATGGTCATCGCTGCTAAAATAATGGTGACAATCCAGAAACGGAATGTAATCTTCGACTCATGGAACTGCCGCTGCGGCCAACCGCGCAGGATATAGGTCGACGTAGGGTCAAGCTGCGAGTCCAGACGGCGGAAGTTGTCGTGGATAGGTGTAGCACGAAAGACGCGCACACGCTTGCCTTTGCGCTTCATCAGTTTGAACCACTGCGTCTGAATGATGACACTCAGACTCTCAACGAAGAAGATGCCACAGAGGATAGGCAGCAACAGCTCCTTGTGAATGATGACGGCGCAGACACCGATAATGCCGCCAATGGTCAGCGAACCCGTGTCGCCCATGAAAATCTGGGCAGGATAGGCATTATACCATAGGAAGCCTATCATTGCTCCGGCAAATGCTGAGAGGAACACGACCAACTCCTCCGCATGAGGTATATACATGATATCGAAATAGGCCGCATAGACGATATGACCAGAGACGTATGCCAGTATGAGAAGTACGACACCGATAATGGCCGAGTTGCCGGCACACATACCATCCATACCGTCGTTGAGATTAGCACCATTCGAGACGGCCGTCACCACAAGGATGGTCAGGATAACAAACAAGACCCAGCCGGCAGCCACCTTGTACTGGCCCAGGAAGCCCATCACCTCAGAGTAGTTCAGATTATGGTTCTTCACGAAAGGGATAGTGGTCTTCAGTGACTTCACCGCCTCAGTCTTGTGCTTCACCACGATTTCCTGATTCTGCTGCTGTACGCTGACGTTCTCACGCACCACAACATCGGGACTGAGCCACAGCGTCAGACCCACGATAAAGCCTATCGACACTTGGCCTACAATCTTGTACTTTCCCTTCAGACCTTCCTTGTTGCGGCGGAACACCTTAATATAGTCGTCCATAAACCCCAGGAAACCTAGCCACAGCGTGGTAATCACCATCAGGATGATATAGATGTTGCGGATACGGGCAAAGAGCAGCACCGGCACCAGGATGCTGACGATGATGATGACGCCGCCCATCGTCGGCACACCTTTCTTCTCGACGCCAAACGGATCGATAGCCGGGTCGCGCTCCGTCTCATAGATTTTCTTGCGGCGCATATACTTGATGAAATACTCACCGAACCATGCTGAAATAAGCAGTGCAAAAATCAGCGCCATCAGCGAGCGGAACGAAATATACGACCACAGGTGCGAACCGGGGATACCGTATTCCTCTAAAAGTCTGAACAGATAGTATAACATAGTATTTCGTTATGACGTTTTTCGTTGTTACGACTGGAAGCACTCACGGACCACCTCATGGTCGTCGAAGTGGTGCTTCACACCCTGTATCTCCTGATAGTCCTCGTGACCCTTGCCGGCAATAAGGATGACATCGCCCTTCTGAGCCATCATACAGGCCGTACGGATAGCTTCGCGGCGGTCGACGATGGAGATAACTTTCTTCATCTGCTTCGCGTCAAGCCCTGCAAGCATATCATTGATAATAGCCTGTGGATCTTCGAAACGCGGATTGTCACTGGTGATAATGACGCGGTCGCTCTGGCGCACGGCCTCCTGTGCCATCAACGGACGTTTCCCCTTGTCACGGTTACCGCCGGCACCGCAGACGGTGATGACCTGTCCCTTGCCATCAAGAACCTCATGAATGGCAGCCAACACGTTCTGCAGAGCGTCTGGCGTGTGCGCATAGTCTACGATAGCGGTATAGCCGTCCGGCGACTGAATAGGATCCAGGCGTCCGTTAACACTCTTCAGCGTACTCATTGTCACAAGGATATCCTCTGGCTGCTGGCCCAGCATGATGGCGGCACCATAGACACACAGCAGGTTCGACACGTTGAACTTGCCGATAAACTGCACGCCTACCTCACGACCGTCGATATCGAGGTACATACCCTCGAAATGGCACTCTATGATGCGGGCACGGAAGTCGGCCAGCGTCCGTGTGCTATAGGTCTTCACCGTAGCACGGGTGTTCTGCACCATATACATGCCGTTCTTGTCGTCGGCATTGGTAATGGCAAAGGCATCCTTGTCGAGTGAATCAAAGAAGAGCTTCTTGGCGTCGCGATAGTTCTCCACCGTTTTATGATAGTCCAGATGGTCGCGGGTGAGGTTGGTGAAGAGACCGCCCACGAAGCGCAGACCGCCGATACGGCGCTGGGCAATGGCATGGCTGGAACACTCCATAAAGGCATACTCACAACCAGCCTCCACCATACGGGCTAACAGGGCATTCAGCTCTATGGGGTCAGGAGTGGTATGGCTGGCCGCTACCGGCTCGTCTTCAATATAGTTGCACACGGTCGACAGCAACCCACAGCGATAGCCCAGCTTACGGAACATATTATATAATAAGGTGGCGATGGTTGTCTTGCCGTTGGTGCCGGTGACGCCGACAAGCTTCAGTCGTCGGGAAGGGGCGCCATAGAACTGGGTGGCCACCTCGCCGACGCACTGTTCTGTTGACGTCACGACGACATAGGTGACACCTTCTGCTAACTCCGCCGGTACGTTCTCACACAGGACAGCGACGGCGCCCTGCTCTATCGCTTTACTGATAAACCGGTGACCATCGGTCTGAGTTCCTGGGATAGCCACAAACAGATGGCCATTCTCAATGCGACGCGAGTCAATATTCACGCCGGTTATCTCAACCTCGGCATCACCTGTCAGGCTGAGAACGTCAACATGCTTGAGGAG
Organism: Prevotella sp.; assembly: GCA_017471465.1. Classification (GTDB taxonomy): domain Bacteria; phylum Bacteroidota; class Bacteroidia; order Bacteroidales; family Bacteroidaceae; genus Prevotella. Next base: position 17,085 of record JAFUTI010000020.1, on the reverse strand, counting down.
TTCACTCAATTTCATATCTTTCCTTTTGTTTAAATATCCATATACAGTTCGCAGACAACACCGCGCTCCACCGCCTTACCGGCAGGGATGCTCTGCGAGACGACTTTGCCACGGCCGTGAATGGCGACCTTCAGTCCGCGACGTTCCATCTCGTAGACGGCATCGCGGGCGCCCATACCCGTCACGTCGGGGACCTGGTATTTGCCATAGCTGACCGGTTTAGCCGGCGCAGGCTTGCCTTTCACGCCCAAACGGCTTAGGACATACGACGAAGAGGCGTCGTCGCCTGCCTTCACGTCGGGCGTAAAGACCGATGTGGAGTCGCGTACATCGTCGACAAGCCGCTTCACGTTTTGCGCCATGACACCCTCGGCGATATGACGGAAGACCACACCACTCATGCCGCCACCCGAGGCGGGCAGACCTGTCTTCCGCAGACAGACGATACACGAATAACGGGGATTGTCAGCCGGGAAGAAACCAGCAAAGCTCAGCCAGTAGCGTGTCGTACCAGAGTGATAGCCACCATGTTCGTCGGCTATCTGGGCCGTGCCTGTCTTACCTGCCACCTTGAAGGCCTTCGACAGGGGGGCAGCCTTACGGCCCAGTCCCTGACTGACGACGTGTTCCAGGATAGTCTGCATCATCGTGATGGTTTCTTCCTTGGCAATGCGCTCTTTCAGCACCACAGGCGGGAACTCTCTGACGGTCTCCCCGTCCTTCAGTATCTTAGTGACAAATCGCGGTTGCATCATCTTGCCGTCGTTGGCAATGGCATTATAGAACGCCAGCGTGTTGATAGGAGCTATCTGCGTCTCGTAGCCTATCGACATCCAAGGGAGCGTTGTCTTGCTCCAGTACTTTGAACGGTCGGTAGTCTTCGTGTCAGGCATACGGATGATGGGAGCGCGATAACCCACCAGTGGCAACTTCAGGTCTTCGTGTATGCCGACGCGGTAGAGTCCCTGCACATATTTCTCGGGATGACCGCCATAGAACTTGTCGATGACATAGCTCGTGCCGATATTGGAGCTGACCTCCAGCGTCCGGGCGATGTTGATGTCCTGATAGCCGCCACGCCGCCAGTTATGGTCTTTCATCCAGCGGCCATGCATCTCCATCACACCGCTGCCGGTATGTATGACATAACTTGTATCGCCGGGGATGACACCGTCGTCGAGAGCGACAAGCAGCGACGCCACTTTGAACACCGAGCCAGGCTCACAACGATAGCTGATAGCCGAGTTGATGGCTTCGGCATATCGGCCGTCTTCCATACGCAGCATATTAACGATGGCCTTCACGTCGCCGGTCTTCACCTCCATCAGGATGGCCACGCCCATCTCACCGTTAATCTCCTTCAGCTCCTCAATAACGGCACGCTCTGCCAAGTCCTGCATACCGACATCGATGGTCGTCACGATGTCGACACCGTCTACTGGCGGCGTCTCAGTGATGTTCATAATCTTATTGAGCACCTTCTGGCGATGCACCAGTCCGTTCTGACCGCGCAGCAGCGAGTCGAACGACAACTCCAGACCGCAACGGGCAGAGTCGATCTCGCCGAACATAACACCGACCGTGCGCTGGGCCAGCGAACCGAAGGGTCGGTTGCGGGCATTGAACTCCTCGCAGTGGAATCCGCTCTTATACTTGCTCATGTTGAAGAAGGGCAGCTTCTTCACCTCGGTGTAGGTGTTATAGTTGATACGGCGCTTCCATACAGGCCAGTGGCGCGAACCCACGGCACCGCTCTTCGTCACCTTCAGGCGTCCCTCCTCCAGATGCTGGCGAAACTCCTCCTTCGACATCTCCGGGAAGATGTCGTTCAGCCCCATGCAGATGCTGTCGAGCTTCATCAGCCACAGTGAGTCGCTCTCGAAGGCACTGGCCTGGAAGTCCATGTATATCTTATACTCGGGAATGGAGCTGGCCATCAGCTGCCCGTCACAGCTCAGGATATTGCCTCGGCTGGGCTTCACGGGGATGGAGTCGTGCTTCAACTGGTCCTGCACCCGCAGCCAGTAGTCCTTCTGTGCAGTCATAATATAGAAGGCCTTGCCGACAATGGCAACCCCCAACAGCGTCAGCACTATAATGATGGCAAAATAGCGCGGCATTACCTTGCGAGTGTTAAACTTACTCATTCGTCGTCTCCATTAAAAAATCCCTTCTCGGGTACATTAATAATATAGGGTGGCTGGTTGCTGGAGTGCAGCAGCGAGTCATGGTTCTGGCGGAGCTTCTCCAGCACCTGGCTCTCACGGCAGCGTTCTGTCAGCGTGCTCGAACTCGACAAAGCCTTATACTTGGCATCCTTCAGCTGACCTTCCATCTTGTCTATCTTAATCATGTCCTGCTGGCACTGATAGCGGAACGCCACGTAGACAACCGTGAAGAAAACCACCAGGACCAGCGGCCAGATATTGCGGCGCACGAGCTCCGCCGACAGGAAGTCACCACCAAGGATTTTACGCAAGGTCAGCGTTCCAACGGGGACGGTATCATCCTCGCTGACACGCTGCTTAATCTCCTTCAGCTTCTCCAAGGCATTCTGTTCCTTCGCCTTCAGCTTCTCCTGTATGTCTTCCTCTTCTGTCATATCTCACACCTTTTCGGCTATTCTTAGTTTTGCACTCCGGCTGCGCGGATTCTGCTGCTGCTCATCCACATCCGGCACTATCACCTTATTGTTCACCAGACGGAACGGAGACTCCACACGACCGAAGAAGTCCTGGTTAACACGGCCCTCGGCATTGCCGGCCTTCATCACGTTCTTCACAATCCGGTCTTCCAGAGAGTGGTAAGTAATGACCGACAGACGGCCACCACAGCCCAGCACCTCCGCAGCTCCGCCAAGCATCTCTTTTAAGGCTTCCATCTCGTGGTTCACCTCAATACGCAGTGCCTGGAACAGGCGGGCCATTTCCTTCTTCCACTGACTGCTGTCGGTATCGACGCCTAACACGCCGAGCAGGTCGCACGTAGTGGAGATCCGACACTGCTGTCGCGCCTTTGTTATCAGCGACGCCATCTTGCGGGCCTGCTTCAGTTCGCCATAGAGACGGAAGACGTCGGCCAGCTGCTCCTCGCTGTAGCCGTTGACAACGTCGGCAGCCGTCATCGCCGCCCGTTTGTTCATACGCATGTCCAACGGTGCATCCTCATAACGGAACGAAAACCCCCGGTCGGCATCGTCGAAATGATGGCTTGAGACACCGAGGTCGGCCAGCAGTCCATCGACCCGTTCCACACCGTAGTAGCGCATCCACTGCTTCACATATCTAAAGTTGCTCCTGACAAAGGTGAATCTATCATCATCGACGATATTTTTCTCGGCATCGGCATCCTGGTCGAAGCTATAAAGCCGACCCTTGGCGCCAAGGCGGCGCAGGATCTCGCGACTGTGGCCCCCACCGCCAAACGTCACGTCCACGTAGACACCGTCGGGCTGAACGGCCAACCCGTCAATGCTTTCCTTCAGAAGCACTGGTACATGGTATGTCTCTGCAGTGACAATCATCTTGTCGGATATTTCAAATTCCTGCTGGTATCTCGCCCGCCATCAGACCCTCAAGCGCCTCGCCGAACTCCTCGCTGTCCATCTTCGACGATTCAGCTTTCTCGACGGCCCATATCTCTATAGTGTCGCCCATGCCTATGAACCTGATATCTTGCTGGATGCCGGCCATCGACAAATAGCGCTTTGGTAACAGGAAACGCCCGTTGCCGTCGAGGGTCAGCATCTCCACCTCCGACACAAACTGACGGAAAATGCGCTGATGCTGAGCATTATAGCGGTTCAGCCGGCTACGAAGGGTGTCCATCTGTGCGTTCCATACGCTCTCAGGATAGAGCACCAGACAATCCTGGAAGATATCCTTTCGCAGCACCAGTGCCTCGTTGCCCGATGCCTGAAGCACCTTGCGGAACGTTGCTGGCAGGAAAGCCCTTCCCTTAGCATCTGTCTTTGCCTCTATATTACCTAAAAAACGCATACAAACCTCTTTATAAAGAATTCTGCCACAAAGGTACACAATTCTCCCCACAATTCACCACTTTTCCCCACAAATCTCAAATTTTAACATTAATTATCGTTACATCACGGCTTAAGAGGGCACGAAAAGTCAAAAAAAGCGAAATTCTGCACTTTTTCGCCTAAAATGTGTAATTTCTCAATCTTTTGTGTTATTTTTGCATCCCGATTAAAGAGACAGACAGTAGAATGGTGACACTAACGGAGAAGACCATCGACATCGAAAAGATTCTCAGCGACAAGATGGGTGCGAAGGCTAAGTTCGTACCCGGATTTCTTGTTGCATGGCTCAAACGTATTGTCCATCAGGACGAAGTGAATGCTTACCTGTGGGACAGCCGCCATCTCGTCGGCACAGAATGGCTGGAGGAATGTGTACGCTATCTCGATGCCACGCTCGACATCGTCGGGGCAGAGAACCTGCCGGCAAAGGACGACGGACGTCTCTACACCTTTGTCTCAAACCACCCGCTAGGCGGCGAGGACGGTGTAGCGCTGGGCGCCATCATCGGACATCATTACGATGGTCGTTTCCGATACCTTGTCAACGACCTGTTGATGAACCTGCCGGGACTGGCACCGCTCTGCATACCCATCAACAAGACGGGCAAGCAGGGACGCGACTTCCCGAAAATGGTAGAGGCAGGCTTCCAGAGCGACAACCACATGCTGATGTTCCCCGCCGGTCTCTGTTCACGGCGCAAGAACGGGGTCATCCGCGACATACCGTGGAAAAAAACGTTTATTGTGAAAAGTGTGGAGTACCAGCGCGACGTGGTACCCATCCATTTCAGCGGTCAGAACTCCGACAGCTTCTACCGTCTGGCCAGCTTCTCCGACCGTTTCCTGCCATTCAACCTCGCCATGCTGTTTCTGGTCGATGAAATGTACAAAAACGTGCATAAGACGTTCCGCGTCACCATCGGCAAGCCCATACCCTGGCAAACCTTCGACAAGTCCCGCAAGCCCGCAGAATGGGCCCAGTGGGTACAAGACAAAGTCTACAACCTATAAACATGGAACAACCAATCATCGCCCCAATCCCTAAAGAGCTGTTGCTCAGCGAACTGACGTCCGACCGTCAGCTCCGCATGACGAACAAGAGCAATAACGAAATCTATGTCATCACGGCCCATAACGCACCTAACGTGATGCGCGAGATAGGCCGACTTCGCGAGATTGCCTTTCGCGAGGCTGGAGGCGGCACCGGTAAAGACTGCGACATCGACGAGTTCGACACCTGCGACAACTGCTACAAGCAGCTCATCGTCTGGAACCCCGAGGAGCAGGAGATTATCGGCGGCTACAGGTATATCCTGGGCTCGGACTGGGAGATGGACGAGAAAGGACAGCCCAAACTGGCCACCAGCCACATGTTCCATTTCAGCGAGAAGTTCCTCAACGACTACCGCCCTTACACCATCGAGCTGGGGCGCTCGTTCGTCGCGCTGCCCTACCAGAGTTCGCGCATGGGTGCCAAGAGTCTGTTCGCTCTTGACAACCTGTGGGACGGCTTAGGCGCGCTGACCGTCATCAAGCCCAACGTCCGCTACTTCTTCGGCAAGTTCACCATGTACCCTTCGTACATCCGCCGCGGCCGTGACATGATCCTCTTCTTCCTACGTAAGTACTTTGCTGACAAGGAAGAGCTGATTTTCCCGATGAAACCGCTGAAAATCGAAACCGACGAGCAAGAGTTGGAGACACTCTTCAGTGGCAAGGATTTCGACGAGGACTACCGCATCCTCAACCAAGGCATCCGTGCATTAGGGTATAACATTCCCCCATTGGTGAACGCCTACATGAGCCTGTCGCCGACGATGAAACTCTTCGGCACGGCCATCAACTACGGCTTCGGCGATGTCGAGGAGACGGGCATCCTCATCGCCGTCGACGAGATCTGGGAACCGAAACGCGTACGCCACATCGACTCCTTCATCAAGGAGCACCCCGAGGCGCTCCACATCACCAGCGGCGCCAACAAAATTGTCTATAAAGAGAAAAAGTAGTTGCCCGAGGGTAACTACTTTTTCTTAGGTCTACTTCACAAAAACCTTTTTGCCGTCGACAATATACAGGCCGCGCCGTTGCGGCTGAGCGTCATAGCGCATACCTTGCAGGCTGTACCAACGACCGTCGCGATGCGTCACCTTTACCTGGCTGATGCCTGACGAGCCCTCGGCAAAGGCTTTTAGCTCTGCCAAGGCCGGCATCACCTGACCGTAGCCCCAACCCGTTTCGCTGGTATTCGTGTCGTTGAACAGGCTTGCATTATACCAGCCACTGGGCGTAACAGCACTCTGCCAGTCGACGCCATTCTCACAGGCTTCCAGGAACCACCAGTAGAGTCCTGTCACCTTCGGGTGATTCTTCAGTTTGGCTATCAGGTCCTTCGCAAACTGCTGCTGACCGGCTGGCGTAATAGGCCATGTCGACGACAGGTCGTTCGTCACGTCGTTGGGCTGCCAGGCGTAGTAGTAGCCCGTCTCTACAATCATGATGTCCTTGCCGTAGTTCTCGGCCTGGTTGAGGGCCAGTTCCAGCTGTGTCAGACTGCCGTGGTGGTAGGGATAGTAGCTCAGTCCGATGATATCGTAGTCGATGCTGTTGGCCACCATGCGGTCGAGCCAGTCTTTCAGCACGTTGACACGGGGCACACGCTCGCTGTGCAGGATAATCTTCGCCTGTGGGCACACCTCACGACAGGCCTGACCTGCCTTTTTCAGCAAGGCGAAGAAGCGGTTCCAGTTGGCAGCGGCGCTGGTGGTGAAGCATTGGTTCTGCGTAGAGCCGCGGCCGCCCCACATCATGCCATACGAAATCTCGTTACCCGTCTGGATGAAGTCGGGTGTAGCGCCAGCCTCCACCATCTGCTGCAGACAGTCCTTCGTATAGTCGTAGATCTTCGTTTGCAGGGCGGCGTCGCCGAGCGACAGCCAAGCCGCGGGCGTTATCTGCTGCTTCGGGTCGGCCCAGGTGTCGCTGTAGTGGAAGTCGAGCATCAGCGAGAAGCCGGCGTCCTTGATGCGCTTTCCCAGCGTCTTGACGTATGCCAGATCCTGACGGACACCTTGGTTCTTCTCGTCCTGCGTAGCCTGTGTAGGGTCGACAAAGAGTCTCACGCGCAGGCTGTTCAGTCCTTGGGCTTTCAGGTAGCCGAGCATATCGGTGATACGTTCGTTGTCGGCGTCCATATACCAGGCGCCGCTGGCCTCATAACTGGGCAGTAGCGAGATGTCGCCGCCGACATAGCGTTGCTGGGCTTCACACAGCAGTCCTAACGTGGCGAGAGCAATAGTAAGTAGTTGTTTCTTCATAGGTTTTGTTTATACGATTGGTAGTGAAATGCCGTTTATCTTCTGATAGACGTCGAGAGCATAGACGTCGGTCATGCCCGAGATATAGTCGATGACAGCCATGACACGAGTCTCAAGGTCGTCACTGTGGATGGCATACTGCGACGAGACCCGTCCGATGAGCTGCTGCGAATAGTAACGCTCAGGGTGCATGATGGCCTCGGTCATCTGCTGCATCAGCGTCTCCATAATCTTATAACCCGACAGTTCGACGTCGAGCACCACCTTGCTGCGGTAGATACGCTGACGCGACAGGTCGGCACACCGGCGGTAAGCTTCGGCCTGCAAGGGGGCGATATGGTCGATGAGACTGCCTTCGAACCGTCCGCTGAGAATATCCTCCTCATGCTCAACAAAGGTACGCACGCACTCGTTCTCCAGCTTACCGATAACACAGGCACGCAGGTAGACTACCTTCTCGTTGTCGTCGGTCAGACATTCTTCATCAATACGTTTCAGGATACTTTTTTGCGCGGTTTCATCGAAGAATCCGAGCATCAAGGCGGCTATTTCGCCATAGCTGAGGAGCTTTAGCTTGTGGGCATCCTCCAAGTCCATAATCTCGTAGCAGATGTCGTCGGCGGCCTCAACGAGGTAGACCAGCGGGTGGCGTACATAGCGCAAAGGCTCGCCAGGCTGCGAAATGCAAAAAATGCCCAATTCATCGGCAATTTTCTGATAGTTGGCCTTCTCAGAGCAGAAGAACCCGAACTTCCCTTTATGCGATGCTGCCGACGAGGCGTAGGGGTATTTCACGATGCTGGCCAGGGTGGAGTAGGTCATGACGAAGCCGCCCTGCCGGCGCCCCTCAAACTGGTGGGTCAGCAGGCGGAAGGCATTGGCGTTGCCCTCGAAGTGGGTGATATCGTCCCAGAAGTCGCGGCTGACCTGTCGCTGCAGGTCACGCCCCGGACCTTCGGTGAAGAATGTCTGGATGGCTTTCTCGCCGGAGTGGCCGAACGGCGGGTTTCCCATATCGTGGGCCAGACAGGCTGTCGCCACAATCTGGCCGATTTCATCGAACAAAGTGTCCTTCAGTTCCGGGTGCCGGTCGGACAGGATACGTGCCACGTCATTGCCGAGTGACATGCCGACGCTGGCTACCTCTAACGAATGGGTCAGCCGGTTGTGGACGAAGACGCTGCCCGGCAACGGGAACACCTGCGTCTTGTTCTGCAGCCGACGGAAAGGGGCCGAGAATATCAGCCGGTCATAGTCGCGCTTGAACTCCGTGCGGTCGTCGTGCCGCTCAGGGTGGCGCTGTTCCTGTCCAAGGCGTTTGTTAGATATCAGTTGTTGCCAGTTCATCATGAGTTGCCCCAGAGTTTATAAGGATTCTGACGGAGGTGGCTGTTGTAGTAGCGGCGGTCGCCGGTAACTTCCTCCCCGATGAAATCGGGCGTTTCGAACGGTTCGTCGGGTGCCGACAGCTCCACCTCGGCCATGACCAAACCTTCATTGTCACCATAGAACTCGTCGACCTCGAAGGTATGACGGCCGCTCTTCACCAGGTAGCGCGTCTTGTCGATGACGCCAGGCTCACAGAGGCGGAACAGCTGCTCGGCCTCCTCCACAGTGATCTCCTTCTCGAACTCATAACGGCTCAGCCCTCCGTCGCGGGACGGCCCTTTGATGGTGAGGTAAGCACGGTCGCCACGCAGGCGTACCCTCACCGTACGCCCATGACCACTGCAGATATAGCCCTGCTTGATACGGTCGTGAGTGTAGGCCTGAGCCTTGAAGTCGCTGCCCTTCCTGACCAGGAACTTCCGCTCAATCTCCATGCCGCTCATGGCACTCAGGCGACGAGCCAGATGGAGTAGGCAGCATAGCACAGTGCCAGTGCTATAAGCACGCCGATGATCCACTTGACAACTTTCTCACCCTGCTGTTCCTGCTTCTTCTCGTAAGCAACGCGCTTAGGGTTGGTTTCTTTTGCCGTTTTCTTTGCCATAGTATTTTTATTGTTTTGGTTTTCTTCGTGCAAAGGTACAAATAAGTCTGCGAACCGCAAAAGATTTTTCATTTTTTCTTTCAATTCATTCACCTGACAACCTCTTAAGCCACATGCCAAAGAACCGGTCGTAAACCATGTAACCTTGTTTGGCATCGTAGAACAGGAACTCTTTGTCTTGTAGCGACTTCAATGCCATTTTGATGCTACTGGGAGCCGGAAGCTGGTGGCGGAGGACGAACTCGAGCGACGTAGGGGCGCTGACCTTGCCCTCGCAGGCGATGGCCGTCAGCAACTGCGCCTGGTTACTGGTCAACAGATTGTAGTTTGACTGGTAGTTGATCTCCTGTTCATGCAGAATCTTGTCGGTTGCCCTAAACACATCGTCCTGGTCGAGCTTGCCTTTCGGCGTACGATAGAGCCGATTGAGGATCTTTTGCACATACCACGTCTGTCCGTCAACCATGTCGTACAGGTAGGCGAATGCTTCCTCCGACATTTCCCGCTTCTGCAGGACGAAGAAGCTGTTGGCGAACGCCCTGTAGACATGGGCATCGATGGCGCCTATCGTCATAATTTGCGAACTGTTGAAGAACGGGTGCTCTGGCGACATGAACATGTCGGCCAACAGGTGTTGCTGACTACCCGAGAAGATGATATGCACGTTGGGAACAAACTGTATGATTGAGCGTATGAACGCGTCGGCGCCAATCTCGGTATAGCGGCTCACCTGTTGGAACTCGTCAATAGCTAAATAACATTGCCGTCCCGACTCCTTCATATATTCGAACACCTGCTGGAGTGTGTCGCGGGCCCTTTCAGCAGTGACCGACACACTGAAAGTGGGCATGCCCGTGAGGGGATCCTGACTCATCGTTGGCCGTAGGGCAGACACGAACGTGTTGAGCTTCCTCATGACCGACTGCGAGGGGGAGTCGAGTTTACCGATGACGGCATTGGCAATGAACTGTACCATCTGGTTAAAGTTCTTTGTCGAGAAGATGTCCACATAGAAACAGCGCACGTTCTTGTTCCTTGCCTTCATCCGTTCAAAGGCATGGCTTATCAGGCCTGTCTTACCGATGCGCCGGGGAGCCATCAGCGTCACGTTGCTGCCATTGACCAGCGCATTAATCAGCTCTTCCGTCTCCTGCTCCCTATCGCAGAAGTATTCAGGACCAAAGTAGCCATATTCGGGGAAGGGATTCTCTAATTTCATATTTTACGTTTCATATTTTACGAAATGCAAAATAACAAATATATCTGCATATATCCAAAGGATACGTCTGATAATTAAACATAATTAACGTAGATCAGGGGACTCTGTTAAAACTCTTGAGTGCGTAACCACGCAACACTGTTAGTGATGTCAAAGATCGCTTTGTGTCCGCTCGGCTGTAGACTGATGGATGACGGATAGACTGCTGACGCGCCAGGGAATTGCACCGGAGTTTGCAACCAGATGATGGTCGCCCGTATTTTGGCAGTCAGAACAGCAGCCATTTCCGACGATAGGTTTGTGGCGCACTTGTAGAGGTTAGCGACAACCACGTGGTAGACGGTCGGAGTGCCGAATGGCGGTGCAAAGATACGGAGAAAGATCGGACGGTGCAAGAGCCTGACGGGGGCTGACGGAATCCTAATTTGTCAAGTGGCTGACAACCAGCGCCGTATAAACCGTCCTGACGGCTGCCGTCCTTTGACGCCTTTCGCTTCTTTTAATGTCCTGCGGTTTGCCCGCAGGGACTCGCTCTTCGCTCGCGTGCGTGCGCACGCTTCAGCCGAAATGGCGAACGCAGGTGACACCCGCCGCACCGCCCACTGATTATCAGACAGTTGCAGCACCGGGTGGTCGCACCAATACCCGCACCAACACCCGCACCAATACCCGCACCAATGTAGGTCAAACGCATGATAACAGAATCGTTTTTTGAAACGAATTTGTATAATTGAAATAATTTAATCCACAAATTTATATAATAATTATTCGCAAACAACGCGCAGCCAAATTCGTGAAATTCGTGAAATTCGTGGTAAAAAAATACTTACGAAACTTGAATTATAATAATTATTCAAATTCGTTTCAAATTTATCATTGTTTATTCGGGTGACAATGTTTCACACCCAAAGCCAAAAACGTACAAGCCGCTCGTGAAAATTTCACGGCCTCTCGTAAAAAAATATCGGCCGCTCGTAAATGTTTCACGGCCTGCCGTTACTATCTGGTGTCACCTCTGGTGCGACTACAGGTGTCACTTGCCCTGAAAAATAGACCCTGATTTTCAGACATTTAAGTGCCAGGTGTAAGAGGTGTCACCTATATATCTGTTTGTCATTCTGTCTAAGCATAAAGCATCCCATTGCGAATGCGTTTTATGCAAAATTACATAATGCAAAAATACATAATTTGATTGGGTTCTGCAAATCAAGGAACCATTATTGTCCCATATTTATGTTTTATTAGCACATAACTAGGTATATATGGCTGAGAAGTAAGTGCTTTCCGGTCTTTTATATGCAGAAATGTTAAAAATGCTGGTTCTTTGAAGTATTTCTTTATTAAAGTTTTCAGATATGGAAACTTTTGTATATCTTTGCACCATGGAAAGACGAATCTTATACTATAAGAACTATTTCCCTGATTTCTTCGCATCCCTAAGTGACGGGGCGAAGCGCAAGGTGGCATACGTGCTTGATATGTTGAAGACACAGCAACGCCCCAACCAAAACTTCGTGAAGCACATACGCGAGGGAGTGTTTGAACTGAGGGCACAGCATGACGGAAACATCTACAGAGCGTTCTTCATATTCGATGGTAACAATATCGTGATGCTCTTCAACGGCTTCCAAAAGAAGACACAGAAGACACCACAGAACGAGATAGAAAAGGCAATAAGGTTAAAGAATGAATACTATGCAGGAAAATAGAAAAGACGTGGGGAGCTTCGACGAAGTACTGAACTCCCTCTATGGAGAACCTGGGACAGCGCAGCGCGACGAGTTTCGCCGCGAGGCATACGCCTATTGCGTCGGTACCATCATACATGATGCCCGTAAACGAGAAGGTCTGACGCAGCAGCAGCTGGCCGACCGCGTGGGCGCAAAGAAATCGTACATCTCTCGCATTGAGACTGGCAGTGTGGAACCAAGTGCTGGTCTGTTTCTTAACATCATTAGTACATTGGGGCTTTCCATTGTGAGGCCTGTCTAAAAACGAAATCATCATGGATACCGCACAACGGGGACATCTCCGTTGTGCGGTGACTGTTTTTCACGCTTCTCGTCAGCATGGTTCTACCGTACACCAATACTTTTTACAACTTTGGTTGCTATTATTGTCAAATAGCTGTATATGGTCATCGTTTATCAATTTGTATGACGTTATCCTCAGCGTCACTGGCTCACTTTGTACCCAACGGCTTTTCAACTGTTCTTCCCCACCAAGGTCATTTGTAAAAAAGTACAACATATCTCCTTGTCCGGGAACCGCATCGCCATCTTCATTGGTAGCGGCAGGGTTAAAATTGGACGGAGTATTAATAACCTTTACTGATACCTTATCCCCCTGCATAAAGCTTATCAGACAATTATATCCGTTAGCTACAGAGTCGTCATCGTCGCTGCTGCAAGCGCAGACGGCTAATAGTGCAAAGACTAAAGAAACGAAGAAATACAAATTCTTTTTCATAATGGTTGTGTTTATATTATTTTGACGTCGCAAATTTACTACTATTATAGTAATAAGCGAACAGGTGTTTTGTTATTTTAAATTATTTTATCACATCTATCGTTAGCACGCCGCCATTGACAATAATCTTTTTTAGAAAAACACGATGCTCAGTCCGAAGACGAGGGTTGCTTTCTGAAGGTATGGGTTGCCGTGTAGCTCTGCAAAGACAGGTATGCGAAGGTCGTGCAGCGTTATCTCGCGCGTGGCCCGTAGTGAGGCCAGGACACAGGCGGCCCCGTCGGCATACGTGTAGTGAGGCTCAACATGCGTTTCGTCGCCGAAGAAGCCGACGTCGTTGAATATCTCGTCATAGCCGGCACTCTCGAAGGGGCTCATGCCTGCCCTTGCCGTCCAGTTGATGCCGCCCAGTTCAAACGGCACGCTCAGTTCGACATAGGTAGAGTAGGCGCGTTTTCCAGACCGCTTGAAGTCGTTTCCGCCGAACATCGTATAGGCGTTCAGGCTGCCGTAGGGGCATGTATAGCCCACGGTGCCCTCGAAGCGGTGGGCGCCATGGCGCTGACTATAGTACAGATATCGGTCTTTGGGGTCGATGCCGGTCTGCCAGTAGTCGGTCACCCCGATGCTGAAGCCCGCCCGCTCGTAGCGCAGCGACAGGTCCAGCTCGTCGTTGTCCTCCTTATTAAGACCGGCACTGCCATACATCTGCAGCGACAGCCCTTGCCACCTCACCGTTGCCTGAGGCTGGACGTTGAACCCGCCCTTGTCGAGGCCTCGCCACATATAGTGACTGACAACATCAGCACGCACTTCGCCTTTCACCTGCTCTTGGGCAGAAAGGGTCACAGGCCCGCAAAGCAGGCCTATGACCATACACAATAATTCTCTCATCATTCTCTTCGTTTATCTGTAGACGTACATATAGCAACGTTGGTAATTGTAATCGTGGCCTGAGTAAGGAACGAAGTTTGTACTGAGATACCAGCCATTATAATTGCCATCCCATCCCCAGTTGCAATGGAAATAATCGCCACTATAGCCATCGACTACCCAAGCATGACCGAAATTAAAATACTGCGCATAAGGATCCGTCGTCTCCAGAGTGCCACGCGTATATATGAGTCTCCCTTGATCTAAGTATCCACGTACAATAGCATCGAATGTGTCTAAGGCAAAAGAATGAATGACGTATGGTTCGAGGTAAAAACCTAAGTCGTGCATTCTCTCCAAGGCGACAGTGCTAAGGTAGGGGTTTTCTGTATTTGTGTTAGCATCGATATAGTCAATGAAGTAAGACACCTGGCTGGAGTTGGTGTTCACCTGAGTCAGCTGTCCGTTATTACTACTGCACTCCGACAGTATACTGCTCCAGTTTAGAGCCGTTGCTATAGGTGTACCTGCGCTGTTTGTGTAGGACAACGATGATGGATACTGATAGTAGGCAGCAATCTGCGCAAGTGCCACTCCCATAGGACCGGCAACAGAATATTGCGTATGTTGGTTATAGGGTGAATTAACTCCCCATGCAGTTTGAAGCATCGGACCGACAACGGTTCTGTTTCCCGATGGATTTTCCGATTTGAACAATAGAGAATCACTCTTGTAGATTGCTCTCTCCACAAGGTTCTTGATGAATATATCAAAGCCAGGATTACCCGTTTCACCGCCATCATAGTGTCCTTTCTCTACAAAGGCGAATACAGGCTCGTAGCGATCGTCCGCTGCTGCAATGATAAAGCCGTTGTCATCCTTGTAGTTAACAACGTAATAGGCTGTCTCTTCATCCGACTGTCCGCGCGTTGCCTCACCTTTTACGCCACTTTTGGTGCAGGCTGTAACAGTAGCCACCTCACGCTGATATAGAGATGCACGCGTTTGGCTCCTATTGAAACAATCCAAGAAAGCATTTGCATTCTCAACGGCCTGCTCGGCAGTCAGCTGATGATTGGTAGGTACGGATGCTGGCTCAAGGAAGTCATTCTCACTCTGAGAGCATGAACACAGGGCGCCAATGATAACGCTAATAAAAAATAAAGTTTTTTTCATAACACAGATATTTTAAAGGTAAATAAATCCGTAGTAATAATAGGTATCGGTCTCGAAGTGGAGTTCGAAGCTGCCAGAGAGGGTTGTGGGCAGTACGACCTGCGTCGTGCCTGCGGGAACGAATACAGAATAGACGACGGCTTCGTCCTCGTCGTAGAGACTGAGTGTGTAGTCGCACGGCGTTGCCTCCATCGTGATGACGTTGTTTGTCAAGTCAATCGTCCAGGGACGGATAGGTGCTTTACCATGTCCAGGGCCAGTGTTATTTGGTGTTACTCTACCACCATTCAGGACAATGGGGTCTGCATTGACTGAAAGAACATTTGCAACTGAAAGCATAAATAAGATTGTTAAAAATCTCTTTTTCATTTTTTTTGATTTTAGAATTGTGAACAATGTGTTCTTTGTTGCTGCGAAAGTAGGTATTCCAAGCGAAAATTAAAAGAGAAATACGAAGTAAAAGTTAACCTAAAAATTAACCTGTCCTAATATTTTGATTTTGAGGTAAATACAACTGTTAACCCAAAAATAACCTATCTAAATTTTGACAATTCCTTTGTCAATTCCTTTCCGCTGCCACTCTTTTTGAACAATTCGGAGAGGATTTCCCTGCTCATTTTTGATACGTAGGCACTCGAGACGCCCAACATAGTACCAGTGTTCTTAACACCTACATATAAACGTAGTAGTACACATATTTTACCTTTAGCGATACCATATATATCTGTCTGCTTTGATATGAATTCATCAAAGCCTGGAAGTTGCTCCCTTATAAACAGGTTTATACGTTCCCATTCGTCATGGTTAAGTGTGGTGCCTATGGCGGCCTTCTTACGCAACAGATGACCGATGCCATACTCTTCCATCAGGAACAAATCATTGTCTCGGCTTAATTGCTGATTCTTAACATACCGTTCAAGTTCCGTTTCAAGTACTTGTATCTCCTGCTCTTTTTCACTAATAAGTCTTGATGACTCTATATTCTGCTGCTTATATTGGCTCAAAATGTCTTTCGCAGTCTTTAGCTCTTCAACTTTAGCCCGATAGTTCCTAAGAGCTGATATCCTTTTCTGCCGGTAAATGGAGAAGATAATTCCAGCCAAGATTGCCATTGATATGAATATGCATACGATGACAAAGACAAAAGACCAAAAACGCTGGCGTTCACGTTCTGCTATCTCTGTCTGTTGTTGAGCGATACGGAGATGTCTACTATAGTCATGTAATGCGTGCATTCTTGACACTATTTCCGTAGACATCTCACTATACATGGAATCATTCATCTCATAGGCATAAAGGGCGTATCTGGCTGATGAGTCTGGCTGATGAGTTTGCCGGTAAAGCTTGGCTAAACCCAGTGCCGATGCATTCTGGCACTCATAGTTTTTCCCGAATCTTAATCCCTTGTGGAAGTAATAATAGGCTGAATCATAATGGTTGATTGATAAATAATATAGTCCCTTGTAATAATAGTAAATTTCGCGACCAGTTTCAATATTTTGAAGCGAATCAAAATATCCTGATTTTTCTGTATATATATCCATATACCTTTTTGCTTCCGGAAATAGTTTTTCCATTAGCAGAGCATTCACAGGATACATACAATATTGGGATGCGATTTCTTCACCTGCATATCGACAGATTTCTTCAAAGGCCTGATTAAAGAGCAAGATGACAGAATCATTACGTTGTAATAAATCGTAAGCTATGATTTTGTGAGTTTTTGCATTTAGTGCCATCATAGTGTCTTTTGCTTCCCATGCATATCGTACAGATTTGTCTAATGCAGATAAATAGTTGTCTAATAAATTCTGTTGGAAAAACAGCTCTGCTTTCTGGGCGTGAACGCGGCTCAACGTCATATAGTCGCAGTCCTGTGCCGTGGTGTCGGCACGGTCAGCAGCATCGTTGTAGGCAGCTATGGCCTGAGGTGCCTCGCCGCGGTCGGCGTAGGTGCGGCCGAGGATATAGTGGGCACGGAGCTGCTCGTTGCGGGTGCCGT
>JAFUTI010000046.1 GCA_017471465.1 Prevotella sp. | reverse complement strand
GCTGATGCCGAGGGCGCGGATGCGGCCGGCCTTGTATTCCTTCTCCATCACACGCCAGCAGGCCAGGATGTCGGCCAACGTGCCTGCGGGGTGGTGGATATAGACGAGGTCGAGGTAATCGACTTGCAGACGTTCGAGCATACCGTTGAAAGCATTCTGAGCGTCCCGAAGATTGCCTGAAATCTTGCTCGTCACCCAAATCTGCTCGCGGGGCACGCCGCTCTCCTTGATGCCCCAGCCAGCACCGCGCTCGTTGTAGTAGAACATGGCGTCGTCCAGATGGCGGTAGCCCGACTGGAGCGCAGCGATGACCATGCCTCGGACGGTCTCGTTGAGTTCTTGGCGACGGCTGGCATTTTCCATGCTTTGCACCTGCGTGCCGAGACCGAAGCGGGGCATCATTACGCCGTTATTGAGTTTTACCAATGGAACACCAGCGACGGACGTGATGTTAGAAACGGCCTGAGGACCGCCGTCGGTCGTGTTGCCGCCGGGAGCAGGCTGCGTCACCTCATGGTCAAAATTTGCGAGGGCGAAATCACTCTGTGCTAAGGCACTGACACTCAGCAGCACCGCTGCCAGCATCGTGGAAAATCTTGTCGTCATACGTTTGTCTTTGTGTTATACCTTATTTATTCTGATTGTTAGCTCGCTTGATGTCGCCCAAGGAAACATTCTCGTTGCGGTAGCGGGCCTGCGGATTGCGCTCACGGTGCAGAGTGAGTGCCTTCTGCGGACAGGCGTGGACACAAGCCAGACAGTATTCACAGGCACCCTTGAACTCGGCCACGTCGCCCATCGTGAAGTTACCGTGCGGACAGACCTGGGTGCAGGTGCCACAGGCGATGCACGCCTCGGCATTGAGCACCAGCAAACGCTCGGCCTCCATCGGGAAGTGGTCGTCTTGCAGACGTTTCAGCCAGCCCTGCATGCGCTCGTCAGCATCTACATGGCTGATGAACTCGCGGCGGGCTTCCACGTCGGCGACTATCTGTGCAAGGTTCTCGGGGATGTGCTTGTCAATCTTCACCTGCTCGTTCATGTCGAACACGGGCAAGTAGTTATCCACCATCAGCAGCGTGTTGATGTACTGGCAGGTCACACCCTTCTGACGGCAGAAATCGTCCCACCAGTCGGCCACGTTGGCGGCAAAATTACCGAAGGTGATAACACTGAAAATATACGGAGCCTTCAGCCGGGCCTTCTCCACGAACTCGCGCACCATCAGCGGAGCCGCTGCCGCAAAGTCGGGAAACACGATGCCAATCTCGTCGGCCTCGTACTCCAGTTTCCCTTCCTTCAGCGCCTGCGGGATGCTGACAGGTTCTGCCGAGAATGCCCGCGCCACGTAGAGCGAGTTGCCCGTGGCGGTGAAGTAGAACACTAAGCGTTTCTTCGCCTTTTCGTCTTTATGATTCTTCACCGGGGCAGCGAATGATGACAGCCCCGTCGTGGCCAATGCTGCCGTTGCCACCATTGCGCCCATCGTCTTCAGCGCGTCGCGCCGCGTCATGTTCTTGCTATCTTTCATACTTTGCACATTTAATCCAGTGCAAAGTTACACGGTAATCCCCGAATCTTTATAATAAAAAATTCGGGTATTACTACACTTTTTACAGAAAATGTATGCTATTCCCGGAAGTCCGTTGGTTTTATGCCCAGATACTTTTGTACGTAATGGCTGAAATAAGCGGGAGAAGAGAAGTTGTATAGGTCGGCAAGTGCAGTCAATGTATTTTTGCGGTTGCGCAACTGACGACTGATGTCAAGAACCGTATATCTGTTAATCCAATAGTTGGCGGGGAAACCGCTTACCTTCTTGCAAACCTCTGACAGGTATTTAGAAGTGACAAAAAGCTTATCTGCATAATAGCCAACCTCGCGGTTCTTACGATAGTATCCCCGTTCCAGCAGCGCCATGAAACGCTCCATCAAGTCTGCATATTGAGAAGTAATTTTCTCATTCCCATACAGGGATGCATGAAAGTCAAAGAAATCTATAATCATGCACTGAATGGCATTGATCATTGCGTCACGATGAAAATGATGGGTTGTCAAGACCAGTCGCCGTTTGATATAGTCGAAGTCCAATGCGCACACCTGCTGCTGTTCGGGCGTGAGGTGCATGATGGGGTTATTGAACAAGGCCATCGACCCTTTCATCCCATAGTTGCTGTGAGGCGTTGAAACTTCGATAAACTCTGGGGTTACATAAACCACATCCACCTCAAAGTCTTTGCTTTCAGCAACACGTTCAACTATTTCCCCATGCCGGATGATAAGGCAGTCGCCAGCCTCAAACCTATATACATTATTATTATAGGTGAGTTCACATAAGCCCTTGTGGCAGTAAGCATGACACAAATACCCGGCAACTTCTCCCTTGCCGAGGTCAACCAATGACGTTGCCACTATGATGTCTCTCCGTTCGTTCACGCTGCAAAGGTACTGTTTTTTTGTGAGAATAAATGTGTTATTCTATGAAAGAGCATGGAAATAACAACAATCTTAAACATTTTTAAGTCCATATGCAACTTTGAGAGACAAAACCGTAACCTAATATGGCACTCTTTATGAGATTATTCATATAAACGACACAATTTTACACTATAATACTTTTTGAGCCTTTCAAAAAGTTAAAAGTGTTAAATCTTCGACTTTTTTATCGTTCATAGAATCTATGGCTC
>JAFUTI010000045.1 GCA_017471465.1 Prevotella sp. | reverse complement strand
GAGGAGGTGGCCGAGACCATCGCCCAACTGATGAAGGAAGGAAAAGTGCTGCACTGGGGTATGTCGGAGGCTGGTGTCGAGACCATCCGCCGAGCGCACAAGGTATGTCCGCTGACTGCCGTACAGAGCGAATATTCGATGTTCTGGCAACTGCCCGAGCGCGAAATTATCCCAACGCTCGAAGAACTGGGCATCGGCCTCGTGCCGTTCTCGCCGCTCGGCAAGGGTTTCCTCACCGGAGCCGTGAAGCGCGGCCAGACGTTTGCCGCCAACGACTTCCGTTCGAAAGTGCCCCGCTTCGAGGCCGAGAACATCGACAAGAACATGGTGCTGGTCGATTTCGTGACAGAGATAGCCCGTCGCAAGCAGTGTACGCCAGCCCAGGTCGCCCTCTCGTGGCTGATGGCGCAGAAGCCGTGGATTGTCGCTATTCCTGGCAGCACATCGTGGAAGCACCTCACGGAGAACTTCGCTGCTGCCGCCATCACCTACACCGACGAGGAGATGCGCGACATCAACCAGCTCCTCGCCCAAATCACCCTCTCCGGCCACCGCTACAATGCCGACAGCCAGAAGAGCATCGACAGTGGATATTAAAACGTAGTACATATCAATTCGCAAAGAGCGGGTACTTCGGTATGAAGTCCTCGCTCTATGCTTTATGAAAATCAACGTTAAATATCGGAGGTTTTTCGGAAGGAGATGACGAAAGTTCGTGGAAAAGCAGTAACTTTGTACTCGAAATATTAAAGCAGATAAATCGGAATTTTTCGTTCCAGTCATGGATGATGAAACAAGTAAATCCCTAAAAGGTTAAACTAAAACATATACGCTTATGAAAGTATTACTTATTAACGGAAGTGCCAACAGGAAAGGCAACACGTTTACGGCACTCATGGAGATTGCCCGCCAACTGGAGAAGAATGGTGTGGAGTCAGAAATCATGCAATTGGGCAACAAGCCCGTCAGGGGCTGCATAGCCTGCGGACAATGCCAGGCGAAACAACTCGGACGCTGCGTCTTTGGCGACGATGTCTGTAATAATATAGTAGAGAAACTCAATGAGTCCGATGCTCTCATCGTTGGTTCTCCAGTCTATTACGGTCAGCCCAACGGAGCCGTGATGGCGGTGCTGCAACGTGCATTCTTCTCGGGTGCCAAGGTTCAGAACAAGCCTGCAGCAGCGGTGGCCATTTGCCGTCGTGGCGGTGCTACGGCAGCCTACCAGACACTGAACATGATATTCGAGATGATGAACATGCCCGTGGTGACTTCGCAATACTGGAACATCGCCTACGGCTTGGCTCCTGGTGAAGCAACTCAGGACACAGAGGGTATGCAGACCATGCGCACGCTGGCCGATAACATGGCGTGGTTGCTGAAGAAGATTCATGCCAATGGCACTCCAGACTACCCCGAGCGTGAGCCGTGGCAGGGGATGAACTTTATCAGATAATAGAAATATCAGCAGATAAATCGGAATTTATAATAATTAAAACAGAAAGATAAGGATGAATATAGAGGAAGTGCGAGAATATGCACTAAGTCTGAACGAACAAGTAACCGAGGACCTATTTGTCAAGAGTTGGGTGAGCTGGCGCATTGCTGGTAAATGGTTCTTGTTGACCAACCTTGATGTGCCGGAGCCTCATATCGCTGTGAAGATGCAACCTGATTTGGCTATTGATTTGCGTGACCGATACGAAGGTGTAGGTCCAGCCATCCACATGAACAAGAAGAACTGGAGCGAGCTGTATCTGAATTTGTTGGACGATGATTTCGTGAAAGAGCAAATTCGCACGTCATATAATTTGGTAGTTAAAAAACTTCCTAAGAAATTGGGAATAAGTACCATTTAAGATATAAGTAAATTCCAATTTATCCGCACCGCTGCCAACTGCTGCTTACAGGAATGCCACGAAACAGGAATGAGGTACTGCAGCCCTTTCTATTAAATAAGCAAAATCCGCATGAGGATGAATGATGACGACCTTTCGCTTCTCTCGCTTAATCGGCTTTTCGGCAAAAAGTGAAAGAATCCCCGAACTTTTTATCAAAGAGGTTCGGGGATTTTTGTGTAACTTTGCAGCCGTAAACAAAAAAGTAAAAAGAAGATTATGGACACGCAAAAAGTAGTATTCGTAAACAAGCAGTTGGGTACGCGCATGGCAGGACTGCTGCGCTTGCCTGAGGGATTTAACCTGAGTGAGAACTATCCCGCCGTGGTGGTGACGGGGCCGATGCTGTCGGTGAAGGAACAGGCGCAGTCGGTGTATGCCGAGCGACTGACGGCGGCGGGCTTCGTGACGCTGGTGTTCGACGGCACGTACTTCGGCGAGAGCGAGGGCATGCCGCGCCAGCAGGAACTGCCCGACGTGAAGGAGAGCGACATTGAGGGGGCGGTGGATTTCCTCGCCAGCCTGCCCTACGTGGACAAGGAGCGCATCGGCGGACTGGGCATCTGTGGCTCCGGCTCGTATATGTCGGTGGCTGGCGTCAAGGAGCCTCGGCTGAAGGCCATCACGGCCATCGTGCCCGCCATCGCCGACATCTCGCAGTCGGCCATGGCCGGATTCTTCCGTCCAGAAGACGAGGTGCGGGCGGCAAAGGAAGCGTATGAGCAGGGCAAGGGTGGCTTGATGCACCTGAACTTCATGCCCCGTGCGTTCGACGAGGGGGCGGCCTACTACTACTCGTCGCGCGGCACGCATCCCCGCTGGTCGAACCAGGTAGTGGCATGGAGCCAGTTGGAACTGGTGAAATATAACGTAGTGAATATCATGCGCGAGATGACAAAGCCCTATCTGGTCATCACGGGT
>JAFUTI010000019.1 GCA_017471465.1 Prevotella sp. | reverse complement strand
TATGACAATCGCTATGAGTACGAGGGTGGAAATCCTTTGTTGCGTCCTACCATCAAGCAGAACCTCGACCTTAATGTCACCTACTCGTGGCTGAACTTCGCGGCAGGCTACAGCCACAATAAGGACATGCGTTTGAACTTTGGCAGTCTGTATCAGGAGGGAACGGAGATCACCATCTGGACCAACCGCAACTTTGACAAGTTTGAGAGTTACAACGCCTCTCTGACAGCCTCGCCCAAGTTCGGTTTCTACAGTCCCACGCTGACATTGAGCTATTGGCAGCAGAACTTCGACGCCCAGGCATACGGCCTCGCCACAAAACGCAACGAACCTGAATGGCAGATAAACTTCCGCAACTGGTTTACTATCGACAAGACAACAAAGGCTATGCTCTATCTGCATTATTCCACCAGCCACGACTACGGCTTTAACCACTATGCCCATGAGTTTAACATCAACGCCCGAGTACAGAAGACTTTCCTCGACGGCAATCTCACCGCAGCCCTCTTTGCCAACGACATCTTCCGAAATCTCCGTGAACGCTGGACGGGCTACTATCCCGTCACCACGATGGGCAAGGATGCCTATGTCTATACGCAGTACATCGGCGCATCCCTCACGTATAACTTCAACGCTACTAAGAGTAAGTACAAGGGTACGGGTGCTGGTAATGACGAGAAGAACCGACTATAAAATCTCTCTCGTTTCATTGGGCAGTTGTCGGCCTCACGCCGACGCTGCCCCCTTATAAAATGTAAATGTCAGACAAATGTCAGGAAGAATTTTCGATTGTCAGAAACGTTTTTTGCAATTTTGCAGCCAAAATCGTGAACGGTTTGCCTTGAAGTGTGTATATACTGATAGCAACCAAAAAATAACAAAAGAAATGAAAAGACTAATTCTATTTTCAATGGTTTGCCTGATGACCACAATAACACAGGCACAGAATGAGACTACAGCGGAGAACGATTCCGTGGCATGGGATAAGATGCTCAGCGAAATCTCCGTGACGGGACACCGCCACATCGTCAGGATGAAGGGCAATACGCTCGTTGCACAGGTGGCTAACACGGAACTAGCCAATCTGGGCACAGCCAATGATGTACTGTCGCGTCTGCCATTCATCAATATGGACGGCGACGAAATCAGCATCGTCGGAAAGGGCAAGCCCGCAGTGTTCATTGACAATCGCCCCGTGCGCGACGAGTCGGAACTACAGATGCTCCGTAGCGAGAACATAAAGAACATCCAGATTATCACTTCGCCAGGCGCGGAATACGCTTCGGACGTGAAGGCCGTCATCAAGATACAGACACGCCAGCCGTTCATCAAGGGACTGAGCGGAAAACTGACCTCACAGACCTCGGCCAAGCGCATCTGGGAGGAAATGGCGATGGCCGACCTGAGCTACAACTGGACGAACTGGCAGGTGTTCGGACAAGTGATGTATAACAACGGCGGACGCAAGAACTATGACGTGAGCACTACCGACTTCCTTTTCAACGGTCAGCAAAACCAGCTTGTAAACACGGCTACGAAGCGCAACAAGTCTGAGGCCACGACCGCAAAGGGAGGCTTCAACTGGAACAGAGGCGGGCAGTCGCTCGGTGCCTACTACCAGTACACCAACCAGCCTACTCACTTCAAAAGCCGCGGCACGGAGGATGACGACGTGCTGGGCATCAAAGAACAGAGCATCGGCAAACTCATCGACATCGATTCCAAGCAGGAGAAGCATTTGGCATCGGCCTACTATGACAACACGTTCGAAAACGAGGCGCACCTGCACTTCGACGGCAACTACATCCACACATGGTACACCGACGACAACCTGACGCAGACCGTTTCGCCCACAACCAGCGAGATTGTTCCCTCGCAGACGGGCATGACCTCCGACCTCTGGGCGGGCAAACTTTACTACGAGTTTCCCTTTGCCACGGGTAAACTGAACGTCGGCACTGAGGACAGTTATACCTACAACCATCAGCAGTACACGATGCAGAACGTTGCCGTCGGCACTTATATTCCATCGACCGAGAACGAGAGCCGCCAGACCGATTGCGCAGCGTTCGCCACATGGCAGAAGGACTGGAATGCCCTGTCGCTCCAGTTGGGTTTGCGCTACGAATACGTGAAGTTCGACTACAAGCGCGACGGCATCCGCGACGATGAGGTGAGTCGCACCGACAACAGTCTGTCGCCCAAACTCTCGCTCTCGTACAACTTCAACGAGACCACCTTCATGGCTCTCGACTATTCGCACTCCATCACCCGCCCACCTTACAAGCAGTTGCGCAGTTCCTTATTATATGTCGGCCCCTACGAGGTGGAGGGTGGTAATCCCACGCTGGCTGACTGCAAGACCGACGAACTGAACTACATGTTCGGCTGGAAAGACCTGACGCTGGAACTGACCTACAGCCATCTGGCCGACACCTACGTCTATACCAAAGAACACTATTCCGATGCAAGGCCCCTGCTCGTGTTCAGTCCCCGTCAGGCCGACATCAACACGCTGAACGCCTACCTGTCTTACGCCCCCGTGGTCAAGTTCTGGAAGCCCAACTTCACCGTTGGCTTCGACCAGCAGTGGCTCACGCTCTACGGCGAGAAGTACAACAAGCCAATCTTCCGCTACATGCTGAAGAACATCTTCACGCCCTCGAAGAACTGGATGATGACATTCGACGTAACAGGCTCTACACGTGGCCACACGATGACCAACGAAATGCGCTCACAGTGGGGCATCGACCTCTCCGTGCGCCGCTACTTCATGCAGAAGCGCTTGCAGATAGCCCTTGCTGCCAACGACATCTTCCACACCCGCAACCAAAGCTGGTGGATGAACGTCAAGGACGTGAGCCTCTACAAAGACTCCGATGCCGACACCCGACGCCTGATGCTCACCGTTTCCTACATCTTCAACCCCAAGAAGAGCAAGTATAAGGGCGAGGGAGCCGCCAACGACGAAATGAAACGACTCTGAATGAAGAAGGGCGCTCTGCTATTCGTCGCAACCCTTGTAATTCTGGCAAGCATCGACTTCATCTGGCCTTTCACCACAGAAAGGACAGATGGAGACGTGTTTGGGCAAGGTTTGAATACTGCTGAGATGCTGACATACCAAGACCCTGATTTGGGCTTCACGGTCAGATACCCGTCGTTTTTCGCCGTGCAGCCCGACTCGCTCGATGAATACACAGGCCATGTCCGATTCAGTTATGATAACGAGTGGGCAACTGTCGTGCTCGAATGTTATGCCCTGCGCAACTATGGCCAGTCGCTCAAAAGCGGGATGGACTCGCTGGCACAGGTGCTTCATGCGACAGACTGCAAACTCGGCAGCGATTACTTCATCCTCTCTGGCCCACAGTACGAAAATGATAGTCGTATAGATGACTATAGCTATTATTCGCGATTAGTCAGTCGGGGCAAACTTTGGTTTGTCTATACGATGGTTTATCCAGACCGCTATCACGATCACCTCGGCAGACTCTTCAAGGAAATCGACGACTGGCAGGTGTTCGAGGATCAGCGCACAGGTATCAGCCGTGCCGACAGTTTCATGCTTGATGCCACACACAAAGGGCACAAAAAGAAAAGAGCCGTTTTCAATCATGAATAAAATAACGGATAACCCCCGAATTGTTACAAAACCCCTGAACATTTGTTCAGACTTTCACCCCCGACAGCATTTTTTCGGTCTTGTCGGGGGCTTTATCGTGGGGCTTTTCGTAACTTTGCCACACGAAATAGTTCAAAAAATTAAAATTCTTAGCAAAATGAAAACATTGAAACTCTGGAGAATCGCATTTATGATGCTTGCTGCCTTCTCCCTCGCCTCTTGCAGCAGCGACGATGACGACGAAGACAAAGTGGAACAGGTGACGCTCTATGTGTCAGCAGAAACTGGAACTTATCAGAATGTTCCTGACAACAATTATGTTGAAGGTATGCTGATTAAGGAGAATGGTGCAGCCAATTGGGAGTGTGTCAGTTTCATGGAAATCACGGGCTTCACTTATGAGCGCGGTCACGAGTACGAACTGTTAGTGAAGCGCACTACGCTCGCCAATCCTCCACAGGATTCTGGCAAGTATCGTTATGAACTCGTCCGCATCGTGTCGGATAAGAAAATCGAATAACATCAATCATTCGTGACCCATTCACTTTATGTCTAACTTTCAGAAAAGTAACAAAATCGACGCTCAAAAAACAATTTCCCATCAAAAAGTTTGGCCGATTCAATAAAAAGCACTATTTTTGCACCCACGAGAACCCGCCAAGCCTCTTCACAATGCTTAAATCGGCGGGTCGTTTTATTTTCATACGATGACAAATGTTTATACAATATGAAATTCCAGTACTTCGAGGACGCTTTCTCTGCTGACAGAATGGGCAAGTACGTTTCGGCTTGCAATGGCGACACCCGCCGTGCCATGATGCTCTACCGCTCCAACCTCCGGCTGTCGCAAGAGATGTTCACCCTCGTCAGCTGCTTCGAGGTGACGCTCCGCAACCGCATCGACCGCCAGCTGCAAACCCGACTCGGTGGCGACTGGCTGCGCGATGCAATATTACCGAACGGAGCGTTGTATTACGACCACAGGGTGGACAAGACCAGAAAGATTATTGAGAAAGCATATAATGAACTTATGCGTAGCAATGCCTATTCTCACTCGAAACTCCTTTCTGAAATGGAGTTCGGCGTTTGGAAATACATGTTTTCAAACGTTGTCTATGCGCTGATGGGGCAGACGCTCCTTCATATATTCCCCAACAAGCCCGTATCGTCGAGACAACATCAGTACGACAATTCATACATATTCCAGGAACTTGACTACATCAACAAACTGCGCAACCGCATAGCCCACCACGAGCCGATCTGTTTCGACCGCCCCACTGCAGTCATCGACACCTCCTACGCCCTTAACCAGTATGCCCGCATGATGAAGTTATTCAATTGGATGGGCATAGACGGGGCTTCATTGATGTACGGACTGGATCATGTGGGCAGTGCATGCAGCAAAATCATGTGTATTTAGGGCGTTAAATGAAAAAAATGCCCGAAATATTTGCATAATTCAAAATAAAAACCTATCTTTGCACCGTTGATTCCCGGCAGCCTCTGATTCGTCAAGCTGTCGGGTCTGTTTTTTTAGCATAATTATTTGCATAATTCAAAATAAATGCCTATCTTTGCAGCGTTCATTCCCGGTAGCCTCTGGATTCCAAGCTGTCGGGTGTTTTTTTATTAGGAGATTTCGTTAATTCCTGGTAGTCCCTGACAGCCGTCAAACTATCAGGTGTTATTTTTTTAGGAATACTGGCAATAACCGCCGTTTCGTAACCCTTCTCTTCCAAATATTCACAAAACCCCTGAACATTTGTTCAGACTTTCACCCCCGACAGCTTTTTTTCGGTCTTGTCGGGGGCTTTTTCGTGGGACTTTCTGTAACTTTGTGGCTCAAATACCCCTCGTGACCCATTCACTTTATGTCTAACTTTCAAAAAACAGTAAGGATTATGGAGAACCCGACATTACCTACCAACTGGCTGGCTGCGCTGAGCAACGCCAACCACGACGGCACGACACAGCAGATTGACGATGCCGTCGGAAACTTTGAGACCGAGAACCAGGTGTTCCTGCAGAAGGCACAGGCCGTACACCAGGCCCGCGTGCAGGAGGACGACGTGTGGCAGAAGTCGCAGGTGGACCCCGTGGTGAAGCAGCTGGAGGCCGCCGACAAGCAGCAGGATGCCTACATGACCGCCTTCCGCTACATCAACGACGGCTATGCCGCGCTGCCCGACGGCGAGGCGCAGAAGACGGACGCACTGGTGGTGCAGCGCACGTTCAAGGACTTCAAGTTCCGCGTCAACGACGGCTACGGTGCCGAGGCGGACAAGATCCTGCAGATGGGCCAGAACCTGCAGACGAAGCAGGAGTTCCTGACCCAGATAGGTGCCTGGCAGTGGTACGTCAAGGCCGCGCAGGCCGCACAGCAGGTGCGCTATCTGCTGGGCGAGCGAGCCAAGACCAAGGGCGAGTTCGTGAAGGGTGAGCTGAAGACCGCCCGCCGCCAGACCGACGTGGCCATCGCCGACCTCTACCGCACCATCATCGCCATGATGGACCTCATGCCGAGCGACGCCCTCACCGCCCTCTACACCCAGTTGAAGGGCTTCGAGCGCTACGCCCGCGAGTACTATCTGCCGAAAGGCAAGGGCGAGGACGACCCGACGCCCGAGCCCGAGCCGCAGCCCGAACCCGACGTGACGCCCGTGGAGCCGGAGGCATGAGCGGAGCGACCCGAAGATAGGATGTTATGATTAGGATTTCAGGAATTTTTGAGTTCATCGACCCAAACCACCTCGGATTTCAGGAATCCGAGGTTACTTTGCCGCAAGGTGAGGTCGGATTGCAGGAATCCGGACAGGAAACGGGCGCGGCAGGGACGGATTGCAGGAATCTGCACTTTCACCGCCCCCGTTGCAGCCCGTTTTTCTGGAATCCGGTGCCTCTCATGCAGAATTATATGATTAAATCGGTAAAAATGACTAAAAAAAGCATCTTCCGTGACCAATTTTCATGGAAAGTTCGTACCTTTGCACCTGCATTTCGAAAGGGATGCAGATCTTTTTGTTGCTCAATCTCTCACACGAACTGCGACCTCGAACGAGATTTAATGAGCAAATCCAAATGTACATTGAAGCTGCGCACCATAGCGCAGACTTCAACCATAGTACATTTGGGGCTGTCGCAGGCCTGTGTGAGAGTATGGGACGGGGTCTGCGCTTTCTTTATGCCCATACCGATAGTGCTTTTCCCAACCAGACTTTGATGAGAGAATTATAAAGTAACCATAATACAAGAACAATTAAAAAAGAAACAAAATGAGAAGTATGATCAGGATTAAACGAACATTCAATCTCATCCTCACCCTTGCCGCGATGCTAACGATGGCGCAGACAACGATGGCGGCAATCACGGGTAGCGGAACTGCCGACGACCCTTATCTTATCAGTTCGACGGAGGACTGGAACACGTTCGCCAACAACGTGAACAACGGAACGTCCTATAGCGGACAGACAGTGAAACTGAATGCCGACATCAGCGTTACGACGATGGTGGGCACCTGGGACAATCCATTCAATGGCACGTTCGACGGCGGCGGTCACACGTTGAACGTCACGCTGAACAGTGGCAACCAATATGGATATGAGGATGCTCATTATGGCGTGGCGCCCTTCCGTTTTACCAACGGAGCTACCATCCAGTTCCTGGCCGTTACGGGCATCGTTACCACCTCTACGCTAAAGTATGCTGCTGGTCTTATCGGAATGACAAAGGGTGGCACGAACACGATTTTGAACTGTATTTCCAGTGTTGAAATCTACAGCACCATCAACGGCGACGGCACACATGGCGGTTTCATTGGCAAGGCAAGCGGCACGGTCACCATCATCAACAGCCTGTTTAACGGACAGCTGACCACTACCAGCGATAATCCTACAATCAATTGCGGCGGCTTTGTTGGATGGAGAGATGGTACGCTCAGCATTTCCAACTGCCTCTATGCGCCGAACACCACCATCCCCAGCGGTAAGGTTGCCGTTGACGACGGAGGATGCGCAACTTTCTCGCGCAATGACGTAACACCCACCAACAGTTATTATACGCAAACGTTAGGTGCCGCTCAAGGTACGGCAGTCGGTTCAAAGACGGCCGCACAACTTGTTGCTGCTCTTGGCAGCGCTTGGAAGGTCAGCAGCGGCAGGGCT
Source organism: Prevotella sp. (assembly GCA_017471465.1). Classification (GTDB taxonomy): domain Bacteria; phylum Bacteroidota; class Bacteroidia; order Bacteroidales; family Bacteroidaceae; genus Prevotella. Next base: position 5,367 of record JAFUTI010000019.1, on the reverse strand, counting down.
GTCCCTAAGCTCCTTCTGTCTGCCAAATCCTTTACCAATTCCAACATTCAGAATGGCAACACAGGGCAACTGACTTACAATGGTGAACTTCTCTTCAGTGCCGAGGGCAATGAAACTGTTAGAAAGGATGGCGACGGTATTGTAAATTTTATTCCTCAATTTATTAACAAAGAGGGTACAGTCAGATTCTATCCGCATATCAGCGGAAAAGTGAAGAGCATCGTTTTCTCAAGCGCATATACAGGAACCGCCAATGGTTACATGAAGATTGGAAAAGACGGCACATGGACCAACTCCGTTTCGGAAACAATGACTGGTAACAATCCATGGAGGTCTATCTCATTCACCAACGGCGATATCCAACTTGACAACGAGGGCGACTACCTCGAAATTAAGTTGTTTTGCCCGAATGGCGGCGGTTTCTTCTCCAAAGGCTCCATCACCATTACTTACGAGCCGACGGAGGCCACGGAAACGCACAGGCACAACTTCACATTCAGCAAGAATGCAGAGGGCAACACGCTGACTGCCACCTGCGCCAACGACGACGGAATGAAATGTGGTCTTGCAAGTTCCAACTATCAGATTTCGACAACGCTTACTCCGCCGACTAACGCCACCTACGCGCCAAATGTGTCTCACCCTGTCACGCTGTCGAACATTTCGGGTTTTACAACGGAAACAGGAGCCACGGTTGGCGACATCACCTACATGAACAATACGACCAGCGCAAACCTCGGCACCTCATCGCCCCATGACGTAGGAGCCTACACTGCCAGTGTCACCATCAATGCAGATAATTATCCCTATACGCTGACAACGAGTTTCCGCGTTGGAACTTTTAGCGGCATCAACATCAACTATCCGCAGTTCACTACCGACAAGGATGGCAATTATGCCATTGACGGCGAGACGGTCACCCTCACCTTCACGTCGAAGTTTGGCGAGACATTGACAGGAGTGACCGCGACGGGCGCAACCTCTGGCAGTGACATCACGTTGACCCCGACAGGTTCCAACATCTACACGTTCACCATGCCCGCTGAGGGAGTCAACATCGGTGCAACGTTCTCAGCACCCGATGCCAGCAACTTCGAGCAGAACGGCGACACCTACACCATCAAGACCGCCAACGGCTGGGGCTGGTTCTGCTTTGCCACGAACTACGACTTGGCTCCCTATGGCTTCAGCGGCAAGGTTGTGAAACTCGCTGGAAATGTCAGTTCATCGGAGATGGCAGGCAAGAGCGGTCACCCGTTCAAGGGTACGTTTGACGGGCAGAACTACACGCTGACCTTCAACCGCACTGCCGCCGAGCACCTCAGCGCTCCATTCCACTACATCAACGGCGCCACCATCAGCAACCTCCACGTCGATGGCACCATCACGGGCGGCACATACGAGAGCTTGGGCGGTCTGGTGGGCCATGCCGAGGGCAATATCACCATCAATAACTGCCGCGTGAGCACTGAAATCAGCACTACCTTCAGCGGTGGCGCCTCTCACGGCGGTGTCATTGCCCAGTGGAATGGCACTAATGCCACCTGCACCGTCACGGGCTGCGTCTATGACGGACTGATTTACAACCCGGACCAGGCTGGCGTGACCACCTCCTGCCGCGGATTCATAGGATGGGACTATGGAAATAACGGGACCATCACGTTCACCGACTGCCTATCCGCTCCCGCCGCATACGGCACGGGCAAATACGCGCTGGGCGACAACTGCTTCACGTTCGTCTATCCAAACAGTGAGCCGACCCTGACCTACAACATGACGAACTGCTACTACACCAGCATCCTCGGCAACAGGCAGGGCCGCCCCGCAGCTACGGCGACCGTCGCGCCCGCCAACCTCGGCAATGCGACCACCGACCACGGAATAGTGAAGGGCTACGAGAACGGCTTCCTTTACGACGGCAACTACTACACGCCAAAATACGGTGACGCGGTGGTTGAATACCGCTACGATGACTGGAATGAGAGGGCCGACGTGACCATCAACGGCACGGGCAACAACCTCGTGGGTGTGAACATCACGGAGGAGGTAGGCAATATCAAGAGCGTGACCTACAACCGCCCGTTCACCGCAGCACAGGCCGCAACGGTGATACTGCCGTTCAGCTATATCTGCGACGGCAGCGACGGCAGCGAGGGCGGCAAGTTCTACGGCTTCAAGGAAGTGGTGTACGACTATAACCAGCATATATGGGTATGCACGATGGTAGAGCCAGGCGAAGAGGGTTCTAATAACGCGACATCGCTGACGGCCAACACGCCGTATCTGTTCATGCCGAGCGACGCGAAGATGAAGTTCCCGAACATCTCGAGCATGACGGGCGGAGTCGTGACGCTGCTGCCCACGACGGCTAACGATGGTCTCTATGGCGGCGCCACGACCGATGCAGCCTGGAATTTCCACGGCTCGTACAAAGGGAAGAGTTGGGCTGTTGCCAGCAATGACTACGGCTTTGCAGCCAAAAGTGGCGAAGCTGTTGGAGGTGAGGCAGTAGAGGCTGGGCAGTTCGTCCGCTTCACTATAGGTGCCTTCATCAAGCCCATGCGCTGCTATCTGTCGTATGTCGGCACGGAGGCCCCGGCCCCTGCACGCGGCTTGACCCGCGCAGCCGCCACCGACGACCTGCCCGCCACCATCACCGTGCGCCTCGTCAGCCGCAGCGGCGAGACTACCGCTATCGGCACCCTCGACACCAAGACGGGCGAAATATCATTCGACGGCGAGGCATGGTACACCCTCGACGGTGTGCGCCTGAGCAGCAAGCCCAGCACCAAGGGCATCTATATTAACAATGGACGTAAGATTGTAATCAGGTAAGGAGATCACAGCAATGAAAAAGAAATATATGAAGCCATCATTCAGAGTAGTGGAACTGCAACACCACACCCATCTGCTACAAACCAGCGACCCCGAGCCACAGCGCAATGTCCCCTGGTGGGACGGCGAGGGCGATTGAAAACTGCAATGATTATTCATGAAACATCAAGAAGAGCAACAATTCTACAAACTCCTGCGCCTGTCATTAGGGCTGACGCAGGAGTTTCCTGTTGAGGTGGATGCCGACGGATGGCGACGACTGTTTCAGACAGCCATACGCCAGTCGCTCGTCGGTGTCTGCTATCAAGGCGTGTGCCTGTTGCCAGAGGGCAGCAAGCCGCCTGTAGAGATTGCCATGCAGTGGGCCTGCGAAGCAGAAAGCATCAAAGGGATGAATGAACTGCTATATCAAGAGGCAGCACGGAACAAACGAGCGCTCAACTACCAGCGCACCGCAGCTGACCCACGAGCCTGTAAACATCGCAACCACCAGCTCTAATAAACAAAATCGCCCCAACCCCTGAACATTTGTTCAGACTTTCACCCTCGTCCCCCACTTTTCCGTCCTCTCCGCACACTTTCTCCTCCCTTTTCCGTAACTTTGTGGCTCGGAATGACAAAATTATTGTAAAATGAAACATCTGAAATTGGAACTAAGACATTGGACGCAAGCAGACGCAATGGAACTGACAAGCCTGTGCAATGCTGTTGACAGGCGTTTCCTTTCAGACCGTCTGCCCAATCCTTATACAGAAAAGGATGCGGAAGAATGGCTGAAGACGGTTTCTGAGAATGAAGCAGTTACTGGTATATATCGAGCTATTGTATATGATAGAAAACTAATAGGCAGCATATCGATTGAGAAGAAAGATGATGATGCAGAAATCGGTTATATGCTCCATAATGACTATTCAAACAAAGGGATAGGCACAGAAGCAGTCAAACAGATATGCCCCATTGCATTCAAGGTCTTGTCACTTGAACAGATAACGGCTAATGTCTTTCAACCAAACATAGCTTCAATAAGAGTGCTACTGAAGAATGGCTTCAAGTATAAAAGTGCTATACCAAATGCCGTCATAAAGGATGGAAATGTTTATGACTTGCTCATTTATGAATTGTCAAAAGATTATAACGAAGAATTTGCACGATTTAAGAAGATAAGAAACAATATGTAGAACCCTCAAACGAAGAAAAAAAATGAATCAGCAGAAACTCTGGAGAATTGCTTTTATGATGCTTGCTGCTTTCTCCCTCGCCTCTTGCGGCAGCGACGAACCAAGATATACCGACCCGGAGGCTCACGAAAAGACCGTGCAACTGAACGAAAAGTATGCACCGCTGATGGTCGGCACATGGCACTATGAGAAAATCGGAGAGCGGCATCGGTATTTCGAGCGGCTGACCTTCAAGGATGATGGAACGTTTACTGGCTTTCGCAAATGGCAGTGCCGCGAGTTGGTCACTATCGACGGCAAGGAGCAATACACAGATTGGCAGAATGCAGGTCAGCCCACAGGCTGGGGAGATGAGGAAGGCCCGATGAACGGCACATTTACAGGAACATGGCAGCTAAGATACTGGAACCCAGAGGGCGAAGGCAGCACGAAACGAAACTGTCTGCAACTGGAAGCAAAGTACGACGAAGAGCGAAAATACATGGCCTACTCCTACGTTGCCACATTCGACTATGCCGACGAGACTACGCTCCGTTTCCAAGGCTATTATGCCAAGGACGAAGACGGTTGGGCGAATTTCCAGCGAGGCGATGCAGAAGCAAGTTTCTGAAAACAGTTAATCACTGGATGAACAAAGCAAAAAATCTCTTCCTCCTAATAGCCACCCTCGCATTCGCCTCTTGCGGCAGCGACGAGCCAAGTATAGCTATGCCTAATGGAATTTTATACCCTGCGACCTCCGCTTCGGCTTCATCATACCGATAGCCGTGCTTAAACATCTTGCCCAGTACTTCTTTTCATCCTCGTCGTCCTTCTTTTTGGGAAGTTCGTTGCTTTCTCCTCCGCCACCACAGCCAGTTGATACTGTCGTGGCCCCGTCAAGATAGCCAAAGATGAGACACACTGCTGCAGACGCGGCTCTTGATGCTGCATCGGCAACGGTCATTTCCAATTCCTGAGCGACAGAACCTACCATGGGCGCAGCCTCCTTTATGAGGTCGTACCCTTGTTCAGCTATGTGTTTGATGATGCTTTCTGTGGCCAGCTCAATGGCTTCGGCTCTGGTGACGATAGGAATATCCCGGAACGAACAGGCATAGCTGAGCAGATTCTTAATATCATCCAGTCGATTCTTCGGGTCTTTCCTGAGCGTGTTCAGAATATCTTTCTTCTGTTCATTGGTCATGTAGTTCTTGTCAAGAGTTGGATCGACGAGGATGTTCTTCGCCTTGGTAACACCTGGCCAGGCAAATTCGAGCATTCTCTCTGTCTCAGGCATACGCTTTGCCGCTTCTTGTGCTTCGTCTCTCTCTTTAACGACGTGCTCGTATGAAGTTTTATTGATGCCCGCTTT
>JAFUTI010000018.1 GCA_017471465.1 Prevotella sp. | reverse complement strand
CGCGCAAGTTCTTTGAGCCTGTAGAAGCACCGGCTGAGGTTGTCTATGCCAACGGAAAACTGACTTGGAAAGCTGTCCCATACGCCATCTGCTATCTGGTGATGGATGCTGAAGGCAACGTGGTGGGAATGACCAAGGATGCTGCGTATGCTATTGCCGAGGCAGGTACTTACACCCTCCGCTCTGTCAATGAGTATGGCAGCTTAGGTGAGAGCACCAATTTTGAAGTGACGGAAGCCATGACGACTGGCATTCAGGCCGAAAAGATCATTCAGGTCCCTTTCGGTGAGACTCAGGTCTATGACCTGCAGGGCCGCAAGATGGCCGACGGCCAGCTGCAGCGCGGCATCTACTTATTGAAAGGTAGAAAAATGATTGTCAGGTAACTCCCCTCCTCTCAAGACTTCTGGAACTCGGTAGGTGTCATGCCTGTGAGTTTCTTGAAGCACTTGCTGAAGTATTTGGGATCAGAGAATCCGCTGCGGTAGGCTACGTCTGCAACATAGACGTCAGGCTGCCGCAGCAGTTCTTTTGCCCGTTCGATGCGCTGGTTCAGCAGGTAGTTGTTGGGCGACGTGTTGAAGACGCTCTTCATGCGAGCAAATAGCAGCGTACGGCTAATGGCCATGGCCTCTGCGATATCCTTTACCGAGAGGTCAGAGTCGCTTAGGTGTTCATTTACAAATGCTTTCACACGCTCAGCAAACAAGCGGTCCTCCTCGTTTTCTATCACTTCGACGGGTTCCACCTTTTCCAACGACTCGCTGATGGAGAGCAGTTCCCTGATTCGCTCGCTCATCACCTCTATGCGCTGGTTGCTGGTCAGGCGGATGTCCTTGATTTCGTTTTGCAACCGGCGGATGTAACGCACGACGCGATAGATGCCGATGACCAACAACGTCAGCAGCAGACCGTAGAGCATCCATGCCCACGGCGTCTCGTGGAAGGCGGCTTTTCTGTGGATGGTCAGTGTGCGCTCGTTGTCTGTCCATACTCCGTCGCCGTTAGTAGAGCGCAGGTGCAGTTTAAAGGTGCCTGCAGGAATGTCGGGCAGTGTGATGTGGTTGTCTGTGATGTATGTCCAGTGGTCGTTCATGCCTTCTATGCGATAGGCATAGGTGATGGGCACGTTGCAGTTGTAGTCGAGTGCTGCGAAGCGGATAGTGAGCGTGCGCTCATCTGGCGACAGACTGATGCTTTCAGGTCCTTCGAAGACAATGGGTGGCTTATAGGTACTCTTCTGCAGGTCCTTACTGCTTACGTTGAGCACTCCCTGCGTGGTGCCAAACAACAGATGTCCTTCGGCATTGGCCACAGGCTTAGTGTCGAGTAGTTTGAAGTCATCGCCCAGTGTCCCTCTGATATAATTGGTGAAGATAGTGTCGCGCAGTGAGATGCGGCAAATGGATGCCTGCGACACCACATAGAGTGCATCGCCAGGAACGTTAAGCAGACTATGACACATGTCTGAGGGCAGTCCTTGGTCGGTAGTGAATGTGGTGAATCGGGTATTGTCGTCGTCCAGGTCTTGCTCATCTGCCAGGCATATTCCTCCACCACTGGTGGCTATGGCCACAGTATTGGCATCGGTAGGCTCTAAGTCGAGCACTCCGTTGTTGCTGAGCGATGTGGCATCGTCGGCATGCCGGTAGTGATGGCGGAATACCATCTTCTCTGGCTCTTTGTCCAGCTTGCAAGTGTATAGTCCGTACTGCGTACCTACTACAAGCACCTGTTGTGGTGTGATGTATATGCAGCGAGCCTTGTTGCTGTTCTCGTCAGAAGGCCATCCTTTCAGCTTGTTGCCGCGGTGTATGAAGATATCGCGCTGAGCATGCAGGTCATACATGTTCAGTCCGCCGTTGTAGGTGGCTATCCACAGCCTGCCCTGCTTGTCTTCTGCTATATCGTAGATGCTGTTGCAGTTGAGGCTGTAGGGGTTTGCATCGTCATGCACGAAATGCTTCACGGCATAGCTGCTGCCGTCAGTCTTGGGTTTCAGGCGCGTCAGTCCATCGGGTTTTGCTCCCAGCCAGATGTTGCCTTGCGAGTCTTCGAAAATGCAATAAACTTTATGTCCGAATATGGCTGGAGTGTCTGACAATCTGCCGTCTGCCGTGAGATACGAGTCGCCCACACGCAGGTAGCCGTTCTTGTCGGCAACCCAAATGCGACTTTTCTTGTCGGCATACAGTCCGTGTACCTCCTGTTCTGCCACATCTGCCGACTTCACGGGGCGAAGAGGCTTGCTGCCAAACCAGATGCGGTATAGTCCGCTGTGTGTGTCAACCCAGATGCCTCCCTGACGGTCAACCAGCATGACACATGAATAAACGTCGGCAAATTCTGGGAGGCTCTTCACCTTGGCTTCTGTTACGGCATCGGGTTTGAAGGGGCGCGGATGACGACTATAGTCGCCGCTTGACTTCTCAAAGCGTTCTGACTGTCGGTTAAACACGAAGGTCATGCTGTCTGTAGTGGTACACTCCAGATTGTGATCAGGCAGTTCGCGAATGCTGGTAATGCGGTTGGTGCGCAACGGACTTCTGTCGCCGGGCCTCATGCGGTAGTTCTTGAATTGGTATCCGTCGTAACGGCAGAGTCCGTTCCATGTGCCTATCCACACGTATCCGTAGCCGTCTTGTATGGCAAACGATACAATGTCGTGACTGAAGCCGTCGGCCTCGCCAAAATGTTTAACATGTACGTCGTTGGATTGCGACCGGGCAGGCAGCAGACATGAGATGGTGATGAGTATCAGCAGTAGTCGTTTCATACTGGCTCCTTGATTTCCTGACCGCGACAGAAGCGGTGTGTTATCTGGCGGTCGTCGCCCACGTAGATGAATCGCTCCAAGCGGTGCAGTAGTGAGTATTCATCAGGATAGAGCACAGAATCGTCGATGACCAGCGCGTCGAAGTCGTAGCCGGGTTCGAAGCTGCCAACCTTACCAAAGAAGCTGCCTGCCGACTTGGTGGCAATCCAGAAAATCTCGGGCAACGTGAGGAACGCTTTGTCGTGATTCTGCTGGTAGTGCATCTTGCTGACCTGAATGGCATACACCAACATACGGAACATATTGAGGTCGTGACCGCCGCTGATGTCGCTGCCTAAACCGATGCGAACACCCTCATCCAGAAGGGTGCGGATAGGTGCCATGCCAGACGACAGATTGAAGTTCGACGTGGGACAATGGGCCACCATCACATGATTACGCTTCATCAGTTCCAGTTCATTGCCCCTCGTCCACACACAGTGAGCCATGATGGTGGGCGTCTGCCCGAAGAGTCCGTAGCGGTTGTAGGCATCACCATAGCTCTCGCTATCAGGCTCCAACTCTGCCACCCAGGCTATCTCAGAGACGTTCTCCGACAGGTGCGACTGTACGGGCAAGTGGTATTTGGCTGCCAGTTCACCGCAGGCCTTCAACAACTCCGGCGTACACGACGGCACGAAGCGCGGCGTGATGATGGGACGCACCAATTTATCATCGCCGAACTCGGCGATGAGTTGCTCGTTGCCAGCAACGGCGGCGGCGACATCTTCGCAGAGTGCCTCGGGACAGTTGCGGTTCATGGCCACCTTGCCGACCAACGCCCCCATGCCGGCCTCCTGATACAGCTTCATCAGCACGCGCGTGCTGTCGGTATGAACGGTGCCGAAGACGACACTACGCATCGTACCAAACAGCCACTGGGTATGCAGGAAGCGGCGGTACATTCGCTCGGCGTAACGCACGTCGGCATATTTCGCCTCCTCGGGGAAGGTGTACTGCTGCAGCCACGGCAGCAGTTCCAAGTCCATGGCCACACCCTGATTATGTACCTGCGGCGCGTGAACGTGCATATCGTTCATCGCCGGGATGAGCAGACTGTTGCCGAAATCAGTCACCTCTGCACCCTCGCAATCCAGTTCCGACAGGTCGTTAGAGACACCTATCACACGACCATCTTCCACAGCGATATAGCCGTTCTCGAACACCTCAAACCTGTCTTTCTCTTTCGTAAAGAGAATATGTGCTTTATATACCTTTCTCATAGAATGCAAAATTACAAAAAAAAAGCGGAAGTGCAAGCATTTCAGCATATTTTTGAACTGTAAAGTCGAAAGTGACACACTCACGCGCGCGTAATATGGGTAGGAAAGCGGAAAACATCCCACACTCGTCACACTTCCCACACATAGCGTGGGTGTGACGAGTGTGGGGAGTGTGGGGTATTTTCCCGTTATGACAACCATATATATAGACCAGACAAAATGAGAATCACAGACAAAGTGAGACAGTTTCGAGATACGAGGTGTCTATATTCGAGATACGAGGTGCGAGGTACGAGGTATGTAAACGTAACGGCCGCTCGTAAAAAAATATAAGCCGCTCGTAAAAACGTCACGGCCGCTCGTACTGAAGAAAAAGAAGGACTTTTCGCTGGAAAAGTCCTCTTTCCATTTTATGGTCTGTTAGAAATTCCAATCGCCAAAAAGCATACGGCCTAAGGCTTCATCTGCGTCACCGCCATTATCATCGTATCCAAGGCCAAGATCGCCGCCACTGCCGTTATCCGATGAGATACTAGTAATGAGCAGCGGAGAGTTTTCTTGTATTTCCACTCTCTCTACCGTGGGACTGATACCTTCACTATTCACGAGTACGCCGCTCAACCTCGTTGCTTCGCCACCAAAGTCGATGCTAAACGAGCGAGCCTCTGTTGCGGCGGCACTGCCTTTCAACTGGAAATAGCCGCGGAAACCTTTTATCGTACTGTCTTTAACGGGGTATGTCAGCAAATCGTTTGGAATGACAAAGAGCTTGGTCTTATCGCCGGCAGTCAGGGTCACAGGATTAATCACGGGAACGAAATCGGCATACGTTGACCCCTGATATTCAGGAATGGCTCCAGGACATTCCGTGTTCAACCTCTTGAAGAGGTAGTTCTCACTGTCAATACTCAATGCCTCTGCTGTGATGGAAAGTGCCACCACCTCCAAATCGGAGAAGGTGGGAACGACACCACGGCGAGGGACATTTCCCTTCTCGTTTACTTGATTTCCTGCAAATTTCTTGCAGATTTCAAGAATTTTTCCGAACTTTGTGACGAAGTTGCGCATATCTACGATAATAGTACTTAGTTGCTTAGACATCAATAAGTTGCTAAAAATCAACGATATGTGCAACTTTTTAAGCATAAATATTTTACAAATTTAATTCATCTAATTCATCCAACAGGTTAGGAAATGTGAGCTACAAGAAAAATAATAGAAATATTATTTGGAAATTACGAAAAGTATTATTATCTTTGCAGCATCTTAGACAAACAAGATGTACAACGTTACAATTCAGCAAAATGGACGAAAAAGAATTCAAAAAGGAGCAACGCAGACAATTGATGAAAATGCTCGAAACCTACGGGGTTGATTTTCCTCCAGATCTGATAGACGAATTGCTTTGCAAGATTAACGAGATAGACAGAGAACTGAAAAAGAAATAGTAACCCGTCCTCTCCCAAAGAGGACATAATAGTTATTGTTATGAAAGACGTACAGGAACTGATGGCAAACGAGCAACTGAGAGCCGACTTTGACAGATGGATAAATGCCACTGACGAAGAACGCATCGTATTGGCTGCCGAGAACGACGCACGCTACAAGGCAATGGACGCCGAACAGAAAGAGAAATTCCGTCAGGCTGTGATGGAAACGATAAATAACGTCTATGACGACGTGGCAGAGATGAAGGCCGAGGAAGAGACGGAACTTCTTAGGCAGCGGGTGGAAGGCTTGTCGGAGGCATTGTCTCTCAAGTATATCGCTAAGAATTATTTCGACAAGTCCAGCGCATGGCTCTACCAACGGCTGAATGGAAATGTGGTAAACGGAAAGAAGATGTTCTTCAACATGAAGGAGATTGCCCAATTCAAGGCCGCACTGAATGATCTAAGTGCACAATTATCGGCTGCAGCAGCCTGATGAAGCGATGATGACAAACGAAGAATTGGAAGAGCGGGTAGCCCGCGCTGTCGACAATTTTATGCAGGGCTACGGCTGCTGCCAGAGTGTGGTGGCGGCGTTTGCCGACCTCTACGGAATGGACGATACACTGGCCAAGAAGATTGCCGCCGGCTTTGGCGGCGGTGTGGGACGCCTGCGGATGATGTGCGGTGCCGTCTCGGGCATCGTTATGCTCGTGGGCCTCGACTGCGGTCAGACGGAGGGCAGCGACCGTGAAGGCAAGTCGGCCTGCTACAAGGTGGTACAGGACCTGCTGGCGAGGTCGAAGGCAGAGAACGGCAGCCTCATCTGTGCCGAGATCCTCGGTCTGAAAGGCTACACGAAGGCTCCCAACAGCTACGTGGCTTCTGCCCGCACCGCCGAATACTACAAGACACGTCCCTGCGCGGCCAAGGTGGAGAGTGCGGCACGGATCTTTGCGGATTATTTGAAGTTAAGAAGTTAAAGAAGTTAAGAAGTTAAGGAGTTAAGGAGTGACAAAAACCATCATTACAGCATTGCTGCTGAGCTGTGCGCTCACCACAGCGGCACAGACGAAAGACTTCGTGAAAGGCGCCGACGTCAGTGGTCTCACAGAACAGGAACGACGGGGGCAGACTTTCCGTGACACGACAGGCCGAGACCGCGACTGTCTGGAGTTGCTGAAGAACGACTACCAGCTGTCGGCCATCCGTCTGCGCGTCTGGGTGAACCCGCGGAACGGGTCTTGCGACAAGCATGAACTGCTGGCAATGGCGAGGCGAGTGAAAGCACTGGGGATGGACCTGATGGTGGACTTCCACTACAGCGACTGGTGGGCCGACCCTGGCAAACAGCTCATTCCAAAAGATTGGATGGGACATTCGTTTGAGGAGATGAGACAAGACCTGCACGACCACACCGTCGACGTGCTCTCGCTACTGAAGGAGAACGGCATCACACCGCGATGGGTGCAGGTGGGCAACGAGACCTCCAACGGACTCTTGTGGAATGTCATCGTCAACGAGCAAGGCTGGGAAGTTACCGATTCACTGGGTCGCACCACCATCACCCACAGCATGGGCCACATCAAGACTGAACCACAGCAGTATGCCGGATTCATCCGCACGGGCTACAATGCCGTCAAGGAGGTGTTCCCCGATGCCCTCGTCATCGTACACCTGGACCGCGGACATATTCAGGCGCTCTATGACTATAACCTCGACATCCTCGTAAAATACGGTGGGAAGTTCGACATGGTAGGCATGTCGCTATATCCCTACTGGGCTCGTAGAAACCATCAAGAACTGAAAGCCGACGACATCATCACCGACTGCATCAGAAACATCCGCCACGTCAGCGAGAAGTACGGATGCGATGTGATGATCGTAGAGACAGGCTACGAGGTAGACGAACGGCATCCGGAGACGATGGAGGAGGGACGGCGTCTGCTGGCACGTGTCATCCGTGAAGCCCGCAACGAGACCAACGGCCGTTGCCGCGGCGTCTTCTACTGGGAGCCTCAATGTCGGCCCGGGCACTATAAGCTGGGGGCGTTCGACAGCAAGGGAGCCCCGACCGCCATCATGGACGGGTTTATAGAAGGGAGATAACCTGCTCGACGACCTGAGGGAAATACTTCATCTCTAACTCGTGTTCCTTCTCGGCAATATCATCGGCGGTGTCGTCAGGCGACAGCGCCACCTTATATTGTGCGATGATATCACCGCCGTCGCAGACAGGCGTCACCCAATGGACGGTCATGCCCGTCTCTGTCTCGCCGGCGGCCTTGACAGCCTCGTGGACATGATGACCCCACATGCCCTTGCCACCGTACTTCGGCAACAGGGCCGGGTGGAGGTTGACCATGCGACGGGGGAAGGCGTCGATGAGGAAGTTGGGAATGAGAGGCAGGAAGCCTGCCAACACGATGAATCGGATGTCGTACTGGCGGAGCAGCGGCATCATCACGTCGGCATCGTTCAACTCGGCCTTGCTGACGACGGCCGACGGCACACCCAGGTTCTTGGCACGCACCAGCGCGTAGGCATCAGGTTTGTTACTCACCACAAGGGCACAGTTCACTGAGTTGCTGTCAGCAAAGTACTTAATTAAATTCTCGCAGTTCGAGCCACTGCCTGACACAAAAATGGCTAAGTTCACTTTCTCCATAATCGCCTGCAAAGGTAACTCTTTTTCATAAAACCTCCAAACAATTAAATTTTTTTTCTTATCTTTGCGTCATATTAGCAGAGGAGTCACCAAATTGGTTTCTGAGGGACTATTCGAAAACAACAAAGGAAATTCGCCACCTCTTTAGTAAAAAAAGAAGAATTAAACCATTTATTCAATTAAAAGCCAACACAAGGATGATGGGACACCTGCCCTTCATCAGGAAATGCAACACCTCTTTCTCCAAATGAGAACTGAAACCGCTGATAATGCATTGTTCTTCTTTCGCCATTTGCGTTGCCTAGTCATAGCATCTCAACACCATATCCGTTGGTATAGTGCTTGATGCCAAGAATGCCGTTTTAGGCAGGTTGAGCAGGTCGCGGTTTCCAAGACAGTCCATTTACAACAGTCCTTGTTCTTTCAATATCTCCACCATTTCTGCCGGTGTTACCACAATCGGTTTTTGGGGGAAATGCTTCTTGTTGCCCGTCACGAGATAGGCATCCTCTTTCGACATAGCTACTTCGTAGAATACCACGTCCTTGGGGTCTGGGAAATGCTCGTCAGAGTGCAGCCTATTCGAAGCTATGCCATCAGATCCAATTTGGGATATAAGTTTCTGGACCTTTTCTTCGGGTAGTTTCAATCTTGGACGAAGAAGGACATCGTAATACTCATTGAATATTTCCCTGTTAAACAACAGCTTAAACTTTCGTTCCTGAAAAGCCTCAACGACTTTAACCGTTGATGCATCCGCATGACGTGAAAGCAAGGCAGAAACAAGAACATTGGTGTCAACAACTGCGTAAATCATACTGAAATCTTTTCTCTTTCTGCTCTTTCTTCACGTGCCAATCTTATCTCTTCGTTAATTTCATCCAATGTTAGGTCGGGAAACAGACCTGCCTCTGCCATTGCTCTCATCTCTCGAAACGCCTTTACCCCCTCATCGTGAATAAAATCTTCCGGTTTTTTAATGCTTACTTCAAACGGAATGCCACCAAAACTAATCATTCTCCTTACAAAGATATTCATAGCGGTGTTTGCACTCATGCCAATCTCGTTACAAAGTGCGTCAAAGCGTTGCTTCACTTGTGAGTCCAACCTCACTGTCATAGATACCTGTGCCATAGTTATATAAGTTTTAGGCTGCAAATATAAGCAATTTATTTCATTCTGCCATCATTTTGACGTAAAATATAGTCTTTTTTTTATTATTATCTTTATTCTTGGCTCCCTAACTCATCACCCATACGGTACTTGATGTCGTAGTTGATGATGAAATCGAGCTCTTCTTCCGTAAAGCTCAGAGACTTTACAAACCAAAGGTAAATTACTTTCAGTTTGGTAATTCACTTTCAGCAGCACGTTCAAGAGCAATTTCATTTAGAGTCTCTTGCCTTTCTGATTCCCTGAGTTGTCTCAGTTCTACTGTATGTTGTCTGACTGCCTTTCTGATTTTTCTCATAGCTTTTAAACTTTTGACGATATTGTCAAAAACGGCGCAAGGGGAAAAGTCCGTGGATGCCCCGACGACTTGGGAATCTCATGGAGAGGATGTCTACGCGTACGCGCGCGTAGGATAGTGCAAGTAGAAAACAGCCTACCCATGTCGCCCATCCCACCCCTAACTTCTTGTGCCTTGCTTGCCGGCAAAGCTGGAGCCAGGAGCGACATGGGCGACATGGGCGAGGTATTTTTTGGTTAAGCTATCCATAGGGAGAAGTGAGAGGTGAGAAGAGAGAAGTGAGAAATGAGAAATGAGAAATGAGAAGGAAGATGTAAAAACGTCACGGCCTCTCGTGAAAACGTCACGGCCTTACACTTCACACCTCTCACTTCTCACCTCTCACCTCTTCGAGCAGGATTTCAATGAGACGCGGTACGGCGTAGTCGCCGAGAGCGGCCTCGGGAATCCAGAAATAGCCGACGGGTAATGCCGGGCGTTCGTCGGCTTCAAGCAGGTAGAAGTCGGCATAGATAATGCGGTGGGTGAGGACGTGCTTGACGTTCAATTTAAGAGGAGAGAGGAGAGAGGAAAGAGGAGAGAGATTACTGTCCTCCACGCACAACGGCTCATACAGACCCTGCCAGATGTCGCCGGCGGGGCGACGGTGGATGGCGGTGTAGCCGTTACAGCGCACGTAAACATAAATCAGATGGCGTTCCTTCACTTTAAGTGTCCGCCGTTTCACCGGCAGTTCACCGATGCGCCCCTCGCGGAAGGCGGCACAGGTTTCCTGCAACGGACAAGTGTCACAGTCGGGACTTTGCGGCGTACACTGTGTGGCACCGAAGTCCATAATGGCCTGGTTGTAGGCGGAAGCCTCAGCCTCAGGCAACAGGCTCTGGGCGAGGGCGGCAAACTCGTGCTTGCCTTCCGTCGTGTTGATGGGTGTGGCGATACCGTAGTGGCGGGCGAGGACGCGGTAGACGTTGCCGTCGACAACGGCGACGGGCAGGTCGAAGGCAATGGAGCCGATGGCGGCAGCGGTGTAGTCACCGACACCTTTCAGGGCACGGAGACCTTCGATGGTGGTGGGGAAACCGCCAGCCGCAATGATTTGGCGGGCGGCGGCGTGGAGGTTGCGGGCACGGCTGTAGTAGCCCAGCCCCTGCCACTCGCGCAGCACTTCGTCCTCGGTGGCGGCGGCGAGGTCGGCAACGGTGGGCCAGCGGCGCATGAAGCGGAGCCAGTAGTCCCAGCCCTGCTTCACCTGCGTCTGCTGCAGGATGACCTCGGAGAGCCAGATGGCATACGGGTCGCGGGTCTGCCGCCAGGGCAGGTCGCGGCCGTGCTCGTGGAACCAGCTGAGGAGGGTCTGGGGAAAAGTCATTATTTACATCTTTCCTTGATCGCCAAGGTAACTGTCCTTAAATCCGAGGAAGTAGAGGACACCGTCGAGTCCGATGGTGTTGATGCTCTGCTTGGCGTTGGCAACGACACGGGGCTTGGCGTGGAAGGCGATGCCCAGGCCGGCCTCGCTGATCATCGGCAGGTCGTTGGCACCGTCGCCCACGGCGATGGTCTGTGCCAGGTTCACCTTCTCTACCTGTGCTATCAGCTTCAGCAGTTCCGCCTTGCGGTGGCCGTCGACAATCTCGCCGACATAGCGGCCCGTCAGCTTGCCGTCATCGCCAATCTCCAGTTCGTTGGCATAGACATAGTCGATGCCGTAGCGACGCTGGAGGTACTCGCCAAAATAAGTAAAACCACCGCTGAGGATGGCTATCTTATAGCCGCAGCGCTTGAGGATGGTCATCAGACGGTCGGCACCCTCGGTGATGGGCAGGTGTTCGGCAATATCCTGCATGACGCTGACGTCGAGACCCTTGAGCAGCGCCACACGACGGGTAAAACTCTCCTTGAAGTCGATCTCGCCACGCATGGCACTCTCGGTGATGGCACGCACCTCGGCACCGACACCATTGCGCTCGGCCAGCTCGTCGATACACTCCGTCTGGATGAGTGTGGAGTCCATATCGAAGCAGATGAGGCGGCGCATACGGCGGAACATGTCGTCGCGCTGGAACGAGAAGTCTATCTCCAGCTCACTCGACAGCTTCATCAGGCGGCTCTGCATCTCCTGACGGTCGGCAGGTTCTCCGCGCAGCGAGAACTCGATACATGCCCGGATGTGCTTGCCAGGGTTCTTGATGCTCTTACGGCCCGTCATGCGACGGATGGCGTCGATATTAAAACCCTGGTCGGCAATGATACGTGTGGCACCCTCTATCTGACGGGCCTCCAGCTGGCGCCCCATGACCATCAGGATGTAACGGTTCTTGCCCTGATGGCCCACCCAGTCCTCGTACTCGTCGTCGGTGATAGGCGAGAAGCCGATGTTCACACCTAACTCCGTAGCCTTGAACAGCAGCTCTTTCATCACCTGTCCGGAGTGTGCCTCGTCCATACGGATGAGGATGCCCAGCGACAATGTGGAGTGGATGTCGGCCTGGCCGATATCCAGTATCTGTGCGTCGTAACGGGCCAAGATGGCCATGACGGAGGCCGTCAGCCCGGGGCGGTCCTGCCCCGTGATGCGTACTAAAATCTGCTCTTGCATATCTCTATTGTCTTTTCGTAATTTTTCGCTATTTGCACATCGCGATGCAGAGGCGGTCCTGCAGGTTACGCCCGTCGCTCATCCGTGAGACACCCTGGTTGATAATGGCAAAACACAGCTCATGGCCGTTGGGGGCCGTACAGAAGCCTGCCAGACTGGAGATGCCTGAGACGGAGCCGGTCTTGGCGTGCACATTACGCTCCGCCGCCGTACCTTTCATCCGGTTTTTCAGCGTACCGTCGACACCGGCCACAGGCAGCACCGTGTTCAGCTGACGGAACAGGTCGGCATGCTGCCACGTATAACGCAGCATACCGACCTCCAGCTCCGCCGACACATAGTTATAGAGCGACAGTCCCGAACCGTCGGCAATACGATAGTCGCCGGGCTGCAGACCTATCTCCTGAATCATCTGCCGCACTTGCGAGGCGGCAGCCTTGGCCGTCGCCGACCTGCCGCCGGAGGTACGGGCCAGCTGGTAGAAGAGCGACTCGGCATAGAGGTTGTCGCTCTCCTTCATCATGCGCACCAGCACTTCGCTGACGCTGTGGCTGCGGCTGGCAACGAGGCGGTGTGTCGACTGCGGGGCACGGAACGGCGTGTCGGTGATGACCACACCGTCGCGCTGTAGCTCGCGCGTCAGCTGCTCCACGAAACAGTCTTTGCCGCCGTAGAGCAGCGGTGTCAGCACCGGGTTGTCATCGTCCCAGCACCAGCCCTCACCCAGGCGGTCGTCGTCTTTGAACGACAGGTCGACAAGGATGCTGCCCCGGATGCTGTCGATACCCAGATGGCGTATCTTATTGACAAAGGCTATCATATCAGTACGGTCAAACATCGGATCCATACCGCCAACGACATGCAGGTTGCCCCGTAGTGTGCGTCCGCTGACGGTGCCGGTATAGTAGACCGACGTCTTCAGCTGATAGTCGCCACCTAGTCGGGCAAGGGCCGTCACGGCTGTCACCACCTTCATCGTCGACGCTGGACGCAGACGCTGACGGTGTCCGTAGGTATAGAGTGTGGAGTCGGCTGTCAGGTCGTAGACCATCAGTCCCAGCTGTGTCGTCTCCAGCAGAGGTGTCATCAGTATCGTGTCGATGCGTGCCTGCAGACTTCTGGGCCACGGCAGACTTCCTTCCATCGTCACATCTGTCTGCGCCGTCAGCGACAGCGAGAAGCAGAATGTGAGAAATATAAGCAGTTTTTTCTTCATTTGCGTCTGCAAAGATAGAAAATAATTATGAATTATGAATTATGAATTATTTCGTATCTTTGCACCGTCAAATACGAAATTTATGGTTTACAAGTACGATTTCCTTATCATCGGTGCCGGCGTCGCCGGAATGAGCTACGCCCTGAAGGTGGCTCGCACAGGCCGCAAGGTTTGCATGATCTGCAAGACATCACTCGACGAGGCTAACACCTCGTTCGCTCAGGGCGGCGTGGCCAGCGTGACTAACCTGGAGCTGGACAACTTCCAGAAGCACATCGACGACACGATGGTGGCTGGCGACTACATCAGCGACCCGCAGGCCGTAGAGCAGGTGGTACGCATGGCACCCGAACAGATTAAGGAACTTGTGGCGTGGGGCGTCAACTTCGACCGCAAGGACGACGGCTCGTTCGACCTGCACCGCGAGGGCGGTCACTCAGAGTTCCGCATCCTCCACCACGCCGACGACACCGGTGCCGAGATTCAGCGCGGGCTGATGGAGGCCGTACGCAACAACCCCAACATCATCGTCAAGGAGAACCATTTTGCCGTGGAGATTATCACGCAGCACCACCTGGGCGTTCGCGTGACACGCCGTTCGCCGCATATCCACTGCTACGGTGCCTACGTCCTGTCACCCCAGGAAAGGGTCGACACCTACCTGTCGAAGATCACGGTGATGTGTACGGGCGGCTGCGGCGCCGTCTATCTGACGACATCCAACCCCATCATCGCCACCGGCGACGGCATCGCCATGGCCTACCGCGCCAAGGGAACGGTGGCCGATATGGAGTTCGTGCAGTTCCACCCCACGGTGCTGCACAACCCGAAGGAGACCCACCCCGCCTACCTCATCACCGAGGCTATGCGCGGCTACGGCGGCATCCTGAAACTGCCTAACGGCGAGACGTTCATGGAGAAATACGACGAACGGCTGTCGCTGGCACCGCGTGACATCGTTGCCCGTGCCATCGATAAGGAGATGAAGATTCACGGTCTGGATCACGTCTGCCTCGACGTTACCCATAAGGATCCGGCCGAGACCCGCAAGCACTTCCCCAACATCTACCAGAAGTGCCTGTCGATAGGCATCGACATCACCACCGACTACATCCCCGTTCGTCCTGCCGCCCACTATATGTGCGGCGGCATCAAGGTCGACCTCAACGGACAGACGTCGATAGAAAGTCTCTACGCCCTCGGCGAATGTTCGTGCACCGGGCTGCACGGCGGCAACCGTCTGGCATCAAACTCTCTGATAGAAGCCGTCGTCTATGCTGAGACGGCAGCTCAGGACTCGTTACAGCATGTCGACCTCTACGACTTCAACGAACAGGTGCCTGAATGGAACGACGAGGGCACGATGACCAACGAGGAGAAGGTGCTCATCACACAGAGTGTGAAGGAGGTGAACCTCATCATGTCGAACTACGTCGGCATCGTCCGCAGCGACCTGCGCCTGCACCGTGCCTGGGACCGTCTGGACATGCTCTACGAGGAGACAGAGCGGCTCTTCAAGCGTGTAAAAGCGAGCCGCGACATCTGCGAACTGCGTAACATGATCAATGTGGGATATCTCATCACCCGCTGGGCTCTGGAGCGTAAGGAGTGCCGCGGACTGCACTTCACCACCGACTACCCCCTTCACGCCTACGATAAGTAACCTCGTACCTCGCACCTCGAACAACCCTATCTCGTCAGCGAGAACTTCAGCGACAGACCGAAATCACGCGTTGTCGTCGGGTAACTGCTCGACGACAGCAATGGGGTATTTGTCTGGCGGTCGTAGTAGAAGGTGAGGGTCATCAGGCGGCTCAGCGTGTAGTCGGCGGCGAACGAGAACTTCAGCGCAGAGTTGCCGCTACTGGCCGACGACACACCACTGGCGATATCGCGGGTGATGGCGGCCTGTGAGCGCAGCGAGAAGTCGGCACGCATGTTCAGGTCGTGGTTGACGCCCTTTCCGCCAGTCTTACTAGTACTACTTGACTGGCTAGACTGACCAGAATTACTAGTCTGACTGGAATTCTTCCCGCCCTTGCGGTTCTGCGCCTTCTTGATCTTCCGGCTGTTGCCAAGTCCGAAGAGGTTGAACTTGAAGTCGCTGATCTTATAGCCCAGACCGATGACCCAGTCATTAGAGCGCTGTTCGTTGAGCTGCACGCTGGTCATCGAGAGGTTCAGCACGCGGGTGGTGCGATACTCCAGTTTCACCGTCATGTTGTTCTGCAGCGTCACGTCCATGCCGAGCAGGGGCGAGAAGGCCTCGTTGATGCTGACGGTGGAGATGTTGTACATTGACGAGGGCGACAGCGAACCGTCGGTGTTCTTAATGAATCCCAGGTCGCCCATATACTCAAGCCACGACGAGTAGCTGGAATAGGAGCCGATGGCAAAGACCGACTTGTAGCCGTGGTTGATGTTCACGCTCTTGAAGTGGTCGGCCAGCCAGGGCAACTTCGACAGACCGCTGTAGCGTACCGTCCAGTTGGGCAGCATCCGCGACAGTGCGGGGAAGATGTCGAGCGAACCGCCGCCGCTGGTATAGGCGGCGAGGAAGGCGGGTACGAGGACGTCGGAGGAATACTGGTTGACGGCCGACACCGACCTGGGTGCTCCGGCGTAGAGCGACTGCACGCGGCCTTGATACTCAGGTATCAGCTCACGGAACTTGTCGAACGTCGCCGAGGTGTAGCCTGAGTTGGCATCGCCCGTCTTCTCGAAGGCAGAACTGATGGAGATGGTTGTCATGTTGAACGAGCCACTGCGCGTCGTCGGCGAGCCCTCATACATATACTGCACGCTCTGTGCGCGTGTCATCGTCCGCGAGGCACTAAGGTCGATCTTCAGGTCGCGGAAGGGTTCGAGGGTGGCCTTTACCTGCAGGTCCTCGTTGGTCGACGACGTGAAGGGCGTTGCCACCGAGTCGTTCATCAGCAGCCAGCCGTTGTCGCGGGCCTTGTCGACATAGCTGTCGCCAGCCAGTCCGAAGGCAAAGTCGAGACCCGGTGCCATCACGCTGCCGGTATTCTGCCCGAAGGCATCGCCGGCGTTGGGCAGGAATCCCGGCAACGTCATCGTCCGCTGGTTACGGTAGCTGATGTTCACCGTGCGCACCATCATCAGCAGACGGCTGGCATACTGTGCCGGCTCCCACCACCACTGCTTGTCGAGGGGCTGCTTGGGCAGCACGCTGAGTTTCAGCTGCAGTGAGGAGTCCTTCTGTGTGGAGTCGGTGGCACGCAGTTTGGCGGCTACCGCCTTGGGCAGCTTCACCACGATATTATTGTCGTCCTTCACCTTCCACTTCAGCACGACCTGTCGACCGTCGGTGCCGCGTGCCGACACCAGCAGACGCTTCGACTTCTTGCCGTGACTGACCGTCAGCGACGTGTCGGCCGTCAGCGTGATCTCCTTCTGGAAGGCGTTCTTGTTCTTGGGCAGGGCCTTCTCCTCTTTGGCGCTGTCCTTGGCGTCCTTCTTGTCCTTGGCGCTGTCCTTACTGTCTTTCTTGTCCTTGGCAACCTCCTTGCTTATGGGCTTGGCCTTCTTGGCCGTCTTCGTTGGCGCCTTCTTGAAGCGGTCGTTGACCTTCTTCAGATAGGGGCTGTGGCTGTAGAGCATCTCAAGGTTCAGCGCACCGTTAATATTCAGGTTGCGGTTGTTGGTGATGGTGTTGCCGA
The DNA here is from genome assembly GCA_017471465.1 of Prevotella sp. GTDB lineage: Bacteria > Bacteroidota > Bacteroidia > Bacteroidales > Bacteroidaceae > Prevotella. The sequence continues at coordinate 50,610 of JAFUTI010000018.1, read as the reverse complement.
GGGTGGTGCCGTTCTCCAGTTCTGCGCCGCGCACCCATGAGTAGGTGGCATTATAGGAGGCGTCGCTGTTCACCCAGTCGAGGATGGGCAGCTTGTTCAGCGGCAGCTGGTAGCTGGCGGTGAACGTCTGCTGGTAGTCGAGCGGCGTGCCGAGATGCATGATACTGTGCTTCACGGAGTCCTTCCATACGGAATAGAAGTCGGGATAGAGGTCCTTGTTGATAGGTGTGTTCTCACGGTAGGGCTCTTCTATCTGTGCACGTGTGGCCGACTGGAAGTTAGCATGCAGGTTCTTCGTCAGGTCCCAGCGCAACTGGAACTCACGGTTCCATAGCATCTGACTGTTGAAGTTGACAGGCAGGTTCGGGTTCTCGGTGTTCTCCAGGTCGCGTTCCTGCAGCTCGTAGTAGGTACGTGTCATCTCGGTGTTGAAGGCGATGGTCTGCGGCAGGTAGTTCAGTCCCAGAGCCTTGGGGAAGTTCAGCCATTTCGACTTGCCCTTGACCTTCTTAAACGGCTCCCACGTCTTGTAGACGGGCGAGTAGGTGTAGTTCAGCGCCCCGCGCCACTGGTCGTCGTTCTCGTAGACGGTGGTCTCGCCGGTGGTGTTACGGTGCTGGTGGCTGTAGCTGATGCTGAAGTTGGCAGGGTCGTAGGGCATGGGGTGGCGCTTCGTCTTGATGCCAACGCGGGCATTGGAGAGCGAGAAGTTACGCGTCAGGTGCTTCGTCACGGCTATCGACTCGATGCTGTCGCGCTCACGGGCACTGACGGCATCGAGGGCGTCGTCCAGCTCCATATCGGTGTCCAGCGGGTTGTACTTAGGCCTCACCTCGTCCTTGCTGACGGAGTAGTAGACGGGGATGGTTACCTTGGCCTTGTCGGGGAAGAACTTACCGAGTTCGAGGTTCGTGGTGATGGAGTACGACTTCTGTGTGTCGGTAGAGCGCTGCATGACGCTCTCCTCCAGTCCGCCGAAGCCGTCGGTGACATAGCGGCCTGTGAGGTTGACGGTGCCGAAGTCCGACAGCTGGACGTTCAGCGCACCGGAGGCGGCCCATCCGCCTTCGTTGTTATACTCCTTCAGGCGCAGTTCGTTGACCCACACCTCGCCCGACTTCTCCTGTGGCGCGAGGTTGCGCACACCGATGATCATAGTCTTCACCTCGCCCAGCGAGGGGTTACCCACGACGCTCACCTTGTTGTTAGGCTTGGCCTCGTCGTACTGCGAGTAGACCTGTGCATACGATATCTGCCCCTCGCTCTTGGCTTTGTTGCGTGCTTTCTTCAGACGTGTAAAAACGCTCATGTCGATATCGAGCATGTTTTCCGATGGCCACACTTTCAGACGGTCGCTGGCCGAGAGCCACGAGTACCGTCCCTCGGGCGTCAGCTTCAGCGGTATCTCGTACTCGTAGTAGTTGCTCTTGTAGTCGCTGCCGAAGCGGATGAAGACGGCCAGCTGGTTGTCCTCCAGCCGCGTGGTGTTGGGCAGCAGATGGTTAGCATGTACAAACATCTGCAGACGCTTATACTGTCGCAGGTCGAGGTTGGTGTTCTTGTAGACGCCCTTCGACTCACCCTGTGCCAGGTTATGGACGGTGAGACAGAGGGCCTGCTCGTTGTTCTCGACGAGCTGGGGCTGCGATGGGTCAGTGGCGCGGTTGATGCCCGGCGGCAGGGTGTAGGCCACGGGCTGGCGGTCGGTGTTCTCCTCAATGTTGACGGCACTCATCTCCATCGTTCCCGTCTCGGCGCCGGCAGCCGTCTGCAGACTCTGCTTATACTGTCGCCACTCGCCGCGGACGAGGTCGAGCGAGCCGAAGCGCAGCACGATAGGCTTCTCGAAGCCGGTCATGTACATACGGATGAAACGAATGGAGGTGAAGTCGTTGATGCTGCCAACCCTGTCCTTACACTCGGCCAGTGGGATGCGGAACTGATACCAGCGCACGGTGGTGGAGTCGCCGTTGCGCAGCTTCACCCACGAGTCGCGGCGGTCGGTGATGTAGCTGTCGGCCGAAGTCCCGTTGTTATAGGCCTGCAACACGTCGTCGCTGATGTGCACCTTGTACTGGAAGTAGCGTTCATACTCGTTGAGCGTATAGTCCTGGTTGATGTCCTCCACGTCGGGACCTGTCTTGTACGACGTGTCGTACGACTCCGTGCGGTTGTCGGTGTCGGGCGAGTTGCCCTGCGGGTTGTTGATACGCTTATAGCGGTCGAGGATGCTGGTCTGCGCCGCATCGTAGTCGCTGCCGCGGTAGTAGTGGTAGTCGTCGCCGGCGGGGTCGTTGCGCCAGGCCGTGAGCAGCGAGTCGTTCTGTACGACGGTGCCTATCTGGTCGAGCCAGTCCTTGTAGGCGCCATAAGCACGCTCCTCGTCGTCGTTCAGACCGTTCAGGCCCACGTCCTGCAGGACACGGCTGCCGGTGGTGGTAGCAAAGGCGTAGGTCTGCGAGGCCTGTTCAGGAATCTTACCCCACTGGGTGTAGCTGAAGGCCTGCGACCCGTCGACAGGCATGCCGCTCTCGTAGAACTTCTTGCCGTCGCGGAGGATGTCCTCGCTGACCTCACCGAGGTTGATATACAGGTCGCCGGAGTACTGCGAGGCGGTGCCGTCGCGCCGCTGGTAGATGAAGGGGTCCATCAGCCAGAACTCCACATATTCTATATTAGCCTGCTCGAAGTCGGTGGTCTCCAGACGGCGCATCATGCCGCCCCACTTCGTGGCGGGACTGGTCAGTGTTCCGTCGGCGTTGAACTGCGTAGTGAGGTTATAGGGTCCGCGCTCCTGGGGATAGTAGGCCAGGTTCAGCACCGACAGCGTCGACGTGGCGCCGTTGTAGGTCGACTGGTCGCGGTTGGGGTACAGTTCCTTGACATAGACCTCGCGCACACGGTGGTCCGACAGCTGCTGCAGGTCGCTCTTGATGTGGCCGGGCGTCAGACTCGATGAGCGACGGGTGAAGAGCGGGTCGACGGTGTACCACGCTAGTAGGGCACGGTCGTAGCCCGAGGCAACGGTAGTCTTGTCGTCATAGCCGGGCATCTTCGTAGGCACGCTCGACAGCACCCATGCCTTCGGGTCGATGATGGAGATAAGATTCTTCGTATTCTCGAAATCGTCCAGATAGGAGGCGTTGTCCTGAGTGCCGCTGGCCCGTCCGGCGATGAGCTGTGCGAACTCGCCGGTGAACTGTATCTGCGAGGGCTGTGTGACATGCAGGAAGGGTATCTTGTTGAGTATGTTGGTGAGCCACTGCGACTCTTTCTTCCAACTCAGGTTCAAGCCCCACAGCGTGTTGTTCAGCGGCTCCTCGCCCATCGACACCTTCGACGTGAGGGCCTGCTCCGACAGGTGCATCAGCGTACCGCCGAGAATCAGGTCCTTCGAGAAGTCGTATTCCCAGTTCACGCCGTACATCGTCTTACGCTGCATGCCATAGTCGGTGTTCGACTCCAGCGACACGTTGACGTTCGTGCCGGCGTCGATGATGCTCTGGTTGAGGATGGTCACCTCGCCGGCGGAGTAGTCGACGCTGTAGTCGCTGCCCTCCTGCAGGGTGACGCCGCCGGCGGTGACGACGACCGACCCCTGCGGCACGTTATAGGCACCGAGGGAGATGACGTTCGCACTCGTACCTTTATACTGTCCCATCAGCAGGAACTTATCCTTCTCGGCCGTCTGCTTGGCAACGGTCTTCGTCGAGTCGTAGAGCTGGTCGAAGACGTACTTGTCGGCGACATTCTCCAAGCCTGCCGCCTTGAGTTTGGCACGCAGGTAGTCGCCAAAGGGCTCTGCCGACGGCAGGAAGACGCGACCGTTCTGAACGGTGTAGCCCTGCACGAAGTCGAACTGTCCGTTGGGATGGGCCTTCTGGTTGTTGTCCAGGCGGTCGCAGCCGAGGAGCTTCAGCAGCGTGGTGCCCTTGACGGCCTGCTCGGGCAGGTAGGTCAGGTAGACGCCGGCGGTGTCGCTCTGGTACTTGATGTCGAGGCGGAACTTCTCCTTCTCGACACTCGACGCCAGGTAGTAGACGTTTTTCATCATCAGGTCCCAGTTGCCCTGCGACGGACTGTTCGACGTGTTCTTCAGCGACTTCACGAAGAGGGTCTTCCGTGTGTCGGTGACGTCGCTGGCAAACTCGCCCACCTGATAGGTCACGCCGCCGTAGGTGTACTCGAAGGCGACGGCGAGCACCTGGTCGGTCTGCAGGCCGGTCTTCAGCGAGATACAGCCCAAAGCCTCGTTCACCGTGTACTCCGACGACGACAGCAGACGCGCCGACGACAGCTTCTCGTAGTCGACGCCACCGCTGATGGGGCGTGTGGCTGCTATGGCCTCCAGGGCCGAACTGACGAGGTCGACGCTGCGCTGGGTAGAGTCGATATTGGCTATCAGGGTGGCGTACTCGTCGTTGGCGCTGTTGTCGGGCACGTTCTGGTCAAGGAGATTCCACGTCGGGTTCGACACCTTACTGTTCTCGCCCAGGTCGGTGAAGGCCACGATGTTACGGGTGTTGCTGGTGGTGGCCGTCTTGTTGGTCACCCACACCTCCACGCGGTTGATCTTCACGCCGGTGGTCAAGTTGGGCAGGGTCGACATCGCCTTGTCGTAGGTCTGACGGAAGTAGCGGGCGAGGAAGAAGTGGCGGTTCTCCTCGTAGTCGGCGGCATCAATCTCGAAGGCCGTCGTCTGTGTGCCGCCCTTCGTCGACACGCTCTTCGTCGTCGACTTCTTCTGCGACAGCACGGTCTGCAGTTTCAGCTTGCCGAACTGCATGTCGGCACGGATGCCGAAGAGACTGCTGGCACCCTTCACCAGCGAGTTGTTAGAGGGGAAGGTGACGTTGCCGGCCTCCACGAGTTTGATAATCTCGTCCTCCTTGCCGTCGTACTTCAGCTTCAGGTTCTGGGTGTCGAAGTCAAAGGTGGCATCGGTGTTGTAGTTGAAGTTGAAGTTCATCTTGTCGCCAATCTTGGCATTGGCGCTGAGATTGATCTTCTCGTCGAAGTCGAAGCTCGTCGTCTTACGGTTACGGATAGGCAGCGAGGGGTTGTCGATGTTCTTCATCGTGGCACCCATCTTCAGCTCGGCCGTTCCCTGTGTCTTCACCCGTACGCCGCCAGGACCGAAGATCTTCTCGGCGGGACCCAGGTCGAAGTGCATGTCGGTAAACGAGAATTTCTCCTTGCCCTGTGTCTTGTAGGCCTCGGCGTTCTTATTGCGGAAGAAGGCCTCGCGGCTGCGGCGCTCACTCCACCTCATATACTCCTCAGGGGTCATCAGGATGGGGGCGTTCAGGTAGGAGTCGCCCATCTTCGAACCGATGAAGTAGAGCCCCAGCGAGTCGTTGTACTCCGCCTGCTGCTTGATGTTGTCGGGCATCCTCAGGTCGACAGCCGACGAGTCGAGGTCGGTCACCATCAGCGGAGCCGTCTTCTGAACCTTCCAACGCGAGTGCACCAGCGAGTCGGGCACGGTCTCGTCGTCGACCTCCAGCTTCGGCTGCGCCTTAGGCGCAGGCTTCTGCCTGGTCTTATCATCCTGCGGCGGCAACGCCAGGGCTGTCACGCTGAGCAGGGCTATAACGATGTTGACGACTCGCTTCATTTCTATTCTCGTACCACGCACCTCGTACCACGCACCTCGTACCTCGAATCTTACTTTATCTGTTTCAACGCCAACTTCACCACCTGCTCAACAGGCAGTGTCGGCTGCTCCTGCAGGATCTGCACCACCACCTTCTGCGTCGGCGCGGGCGAGAAGCCCAGCATCGTCAGGGCGGCAACAGCCTCATCGCGCACGGCGTTGTTGACAGGTGCTGCCACACTGCCGCCGGCGGGTATCTCCTCAGCGATGCCCAGAGCCACAATCTTGTCGCGCAGGTCGACAATGATGCGCTGGGCCGTCATCTTACCGACACCCTTCACACTCTGTATGAGTTTGGCATTGCCCGTAGAGATGGCATTACACAACTCGGCAACACTCATGCCCGACAGCATCATCCGCGCCGTGTTCGTACCCACGCCGCTGACGGTGATGAGCAGTTCAAACATCTCGCGCTCCTTCTTCGTGGCAAAGCCGTAAAGCACATAGGCATCTTCGCGGATGGCCTCGTAGACATAGAGCTTCACCTCCTTCTTCGTCTGGATGGCGGTGTACGTGTTCAGCGAAATATTCAGGCCATAGCCCACTCCGGCAGCTTCCACCGTGGCGTATGCAGGCGTCACTTCGGTCAGTTCGCCCTTGATGTATTCTATCATATTATTCCTTTTAATGTATATACACAAATGAAATAACGGACAAACAGCCGATTTATTGCTTTCGACACCTTCTATTATTTGCCCTTGCAGCCACTAACGTTATCGTTCTCGCAATATTTTTTATCAAAATGTTATGATTTTCGCAGAATTTGTGTAATTTTGCAGCCGAAAACCGAAAATTTCAAACAAAACAACACGAATATGAAGAAGATTAGAGCAGCCGTCGTAGGCTACGGCAACATTGGAAAGTACGCATTACAGGCCTTAGAGGCAGCACCCGACTTTGAAGTGGCAGGCATCGTGCGCCGCAATGGTGCAGAGAACAAGCCGCAGGAACTGGCACAGTATGACGTCGTGAAGGACATCCGCGAACTGAAGGACGTGGACGTCGCCATCCTGGCAACGCCGACCCGTTCGTGCGAGGAGTACGCCCGCCAGATACTGCCGCTGGGCATCAACACCGTCGACTCGTTCGACATCCACACGTCAATCCTCGACTACCGCACAGCCCTCATGCCTATCAACAAAGAGACGAAGACGGTGAGCGTCATTGCCGCCGGATGGGACCCGGGCAGCGACAGCATCGTCCGCACGCTGATGCAGAGCCTCGCCCCGAAAGGACTGTCTTACACCAACTTCGGCCCCGGCATGTCGATGGGTCACTCAGTATGCGTCCGCTCGAAGGCCGGCGTGAAGAACGCCCTGTCGATGACCATCCCCCTCGGCGAGGGCATCCATCGCCGCATGGTATATGTCGAGCTGGAAGAGGGTGCCAAGCTTGACGAGGTGACGGCAGCCATCAAGGCCGACCCCTACTTCGCCAACGATGAGACGCACGTCTTCCAGGTGGAGTCGGTCGACGACGTCCGCGACATGGGTCACGGCGTGAACCTCGTCCGCAAGGGTGTCAGCGGCAAGACGCAGAACCAGCGCTTAGAGTTCAACATGAGCATCAACAACCCCGCCCTGACAGGTCAGGTGCTCGTCAACGTGGCCCGCGCCTCCATGCGCCTTGAGCCCGGCTGCTACACGATGATCGAGATTCCCGTCATCGACATGCTGCCCGGCGACCGCGAAGACCTCATCAAGCACTTAGTGTAAAATTCACATATAAAAAAGTCCCCGCTGGCCGGGGACTTTTTTTATTTCACTAGATTTCCCAGGATGTCGCGGGTCAGTTCCTTGGTGATGGTGCGGGTGGCGGCGCTGGTGGCGTTCTTCACGACACGCTCCTTGGCCGACGTACGCGACTTCGACTGCTTGCCGCTGACCTTGTTGCTGACGTATGTGCCGAGGATGGTGGCGAGGGTCGACGTGACGGCGGTGAGGACGGCCTTCCAGACCTTCGACATGATGCCAGGCTTCTTTTTACCCCCCTCCGACTCCCCCGAGGGGGAGTGACCGGAAGCCTCCCCTCGGGGAGGTTGGGAGGGGGTCGTTTCTATCAGCTGCTCGTAGGCACTCTCGCGGTCGACGGGCGTGTCGTACTTGCCGTAGACGCGGCTCTGCTTGATGATATCGAGACGCTGTCCCTCGGTGACGGCACCAATCTGGCTCAGGGGGAACAGCACCTTGGCACGCTGGACAATGGCAGGTGCACCCTTCTCGTCGAGGAAGGAGACGAGGGCCTCGCCCGTCTCAAGGTTCATGATGGCCTCGTCGGTCTTAAACGCCGGGTTGGCACGGAAGGTATCGGCAGCGGTCTTCACGGCCTTCTGATCCTTCGGCGTATAGGCACGCAGGGCGTGCTGCACGCGGTTGCCCAGCTGTCCGAGGATGTTTTCGGGAATGTCGGTGGGACTCTGGGTGATGAAGTAGATGCCCACGCCCTTGGAGCGGATGAGACGGATGACCTGTTCGATCTTGTCGAGCAGGGCTTTCGACGTGCCCTCAAACAGCATGTGAGCCTCGTCGAAGAAGAAGACGAGCTTCGGCAACGGCAGGTCGCCCACCTCGGGCAGCGTGGAGTAGAGCTCGGAGAGCAGCCACAGCAGGAAGGTAGAGTAGAGCTTGGGCTGCATCATCAGACGGTCGGCAGCCAGGACGCTCATCACGCCCTTGCCCCCCTCTGTCTGCAACAGGTCCTGGATGTCGAAGGCCGGTTCGCCAAAGAACTTGTCGGCACCCTGGTTCTCAAGCTGCAGCAGGGCACGCTGGATGGCGCCGACGGAGGCGGAGGAGATATTGCCGTACTTCGTGGTGTACTCCTTGGCGTGCTGCGACACGTAGTCGAGCATGGAGCGCAGGTCCTTCAGGTCGAGGATGAGCAGTCCACGCTCGTCGGCAATGCGGAAGACGATGTTGAGCACGCCGTCCTGCGTCTCGTTGAGCTGCAAGAGGCGCGAGAGCAACTGCGGACCCATCTGCGAGACGGTGGCACGCATGGGGTGGCCCTGCTCGCCGAAGACGTCGTAGAATCTTACGGGGCACGCCTGGAACTCAGGGTTCTCAATGCCAAACTCTGGCAGGCGCTTCTCGATGAAGCCGCTCATGCGACCTACCTGCGAGATGCCGCTGAGGTCGCCCTTCATGTCGGCCATGAAACAGGGGACGCCGGCCTGACAGAAGGTCTCGGCCATGACCTGCAGCGTGACAGTCTTTCCCGTACCCGTGGCACCGGCAATCAGTCCGTGCCGGTTGGCCATCTTACCTGTAATACTGAGTGCTCCCTCTGAGCAGTGGGCAATGTACAGCCCGCGTTCGTTATCGTACATAGTTCAATGTTTTTTAGCTATCTGGCTACAAAGGTACAAAATATTTCAGAATTCATCCTTTTAATTCGTCTTTTTTTTCTATCTTTGCAACCAATAACTGACAGACTGATTATGAACAGACCCATAACAATCCTCACGGCAGCCTGCTGTGTCATCATGACATGGTCGTGCAGCACCCCCAAAAACCATGACATGCAGCAAGAACTGACCACCGTCGGCAACCCCTACATGCCCCTCTGGGAGCACATACCCGACGGGGAGCCATACGTCTTCGAAGACCCTGACCAGCCCGGCAGACAACGCGTCTACGTCTACGGCTCACACGACAACCTCGTGACAGAATACTGCGGACGCGATCAGGTGGTGTGGTCGGCAGCGGTTGACAGTCTGAACCGCTGGCGCTACGACGGTGTGATACTCGTCGTCGACAAGAACGGCAAAGGCGAACCCTTCGACACAGCCGGCACGGCCGACGTGCTCTACGCCCCCGACGTGGCGCTGGTGACCGACAGTACGGGCAAGAAGACCTACTACCTCTTCCCCAACGACCAGAGCAGCGGACGCAACGGGCTGATAGCCCGGAGCGACCGTCCCGACGGCCCTTTCGAGGTGTGCAACTGGAGTCAGGACAACCCCGACAGGGCCGACGGTGTGTTGCAGTTCGACCCCGCCGTCTTTGTCGATGACGACGGACGCGTCTACGGCTACTGGGGCTTCGAGCGAAGCTATGCCGCAGAGTTTGACCCGGCGACGATGGCCACAGTAAAACCCGGCACGAAGGTGGTGGAGGACATGATCTCAGGCCGCTATCAGGAGGGACGGTTCAAGTTCTTCGAGGCCTCCAGCATCCGCAAGGTGAAGGACAAATACATCTTTATATACAGCCGCTTCACCGAGGAAGGGGAGTTCGGGCTGCCTTCGTCGAACTACACGCTGGCCTACGCCTATAGCGACAAACCGCTGGGGCCCTGGACCTACGGCGGCACCATCATCGACGGCAGAGCCCGCGAGAAGGACGAGCAAGACAACACGATAGCCTCGGCGACACCCGACGGCAACACCCACGGCTCCATCTGCGAGATAGGCGGACAGTGGTATGTGTTCTACCACCGCCAGACGGGCACCGACGAGTACGCCCGCCAGGCAATGGTGGCCCCCATCACCGTGACGGTAGAAGAGGGTGAAGGCGGCAAGGTAGAAATCTCGGAGGGCGAATACACGTCGGAAGGCTTTGCCACCAACGGCCTCGACCCCTTCGAGCGCCACTCTGCCGGCATCGCCTGCTGGTACACCGGTCCGAAGCCTGCCACCCACGAATGGCCCAACAACACGTTCTACGGTTCCTACGTGGCCTCGGGCTACGGCACCGACAGCAAGTTCGATGCGCCCTACGACCTGCGCAACAACACCAACGACGTGGTGAACAATACCGACGGCAGCATCGTAGGCTACAAGTACTTCAACTTCGACGGGGTGGAGGACGAGGACCTCAGACTGCTGCTGAACCTCACGCCGGAGGGCATCGACGGCACCATCGACATCATGGCCGACCGCCCCTGGGTGTCGCAGGGCGGACAGCTGCTAGGCAGTATCAGCCTGCGTGCCGACATGCCGCAGACACCGACAGAACTCAGTGCCGACCTGAAGGGCACCGACAAGTTGCAGGGCAAGCACGCTATCTTCTTCATCTTCAAATCAGAGACGAAGGAGCAGTCGCTCTGCAAGCTCCACAATTTCATATTTTCAAACTAATCCCTAACAAACTATGAAAAAAAACTATCTACTGACTATGGCCTGCCTGCTGGCCGTGACGATGCAGGCCGGCGACTACGCCAAGTACTACGAGAACCTGCCGACACCGGTGAAGCAGGTCGTTCCCGTCGTGATAGCGAAGAACGACATCTCGCTGACGGACTGCGGCGGCGTGGGCGACGGTATGACACTGTGTACCGACGCCTTCAAGAAAGGTATTGCCGAACTGACGAAGCGGGGCGGCGGACGGCTGACGGTGCCCGAGGGCGTGTGGCTGACAGGTCCTATCGAACTGAAGTCGGGCGTTGAGCTGCATCTCGACAAGAACGCCGTTGTCTGTTTCGCACCCGACAAGCGCCTGTACTTCGAAGCCGGCACACAGCCCAAGCGGGTGAATCCCTGCATCAGTGCGACGAAAGCCCAGAACATCGCCATCACCGGCAGCGGCATCTTCGACGGCGGCGGACAGCTGTGGCGTCCCGTCAAGCGGTCGAAGATGAGCGACGTGGAATGGAAACAGTACACCGAGATGGGTGGACAGCTGACGGAGAAAGGCGACCTCTGGTATCCGTGGCTGATGAAGAGCGGCTACCCCGATATCGCCGCAACACCACAGAAGCAGGAGGGCATGCGCAACGACCTGCTGCGCTTCGAACAGTGTGAGAACATCCTGCTCGAAGGGGTGACGTTCCAGAATGCGCCCCGTTTCCACGTACACCCCTGCTACTGCCGTAACATCATCATCGACGGCATCACCGTGCGCTGTCCGTGGAACGTGCAGAACGGCGACGGCATCGACCTCTCCGACTGTCACCAGGCCCTCATCGTCAACTCAACGGTCGACGTCGGCGACGACGGACTATGCATGAAGAGCGGCTCGCAGAAGAAAGGTTGGGACATCTGGGGCGTTCAGGACGTGCTGATACAGCAGAACACCGTCTACCACGCCCACGGCGGTTTTGTACTCGGCAGCGAGACCATCGGCGGCATCCGCGACATGGTGGTGCGCCACAACCGCTTCCTCGGCACCGACGTGGGTCTGCGCTTTAAGAGCGGTCTGGGACGCGGCGGAAAGACGGAGCGTCTCTACGTCAGCGACATCATGATGGCCGACATCGCCTCCGAGGCCATCATCTTCCAGTGTGACTACGTGAACCGTCAGGCCGGCGACGACGGCAAGGCCCCTGCCATCACCGAGGAGATGCGCCGGCAGGCTCCCGACTTCCAAGACATCCACATCGCGAACGTCGTCTGCCGCGGTGCGAAGACGGGTATCAAGGCTGCCGGCATCGAAGGACTCGACTGCATCCACGACATCGACATCCGCGACTGTTCGATAGTCTATAACAAAGAGGAAAAGAGCATTGACGAGCCGACAGCCAAGCTGACGCTCGTCAACGTAAAGCTGACTAAGAACAAGCTGCGCTAAGCACCTCGCCCAGCGTGGGGTGGATATGCACCATGTCGCGAAGCTGCCCAAGGGTGGTTTCGCGACATATCAATACGGAGACCTCCTGAACGATGTCGGCGGCATGTGCACCAAAGGCGTGACAGCCCAAGAGACGTCCGTCATCAGCCGACGCGAAGAGCTTCAGCATACCCTCCGTCTCGCCCATCGCCAATGCCTTGCCGTTAGCACGCCAGAAGGCCTTCTTGCAAACGTAAGGGATGTCAACGGGTGAGCCGTTGACCACGAGACCAGCCTTCAGCTGGTCTTCCGTCGGGCCCACACAGGCGGCCTCGGGCGTCGTGAAAATAGCTGCCGGCATGACGTCGAAGCGGATACCGTCCTGCCTGCCGAGGATATGGTTCACGGCACGGACGGCCTGCATCTCAGCAGCATGGGCCAGCATCTGACGGCCGTTGACATCGCCGATGGCGTAGAGGTGAGAGGTAAGAGGGGAGAGGGGAGAGATTACCTGGAAGTTGTCATCGACGGCGATAGCACCATTGGAAGCCAAGGTGATGCCTACAGCTTCAAGGTTCAAGCCCTCGGTGCGCGGTTTGCGGCCTGTAGCCATCAGGATGACGTCGGCAATTCCCGACGTGTCGTCGCCTACCTGTAGCCTTTCGATGTCGGCCACGTCCTCTACGGCGGTCTTCATCCTAAACGTGATGCCCTGCTTCTCCATCGTCTTGCGCAACCGCTTGGCACAGTCTGCATCGAGGGCCGGCAGACATTCCTTCATGTATTCGATGACCGTCACCTCAGAGCCGAAGCGATGGAACGCCGAGGCGAACTCCATGCCTATGACGCCGGCACCGATGATGGCGAGGCGCTTCGGCAGTGTCTCAAGGCTGAGCAGTCCGGTGGAGTCCACCACGCGAGGGTCGTCAATGCCCTTGATGGGCAGCCACTTGGTCTCTGAGCCCGTGGCGATGATGACATGAGGAGCTGTGACAGCATCGCAGTGCACCGAACTGACGGTGTGGGCATCGACGAAGGCGGCCTTCTCGCGTACCAATGTTATATTCGGGTGCGAGAGAATCCCCTCTACCCCACTCCGCAACTGTGGCACCACCGATGCCATCCGCTCGCGAGCCTCTTCGAACGTCGCGCTGTGCACGTATGTCTTCGTAGGAATACAGCCTACATTCAAACAAGTGCCTCCCACGTCGGCACCCTCGAAGATAACCACCTTCAAACCCTGCTTCGCGGCATATTCGGCGGCGCGGTAGCCACCAGGCCCCGCACCTATCACTATCAAGTCTGTATTCGTCATTGTTTCCCTTAGTTTTTTCTGCCTGCAAAGTTACAAATTAGCGAGAACAATACAAAACAAAAACACATTTTTGTTTAAATCGCCGAGCGAAACAAATGAAGATTGCCTCATCAACAAAACCCTTCACAAGACCAATAAACCATTGACACACAATATGTTGCGGTGAACGGTTCACAGCCCTGGAATCCGCTTTATTTTTCGTTCGCTTATTATTGCCGGCCTACGTCAGTAACTTTGCTGACGAAGGTCGGTAATGTTGCTGACCTACGTCAGTAACATATTAAACGACGTCACAAATTGCAGGTACAGCGCACTTTGAGACTGTTAAGCCAATTCTGAACGTCGGATAATTGGAGGCAATTAAAAAAAAATTACAAAGAGTTTGGTATTTCGAAAATAATCACTATCTTTGCAGCGGCTTGGGGGAGAAATCCCGAGCCGAAGATGCATTAGCTTTTATTTCGCACTTTACCGAAAAGGTCTGGAAAACTTCATTTGGAATAGTTCGATTTAAGAAGCAGAGGGAATGGCCAAGAAACGGTTATCCCAATCTGACGAAGAAGCTATGCCTCCACGTATATGGCGTGGTTGCATTCTTATATATGTCAGATAGGGGTTCCGAATTTCCAGACCTGCCCCTTAGGTAAAGTGCATAAGGATGGCCACGCCATTCTTTGTGCCACGTCGTTTGCATACTTTATTTTTATTTATTAATAACAAAAACTGTAGAAATTATGAAGAAACTTATTGCTTTATTGGTTTTCATGCTGTCAGGTGCATCTCTGATGGCTCAGTCCGGACATCGTGGTCTTGATTACAAGGTAGAACTTGGTTATGATGTCTCAACGAAAAGCGATGGTCCCAAAATGATTCTGGCAACAGGCATCATAGGGAAACGTATCAACGATTATCTCTTTGTTGGCGGTGGCTCTGGTGCATATATGGATCAAAAGACATTAGAAGATGGGAACAAACACACATATGTACCCATATTTGCAGACATTAGAGGATACTTTCCCATAGGGGGCACCACTAGCATTTCTCCATTCTTAGGTGTTAAAGGTGGATATGTGATTAATGCAGTATCGTCAAACGGTACAGACTATTACAAGTTTCAGATTACTCCTGGTGTACAATTCCCATTATCTGGTGTCATAGACCTGAATGTTGCTGTTGGTTACGAGTGTTGGATGCCTACTAAGAGTGAATTGAAGAACCAAAATCTTATAGCATTGCGTCTCGGTTTTGGGTTCCATAAAAACAGTAAAAAATGAGGACGAAATCCACTTTATTAGGACTAATGCTTACTATAAGCATCAGTTCCTTTTCCCAAAAGTTGGGAGATTATATGGAAATTGGCGGTGTGCAGGCTTTTGTCTTTTATCTTGATGAGACAGGGCAGCACGGGTTGGCAATGTCAATGCCCGCCTTGAGTCCAAAGCAACTGAAAGGGATTGACAAGTATGTAAAAAAAGGCTTGATGACTGAGGCTCAGGCTGAGTTTCTAAGGAATGGGAACATTTCTCTCGACCTTGATGCTTACAAAAAGGCAGGAAAACTCAAAACGAAAGCAAAGAAAGCCTTATTTGAAGAGTTAATACCCTCTCTAAGCGATAAAGGAAAGGATAATGCTTCTGCCATAGCCACTTATTGCGAGACAAAAGGACATTCACTGAAAGATAATTTTCCATGGGAGTATTGGGCTTCACAATTAGGTGACGGATGGTATATTCCTGGAGATGCCGAATTGGAAAGATTTGCAGATTTTTTTTGCGGTGGTCTCAACAAACAGAATGGGATTAGTGCTGTCAAGTGGGCAAACCAATTCAAAAAACTCACGAGTGATGAAAGGGTTCAACATGCATTAGCATATATCGGAATGATTGGCCTGATGTCTTCTACCGCGAAGTTCGCCGATTCTGGGTTTCGGACATTACACAAGATTTCCACTACGATGCCGTCTAAAGCTTGGTACGAACTATTGGATAATCTGATTGGGAAAGACAAAGAAATGGTTGGCGTAAAGACTTGTGCCATACATGAATTCTGAATGTTAAACTTAAATTATCAAGAGAAAATGAAAAAGTATTTTTATCTGTTTTTATTGGCCGTCCTGCCAATGTGTTTTATCGCTTGCAGTAGTGATGATGATAATCCAACCAATGCGGTAGCATCTGCCAAGGTTGGCGATATTTACTATTCTGATGGAACTTTCAGTAGTAATTTAGCTTCAGGGAAAAAACCTATCGGTATTATTGTGTATATTGGAACAGATGCTGTTTCAGAAAATATGCATGGTTTGGTAATGGCATTAAATGATGCAGGCAAAGAAAAATGGTATTACAATAATGAATGGATTCCTGACAGCGAAATGCCAATTGTAGATACGATGGAGGGTCTTATTGCAGATATGGATGGACTAAAGAAAACATCAATACTGAAAGTTCATAAATTTGCAGCAGCAACTTGTATAGACAACTATGCAGCCACTGCACCATCAGAAACATCAGGATGGTTCTTGCCAAGCGCAGGTCAATGGATAGCCGTCTTGAACGGGTTTGGTGCAGGTATTACTAAAGACACTCCATTTAAGGTGTTTACAGGAGGTTCACAGGTGCTTGAAAAAATAAATTTAGCTTTAAGTAAAGTTGGAGAAGAGGGTACAGACTATACTGAAATTGGTCACAGATACGGAACAGGTCAGGATAATTATTATTGGACAAGCTCAAAAAGCAGAAGAACCGGCAATCCTTCTGGATATAATCCAGTTGATATAGTTTTCAGTACTCAAAACGGCGTCTATGTTGGTAACTCAGGCTCATATATGAGTTCTTTGTTCATACGTCCATTCCTTGCATTTTAACTTAAAAGTGGGGAAATATTAGCAAAACCCTTCACCGTAACAAGCAGGTAATCAGTCGGGTTGTTAAACAGTGAAGGGTTGATGGGAATAGCGGATTCAGAGAGTTAACGCGCTAATCTGTTGCTTCAGCAGTCATCTGGCGGTAAGTCACCACGGGATGCTTGGCGGCGAGGACATCGTCGACGCGGCCGATAGGTGTGGTGTGGGGCGCCGTTTTCACCTCGTCGGGATTGGTCTTTGCCTCCTCGGCAATCTGGCGCATGACGGCGATGAAACCGTCGAGCGTTTCCTTACTCTCGTTCTCTGTCGGCTCAATCATGAGCGACTCGTGGAAGAGCAGCGGGAAGTAGATGGTAGGGGCGTGATAGCCGTAGTCGAGCAGACGCTTGGCAACGTCCATCGTGGTGACACCCGTACTCTTGTCTTTAAGCCCGTCGAAGACGAACTCATGACAGCAAATGGTGTCGATGGGCAGTTCGTAGACATCCTTCAGCGACTCCTTGATGTAGTTGGCATTAAGCGTGGCCAGTAGTCCTACCTCCTTGACATGCTCGCGACCCAGCGAGAGGATATAGGCATAGGCGCGCATCATCACGCCGAAGTTGCCGTGATAGGGCGATACGAAGGGGAAATGCTCCTGCAAGCCTTCGCGGACGCCCACTGGGCCAGCTCCCGGACCGCCGCCGCCATGAGGCGTGGAAAAGGTCTTGTGCAGGTTGATGTGCATCACGTCGAAGCCCATGTCGCCCGGACGGCAGGCGCCCAGCATGGGATTAAGGTTAGCACCGTCGTAGTACATCAGTCCGCCGCAGTCGTGGATGAGACGGGCAATCTCGGGGATGTGTGTCTCGAAGAGGCCGAGGGTGTTGGGGTTGGTCATCATCATCGCGGCGACGGTGTCGCCGCACAGCGAACAGATACGCTGCAGGTCTTCCAGGTCGACTTGGCCGTCTGAGCCGGATTTCACCTCAACAATCTCCAGGCCACAGACGGCGGCCGATGCCGGGTTCGTACCGTGAGCCGAGTCGGGGACGATAACTTTCTTGCGCTGGAGGTCGCCGTGCGAGCGGTGATAGTTGTCGATGGTCATCAGCCCCGTCAGTTCGCCATGTGCACCGGCGTAGGGCTTAAAGGTAAAATGAGCCAGGCCCGTCAGTTCACAGAGCGACTTCTCCAAGAGCGTCACCAGAGCCAGCGCACCTTTCGTCGTCTCAGCAGGCTGCCGCGGGTGCAGGTTCTGAAACTGCGGCAGGGCTGCCATCTCCTCGTTAATCTTGGGATTGTACTTCATCGTACAGGAGCCCAGCGGATAGAACCCCGTATCGACACCGAAGTTGTTGTTTGAGAGATTTGTATAGTGGCGCACCACCGTCAGCTCGTCGCACTCTGGCAACTCAGCCTCATCCTTGCGGCAGAGTTCCTGCGGAATCTCGTAATCGCCAAACGTGTTTCTGGGCAGGCTATAGCCTCTACGCCCCTCACGAGAGAGCTCGAAAATCAGATTTCCATATAGTTTATTTTTCATAGGGCAGCAATCTTTACGAGGTTATCCACTTCTTCTTTCGTGCGTTTCTCGGTAACGGCAAAGAGGATTCCGTCTTCGTGCTTCACGCCGCCCAGGAAGCCGGCATCGAGGAAACGCTGGTAGAGGGCGTCGACATCGCCGTCGTACCTCACAAAGAACTCGTTGAAGAACGGCTGGTCGAAAGCCAACTGGAAGCGCCCCGTCTTCAGCAGTTCGTCGCACAGGTAATGGGCACCGGCGTAGGAGAGCTGCGCTGCCTCCTTGAGTCCCTGTCGGCCCATGAGCGAACAGTAGATGGTGACGAAGAGAGCCATCAGCGACTGGTTGGAACAGATATTTGAAGTGGCCTTCTGACGGCGGATATGCTGTTCGCGGGCCTGCAGCGTAAGCACGAAGGCACGCTGACCGCGGTTATCACGTGTCATACCCACGATACGTCCCGGCATCTTGCGAATCAGCTTCTCCGTGCAGCACATATAGCCCACGTAGGGACCACCGAACTGCATAGGAATACCCAACGACTGCCCATCGCCCACAGCGATGTCGGCACCCCACTCCCCCGGCGTCTTCAGCACAGCCAGGTCGGCGGCCACACAATCCATGATGAAGAGAGCCTTCCGTTCGTGACAGGCATCGGCAAAGCCGGTAAAGTCTTCAACGACTCCATAGACGTTAGGCTGCTGAACGATGACGCCGGCAACACCTTCGAGAGGTGAGAGGTGAGAGTTGAGAGTTGAGAGATCGGTTACGCCATCTTTAAGAGGAAGCGTTTCCAACTCGATGCCCTGATGCAGGGCGTATGTGTCGAGCACGCGGCGCGTCTTCGGATTCAGACCGGCAGACACCAGCACCTTGTTCACCTTCTTCCCTGCTGCCACGGCCATCATCATCGCCTCGGCACAGGCCGTCGTACCGTCATACATCGAGGCATTCGAGATGTCCATGCCCGTCAGTTCGGCCATCATCGACTGATACTCGAAGATATAGTGCAGCGTTCCCTGCGAGATCTCCGCCTGATACGGGGTATACGAGGTCAGAAACTCCGAACGCTGCAACAGCTGGGGAATGACACTGGGGGTGTAATGGTCGTAGACACCCATACCAGCAAAGCAGGTCAGCTGCCGGTTCTGGGAACCTAGCCGTTCAAAGAGCTGGCGCACCTCCTGCTCGCTCATCTCCGAGGGCAGTCTGTAGTCGCCGCGGAAACGGATGTCGTCGGGAATCTGGGCGTAGAGGTCGTCGAGGGAATCGGCGCCCACCTTTGCCAACATCACCTGCAGGTCGGCCTCGGTATGCGGAAAATACTTATAATTCATCATTTATAATGCATCATGCATAATTATTTTTCGCAGAAAACGGCATAAGCCTTGGCGTCCATCAAACCGTCGAGCTCTGACTTGTCGCTGAGCTGCACCTTGACAATCCAGTTGGCAAAGGCATCCTGGTTGACCAGCTCCGGCTGGTCTTCGAGAGCCTCGTTGACCTCAACCACCGTGCCTGTGACAGGTGAATACAGGTCGCTGGCAGCCTTCACGCTCTCCACGGCGCCGAACTCTTCGCCGGCCTCCACCTCGTCGTCAACCTCGGGCATGTCGACATACACCACATTGCCTAATGCGTTCTGGGCATAGTCGGTGATACCGATATAGCCATACTCGCCTTCTACCCTTACATATTCGTGCGACTCCGAGTAGTAGAGTCCTTCCAACACTTTTGCCATAGTTACTATTTTTGAAGTTTGATGTTTAAAGTTTGATGTTTATGATTACTTTTTGTAACTCTTGTTATAGAACTGCTTCTTCACCACCGTGCCGGGGAACACCTTCTTGCGTATCTGTATCTGCACGTCAGTGCCGAGGGCGGCGTAGGCCGTGTCGACAAGAGCCATACAGACACTCTTATCCGTCGACAGGGTGTGATAGCCCGTGGTCACCTCGCCGATGGACTCGCCGGCCATGTTAAGAACAGGATAGCCGTGACGGGGTATCGCCTTGTCGTGGAGTTCGATGCCGACAAGTTTGCGGCTGACGCCCTCCGTCTTCTGCTTCAAAAGGGCGTCACGGCCGATGAACTCCGATTTATCGAACTTGACAAACATCGTCAGCCCGGCCATCACCGGTGAGATTGTTTCTGACAGCTCATCGCCATAGAGCGGCAGTCCGACCTCGAAGCGCAGGGTGTCGCGGCTGCCCAGTCCGCAAGGCTGCACCTTAGCGGCTATCAGCTTGTCCCAGCAGTCGCGGATATAGTCGTGCGAGGCATAGATCTCAAAACCATCTTCACCGGTGTAGCCCGTGCGACTGATGATGACGACAGGGGAAGCCCCCACTACGGCCCCCGAGGGGGCTTCAACAGTTTTTGCTGTGTAGAAGACCAGGTCGGCGCATGGCAGGCCGAGAACGGTCTCGACGATGTGCTCCGACTCAGGACCTTGGATGGCTATCTGACCGTAGACGTCGCTTTGGTTCTGCAGGTCGATGTCGAAGCCGGCGGCGTGCTCCTGCATCCACGCCCAGTCCTTGTCGATATTCGCGGCGTTGATGACGAGGAAGAAGTCTTGCTCGCCGAGCTTGTAGACCAGCAGGTCGTCCACCGTACCGCCGTTCTCGTAACACATCATGCCGTAGAGGATTTTCCCGACGGGCATGTCCGTCACGTCGTTCGTGAAGATATGGTTCACATAGCGCTCGGCATCGCGGCCCTTCACCGTCACCTCGCCCATGTGCGAGACGTCGAAGAGTCCGACATGTTCACGGACTACCATATGTTCAGGGGCAATACCGGCATACTGGTAAAGCAGGGGCATGTCGAAGCCTCCAAACTCAACCATCATAGCGCCCAGCGACAGATGCTTGTCGTAGAGGCAGGTGCGTTTCTTTTTCTGTTCTATTTCTTGTTTGATTGCCATAGGTTATGTGTATAGTTTGATATATTATTCCAGATACTTTTTCTCCAGCTTTTCTATCTCTGCCACTTCGGTCTCAGACAGCACCCGCTCACCGTCGCAGAGGGTGTCACGGACCAGCGTCTTCACCTCGTCGAGGGTCAGTGTCGTATGGTCTTTCAGCAGCGTGATGCGCTGACGCACGCTTTCGATGCCTTTTTTCTGCAGTTTCTCATGACTTGGCGTGATGGCGTGGGTCATGTGCTCCATATTCGTGTCGTAGAGCATAGTGCTGTGGACGATACTGCGTCCTGCCACGTGATAGCAGGCCGTGCCACACACCTTCCTGCCGCCAATCAGTATGTCGTTATGATTGGTGCCGGCGGCCTCGACACCCATCTTCCGCAGCACCAGCAGCACCATACCCATGAAGCGGTTGAAGGCGAAGCCCACATTATCGCCAATGGAAATGAACGAGAGCATCAGATTGTCACGGTCGGCATAGACACAACCGCCGCCGCTCTTGCGGCGAACCACCTCAATGCCGTACTCACGACAGTAATCGAAGTTCACCTCGTTCTCGGCCACCTGATTCCGGCCATAGATGACGGTCGGTGCCACCTGCCACAGGAAGAAGCCATCAGGCTCGTCAAGACAGCGGGCCACGTACTCCTCCATCGCCAGAAAGAATGTTAGGCGACGGTCCTTCATGTCAGGCAAGCTGATATACTTCATCTATTTCAGGTTAGTGCCTGCAAATATATGAAGTTTTTATGTGATTTACAAGTTTTTCTCTAAGAATTTTAGTTCTGCTTCCAACATTTCCAATTTCGGCATCCTGTAGCCGGCCTCGCGGGCTATCTCTATGGGACGGGTATAGAGGTAATGAATCTCCATCGGACGGTGGAAGTCGTAGTCGAGGCGCATCGACGGCGAGTAAGGCGTCATCTCGTCGGTCATGCGTATCATCTTCTCCACGAAAGCCTCGTCGACCCCGTTGACACCCAGTGCTCTCGACGCCCCGACAACCTCCATCATCTGGTCGCGAATGAGCTGACGCGTCTCCGGGTGCTTCAGCAGCTCGTCGGTCTGGGCATGCAGGGCTACGGTCATTCCGTTGAAAGGCATGTTCCACACCGCTTTCTTCCAGCGGGCTTCATGGTATTCAACGAAGCCCGTCTCGATACCTGCCTCGCGGAACTCTGCCACTACGGCCGCCATCAGTGCCTCATCGCGGCACGAGTAGTTAGCCAGGTTGATACTGCCGTAGCATTGGTGGTTCACGCGTCCCGGCTCTGTCTTCGCCGAACAGATGAAAGCCAGGCCAGCGGCCAACTGTACGCCGGGGAAATCGCGCTGCACGTCCTCCTCCACGCCGATGCCGTTCTGAATCAGCACCACAAGCGTCCGCTGGTGCAGCAGCGGCGGCAGCAAGGTCTTCAGCATACCGTTGTTGATTGACTTCAGGCATACCAGCACCACGTCGCATGGGGGCATCGCCGTCGTGTCGTTATAGGCGTTCACACCGCCCAAATGGAACGACCCGTCGCAGGAGTCCACCTGCAGACCGTTCTGCTTGACATACTCATAGTCCTTATGCAGCAGGAAATGCACCTCCTGCCCTGCCTTCACCAGTTTCCCGCCATAGAAGCCACCGATGGCTCCCGTTCCTATTATACCGTATTTCATTGTCTGCTCTGTTTCGTTTCAGACTGCAAAATTACAAAGAAAAAACAAGATGGCAAAGTGTATTGGGAAATAACAGAAGAAAAAGGAGCCATTTTGTCTTTGCACGATGGCAACTTTTAAGCATTGTTCACACCATCATCAACGCGACGGAGAAATTGTCTCCGTCGCATTATTTATTAGCAAAGCCATAAAATATTTTATAAAAGAATGAATAATTATGAATTATTTTGTACCTTTGCACCCAAATGGAAGAACAGAAATTAGGGCTACTGAATAGCATCGACTATCCGGCTGACCTCAGACAGTTGTCGATAGACCAATTGCCGGAGGTCTGTAAAGAGCTGCGCGAGGATATCGTCAAGGAGCTGTCGGTGAACCCGGGGCATCTGGCATCGAGCCTCGGTGTCGTGGAGTTGACAGTGGCGCTTCACTATGTCTACGACACGCCTGAAGACCGCATCGTCTGGGATGTAGGCCACCAGGCTTACGGTCACAAGATTCTGACGGGACGGCGCAAGCAGTTCTCGACCAACCGCAAGTTGGGCGGCATCCGTCCTTTTCCGTCACCACAGGAGAGCGAATACGACACATTTGCCTGCGGCCATGCCTCAAACAGTATCTCGGCGGCTCTCGGCATGGCTGTTGCTGCCAAGCAGGCTGACAGCAGCCGGAAAGTGGTAGCCGTCATCGGCGACGGAGCGATGTCGGGTGGTCTGGCCTTTGAAGGTCTTAACAACGCGTCGTCGTCACCCAACGACCTGCTTATCATCCTGAACGACAACAACATGTCGATAGACCGCTCGGTAGGCGGCATGAAGCAATACCTGCTTGGACTAAGCACCAACGAGACCTACAACGCCCTGCGTTTCAAGGCTGCGCGCTGGCTTCACGGGCGTGGCATGCTGGAAGACGACCGCCGCAAAGGACTCATCCGCCTGTCGAACGCGCTGAAGAGTGCCATCTCGCACCAGCAGAACGTTTTTGAGGGGATGAATATCCGCTACTTCGGACCTTTTGACGGTCACAACGTGAAGGAGTTGGTGCGCATCCTGCGCCAGATGCGGAACATGAGTGGTCCGAAGCTGCTGCACCTGCACACACAGAAAGGTCACGGCTACGCACCGGCAGAACGCGACGTCACGACGTGGCACGCACCGGGGAAGTTCAATCCCGACACCGGTGAGCGCATCATCAACAACGACCCCTCACAGCCGCAGAAATTTCAGGACGTCTTCGGCTACACCCTCTTGGAACTGGCCGAGCAGAACCCGCTCATCGTGGGTGTCACACCAGCCATGCCCACAGGATGCTCCATGAACATCATGATGAAGGCCATGCCTGACAGGACCTTCGACGTAGGCATTGCTGAAGGACATGCCGTCACCTTCTCGGGCGGCATGGCCAAGGACGGGCTCATACCCTTCTGCAATATCTACAGTGCCTTTGCACAGCGGGCCTACGACCACATCATCCACGATGTGGCACTCCACGGCATGCATGTCGTCTTCTGTCTTGACAGGGCCGGCATCGTGGGCGAAGACGGACCGACCCACCACGGTGCCTTCGACTTGGCCGCCTTGCGTCCCATCCCCAACCTCACCATCTCAGCACCGATGGACGAACACGAGCTGCGACGGCTGATGTATACTGCACAGCTGCCCGACAAGGGACCGTTCGTCATCCGCTACCCACGCGGCGGCGGCGTACTGAAAGACTGGCGCTGCCCCCTTGAGGAGGTCAAGGTAGGAACAGGCCGGAAGCTGCACGACGGTGACGACATCGCCGTACTGAGCATCGGTGCCATCGGCAACGAGGTGGAGAGGGCGATAGAAGAGATTTCCAAGGGCGTGGGACGAGAAACGAGGTGCAAGAACAGTCCGGCTGATGCTTCCGTTGCCCACTACGACATGCGCTTCCTAAAACCCCTTGACGAGACCATCCTGCACGAGGTGGGCAGGCGATTCCGGCGCATCGTCACCGTCGAGAACGGTGTCAGGAACGGTGGTTTCGGCTCTGCTGTACTGGAATGGTTTAACGACCACGGCTATCAAGTGCGTGTCACCCGCTTGGGCATGCCCGACGACCACTTTGTAGAACACGGCACCGTCGACGAGCTGCAACACCTCTGCGGAATAGACAAAGAGAGTATCAAACAAGCAATACTTACCCCCGAGGGCAAAGAGATATGAAAATCGTTATTGTAGGCGCCGGTGATGTAGGAACTCACCTGTCAAAATTACTGTCGCGCGAACATCAGGACTGCGTACTCATAGACGATATCGAGGAACGCCTCGAACGTGTCGCCGAATATGATGTCATGACCTATAATGCCTCACCCACCAGCATCAGCGTCCTCAAGGATGCCGGCGTCAGCAGTGCCGACCTCTTCGTGGGGGTCACCACGGAGGAGACCACCAACATCGCGGCCTGCACCATTGCCCACCACCTCGGTGCCAAGAAGACGGTGGCACGCATCGACAACTACGAATACCTGAAGCCCCAGAACCAGAAATTCTTCCAGGGCATCGGCATCGACTCCATGGTCTACCCTGAGGTGCTTGCCGCTCATGACATCATCAACGGACTGAAGATGTCGTGGGTGCGACAGCGATGGGACGTCCACGACGGCGCCCTTGTCTTACTTGGCATTAAGCTACGCGAGGGTTGCGAGATCCTGAATCAGCCGCTGAAGGACCTCTGCGGTCCTGACGACCCCTACCACGTGGTGGCCATCAAACGGAAAGACGAGACTCTCATCCCTGGCGGTCTAGACACCCTCCAGCTTAACGACCTGGCCTACTTCATGACCACGAAGGAGTATATCCCCTATATCCGTAAGATTGTTGGCAAGGAGCACTATACCGATGTAAAGAACGTCATCATCATGGGAGGAGGAAAGACGGCCGTACGCGCCGCGTTGGAGACGCCCGACTACATGAACGTCAAGATTATCGAGAAGTCGGCAGAGCGCTGTGAGAAACTGAACCAGTTGCTTGCCGACAACGACACGATGGTCATCCACGGTGACGGACGCGACCTGGGACTGCTTGAGGATGAGGGTATCAGGAATACGCAGGCTTTTGTCGCCCTTACCGGTAATGCCGAGACCAACATCCTGGCCTGTATGACAGCGAAGAAACTTGGCGTGCGCAAGACGGTGGCTATGGTCGAGAATCTCGACTATGTATCAATGGCTGAAAGTCTGGATATCGGTACCATCATTAACAAGAAGACTGTCGCCGCCAGCCACATCTATCAGATGATGCTCGACGCCGACGTCAGCAACCTACGGTCGCTGATGCTCGTCGACAGCGAGGTAGCTGAGTTTGTGGCAGCAGAGGGTTCCAGGGTCGCCAAACGCATGGTGAAGGACCTCGGGTTGCCCTTTGGCGTCACCATCGGCGGACTGGTACGTGGCGGACAGGGGATGCTTGTCAACGGCAGTTCCCAGATACAGCCCGGCGACTCCGTCATGGTGTTCTGCCACGAGACGAAACTGAACCAGATTGAAAAATTCTTTAAGAAGCACACACTTTGGTAAACTTCCGCATCATATCAAGAATCCTAGGGTCGCTGCTCTTCGTTGAGTCGTTCTTCATGAGTTGGTGTCTGGCCATCGCCATCTCCCACCACGAAGATGACGTACCGGCATTCCTGCTGTCGATGCTACTGACATTTGGATTCGGCTTCCTCTTCCTCTTTCTCGGGCGCCATTCCGAGAACACGCTGAGCCGTCGTGACGCCTACGTGGTCGTCACCGCCGCCTGGGTCGTCTTCTCGCTCTTCGGCATGTTCCCATTCCTGATACACGGTTCCATCACCAACCTCACCGATGCGTTCTTCGAGACGATGTCGGGCTTCACCACCACCGGCGCAACGATCATCGACGATGTGGAGGTGTTGCCCCACGGTATCCTGTTCTGGCGTTCACTGACCCAATGGATAGGCGGTCTGGGTATCGTGTTCTTCACCATCGCCATCCTGCCGTCGCTGGTAGGAGGAAGTGTGAAGGTGTTTGCGGCCGAGGCCACGGGCCCCATCAAGGCGAAGATGCATCCGAGGCTGACAACCACGGCCAAGTGGATATGGAGCATCTACCTGCTGCTGACGTTAGGCTGTGGCGTCGCCTTCTGGCTGGCCGGTATGAACTGGTTTGAAGCCATGAACTACTCGATGACGACGACGGCAACCGGCGGCTTTGCCATTCACAATGAGAGTACGGAGTTCTTCCACTCGCCGACAATCGACTACATCTCCATCGCCTTCCAGTTCATGTCGGGTATCAACTTCACGTTGTTGTATGTTTGCATCATCAAGATGAGACTGAAGGCACTTCTCACAAACTCGGAGTTCAAGCTATACATCAGCGTGGTCGTTGGAGCCACGCTCTGGATCACGTATCTGCTGTTATCACGTATGGACTACGATCTGGAGCGCGCCTTCCGCTGTGCGCTGTTCCAAGTCGTGTCGTTCATCACGACGACAGGAATGTTCAACGACGACGCTGGCACCTGGCCCCATATCACCTGGGTCATCTTAGGTGTTGTGATGTACCTCGGCGCATGTGCCGGCAGCACCAGCGGCGGATTCAAGTGCATCAGAGGCGTGATGCTGCTGAAAGTGATACGTAACAACTTTCGCCAGATCCTGCATCCCAATGCCGTCCTTCCCGTCAAGATAAACGGCATAAACATCCCTCAGTCGAAGCTCGTAGCGCTCTTCGCGTTCTTCACACTGACCATGCTCATGGTGCTCTTTACAGCCACAATCATGATTGTATCGGGCATCGACAATACGAACGCCATCACCATCGCATTAAGCTGTGTGAGCAACGTGGGACCCACACTGGGTACGCAGATTGGGCCGGTGATGTCGTGGTCGGAACTTCCTGAATTCATCAAATGGATTCTTTGTCCGCTGATGCTCATGGGACGTCTGGAGATTATGACCGTACTCGTGCTTTTCACCCGTGCTTTCTGGAAGGAGAACTAAGAGATCGGAGAGTTAAGAAATCAGAGTCATGTATAAGCTAAGTACACTTACACGCCAGCAACTGTCGCAACTCGTGCACAGCCAGAAAGCAGCACTCCTGGGACACGACAGCTACCGTCGCTTCGGGGCACGCTTCCCACTGCATGTCAGGTTCACCCACAGCCTCGGCCCACAGGCTTTCATGCCGGGGCAAGGTGCTTTCTGCTATGTTCATCGCCCCGTCATGGGCGACGGTCTTGTCTTTGCCGAAATCAATGTCCCGGCAGTTGAGGACCAGTCGACGCCAGCCCTTACCACAGCTATCTACGACCTGAACGACCCGATGACCATCGACTATAGCGGCCTCGATGCCTTCGTACTCCTCATCGCCCTGGAGGGAGCTTGCCAGCTTTCCGAAGGCAACGACACAGCACTCACCCTCTGTGAAGGCGAAACGCTGCTCGTCCCGGCCTCAGCCAAGGCCATCAGAGTAGAGGGAACGGTAAAGCTGTTAGAGGCTTACATCTAAATAGCGGCGAATGTCATCCTGCAGACGGCGGAAAGGGTCAGAAAGGATATAGCCGGTATTTTTCTTAAGCATCACCTTGACATCTTGCAGCGAATTCTCGTAACACGACATCTCATTACGCTTCTGCGTCTTATGGGCAGAGGCATGATAGATTTCGTTCTGGCGCTCCTGTCGCAGCAGGTTACAGACCTTGCTGAGTATAGGAGCCACAACCGTGTCGAAGAGATGATGCCCCTGTATATATAAATAGGTTGTCTGGGGGGTGACGCCAAGACGCTTGACGTCATCCTTGACAGCAAGGTATTCATCCTTGGCATCAGGAAACAGGCGCTGCAGCTCGTGGATCTTGGAGTTGACCTTGTGTCGCACACGCAGAAGCGACACCTCGGGTTGCTGCACATTGAAGCCGCCTGGGTCGGTAATGCGATTGAAATCGGTAATAGAGAAACGGGGATAGTTGCCGTTTCTATAGAGCATGATACTCCAGATAAAAAGAGGAAAGACAGCCTCGCTGAACTCACTGAAATATGCGCGAAAATCGAAGATGCGGTGGTCGTTGAGAGTGACAGAGACGCAGACGTCATGCAACGACGGGGCATAACACTGGTAGTTCTCAATGGCGTAGACGTATGTATGGAAGACGTATGGCGACTGGAGCACTCGTCGCGACTGAGACGTCGCACCATGCAACAGGTAGTCGTAGTCGGCATCGACGCAGGCTATCATATCGCGACCCAGCGGGCCGCTTTCCTCTCTTCCTTCTCCTCTCTCCTTTTTCCCTTCTTCTCTCTCCTCTAAAAAATTCATCAGCACCGACTTCTTCCCCCGTGTCAGGTTGATTTTCGAAGGCAACATCACCTCAAAATAGCGGGTGTCGTCCTCAAAAGGGCTAAGGACTGTCCGCCAGAAATAAATATCGTCGTAGGCTTCGACGTAGGCAACGATGCGACGCCGGGCATGCTTCGACTTCAGGGCGTTAGCAGCCTCGAAGTAGCGGCTGTTGATATTGTCCTTCAGACGGCTACTCATACCGTGATATCCGAAACTTCGGTGACGGCGTCCGTCCAACCGTTCATGACGACTGCCGGCGAATGGGTAGTAAGGATGATCTGGACGTTGGGATTCAGCTCCAGACAGAGGTCGATGAGACGTTTCTGCCACTCGATATGGAGGCTGACTTCCGGTTCGTCCATAAAGAGGACATACGGCAGGTCGTCCTCGACAAGGACGGTAAGCAAGATGGCCAGCATCTGTTTTTCACCACTACTAAGCTGGTAGGGGACAAGCATCTCACCAATCTGTGTGAAACGGATCTCGTTCTCAGTACGCACAATCTTCTTGCCGGTCTCCGAGAACAGGTCGTCGACGATGTCCTGGAAACGCTTCTTCCGTAGCGACAACTGCTGGGCCGCCTCAGCATTGCCCTGTTGCAGTTCAGCAATAATGCGGTTGCCAATGTTCACCTGATAGTCAAGGTACTTACGTTGCAGATGATATAGCTGGAAGTCGAGGGCGGAGAGAATACGGGTGTCGACATGGGCCATCGTGTCAAGGTCTAGAACCGGTGAGTCGAGTGTGCGTATGACGTCGTAGCGGATCCACTTCGCATCCTCGGGAACGACGTCGAGATGGACGCCCTTTAGCAGGTGTGCAGGAAACTCGCCCCCTGCCGACAGACTCTTCACAACCTTGTTCAGAATGGTACTCTTTCCCTGTCCGTTGCTACCGCTGAGAATGTTCACCTGACGGTTCAGCTCCCAGACAATATGCTTCTTGCCACTCCACAGGGAATCGATCTCTATACGTTGGATATAGTCCGCGAACTTCTGCATAGGCTTGGGGGGTATAAAGGATTTTACAGTTGGCGTGACGACCAGGGAGTCAGCGTTTTCGTGCCTGTAGCATAGTCGATAAGCACGATATCGAAGACAAGAACAGAGTATGCCGGAACCTTGCCGCTGGACGAAACGGTCGTACCATAGCCTAAGACATAGGGGACATAGATGCGGTAGCAGTCGCCGATATGCATGTGCTGCAGGGCAGTGGCAAAACCATCGGTAAAACCACTGATGGCGGCATCGTAGACATCGGTAGTGGCAATATCAAAGTCGCCGACGTATGTCTGGTCGAAGACATAGCCTTGCGGGTAGCTGGCCGAGGGGAGGAGTCGTCCGCGGTAGGCGATGCGGACAGTGTCGGAATAGAGGGGGCTGTCGCCTCCGTCACCTTCCTTCAGCAGTTTAGCATAGACGTAGTCGGTATTAGCGCCGGCCGCCTGAGGGTTCTTGGTGTAGCTCTTCCATTTCGTCCAAAGTGCCGTATTGCTTCGCAGTGAGTCCTCAAGAGTGAGAAAGAAGGCATCGTTACGCACCTGCCAGTTGGCAAACTCCGCGCTCGAGTTCTCGTCATCGGTCTCAGAACAGGACGTTACCAACCCCAGAGAGGTCAGTAACGTCACCATCCATATTATGGTCTGTAGTTTCTTCATTGATTACAGTTTCTTCAACAGACTGGCAATGCTCACCTTGTCCTCGATGATGCTGTTCAGGTCGCTGATCTTTACACGTTCCTGCTCCATGGTGTCGCGGAAACGCAGGGTGACGCAACCGTCGTTGAGGGTATCGTGGTCGACGGTGACGCAATAGGGCGTGCCAATGGCGTCCTGACGACGGTAACGCTTGCCGATAGAATCCTTCTCGTCGTACTGACAGTTGAAATGGAACTTGAGGCTGTCGATAATCTCGCGGGCCTTCTCAGGCAGACCATCCTTCTTCACCAGGGGCATCACGGCGCACTTAACAGGAGCTAAGGCTGCGGGCAACTTCAGAACTACGCGGGTCTCGCCATTCTCCAGTTTCTCCTCCTCGTAAGCATGACACATGATGCTCAAGAACATACGGTCGACACCAATAGAGGTCTCGATGACGTACGGTGTGTAGCTCTCGTTGGTCTGAGGATCGAAGTACTTGATCGACTTGCCGCTGTACTTCTCATGCTGCGAGAGGTCGAAGTTCGTACGAGAGTGGATACCCTCCACCTCCTTGAAACCGAACGGCATCTTGAACTCGATATCGGTAGCAGCGTTGGCATAGTGAGCCAGCTTGTCGTGGTCGTGGAATCGGTAGTTCTCAGCACCGAAGCCCAGGGCCTGATGCCATTTCATACGGGTCTCCTTCCACTTCGGGAACCACTCCAGCTCAGTGCCGGGCTGTACGAAGAACTGCATCTCCATCTGCTCGAACTCACGCATACGGAAGATGAACTGACGGGCCACGATCTCATTGCGGAAAGCTTTTCCGATCTGGGCGATACCAAAGGGAATCTTCATTCGGCCCGTCTTCTGCACGTTCAAGTAATTGACAAAAATACCCTGAGCTGTCTCTGGGCGCAGATAAATCTTCATGGAAGCATCAGCCGAGGCACCCATCTCTGTAGAGAACATCAGGTTGAACTGACGCACGTCGGTCCAGTTGCGCGTGCCGCTGATGGGGCAGACAATCTCCTCGTCGAGGATAATCTGCTTCAGCTCGTCGAGGTCCGGACCCTGCATAGCAGCAGCATAGCGGGCATGGAGGTTGTCGCGCTTCTCTTTGGTCTCCTTCACGCGCTCAGAAGTCTCCATATACTTTGCCTCGTCGAACGAATCGCCAAAACGCTTGCGAGCCTTCTCCACCTCCTTCTGAATCTTCTCGTCGTACTTGGCAATCTGATCCTCGATCAGCACGTCAGCACGATAGCGCTTCTTCGAGTCGCGGTTGTCAATGAGGGGGTCGTTAAAGGCATCCACGTGACCTGAGGCCTTCCATATCGTCGGGTGCATGAAGATAGCCGAATCGATTCCCACGATGTTCTCGTGAAGCATCGTCATGGCCTTCCACCAGTACTGCTTAATGTTATTCTTCAACTCCACGCCGTTCTGACCGTAGTCGTAAACGGCTCCTAAACCATCGTAAATCTCACTTGAGGGGAACACGAAACCGTACTCCTTGCAGTGGCTCACGATTTTCTTGAATACATCTTCTTGTGCCATAATAATCTTAAATTTCGAAATTTGCTTGCAAAGATACGAAATTATTCACAATTAGAATTGATAATTAGATTTTTTTTCTTTCTTTGGCACTTTATTAACAGCAGTATAGAGTCAACCATCAGCTAAATCCCAAATAAACTATAAAAAGTTTGGCGTTCTCGTTTTTTATATGTACTTTTGCACTCCAAAATTTCGTATATATAATATAAATAAGGTATAAAAAAGATGAATATTACGTTTGAAAATCCCGACAAGGTGAACGGTCTGCTGACCATCACCGTTGAGAAGGAAGACTATCAGGAAGCTGTCGAGAAGACGCTAAAGAACTACCGCAAGAAAGCACAGGTGCCCGGTTTCCGTCCCGGCATGGTGCCCATGGGCATGATTAAGAAGCAGTACGGCACCGCCGTGAAGGTCGACGAGGTGAACCGCCTGTTAGGCGACAAGCTGATGGCCTATATCCGCGAGAACAACATTCAGATGTTGGGTGAACCTCTGCCCAGTGAGAAGCAGGAGCCGCAGGACTTGGAAAAGGACGGTCCGCTGACCTTCGTCTTCGACATTGCCGTTGCCCCTGAGTTCAAGGCTGAGCTGACAAGCCGCGACAAGGTGCCCTACTACAATATTAAGGTTGACGACAAACTTATCGACGACCAGGTGCAGATGTACGCCCAGCAGGCCGGCGAGTTCCAGAAGGCCGAGGTCTTCAGTGGCAACGACACGCTGACCGGCGACCTGCGCCAGCTTGACGAGAAAGGCAACACCCTTGAGGGTGGCATCACCACCGAGAGCGGCATGATTATGCCCGCCTATATCAAAGAGGAGTCACAGCGTAAACTGTTCGACGGCTGCAAGGCAGGAGACATCATCACCTTCAACCCCAAGAAGGCCTATCCCGACAACGATGCCGAGGTGGCTGCCCTGCTGAAGGTGCAGAAAGACGACGTGAAGGAGCTGACCAGCGACTTCTCGTTCCAGGTGACTGAAATTCGCCATTTCCAGCCCGCCGAGATCAACCAACAGCTCTTCGACCGCGTCTTCGGCGAGGGCAGCTGTGCCGACGAGAAGGCCTTCCGCCAGAAGATCAGCGACATGCTGCAGGCCCAGCTCGTTCAGAACAGCGACTATAAGTTCCTGCTTGACGTGCGTGCGCACATGGAGAAGAAGGTGGGCAAGCTGGAATTCCCCGAGGCCCTGCTGAAGCGCGTGATGATCAACAACAACAAGGACAAGGGCGAGGACTATGTCGAGAAGAACTTCGAGGGCAGCATCAAGGAACTGGAGTGGCACCTCATCAAGGAGCAGCTTGTCGCCGCCCAGGAGATCAAGGTCGAAGACGACGACCTGAAGACCGTTGCCAAAGAAGCCGTCCGTCAGCAGTTTGCACAGTATGGCATGTCGAACGTTCCCGACGATGTACTGGAGCAGTATGCCGGCGAGC
The DNA here is from genome assembly GCA_017471465.1 of Prevotella sp. Lineage (GTDB taxonomy): Bacteria > Bacteroidota > Bacteroidia > Bacteroidales > Bacteroidaceae > Prevotella. The sequence continues at coordinate 17,219 of JAFUTI010000018.1, read as the reverse complement.
AGCTGAAGAAACGCGAACAGGTTGAGGGTTTCGTCGACCGTGCTATTGACCAGAAACTCACCGAAAAGTTGAAGACCGTCGTGAAGCTCGACGAGAAGAGCATCTCATTGGAGGATTTCAACAAGATGATGCGCGGCGAATAAGAAAATCATTAAAAAATAAAAAAAAATGGAGAACTTATTGGTTTTCCATTTTTTTTTGTTATCTTTGTAACTCACTAAGAAAAACGACTATGAACGATTTCAGAAAATACGCAGTAAAACATTTGGGAATGGACGGCTTAGCACTTGACGACGTCATGCGGGTGCAGTCGCAGTATTTGAACCCCTACATCCTGGAGGAGCGCCAGTTGAACGTCACACAGATGGACGTCTACTCACGTCTGATGATGGATCGCATCATCTTCCTCGGCACACAGGTAGACGACTATACGGCCAACACGCTGCAGGCACAGCTGCTGTACCTTGACTCAGTGGACTCCGGCAAGGACATCTCGCTGTATATCAACTCCCCCGGTGGTAGCGTGACCGCCGGTCTGGGTATCTACGACACCATGCAATTCATCTCTTCGGATGTCGCCACCATCTGTACGGGCATGGCCGCCTCGATGGCCGCCGTACTCTTGGTTGCCGGACAGGAAGGCAAGCGCTCGGCACTGCCTCACAGCCGCGTGATGATTCACCAGCCCCTTGGCGGCGTACAGGGTCAGGCATCGGACATCGAGATTGAGGCAAAGGAGATCCTGAAGTTCAAGAAGGAGCTGTACACCATCATCTCGGAGCACTCGCATACGCCATACGACAAGGTGTATCAGGACAGTGACCGTAACTACTGGATGACGGCCGAAGAGGCTCAGGCGTATGGAATGATTGACCAGGTGCTGAAAAGGAAATGAAGAAGACATGCAGCTTCTGTGGAAGAAGCGATAAAGAGGTGCGACTGCTGATTTCAGGCATCAACGGCTACATTTGTGAGGACTGTGCACAGCAGGCCTATCAGATTGTACAGGAGAGCCAGCTGCAGTCGGCTGACAAGACAAAGGGTGCTGGAAAGTCGAACGAGAAGCCAGTCCCCAAACCCAAGGAAATCAAGGACTATCTGGACCAATATGTCATCGGTCAGGACGAGGCCAAGCGCTACCTGTCTGTGGCAGTCTACAACCACTACAAGCGTCTGCGACAGCCCGACGATGAGAATGGTGTGGAGATAGAGAAGTCGAACATTATCATGGTAGGGTCTACCGGTACTGGCAAGACTCTGCTTGCCAGGACGATAGCCCGTTTGCTGGACGTCCCTTTTACCATCGTTGACGCTACGGTGTTCACCGAGGCCGGCTATGTCGGTGAGGATGTGGAGAGCATACTGACGCGTCTGTTGCAAGTTGCCAACTACGATGTTGAGGCCACACAGCATGGCATCGTCTTCATCGACGAGATTGACAAGATAGCCCGTAAGAGCGACAACCCGAGCATCACCCGCGACGTCAGCGGCGAGGGTGTCCAGCAGGGACTGCTGAAACTATTGGAGGGTACGACGGTGAACGTGCCGCCAAAGGGCGGCCGCAAGCATCCCGACCAGGAATACATCCATGTCGACACACGTAACATCCTGTTTGTCTGCGGTGGTGCCTTTGATGGCATCGAGCGCAAGATAGCACAGCGTATGAATACGCACGTAGTGGGCTACAACTCGGTACAAAATGTCCGTAAAATTGATAAGGAAGACCTGATGAAATATGTCTCGCCACAGGACTTAAAGTCCTTCGGACTGATTCCCGAGATTATCGGTCGTCTGCCCGTGCTGACATATTTGAACCCACTTGACCGCAAAGCCTTGGAACGAATCCTTGTCGAACCCAAGAATTCTATTATCAAGCAGTATATAAAGCTGTTCGAGATGGACGGCATCACGTTAACCTTCAGTCAGGATGCCTTGGATCTGATGGTTGAGAAGGCGGTAGAATACAAGCTCGGCGCACGCGGTCTGCGCTCCATCGTCGAGAATATCATGATGGATGCGATGTTCGAGGTGCCTTCAAAGAAAGTCAAGAAATTTGAAGTAACACGCGAGTATGCCGAACAGCAGCTGAACAAGTCACATCTGGCAGCATAAAGGAGGGGAAAGGAGGAAGCCTATATGACAAAACAGACAAATCTGAATGAATCGCTGAAGAAATATTTCGGCTTTGACACCTTCAAGGGTGACCAGCGCGCCATCGTACAGAACGTGCTCGATGGCAAGGACACCTTCGTGTTGATGCCCACCGGCGGCGGCAAGTCACTGTGCTACCAGCTGCCTTCGCTGCTGTTGGACGGCGTAGCCATCGTCATCTCGCCCTTGATAGCGCTGATGAAAAACCAGGTGGATGTCATCTCGCAGATGAGCGAGCACGAAGGGACGGCTCACTACCTGAACTCGTCGCTGAACAAGACAGCCATCGACCAGGTGAAGGCCGACGTGAAGGCCGGCATCACGAAACTGTTGTATGTCGCCCCGGAATCGCTGACGAAAGATGAGAATGTGGAGTTTCTTCAGTCGGTGAAGATCTCGTTCTACGCCATTGACGAGGCCCACTGCATCTCAGAGTGGGGTCATGACTTCCGTCCGGAGTATCGCCGTATACGTCCTATCATCAACGAGATAGGTGTAGCTCCCATTATCGCACTGACCGCGACGGCCACCGACAAGGTACGCACCGACATCAAGAAGAACCTGGGTATTGTCGACGCTACGGAATTCAAGTCGTCGTTCAACCGCCCGAACCTATACTATGAGGTCCGTCCCAAGACAAAGGATATCGACAAGGACATCATCAAGTTCATCAAGCAGCACCCCGGCAAGAGTGGCATCATCTACTGTCTCTCGCGGAAGAAGGTGGAAGAGCTGGCTGAAATCCTGCGTGCCAACGACATCAAGGCACTGGCCTACCATGCCGGCCTGGAGTCGAATGTCCGTGCACAGACCCAGGACCAGTTCTTGATGCAGGACATCGACGTCATCGTGGCCACCATCGCCTTCGGCATGGGTATTGACAAGCCCGACGTACGTTTCGTCATCCACTATGACATCCCGAAGTCACTGGAGGGCTACTATCAGGAGACGGGACGCGCCGGCCGTGACGGCCGCGAGGGAATCTGCCTGGCATTCTACTCCAACAAGGACCTCAGGAAGCTCGACAAGTTCATGGAGGGGAAGCCCGTTGCCGAACAGGACATCGGCCGCCAGTTGCTACAGGAGACGGCGGCATACGCCGAGACCAGCGTCTGCCGCCGCAAGATGCTGCTCCATTACTTCGGCGAGACTTACGACAAGGAGAATTGCGGCAACTGCGACAACTGTCTGCACCCGAAGACGAAGATTGAAGCAAAGGGCCAGCTGATACTGACATTGCAGGCGGTGGAGGCTGTGAAAGAGAATTTCCGTTCGGACTATATTGAGGACTTTATCATGGGTCGGGAGACGGAAGAGATCCTTGCGCACAAGCATCAGGAGCACAATCTCTTCGGTGCTGGAGAGGATGCCGATGAGAAGTTGTGGAATCCTGTCATCCGGCAGGCCTTGATAGCCGGTTATCTGACGAAAGACGTGGAGAACTACGGACTGTTGAAACTGACCTCTGCCGGAAAGAAATACCTGAAGTCGCCCACATCGTTTATGATTGTCAAGGACCATGAGTATGCCGACGACCCGGATATAGGTGATGAGCACGAGGGCGGCACCAGTGCCCTCGACCCCGTGCTGAGCCGTATGCTCGTCGACCTGCGCAAGAAGGTGTCGAAGCGTATGGAGCGCCCGCCATACGTCATTTTCCAGGACGTATCACTGGAGCAGATGGCTACCGAGTACCCAATGACACTGGAGGAGCTGAAAAGCATCCAGGGTGTCGGCGAAGGTAAGGTGAAACAGCCATACGCCAAGGAGTTTGTCGACCTTATCAAGCGCTATTGCGAGGAGAACAACATCACACGGCAGGCCGACCTGCGTGTCAGGACTGTTGCCAAGAAGTCGCTACTAAAAGTGAAGATTATCCAGAACATCGACCGCCAGATTGCCCTTGACGACATCGCAACGGCACAAAACATCGAGTTCGACGAGTTGCTTAACGAGGTGGAGGCCATTGTCTACAGCGGTACGAAACTGAATATCGACTATTTCCTTGACGAGGTGATGGACGAAGACCGTATCGATGAAATCTACGACTACTTCGCCGACTCAGAGACCGACGATCTGGAGACAGCCATCCAGGAGCTTGGGGGCGACGAGGATGAAATACGTCTCGTCCGTATTAAGTTCATCAGCGACATGGCGAACTGATGTTGAGTTAAGAGTTATGAGTCAGCAGTTAGGAGTTAGGAGGGACGTGTGTATGTTAAAAACTCCTAACTCCTAACTTTTAACTCCTAACTTAGTAAAAAAACTCCTAATTCCTAACTCCTAACTCCTAACTTTTTTGTACCTTTGCACGCAATATTTAAAGAAAGGTACATATTATGGCTTCATTTATTGCAGACAAGATTGTAATGGACGGCCTAACATTCGATGACGTCCTGTTGATTCCCGCTTATTCTGAAGTACTGCCCAAGACGGTAGAGTTGAAAACACGCTTCTCGAGAAACATCGAGCTGAACGTGCCGTTCGTGACAGCCGCTATGGATACCGTGACTGAGAGTCAGATGGCCATTGCCATTGCCCGTGAGGGTGGCATCGGTGTGATACACAAGAACATGTCAATAGAGAACCAGGCCCGTGAGGTGGCCATCGTCAAGCGTGCCGAGAATGGTATGATCTACGACCCTATCACCATCCCTCTTGGTTCGACGGTTGCCCAGGCGCTGGATATCATGGCGGAATATCACATCGGCGGTATCCCCGTCGTCGACGACGATAAGCATCTGGTGGGCATCGTCACCAACCGTGACCTGCGCTTCGAGCGCCGCCTCGACCGTCCCGTCGACGACATCATGTCGAAGGAGAACCTGGTGACCACCCATCAGCAGACCGACCTGTCGGCCGCCGCCCAGATTCTGCAGGAGAACAAGATTGAAAAGCTGCCCGTGGTAGACAAGGACAACCGTCTGGTAGGCCTTATCACGTATAAGGATATCACCAAGGCTAAGGACAAGCCCATGGCCTGCAAAGACGAGAAAGGCCGTCTGCGTGTGGCTGCCGGCGTCGGCGTTACCGTCGACACGCTCGACCGTATGCAGGCTCTCGTCAACGCCGGAGCCGATGCTATTGTCATCGACACGGCCCACGGCCATTCGAAGGGTGTCATCGAGAAGCTGCGTGAAGCCAAGGCTTCATTCCCAAGCATCGATATTGTTGTGGGAAATATCGCCACGGGTGCTGCCGCAAAGATGCTTGTCGACAACGGGGCCGACGCTGTGAAAGTGGGTATCGGTCCGGGAAGTATCTGCACGACCCGTGTCGTGGCAGGTGTCGGCGTGCCCCAGCTAAGTGCCGTCTATGATGTTTACAGCGCCTTGAAAGACACAGACGTTCCTCTGATTGCCGATGGCGGCCTGCGCTATTCGGGCGATATCGTCAAGGCCCTGGCTGCCGGCGGCTCATCGGTGATGATCGGTTCACTGGTTGCCGGTACCGAGGAGTCGCCGGGCGACACAATTATCTACAACGGCCGTAAGTTCAAGTCGTACCGCGGCATGGGTTCTCTTGAAGCCATGGAGCACGGTTCCAAGGACCGCTATTTCCAGGCCGACACGAAGGATGTGAAGAAGCTGGTACCCGAGGGCATTGCCGGTCGCGTACCTTACAAAGGCACGGTGCAGGAAGTCATCTACCAGATGGTAGGCGGCTTGCGTTCCGGCATGGGCTACTGCGGTGCAGCCACCATCGAGAAGCTTCACGATGCCAAGTTCACACGCATCACTAATGCCGGTGTCAATGAGAGCCATCCACATGATATCACCATTACAAGCGAGGCACCTAACTACTCGCGACCAAACGATTAAACAATGAAAAAGACAGCAATAATGGCGGCTCTGTTACTGGCCGCCCACTCTTCCCTGTTTGCTGCGTCAGCGCCGCAGCAGGATGACCCCGTAGTGATGACCGTTGCCGGCAAACCGGTGACGCTCAGTGAGTTTGAGTATAGCTACAACAAGAACAACTCCGAGGGTGTCATTGATAAGAAAAGCGTCTTGGAGTATGTAGACCTCTTCGTCAACTACAAGATGAAGGTCGCTGCAGCCCTCGACGCCAAGTACGACACGCTGACATCGTTCAAGCAGGAGTTTGCACAGTACCGCGACCAGCAGGTGCTGCCGGCCATCGTCACTGATGCCGATATGCTGAAAGAAGCTCATAACATCTACGACAACACGGTGCAGCAGATAGGCCCCGACGGACTGATTCAGACAGCCCATATCCTGCTGCGCCTCGACCAGAAAGCCTCGCAGGAGGAGCAGGATGCTGCCAAGGTGCGCATCGACTCCATCTACAAAGCCCTGAAAGACGGTGCCGACTTCGCCGAACTGGCGAAGAAAGTGAGCCAGGACCCCGGTAGCGCCCGCAACGGCGGTCTGCTGCCCTTCGTGCAGCGCGGCCAGCTGGTGAAGGAGTTTGAGGATGCCGCCTTCCCTTTGAAGGAGGGTGAGATGTCGGGTATTGTCCAGTCCCCTTACGGCTACCACATCATCCTGATGAAAGCTCGCAAGCAGATGGAGCCCTTTGAGTTCCACCGTGAAAACATCCTGAAGTTCATGGAGCAGCGCGGCATCCGCGACCGTCTGGGACAGGCCAAGGTCGATACCTTGGTGAGTCAGTCGGGAGGCCAGCTGACGCAGGCCGACGTGATGAACCAGCAGGCCGACATACTCTCGGCCAAGGATTCCGATATGAAGAACCTCATCCGTGAATACTACGAAGGTTTGCTGCTCTATGAGATCAGCAACAAGCTGGTATGGGACAAGGCAGCCAAGGACGAGGCCGGACAGGCCCGCTACTTCAAGGAGCACAAGAAGAAATACACGTGGAACGGTCTCCGCTTCAAGGGCATCGCTTACCACGTGAAGGACCTGGCTGACGTCAAAGGCGTGCAGAAATGTGTGAAGAAACTGAAGTTCGACCAGTGGAACGAAGCCTTGCGCCAAACCTTCAATGGCGACAGTGTCATCCGTATCCGTGTGGAGAAAGGTATCTTCAAACTTGGCGACAACGCCCTGGTCGACAGTGCCATCTTCAAGAAAGACACCGTCGTGACTAAACTCAAGGACTATCCCATCGATGCCGTCTATGGTAAGGTGCTGAAGAAGCCCGAAGACTATACCGACGTACGTGGACTGGTGGTCGCCGACTATCAGGACCAGTTGGAGCGCGAGTGGGTGGCCGAACTCAGGCGCCGCTACACCTTCTCGGTCGACGAGAATGTGTTGCGTCAGGTGAAAAGCGAAAAGTAAAGAGCGAAATGATAAAGAAACATTGGTTCAATAGCCAGAGTAGAATCTCAGCAAACAGACGGGTGGTGCTGGCGGCAGCGCTGTTCACCCTCCACTGCTCGCTGTTCACGGTCCCTGCATGGGCACAGAGCGTGGTCGATGAAGTGGTATGGGTCGTCGGCGACGAACCCATCCTAAAGAGCGACATCGAACAGATGCGTCTGCAGGCCGCCCAGGAGGGTATCCGCTTCAAGGGAAACCCTGACTGTGCCATCCCAGAGCAGATAGCTGTTCAAAAACTCTTCCTCCATCAGGCTGCCATCGACAGTATTGAGGTGACGGAGGCAGAGATTTCCGCAGGTATCGACCAGCAGATAGAATACTGGACACAGATGGCTGGCTCGCGTGAGAAGCTCGAGGAATATAAAAAGCAGACCGTCAGTCAGATGCGTGCCCAACTGCACGATGACTACCGCGACCGCCAGATGGTACAGAAGATGCGCGAGAAACTCGTCTCTGACGTCAAGGTGACGCCTGCCGAGGTGCGCCGCTATTTCAGGGACCTGCCGCAAGACAGTCTGCCTTTTGTGCCGACGGAAGTGGAGGTGCAGATTATCACGCATACCCCTGCCATAGAGATGGAGGAAATTAACCGTGTGAAGGAGGAGCTACGCGAGTATACCGACCGCGTGACACGTGGGGAGACGTCGTTCGCCACACTGGCACGCCTCTACTCTGAGGATCCCGGCACTGCCCGCAACGGCGGTGAGCTAGGCTATACCGGCCGCGGTGTCCTCGACCCCAACTTCGCCACCGTAGCCTTCGGCCTTACCGATCCGAAGAAGATTTCGAAGATTGTGGAGTCGGAGTTCGGATTCCATATCATCCAGCTGATTGACAAACGTGGCGACAAGGTTAACGTGCGCCACATCCTGCGCAAACCCGTCGTCAGTGATGAGGCCGTCAACAAGGCCATCATGCGTCTCGACTCACTGAGCGACGATCTCCGTGCCGAACGTGTGCCGGAGGTATTGCGGAAACAGCTTGTCAGCGTACCCGACAAGTTTACGTTTGAGGATGCCGTCCCGTTCTTCTCTGACGACAAGGACACCCGTAATAACAACGGTCTGATGGCCAACACGTCGGAAAGCGGCCGCACGTCGAGGTTCCGCATGCAGGACCTGCCACAGGATGTTGCTCGTGTCGTCGACACGATGAAGGTTGGCGAAATCTCCCGCGCCTTCCAGATGACCAACGAACGTGGTAAGACCGTCTGTGCCATCATCAAGCTGAAGAAGCGTACTGAGGGCCACAAAGCCACCGTTACCGAAGACTTCCAGATTTTGAAAGACGTGGTACTCAACAAGCTGCGCAACGAGAAGATCAACAAGTGGGTGAGCGATAAGATCAAGGCCACTTATGTACGCATCAATGGCGACTACCGCGACTGTGACTTTGAATACCACGGATGGATCCGATGAGACGCGTTGCCTATATGCTGCTGCTCTGTGTGCTGGCGTGTTACGTCAGCTCCTTGGCTTTTGCCGCCAAGAAACGGTCGCGGCGAGCCCCGCAACAGCAGGACGAGCGCATCTATCTGGTCCATGCCGACGTGCTGCACTATGACCAGTGGAAAAACGCCGAAGCCCAGATTCTCAACGGCAACGTCCAGTTCCGCCATAAAGGGGCCACGCTGCGCTGCGACAGTGCCTATTTCTACGAGCAGAGCAACTCCTTTGAGGCCTTCGGTCATGTGAAGATGGTACAGGGCGACACCCTTTCGCTGACCAGCGAGTATGCCTACTACGACGGCAACGACGAGATGGCTATTGCCCGCCGTAATGTCGTACTGAAGAATCGCGGAACGACCCTCTATACCGACAGTCTGAACTTCGACCGCCTATATGATAATGCCTATTTCTTCGAAGGCGGCAAGATGGTGGACGGCAAGACAACCCTCGTCTCCGACTGGGGGGAGTATAACACGAAGTCGAAGATTGCCGTCTTCAACTTCGACGTGCGGATGCGCAACAAAGACATGTATCTCACCACCGACACACTATATTACGACACCCATCACTCCTTGGCCCGCATTGTCGGTCCCACCGACATCACCTCCGGCCGCAGTCATATCTACTCGGAGCGCGGCTACTATGACACGAAGAACGAGCGGGCACGCCTGCTCGACCAGTCGGTGCTGACTAACGGCGGTAAGCGTCTCGTCGGCGACAGCATCTGGCACGATGAGAAACTGGGGCTGAGCAAAGCCTTCTACAATGTCGTCTTCACCGACACGGTGAACCACAACAAGCTTACCTGCAACTACGGTGAGTTCGACGACCCCCGCGGCTATGCCATGTGCACTGATTCGGCCGTCGTTATGGACTTCTCGCAGCGTGACACTCTCTATATGCATGCCGACACCTTTAAGATTTATTCTTTCAATATCAATACCGACTCTGTCTACCGCAAGATACACGCATATAATAAGGTACGCGCATACAGAATCGACGTGCAGGCCGTCTGCGACTCTCTGGTCTACAACTCACAGGACTCCTGTATGACGATGTACCGCGATCCTATCGTGTGGAACATGCAACAACAGCTCGTCGGCGAGGAGATACAGGTCTTTATGAAGGACTCTGTCGTCGACCACGCCCATGTCATCAACCAGGCCTTTTCCATCGAACAGCTACCCGACAAGGAGAACTACAACCAGGTGTCGTCGAAGGAGATGTTCGCCTTCTTTGAGGGCGGTGCCATCCATGAGGCCCAGGCAAAGGACAATGTGCTCATCATCTACTATCCCGAGGACAGTGCCGACAGTTCGCTCATCGGTCTGAACTACACCGAGACCAGCGAGTTGCGGATGTTCATGGAGAATCGCAAGATGAAAAGGATCTGGATGCCTAAGGCAGAGGGTACCCTCTACCCGATGTCGCAGATACCCCCTGAGAAGAAGCGGCTGGAGGGTTTCGCATGGTTCGACTATGTCCGCCCACTTTCCAAGGAAGACATCTTTGTCTGGCGCCCGAAGAAAGCCGGCACTGAACTGAAGCCCCAGACTGCCGGTCGTAAAAAGAAATAATCATGAGCGACGTCATTCAGCTTCTCCCAGATACCGTTGCCAACCAGATAGCGGCGGGCGAGGTCATCCAACGGCCTGCCTCCGTCATCAAGGAGTTGGTGGAGAACGCCGTCGATGCCGGCGCACGCCATATCGACGTCGTCATCGTCGACGCCGGACGCACCTCCATACAGGTCATCGACGACGGACGGGGAATGTCGGAGACCGATGCCCGTCTGGCCTTTGAGCGCCATGCTACATCGAAGATCCGTCAGGCTGACGACCTCTTTGCCCTCCATACGATGGGCTTCCGCGGCGAGGCCCTGCCGTCTGTCGCCGCTGTGGCACAGGTGGAACTCCTCACGCGTATGGCTGACGAAGAGATAGGCACACGCCTTGTCATTGCGGCCTCCAAGGTGATGGCACAGGAGCCGGTGGCCTGTCCCGTAGGCTGTCAGTTCAAGGTGGAGAACCTTTTTTACAATGTCCCCGTGCGCAGGAAGTTCCTGAAGTCGAACGCCACGGAACTGAACAACATCCTGACGGCCTTCGAGCGTATCGTGCTTGTCTATCCCGAGATAGCCTTCACCCTCCATTCCGGCGACAGCGAGCTGATGAACCTGCGTAGCAGCACACTCCTGCAGCGCATCACCGATGTCTTCGGCAAGCATTGCTCTCAGGAACTGCTGCCTGTCGAGGTGAAGACGGCCGTAGGCAGCATCACCGGCTACGTCGGCAAGCCCGAGGCAGCCAAGCGCAAGGGTGCCCACCAGTTCTTCTTCGTCAACGGCCGCTACATGAAGCATGCCTACTTCCACAAGGCAGTGCTGTCGGCCTACGAACGTCTGATAGCTGAAGGGACACAGCCTCCCTATCTGCTCTACTTCGATGTGGCGCCAGCTGATATCGACGTCAACATCCACCCCACTAAGACTGAGATAAAGTTCGAGAACGAGCAACCCCTCTGGCAGATCCTCGTGGCTGCCGTCAAGGACGCGCTGGGCCGTTTCTGCGATGTACCGGCCATCGACTTCGACACCGAGGGACGTCCGGACATACCCGTCTTCGACCCTAACCGTGAGGCCATCGACACCCCGCGCGTCGACTATAACCCCAGCTACAACCCTTTCAAAGTGCACAGCGATTCTGTCGCTGTGTATCCCGAACGGACGGAGAGGGTCTTCATTCCAAAGGAGCAGCAGGCGCCGCCGTCGTTCTTCGACGACACCGCGACGGCCAGCACGCCCTCGCTGATCTCTGAGAAGTCTCCCGTCCATTACCAGTACAAGGGCCGCTTTATCATGACCGCCGTCAAGTCGGGCCTGATGATTGTCGACCAGTACCGCGCCTCGCTCCGCATCCTCTACGAGAAGTACCGCACGCAGAGTACCGACCATTCCCTGGTGCCCCAGCGCGTCCTCTTCCCTGAGGTCGTGCTCTTCTCACAGGCCGAGGTAGCCCGTCTGGAGTCTGTTCTTCCCCAACTGTCGGCCATGGGGTTCGAGCTGACATCCCTTGGTGGCGGCAGCTACGCCGTCAACGCCATTCCCGCCGGCATCGACGGCGACCCCGTAGCCCTGGTGCAGTCCATCGTCGGCGAGAGCAGCCTTCAGGATAACAGCCCCGATGTGACAACGGCTACCGACCGCCTGACCCTGAGTCTGGCCCGCGCCACCGCCGTCCCTTACGGCCAGCTGCTGACCAATGAGGAGATGGAGGGCCTCGTCAATCAGCTCTTTGCCTGCAACAATGTCAACTACACCCCCGACGGGCGTCCCATCCTATGCATCCTTCCGCAGACCGACATCGAACAATTGCTGGGATGAAAGTAAAAAAAACGGGGAAAAATTTGGTCGTTACGAAAAAAAGCATTACCTTTGCACCCGCTAACAAGAAAAAGGGCGCTTAGCTCAGCTGGTTTAGAGCATCTGCCTTACAAGCAGAGGGTCGGCGGTTCGAATCCGTCAGCGCCCACAACATTATAGAGAAAGTGCCGCAGCCTTGGAGCTGCGGTTTTAAGTTTGCGCAAATAGTAAGGATAGTTAATTATCGACAATGGACTTAAGAGAATTGACAGCCATCTCGCCTATTGATGGCCGCTATCGTGGTAAGACAGAGCCTCTGGCAGAGTATTTTTCCGAATACGCTCTTATACGTTATCGTGTGCGCGTGGAAATTGAGTATTTTATCGCACTCTGCGAGTTGCCCTTACCCCAACTTCAGGATTTCGACCATAACCTTTTCGAACCCCTTCGTGACATCTACCGTCAGTTTACGGTGGCCGACGCACAGCGTGTCAAGGACATTGAGAAAGTGACGAACCACGACGTGAAAGCCGTGGAGTACTTCATTAAGGAAAAAATTAGTGCATTCAGCGGTTTTGCCGCTGAAGCCAAGGAGTTCATCCACTTCGGACTGACCTCGCAGGATATCAACAACACCAGCGTCCCCCTCTCCCTGAAAGAGGCTCTGGAGCAGGTCTACTACCCCTTGGTCGAGGAGCTTATCGAACAGCTCCATGACTACGCCGAGGAGTGGAAGGCCGTGCCGATGCTGGCAAAGACGCATGGTCAGCCGGCCTCACCCACCCGTCTCGGCAAGGAGGTGATGGTCTATGTCTACCGCCTTGAAGAGCAGCTGCGCGCCCTGAAGGAGATTCCCGTTACGGCGAAGTTCGGTGGCGCTACCGGCAACTTCAACGCCCATCATGTGGCCTATCCGCAGTACGACTGGCGGGAGTTCGGCAACACCTTCGTCAGCGAGAAGCTCGGTCTGGAGCGCGAACAATACACCACACAAATCAGCAACTACGACTGGCTCGGTGCCATCTTCGACGCCATGCGTCGCATCAACACCATCGTCATCGACCTCTGCCGTGATTTCTGGATGTACATCTCAATGGACTACTTCAAGCAGAAGATCAAGGCCGGCGAGGTGGGCTCCAGCGCCATGCCCCACAAGGTGAACCCCATCGACTACGAGAATGCGGAGGGCAACCTCGGCATCGCCAATGCCATCCTGCAGTTCCTTGCTGCCAAGCTGCCCGTCAGCCGTCTGCAGCGTGACCTGACAGACTCCACCGTCCTGCGTAATGTCGGCGTCCCCATGGGGCATGCCGTCATCGCCTTCCAGAGTGCGCTCAAGGGTCTGCGCAAGCTCATCCTCAATGAGCAGAAGCTGCAGGAAGATCTTGACAACACCTGGGCTGTCGTTGCCGAGGGTATCCAGACCATCTTGCGCCGCGAGGCCTATCCCAATCCCTACGAGACCCTCAAGGCCCTGACCCGCACCAACGAGAAGATGACAGCCGAGACTATTGCGCATTTTATTGACACCTTAGACGTCAGCGACGCCGTGAAGGCCGAGCTTCATGCCATAACCCCCGCCACCTATACGGGTATTTAGCACCGTGGCGACATCACGACATCACGTCATAACGACATAACGAAAAAAAACAATAAGAACAATGGATTTCGAGAACGAGAAGAATTTTGAAGAGAAGCCTGCCACAGAGCAGCACACAGGCAGCCGCGAAGGCTATCCACAGGCAGGCAATGGTTTTCAGCGTGACTACCGCGGACGTTCACCACGTCCCCGCATCCACACCGGGCAGCGTCCCGCCTACAACAACAGCGAGCGCCCCAGTTTCAACCGACAGAACAATGACGAAGGCGGTTTCCGTCCCGAAGGTTTCGGCGCCGGCCTGCAGAGCAGCGTCAGCCGTCAGCAGGGAGGCTACCGTCCCCGTAACAACTATAACAGCAACGGCGGCTATGGTCAGCCGCGCCAGGGTGGCTACGGCTACAACAGCCGTGGCGGCCAGGGAGGCTACCAGCCACGCAGCGGTTTCCGTCCGCGCTACAATCAGGAGGGCGAAGAGGGTGGCTTCCAGCCGCGCCAGGGCTTCCAGCCACGTCAGGGCTACCAGCCCCGTCCATACGGCGGCAAGACCTACCAGCAGTATGGCCAGAAACCTTACGGTCAGAAGCCTTACGGTCAGAAGCCTTACGGCAAGCGCCCCCATACTGCCGACTACGACCCCAATGCCAAATATTCGCTGAAGAAGCGTATCGAGTACAAGGAGGTCAACTTCGACCCCAACGAGCCTTTGCGCCTGAACAAGTTCCTCGCCAACGCCGGTGTCTGCAGCCGTCGCGAGGCTGACGAGTTCATCCAGGCCGGTGTCGTCACCGTCAACGGACAGGTGGTCACCGAACTGGGCACGAAGATCCTGCGTACCGACGAAGTGCGCTTCCACGACGAGCCCGTCAACCTTGAGAAGAAGGTCTACGTACTGCTCAACAAGCCAAAGGACTATGTCACCACCAGTGACGACCCCCAGCAGCGTAAGACCGTCATGGACCTGGTGAAGAATGCTTGTCCCGAGCGCATCTATCCTGTCGGTCGTCTCGACCGTAACACCACGGGCGTGCTCCTGCTCACCAACGACGGTGATCTGGCATCGAAACTCACCCACCCCAAATACCTGAAGAAGAAGATCTACCACGTCTATCTCGACAAGAATGTCACCGCCCACGACCTCACGCAGATCGCCGAAGGCATCCAGCTGGAGGACGGCGAGATCAAGGCCGACGACGTGCAGTATGCTGACGCTGTCGACAAGAAGCAGGTGGGCATCGAGATCCACTCCGGCAAGAACCGCATCGTCCGCCGTATCTTCGAGAGCCTCGGCTACAAGGTGCTCAAGCTCGACCGCGTGCAGTTTGCCGGCCTCACCAAGAAGAACCTCCGCCGCGGCGACTGGCGCTATCTCACTGAGGAAGAGGTCGACCGCCTGCGCATGGGGGCTTACGAATAGGCTTTAATCGATTAAACGTCATATCGTTATCACGAAATAACGCAATAGCAGAATGAAGAGAACAAAGATTATCGATGTGCTGAAGAGCACGGAATACGGCAAAGAGGTTTGTGTGAAAGGCTGGGTGCGCACCCACCGCAGCTCCAAGGCCGTCGACTTCATTGCCCTCAACGATGGCTCGACCATCAAGAACGTGCAGATTGTTGTCGACCCTGCCAAGTTCGACGACGAAGTGCTGAAGCAGATAACCACCGGTGCCTGTATCGCCGCCGAAGGCATACTGGTTGAGAGCCAGGGAGCCGGTCAGTCATCCGAGATCCAGGCTGCCAACCTGGTGGTCTACGGTCTCTGCGGCAACGACTACCCGATGCAGAAGAAGGGCCAGTCGTTCGAGGCGATGCGCAAGAATGCCCACATGCGCCTGCGCACCAACACCTTCGGTGCCGTGATGCGTATCCGCCACAATATGGCGATGGCCATCCACACCTATTTCCACGAGCACGGCTTCTACTATTTCCATACCCCGCTCATCACCGCCAGCGACTGCGAGGGTGCCGGCAACATGTTCCAGGTGACCACCAAGAACCTCTACGACCTGAAGAAGGACGAAAATGGAAAAATCATCTACGACGATGACTTCTTCGGCGAGCAGACCTCACTGACCGTCTCCGGCCAGCTGGAGGGCGAACTCGGTGCCACGGCCCTCGGTGCCATCTACACCTTCGGGCCGACGTTCCGCGCCGAGAACAGTAACACGCCACGCCATCTGGCAGAGTTCTGGATGATAGAGCCCGAGGTGGCCTTCCTCGACCAGGAGGAACTGATGGACCTCGAGGAGGACTTCATCAAGTACTGCGTCCGTTGGGCACTCGACCACTGCAAGGACGACCTCGAGTTCCTGAACAAGATGATCGACAAGACGCTGATTGAGCGTCTGGAGGGCGTGCTGAAAGAGACATTCGTGCGTCTGCCCTACACCGAAGGCGTCAACATCCTGCAGGAGGCCATCAAGAACGGCCGTAAGTTCGAGTTCCCCTGCAACTGGGGCGACGACCTCGCCAGCGAGCATGAGCGCTACCTTGTTGAGGAGCACTTCAAGAAGCCTGTCATCATGACCGACTATCCGCGCGCCTTCAAGTCGTTCTATATGAAGCAGAACACGCCCGTCGATTCAGTCGACGGTGCCTCCGTCGGATATGAGGGCGCTATTGCTCCTGGACCCACCATGCAGGGCACCGACGTGCTGTTCCCGCAGATCGGTGAGATTATCGGCGGCTCCGTACGTGAGGAGAGCTATGACAAGCTGATGGCTGAGATCGAGCGCCGACAGATGGACAAGACCCATCTCTGGTGGTATATCGACACCCGCCGCTGGGGCTCGTGTCCACACGCCGGCTTCGGCCTCGGATTCGAACGCCTCATCCTCTTTGTCACCGGTATGCAGAACATCCGCGACGTCATTCCGTTCCCGCGCACACCAAAATCTGCCGAATTTTAAAAAAAAAATCATAAAGTTGTAGGTTTTTGCAAAAAAAGCATTACCTTTGCAACTTGAAAATAAAAGAAAGGCAGCGCCACCTTATTATATATATAAAGGGACAACGCCGATAGTCATTAACAAAAACGTATTGCCTATGAAGAAAAACCTCGTAAATAATCAAAAAAACGGGTTAAAAACGTTAAAATGACGGCAGAACGCTGGTTTCTGCTCAACTTTTTGGGCTTTTTTCGAAAAAAAATCGGAAATTGTTTGCAAGTTTTCAGATTTATATCTATATTTGCACCAAAAATGTTGCTCCGGGCAGGAGTTACAGCGGAAAATTGAGAGAAAAGAACAAGTAAGAAACATTCTATATTTTTATTTAATTTAAATTTTTTAATCGTATGAAGAAAAGATTAATTGGTACATTGCTTATGGGAGCCCTCTTTGTGTCTT
>JAFUTI010000043.1 GCA_017471465.1 Prevotella sp. | reverse complement strand
ACGGAGGCCGTCAGCGAACTGATACGGCTGATGGACGGGAATCCGGGGGTGAAGGCGTTGTTGGAGAAGTCGATAGCCAAGGCTGCCGAGGTGAATCCCGACCGCAGGTATAACCCGGCGCAGACGCTCACGGAGTTCTATGACTTTGTCGATTGGAACGTGCGGCAGCTGCCGTGGGACGTGATGATACACCAGGCCCCCAGCGAATACGGGCAGTCGCTCTACGGACGGACAGACCAGGGCGTGGGCTATTTCTGGTTTCTCGTACAGCAGCCGCTGGAGGAACTGGAAGGACGCGGTTACTACTATCCCACGGTGGAGTTCGTAGAGCCGTTTGCCTCGTGGCTCACCACCTACGCCAACTCGTGGGGCGACTGGCTGTCAACGGAGGAGAGTTGGAACGATGCCTATTATAACATGGTGGCCACCGACCCTGACTGGGGACTCTCGAAGGGCTGGTATGAGGACGGCTCCCACTGGCACACGTTCAATGATTTCTTCGCCCGACGGCTGGCATCGCCCGACATGCGCCCCGTCGCCGACGCGGAAGTAGTGTCGCCCGCCGACTCGTGGCCCAAGGAACTATGGACGATAGGCGACGACAACCGACTCGAGTATCCCGCCAACCTGCAGATTAAGACAGCCAAGCTGTCCGACATCGCCCAGCTCATCGGTGAAGACTCCGAGTATAAGGATGCCTTCGCCGGAGGTACGCTGACGCACACCTTCCTCGACGTGAACGACTATCACCGTTACCACAGCCCCGTTGAAGGTATCATCTGCGAACTGCGCCACATCCCTGGCGTAGCGGCGGGTGGCGGTTATACCCTGTGGGATAATGAACAGAAACTCTACTATTACCACAACGATATGGGCTTTCAGATGGTAGAGACGCGCTCATGCGCCATCATTGAGACCGAGGACTACGGGCTGGTGGCCATGATGCCCATCGGCATGTCGCAGATATGCTCGTGCAACTGGCTGGAGTCGCTCCATGTCGGTGACCGTCTGGAGCGCGGTCAGGAGATGGGCTATTTCCTTTTCGGCGGCTCTGACATCGTGCTGATCTTCCAGCGAGACGTCAACGTTCAGCTGCTCCACAGCGGCGACCATCTGCTGATGGGCGAGGCGTATGCACATTTAACACGAAAGAAACAATAAGAATGAAAAATGAGTAAGACAATGCTATGGATGATAGCCGCCATCCTGACAATCTGCGGCACGGGTCTGCAGGCACAGACGAAACGCTCGGACGATTTCCGCGCAAAGTATGAACTGAAGGAGGTGGTGGTGATGAGCCGCCACAACATCCGCTCGCCGCTGTCGTCGGGCGCTGCATATCAACGGGTGACGCCCTACGAGTGGTTCGCCTGGTCTTCACCGGGCAGTCAGTTGTCGCTGCGTGGCGGTGTGCTGGAGACGGAGATGGGACAGTTCTTCCGCAAATGGGTGGTCAGCGAGGGTCTGCTGCCTGACAACTACCGTCCCGAGGGCGACGAGGTGCTATTCTACGCCAACTCGCGGCAGCGCACATTCGCCACGGCGAAGTACTTTTCCGCGGGATTCCTTCCCTTCGCCAATGTGGAGATAACGCACAAGTACGACGAGGACAAGATGGATCCCGTCTTTACCCCTCAGTTCACGAAGATGAACGACACATACCGCCAGCAGGTGCTCAGCGAGATGCAGGCGATGCACGGTGGGCCTCAGGCATGGATGGCAGCCCAGCAGCAGACGCTCGACCTGATGGAGGAGGTGCTCGACATAACACACTCACCCGCTGCCGCGAACGACACGACGCACTTCTGGTACGACGACACACAGTTCAAGATTGAGAAGGGTGACGAGCCGAAGATGACAGGCGGCTATACGCTGGCCAACAGTGTGGCCGACGCGCTGGTGCTGCAGTGCTATGAGTCGGAGAGTTTTGCGCCCTTCGGCCATGAGTTGACCATGGAGCAGTGGCGCGACATCTGCGCTGTGAAGGAGGTCTATGACGGTCTGCTATTCACCACCCACGCTGCCGCCGTCAACCTGGCCTATCCGCTGGTGAGCCGCATCCGCGAGGAGCTGAACCGTAGCGACCGCAAGTTCATGTTCCTCTGTGGACACGACAGCAACCTTGCCAGCATCGGTGCTGCCATCGGCCTGCAATTCCCCGAGACGGAGAATGCTCTGGAACTGCACACGCCCATCGGCTCGAAACTGGTGTTTGAGAAATGGAATGACGGCACGGACGACTATGTCGCCGTCAACCTGGTCTATCAGTCTGTTGAGCAGTTGCAGGGTCGTACGCTGCTCTCGACGGACGTGCCACCGATGGTGCTTCCTATCACCATCGAGGGGCTGACTGCCAACGCTGACGGACTCTACCGTCTCTCCGACCTTGATACACACATGGCCGGTGCCATGGCGGAATATGAAGCCATCGAGGACATGCCGACAGCCGTCCGCTCCGTTAGCAAGACGGAGGCCCAATCACAGTCTGCCGCCATCTACAATCTGCAAGGCCAGCGTCTCGACACCCTGCAACGCGGCGTGAACATCGTAGGGGGAACGAAAACCGTTGTGAAATAAGTGACCTCGTCACGCTACGGATAAAAAATCTTGAGTATCTTTGGACGTTTTGGGGAAATATGCTATCTCTGCACCCCAAAAAAGGTATAAGTGAATAGTGAAAAGGTGAAAATTATGAATTGTAAATTATCAAGATTATGGATATGTGCCACCATCCTTGCTATCGTCTGCGGCACATGTGTCATCACCTGCTGTAGCAGTAGGGATGATAATCCGTCGGATAGCGGTAAAAAAGAAGTGCGTATCGCCATCGCCTGGCGGGCCGATACCGACAATGAGTTCTGCACGAACATCGTGGAGGCCTTCCGTGAGGCAGGCGTCACGGTGACGGTGCTGCCACAGGTGAAGGCACGCTATCTCGACTACGACGGCAGTGCCGTATCGATGACCTGTATCGATGCCGACGGCATCGGCTATCTGAGCAATGCCAGCGGTACGCTGGTGCGCTCGCTAGGCTATGCGGAGTCGAACGCGGCAGAGGTGCTGAAGGACGTAGACGGCGTGGTATTCACCGGTGGCGAGGATATCGCCCCCAGTCTCTACGCCACACAGGCAGACTGGCACCACATCGAGGCAGAGATTGACTACAACGCTGCCCGCGACGTGTCGGACTTCCTCACGATGACCTACTGCCTCGACCACGACATCCCCATCTTCGGCTTCTGTCGCGGGGCGCAGATGCTGGGCGTGGTCTCCGGGGCCACCGTCGTTCAGGACATACCCACGTGGTTTGCCGCTCAGGGACTGCCCTACAACTATGAACACCGGCGCGAGAAAGCCGAGGGCGAGACCTACCGCGACTACACGCCTCACGACGTCACGCTGACCGACGGGTCCCTGCTGTCCCGCTACTTCGGCACGACGACACTCACAGGTTGCCCCTCGTGGCACCATCAGGCCATACTCAGTACCGAGGGCACACCACTGCGCGTCACCGCCACAACCACCGTGTCGGGCATTGATATGGTGGAGGGCGTAGAGCGTACTGACAAGGATTGTGCCGTCGGTGTACAGTTCCACCCCGAGGCCGCCATTGTGAAGCACATAGGCAAAGGTGTGAACAATGCCAACGCCAGCCAGTTCATGACCTACGACGCGGCATTGCCCCTGTTCCGGGCCTTTATTGACGAATGTAAGCAATGAGAAAGATGAAACATTGGGTGCCTGCCGCCATCCTCATTTGCGGCGCAAATATGCTGACATCGTGCAGCTGCAGTGATAATGCCGTCAGCCCCGATACGTCGGCACTCGAAAACTGGCAGGCTGGGCGCACGGTGAGCCAGGCAGATGTCCTTGCTTTCGGCGGCATCGACAAGTGTTTCGCTGCCGAGCCCATTCCCGACGGGGTATGGGAGCGGATGCAGGGAAAAACGTACAAGGAGAATCCTTACATCGGACGCGACGACCTGCGACACATCCGAGCCCTGCACTGGGACTACGACAATCAGATACATATAGGAGAGATGGTGACTGGCAAGCAGATTGCCGACCGCGTGGCAACCATCCTGCGTCAGCTCTACGATGCCAAGTACCCAATCCAGCGTATGTTGCTGCCCGATGTCTATGAAGCAGACGACGAGACACAGATGCGTGACAACAACTCGTCGTGTTTCTGCTATCGTGCGATCGCTGGTACAACCAAGCTCTCGAAGCATGCCCGAGGATTGGCCGTCGACATCAACACGCTCTACAATCCTTATTACAAAGATCGCGCCTACGGCACGCGCTATATCCAGCCCGCCACCGCCGAGCCCTACTGCGACCGCTCGTGGGACTTTCCCTATAAGATTGACCACGACGACCTCTGCTTCCGCCTATTTACTGAGGCTGGCTTTGAATGGGGCGGCGACTGGACATCGTGCAAGGACTTCCAGCATTTTGAGTTAATCGAGGAATAATAGTATGAAAAAGGCATCATTCATATTGACCGTACTCTTTACACTATCCCTTGTGGCCTGTAGCAATGACAACACTGTCACGCCCGATGCCAACGAGTCGATAGTAACCATCCCGATGAGTGAAGAGGCTGCAGAGATGAGAGCAGACATCCAGGCTTCCGGAGGACAGAAATATATCTTCATCGAGGAAAGCTGGCCTGTGCTCATGGAGTACTTGCAGAGCCAGTCGGAGCAAGAATATCCGGAAGTAGAAACCATGCTCCGGCAGGGACACATGGTCATTGCCGACAACGATGTCTATACTATTGAGAACGACAATGCTGACTGCCTTGTCATCTACCTTCACGGCGGAGCCTATTGCTTTGGTATCCTCGATAGCCACATCGTATTTTGCGACAAGCTGGCCAAGAGGATGAATGCCAAGGTCTTTATGCCGCTGTATCCGATTCTGCTGAAAAGCACTTGTCTCGATGCGTTCCACTTCCTGCAGGAGGTATATGCAGAGGCGTTGCGCGAAGGTAAACGCGTCATTCTGATGGGCGACTCTTCCGGTGGCGGTCTGGCTCTTGCCTTCGCCGAGAGTCTGCGGGACAGTGGAGTCCCTATGCCGGAGGGACTTGTCCTGCTCTCGCCTTGGATAGACGTTACCATGACTAATCCTGCCATCCCCTCGCTGGAAGAAAGTGACTTT
>JAFUTI010000017.1 GCA_017471465.1 Prevotella sp. | reverse complement strand
TTGGTTGCAAGATTTCGACACGTCTTAAACAAAGCGTCGTAAACGCCTTTCTATGTCATTCCCCGCTTCCCACCTCTGGCGGAATCGCCTTGCGGCTTTTCCGATGCAGCCCGCCTCGTTCGACTCCGTCCGAAGACTTCGTCTCTCTCAGCACGGCGTGAGCTGTTTTGTTTTCAAATAGTCGCTTAAAACGACAGTCATCCAACAGAGAATGCGGAAAATCGTTGCAAAGGTAGCAAAAAAAGTCAAATAAAAGCAAAAAACTTTCAATTTCCGTCGATTTTAATAAATTATTTGTTCTTTTTTTTGCGCAAATAGTTGTCAAAAGTGACAAACCAGCGATAATGGAAGCAGATACATCTATTTTGAAGGAAATAGACTGACAACCATCCAAGACTGATTCTATTATTTCTCCGTCACTAAGTCCACGCGATAATTTATAGGCGTACAAATGTTTGTCAAACTACCTTGAATAATCATTATGTCGCCTGTTCGCGTCTGCTCGTTGTAATTGTAAACGCGGTAGAGATAAAGGTGAAGTAAAGTGCTAGCCAAGAGCACTACAAGTAATTCCGCATAGTCGTATCGATTATGCGGATTTTTTTACAAATGACGCCTGCTTTCCAAATTGCAGGCGAAGTCAGCACATCCCTATTACCTGCTCACCTCTGGCAAGAGCAACTCTCTGGCGGCATCTATGGAAATCCTGTCATACCTGCGGCAGAACGACCTGAAGGGAGAGATCATTCACGGACATCCTGACTATATATCGAAGCGCATTGGCCTGCTGGCAAAGGTCGGGGAAGCACGAGGGCGGCTCGAAGGCTGTAAGCTGGGAATCATTGGCGAGCCTTCCGACTGGCTGATCTCGAGTCATGCAGACAGTGAGGCCGTCACGCCCCAGCATGACATCCTATTTCCTGACCAATCCTATCGGTAATCACCACATCATTCTTCCCGGTCACCATAAGGACCTGTTGGATTACTTCTTCACGTAACGCGACTCAGTCCCAAAGAGCGATTAGGATTCGGTTCCTCTGATTACTTATCAGCAAATCCGTCTTCCTAGAAAACCGTTCACTGTTGACACAATGACCTGTTTAGCAGGGTGTTACGGTGAACGGTTTGCTTTTTCACAACGGGACAACTAAAATAGGTAATTGGAGCGGCGTTTCCCGAACTTATTGAAGCAAGCCGTATAGCACAAATTGTTAAAAATGCGTTATTTTCAGCGGAAACATAAATAAAAAGCAATATTTCCGCTGATTATGAGAATATTTTTACTATATTTGCAGCGGATTTTAATCACAAAGGGAAATATCTATGATTATTGGACGTGAAAAAGAACAACGTGAACTGCTAAGTCTTCTCGAAAAGGAGGAGTCGCAGTTTTGTGCCGTCTATGGTCGGCGGCGTGTTGGCAAGACATATCTCATCCGCGAGACCTTTAACTACCAGTTTTGCTTCCAGCACACAGGTGTGGCCAAAGGAACGCTCCGTCAGCAACTGACAGCCTTCCGAAACTCCCTGATGGCAGCAGGTATGGCCAAGTGCAGCATACCAAAAAGCTGGATTGAAGCTTTTGAGTTGCTGAAACAACTCATCAGCATTGCTCCAGCAGGGAAAAAGGTGCTCTTTATCGACGAACTCCCATGGATGGATACCCCAAAAGGGAATCTGATTGGTGCTTTGGAAAGTTTCTGGAATGGTTGGGCTACAGCACGTCGGGAGAAAGACATTGTGCTGATTGTATGCGGCAGTGCCACTTCATGGATCAGCAAAAAACTCCTGAAGGACAAGGGAGGTCTTCGCGGAAGACTGACTCTCCGCTTAAAACTCCTTCCATTCACGCTCCGCGAATGCGAACTCTTTGCCCAAGGAGCCAACCTTGCCTTGGGTCGTAAGGACGTGTTGGAATTGTATATGATTCTCGGTGGCATACCCTATTACTGGAGTTTTCTGAAGAAAGGTTTGAGTGTAGCGCAGAATGTCGACCAACTGTTCTTCACGGAGACCGCCCAGCTGCGAGATGAGTTTGAGGCTCTTTATGCTACGCTGTTCAAGCGTCCAGAGAACTATCTCAAGATCATTAGATGCCTGAGCGACGGCAGACGCTCCGGCATGACACGTGAGGAAATACTGACAGCAAGCAAATTCACAGACGGAGGCACATTCTCTACCATGCTGGAGGAACTGGAAGAAAGTGGATTCATCCGTCGCTTCGCTTCTGCCAATACTGCCGAGTCAAACGCGCTGTATCAGTTGATAGACAACTACACACTGTTCTATTACCTCTGCATCAGGAAAAACGCCTTTAGCGATGAGCATTATTGGCTGAACACCTGCACATCGGCAGCTCATAACACTTGGAAGGGGCACGCCTTCGAGCGTGTCTGTCTCCAGCACATTCCACAGATTAAGGCTGCCCTCGGTATCTCTGGCGTACAGACAAACGTATGTTCATGGTTCGTCCGTGGTTCAAAAGAGCAGCGAAGGGCACTGATTGACTTAGTCATACAACGGGCCGACGGTTTTACGGACATCTGCGAGATGAAACATTCCATAAGCACTTTCTCCATAGACAATGATTACGCCAAAGACTTGCAAAACAAACTTGATGCATACCGTGAACTGTCGAAGGACAAGCGCACCCTTCATCTTGTCATAGTAACAACGAACGGTGTTGCTCACAACAACTACTATAACATGGTACAAAAAGAGATAATCATGGATGAGTTGTTTGCCGAGTGATCAGGATTCGCTTACTAACTGGAGCGGCGTTTCCCGAATTTTTTGCGGCTCCATTTGTGTTGCTGACGTAGGTCAGCAACGTTGCTGACTTTCGTCAGCAGATAAAAAACAATGAATACAGTGAGCTGTTCCGCCCCTTTACCGTAACTGAATCATAGCGAAAAAAAAATACGGTGAAGGGCTCGATTCCCTTCACCGTAAGTTACTGACAGCCAGCAGGAAACCATTCTTGTGAATGGTTTTTGAGATTTGATAAACGAACTAAACTTATCGCTTGCAGGGCGACTCCGTGCCAAACAGATAAGAGGGCTTGTAGCCACCAAAGTCGACGACAATCTTCTCGAAGACGATGCCGGGATGACGGGGGCGGATGGTCAGCTCGTGGTCGCCGTCCTTGTCGACGCTGACGTCGACGGTCTTCTCTATGACGCGGCGGGCGACAGCGGGATAGAAGTCGGAGTACATATAGGGCTGACGGTCGACCAGCGTCTTGTTCATGTTGACGGTCTGCGGTTCGCTGCCGTCGAGGCTGACGGTGTACTCATGTCCGCCGACATTGAGGAAGTCGAGCGTTGACTTCGTGACGACGTGTACGGTAGCCTTCTTGACACCGGCGGGCATCGTGAAGCGGTAGGTCAGCGCAGCATCGCCGACGGGCTGGGTGTAGGGTGTCAGTGCCACGGCACTGCGTGTGCGGCCGTAGTAGGGATAGACGCTCCACTGGGTGCCTGCCGAAGCCTTCGCACTGTAGTAGTGCTCGGCCTCGATGGAGACGTAGCCGGCAGAGGCTGCGAAGGTGTAGCCCGCAGGAGCGTCGTCTGCGACGGTGGTGGTACGGGGAAGCATATCGTGGCGGAAGTTGTCGTTCCACGAGCGATAGCCGATGTGCTTCTGCGTCATGAAGCCATCCCACTTGCCGCCACTCATCACCTTGTTATAATGCAAGCAGAGCAGAGAGTCGCGCTTGAAGCAGCGGCTGACCTCGGCGGCCCACTCGTTGGCATCGGGACTGCCAGCCTTGGCCAGATACTGGTTCATGGCCTGGGCATAGTACATATCGTAGAGGTTGGCCATAGCCTGCACGGGGAAGAGGACGAGCTGCCGGTAGAAGTCGCGTCCTTCGGCAGGGATGCTGTCGTAGAGACGCAGGGCGCGGCGCTCCAGACGGGCATAGTCGTCGGCTACCTGTCGCCACTCTCCCGTCTCGACGTTATAGGTCGAGGCGTCGAGCATCTCGGGCGTGACGCGGGCCATATACTGGCAGTTGCGGTTGTAGATGTCGGCCACCTCCTTAGCCTGCTTGCAGCCCAGGGTGCGGCGGAAGAAGAGGGTGGTATGGCGGGTGACGTCCTGCATTGTGAACGTCTTCGGATTCCATGCCATGTCCATAAACAGCTGTATGGGGTACTCCATCGGCTTGAGGTCGCCGACATTCAGGATCCACATGCGCTGTATGCCGTGGTCGTAGGCCAGCGACAGCTGCTCGAACATCTGCTGCGTCTGCGTGACGTTAATCCACTTCGTGTTGCGGGGAGCGCCCACGTAGTCGACGTGGTAGTAGATGCCCCAGCCGCCGGGGTGCTTCTTCTCCTGCGGTGTGACAGGCACGCGGCGGATGTTGCCCCAGTTGTCGTCGCAGACGAGCATGATGACATCGTCGGGCACGCGGAAGCCGGCGTCGTAGTAGTCCTGCACCTCCTTATAGAGCGCCCACACCTGTGTCGTCTTGTTAGCCGGGCGCCCCGTCACCTCCTTGATGATGCGGCGCTGGTTGTCGACGATGCTCCTCATCAAGTCGACGTCGGTCTTGTCGCTCATCGCCTCATCGCCGTCGCCACGCATACCGATGGTCACCATGTCCTCAGTATCCTTCATGCGCTCGATACCCTCGCGGAAGAACCGGTCGAGGTTCTCCTTGTTCGTCCTGTAGTTCCAGGCGCCCCACTCCTTGCGGCGGCGGGCATACTCCTGGTGGTTGCGCGCCATCGGCTCGTGGTGGCTGGTGCCTATGATGACGCCCATGCGGTCGGCGGTCTTGCCGTTCTCGGGGTCGTCGGCATAGAACGCCCAGCTCCACATGGCAGGCCAAAGCATGTTACCCTTCAAGCGCAGGATGAGCTCGAAGACCTTCTCGTAGAAGCGGTGGTCGCCATAGCCTGTACCAAAGGTGTTCTTCACCCACGACGTCAGACAAGGTGCCTCGTCGTTGAGGAAGAGGCCACGGAAGTCGACAGCCGGTTCGCCGTCGGTGTAGGTACCCTTCATGAACCAGGCATTCTCGCGCTTGGTGACGGGGGCATCAGCCCACCAGTACCAGGGCGAAACGCCCAACTGGCTGCTCAGTTCGTAGATGCCGTAGACGGTGCCTCGGCGGTCGCTGCCGGCAATGACAATCTGGTTGCCGACATTGGTGATGATAAACTTCTCGCGCTTGCCCTTCAGGTCCTTCAGTTTCAGGCGGTCTATGGCGGGGTTCTTGCCGAGGGTGCCTACAAGGATGCTGGTGCCTTCGGCTGACGTGCCTGCCGTGAGGCTGAGTCCTACACGCTGGAAGTCGGCCTGCAAGTTGGCGACGGCAATCTTGACCGCCTCATAGTCCTGGTCGCTAAAGCTGACGGTGGCAGTGGCCAGCGGCAGCGCGTCGGCAACAGGCTTGAACGTGACGAAGCGGTCGGCAGCCTGGACGGCCGAGAGCTGTATCAGTACAGCGATGAATAACAGTATTTTCTTCATTGGGTTGCGGGTTAGTTGATTATTGAATAGTCACGGTCGTTTTCTGCAGGTCGGCGTCGCGCGAGCTGTTGCCATAGAACAGTTCATACTGTCCGGCCTTCGTGCGCATGGTGTTCGTCTCAGCATCCCAGAACTCGAAGCTCTTCTTGTCGAGCTTCAGGGCCACGGTAGCGGTCTGACCGGCCTTCACGTCGACCCGTTTGAAGGCGCGCAGCGACTTCATGGGGCCGTCGGGGTCCTGCAGGTTGCGGATGTAGAGTTGCACCACCTCCGAACCGTCGCGACGCCCCGTATTGCTGACGTTCACCGTCAGGGTGCCGCCATCAGCAGCAGCCTGCCATGAGCCGCCGTCGACGCGGAAGGTCGTGTAGCTCAGGCCATAGCCGAAGGGGAAGAGAGCGTCGCTGAAGTAGCGATAGGTGCGACCCTTCATCGAGTAGTCCTCATAGCCGGGCAACTGGGCATCGTTCTTATAGAACGTCACCGCCAGTTTGCCGCCGGGGTTGTAGTCGCCGAAGAGCACGTCGGCAATGGCCGTTCCGCCCTCCTGTCCGGCATACCATGCCTGGACGATGGCGTCGCAGGTCTCTGTCTCGGGCTGCAGGGCGATGCACGAGCCGGAGCAGTTGACGAAGATGACGGTCTTGCCAGCCTCCTTCAGGGCACGGAGGAAGTCGCGCTGCACACGCGGCAGTTCGATGCTCGTGCGGTCGCCACCCCGGAAGCCCTCGATGTCGACGGGCATCTCCTCGCCCTCAAGGGCTGGCGATATGCCACCGACGAAGACCACCTTGTCGATACCCTTCAGCTGACGGATGACGGTCTGGTAGTCGATGGGCTGTTCCTTGGCCACGTTAATCTTCAGGTTGGCGTTGTAGGTATGGATATGCGAGAAGCGCACCTCGATGTTGTAGCTCTTGCCCTTCTCGGCCTGGATGGCCACGCGGTTGGGCGTCGTGCGCCAGGTGTGGTGGCGGAACTTCTGCTCGCCGTCGATGTAGAGTTCGAAATGACCGCAGCCTTCTACGTTGACCACGTATTCGCCGGCCTCCTTCGGTGTGAAGACGGTCTCGTACTTGGCCGAGAAGGCTTCGAGGTTGACGCCGGGGGCGAAGTTGTGCATACCGGCAGTCGTCACGGCCAGGGGTGTGGTGTAGTACTGCGTGGTGACGGGCTTGCCCTCCATCTCGCGGTTGTTCCAGAAGGTGCCCTTCAGGCCCTTCTTGCCGCCGAAGCTGCACTGCGACGCCATGAGACAGTCCATGACGCGGTCGTAGGTGAGGTCGCAGCCGGGGGCATAGAACAGTTTCTTCTGCTTGGCACGGATGCCGTCGAGAATGGTGACGGTGTGGTTAGGCATACCGTTGTAGTTGCCCCACATCATCGGGGCGTTGTCGGCATTGGGTCCGATGACGGCAATCTTCTCAGCACCCTTCTTCAGGGGCAGCACGTCGTTCTTGTTCTGCAGCAGGACGATGGTCTGACGCGCCATATTGAGCGACAGCTGGGCAGAGGCTTTGGTAGACATGGCCGAATAGGGGATGCGTGACCACTCCACCAGCGACGGGTCGTCCATCTCGCCCAGGTCGAAGCGGCCTTCGAGCAGGCGGATGACGTGCTTGTCGACTTCGGCCTCGGTGATGAAGCCCCGACGCACAGCCTCCGGGATGCTACGATAGGCATAGCCATAGCCGCACTCCACGTCGGTGCCGGCAATAGTGGCCTTGGCCGAGGCGTGGACGGGCGACGATGACGACTTGTGAGACTCGTAGAAGTCGGAGACGGCACCGCAGTCGCTGACCACCAGGTACTGGAATCCCCACTCGTCGCGCAGAATCTGCTGCAACAGGCGCTGTGAACCACAGCAGGGGTCGTCGTCCAACCGCTGGTAGGCACACATCACCTCGCGCACCTTGGCATCCTGCACCAGCGTCTTGAAGGCCGGCATATAGGTCTCCCACATATCGCGGGGCGACACGTCGGTGAGGTTGGCCGTGTGGCGGGTGTACTCCGGACCGCTGTGTACGGCATAGTGCTTGGCACAGGCCCACAGCTTACGGTACTTCGACGTCTCGGGACCCTGCAGACCGCGCACCACCTGCACACCCATGACAGAGGTCAGGTAGGGGTCTTCACCGTAGGTCTCCTGCCCCCTACCCCATCGCGGGTCGCGGAAGATATTGACATTCGGCGTCCAGACGGAGAGGCTGTGGAACTTCTGGTCCTCGCCGCCATTGAGCATACGCTGGTTGTACTGGGCACGGAACTCCGTGCTGGCCACGTCGAACACCTTATATAACAAGTCGGGGTTCCACGATGCAGCCATGGCCACGGGTTCGGGGAAGACGGTGACGTTGTCCATATTGGCCGCCCCATGCAGAGCCTCGCTCCACCAGAAGAACTTCTTGATACCTAAGCGCGGTATGGCGGGACTCTCGTCGAGCATCAGCTGCGCCTTCTCGTCGAGCGTCAGGCGCGAGCAGAGGTCAATGGCACGCTCACGGGCCGACAGGGCGGGATTCTGATAGGGTGCCTTCTCGGCAGCAAAACCGCCGAAGACGGGGCTGAGCGCCAGCAATAGCAGTAATCGTTTCATAAGCACTGGTTAGTTGATACGGAAGGTCTTGGTCTTGCCCTTATAGGTTGCCGTCACCGTGGCGCGACCCTCGACGACGGGACTGACAGAGAAGCGGACGTCGCTGACGTCGGACGTAGCCTTCAGCTTCGTGCCGGCACTGAGCGGACCGTAGACCTGATAGGTCGTGGCATCCATCAGACCATTCTGGTTAGATGAGCGGATGGGCGTATCGGGAATGTTGAGCTTCTTGCCGTCGGCGGTGATGGTGACCTGCGGCACAACGGGAGCCTTGCTGTCGGCACCCTTCGTGAAACTGATGCCGTGGAGGTCGAACAAGCCCTGCGGACGCTGGGGCAGCTGCGGACGACGGCCTGCCTGACCGCGCTGCGGCTGTTCGGGCTGACGCACCTCGGGACCTTCGGCCACGAGATAGATAGCGTGCTTGCCCGTGAGACCCTCGACGGCGGGAACGGGAGCATAGAACATCCATGCCTGTCTGACGGCGTCAGCGGCAACATCGATGACACCGATTTCCTGACCCTTCCAGGGGTCGTCGAGCTTGACATGAATCTTGAAGGCACCCTTGCCGCTGGGTGTCAGATAGAGACCGAGCGTGGTGTTGTCGCCCTTCTTAGCACCCTCGAAAGCCTTGCAGCCCTTGGTGTCCTTAGCCAGACCGCCGAAGCCGAAGTACTTGAAGCCGACGATGCCGCCGTTCTGAATGCCTGCCAGGTCCATGGAGTTGTTCCACACGTCGTGGTTGTCCTGCATCCACTGGTTGCTGCCTGGGCCATACATGAAGCAGGCCAGTCCGGCAGAATAATAGGCGTAGGGCGGCAGACCGAAAATCTGGAAACCCTCGCTGGTGACCTCGGCGCCAGTATAGGTGTTGCCGTCGGAAGCCTTAGCCGTCCACACGTTGTCCTTGGCAAAGGGGTCGTAGCCGGTGATGGTCACCTTACCACCTTTGGCCACAGGCTTCTTGTCCCACGTAATCTTCACGGGAGCCACCATAGCCTGACGGGCATTGCCGAAACCACGGGGCGGACGGTGGTAGAACACGTACCACTGGCCGTTAATCTCCTGCAGCGAACCGTGCGTGTTATGGCCGCCATTGGTGGTGATGAGCTTGCCGCCGTCCTCGCCGGTCACCACGCCACGCGAGTCGACCAGCACGCCACCTGAACGCCAAGGGCCGAGGGGCGTGTCGCCGAAGGCATAGCGCAGGGCGGAGTTGGTGTTGCCCAGACCATACTCCTTGCCGGAGTAGCCAGAGAACACCATGACGTACTTGTTGCCCACCTGACGGATGCTGGAAGCCTCGAAGAAGTTGAAGTCGAGCGGGTTCTGGCCCTTGTAGAGTGCCTTGTACTCAGAGCCGGCCTTGTCGAGCAGACGTCCGTCGTGACTGCTGGCAGGGATGAACGGATCGATAAGCTCCGTACCGGGACGCTGCGAGTACATCGTCTTCTGGTCGAGCTCACAGGCTGTAGAGTGCTGGAAACCGTAGAACACGTAGGCACGGTAGCCGATGTCGTAGTCTTTGTCCTTCTTGTCGGTAATCTTCTCGATGAACACCGAGGGGTCGAAGTCGATGAGCGAACCGGGCAGGCACTGCGTGCCGTCCTCGGTGAGGTTCACCGGTGTGAAGGGACCATTGGGGCGGTCGCCCTTACAGACCATGGCGATGCGTCGCCAGCCGCGGCTGTGGGGATAGAGCCAGTAGGTCTTCTTGCCGGTGGCACGGTCGACGGTCTCGACGAGGTCGGGGGCAAACATCGTGTCCCACTGTCCATTGACATACCACGAGAAGATGGGACCTTCGTCGCGCCACTGGCTGAGGTCCTCGACGGGAGCTGACCACATACGGATGTCGGGACCGCAATAGGCCGAATACGTCACGTCGTGCGAACCGATGATGTAGGCACGCAATCTACCCGGCTGGTCGGGGTCTTCAAACACACGGGGTTCGCCATCGGGCAGATGTTCCCACAACGGCAGGTAGGGGTTTTGTGCTGATGCTGTAGAAACAGCGAAGAACGCACAGGCTGCGAAAAGAAATTTCTTCATAATCTTAAGGCTTATTTGTTATTGTTTCTTAATTTACTGGTAGGTTATCTTCTGTATCATCTGTCCTGGGTCGACGATGGTGAGCGTCATGAAATGCTCACGCCGTGACGCGTCGAGCGGTAAAGTCAGGACAAACTCCTTGCGGTTTTCAAGGACCTGCAGTTTCCACTTCGGTCCCCACTCCTGAAACTGATTCTCACAGACGACAGCCGGGCCGCGGTCGACACTGACGGCAAACCGGTTGCTGCGGTCACGGGCCACCGGCCATAGGGGCACCACGGAGATGCAAAGCGACACGGAGTCGGCACAGGCCGACGGGAGGGCAATGTCGATACTGCCCTTGGTGGAGAAGTCGAGAGGCTGGCCGAGCTGCAGGACTTGCCAGTCGGTGCCAATGCCTTCGAGCAGACGGAAGGGTGACTTCAATGCCACCTTGGCAAGGTCTACCTTACAGCGTAACTGCGGATGGAGCTGACTGTCGGGCAGGCGGTAGGCATCGGTGGGCTTATCAACAAGGGCAGGCATCAGGTGGTATTTGGCAGTATAGCCGGGAGGTATGGTTGAAATCATCTGGTTCCACTTGCCGTCGAACAGCGAGTTATACTGCTGGCGCAGCTGTTCAATCTGCTCGTTGGCATCCTGAGACATGGCGGCATAGATACTGCTGCCGGTCTCGTGGTTGGCCTGGGCATAGAGGAACTTGCGGTTCATCTGGCAGGCGGAGCGCACGGCATAGCCCAACAGCTCGAAAAGTGCCGGGCGCTGCTCGGGACGCAGGGAGCGCTCGACGCCATCGTAGACACGGCAGATATGCTCGTAGTCCAACAGCCGCTTCTGGGCCGTTCCCGTCTCAAAGGAGAAATCGGTGTCGTGCAGCCGGTTATACTCCTCACTGTCCCACTCATACTCGTAGCCCATGAACTCGGGTTTACGGTCCCAGGCCAAGCGGTAATAGTGGTCGAGGATGAACTGGAACTGTGTGGTGAGAGACGGCACGCCGAAGAGACTTGCCAACCAGCGGGCCTGATAGCCGTTCACATTGTCGTAGGAGAACGACGGGAAGTCGTAGGCCATATCGAAGAAGTGCTGCATCTCCATCTCCATAGGTTTGATATCGCCAACGTTCAGCAGCCAATAGCGGTCGGCACCGGCGGTGTATGCCTTGAGCAATTCCTCGTACATCAGCATGGGAGGCATCGTGGCTAACCACAGATTGTCGTGAGGCGTACCTAAATAAGAGAGGTGATAGTAGACACCACTGCCGCCGCTACGCCGCTGCTCGCTGCTGTTGCTCACCCGCTTCATATAGCCATAATTGTCGTCGGGCCATACGAGCGTGATGTCATCGGGGACGCGCAAGCCGGCATCGTAGATGTCGAGGGTTTCCTTGTAAGGAACGAAAATCTGTGGCAGTTCTCCGCCCTTCTTGCCGGTATGTTTCCGGAGGATGGCGCGCTGCTGGTCAAACACCTTCTCCAGCGTCCGTGCACGATGCTTAGGATTGGTGCTGCCCTTCATGGCCTCATCATGGAGACCGCGAAGTCCCATGGTGTAGATGTTTTCATAGCCGGCAGCCTCCTTCACGCGGTTGTCGAGCTTCTGGAGAATCGTCTTGCTGTTGGTCTCGTAGTTCCACTCACCGTCGCGCTGCTTGTCCCACTCACTGAGGGCGGCATTGTTGAACAGCAGAGGCTCGCAGTGGGAGGTGGTGATGATGATGCCAAAGGAGTCGCACACCACCTTGCTCTCAGGATGGCTGTAGAAGGCACCGGTACACGAGTGCATGGCGGGAGCCAGCATATTGGCCTTCAGGCGCAGCAGCAGTTCGCAGACACGGCTGTAGGTTCGCGGACCGATGTCGCCGAGCTCGCGCTCAAAATTTGTGGCTGCCCAGGGCTTCAATCCCCAGTCTTCGTCGTTGATGAAGATGCCACGGTACTTCACCGTCGGTGCCTTCGACACGTAGTCGGCATCGACGAAGAGCGACGACTGGCGGCGCACCGGAACGTCGGCCCACCAGTACCAGGGCGACACGCCCATCTCCTCGCTCAACGTGAAGACGCCGTAGGCCGCTCCTCGCCGGTCGCTGCCCACAATCAGCAGCTGGCCGTCGACGACCTTGATGACGAAACGCTCCCATGCACCACGGATGGCCGACACGTCGAGCATGCCTTTCTTGACAAGTTGGTCGACGTAAGCATTATGGCCGAGGGTGGCAATGATGACGGCACCCTTCTGCCGTGAACCTTCAGCATGGCGCAGCACAGGCTTGAGGCCCGTGACGCGCTGAACGTCGTCAGCCAGCAGTGCTGCCGACTTATGCACCACCAGCGGTTCTTTGTCGGCCACGACGATGGCAGCCACTTGCTGACCAGAGGCAAGGACAAAAGAGCCACTCTCGCTGCTGACCGCCAGATGGCTGGCAGCAGGGACGACAATACATGTCAATAAGAGGACTGTCAGGTGCAGGAGTCTGTTCATGGCTTTCATGCGTTAAGACATCTTTTTAACGGATACGCTCGAAGACAGGTATGTGCGCCTTGTCGACAGCGGTGGTGACGGTCTGACCACCGTCGTAGTGACGGCCCGTCAGGCGGTCGCGCCAACCCTTGGCATTACGTGGCAGATAGGTCTTCCACTCGCTGACGCCGGGGTCGGTGACGGGACTGACAAGGAGGTCGGGACCAAACATATACTCGTACTTCTGGTCGAGGGCTACGGGGTCGTCGGCAAAGTCGAACACCAAGGGGCGCATCAGCGTATAGCCCTCCTTGGCGACACGCTCGGCACACTTCTCGATATAGGGGCGCAGGGCTTCGCGCTCTTTCAGGCACTGGGCAATAATCTGCTTCGCCTCGTCGCCGTAGTTCCACGGCTCGGTGTTGCTCATATAGCCATGGACGCGCATCAGGGGCAGATAGACGCTGGTCTCTATCCAGCGGAGCATACGCTCGATATAGTCTTGGTTACGGTACTGGTCGCCAGGGCGGAAGAAGCCGCCGGCGTCGTAGGTCCACCAGGGCACACCGGCAGCCTGTACGCCGAGGCCTGCCGTCAGCTGACGGCGGAAGGTCTCCCAGTCGTTACCCACATCGCCACTCCACAGGGCAGAGCCGTAGCGCTGGATACCGGGGAAGCCGCAGCGCGTGAGAATCATCGGTTCACGACCGGCCTCGACGAGTCCTTCGTAGACGGTCTTGTTGACGAGCAGGGGGTAGACGTTGCGCACCTCTTCCCCACTCCACTTGCCATTGTTGACGCGGCGCCCGAGGAGGTCGTCGTTCTCAGGTTCGGTAGCATCCTGCCACCACGCATCGATACCGAGAGGCAGCAGGCGCTCGCGGAAGTTCTTCCAGTAAGAGGCGGCAGCGTCGGGATTGAAGAAATCTATCCAGTCGGTGCCGGGGATGTAGTAATTGTCGGCAACCATCTGTCGACCAACCTCCGAGCGCTTGTCAATCTTCGACCAGACGCTGAGCATCAGTCGGATGCCCATCTGGTGGAGCGTATCGGTGAGCGCCTTCGGGTCGGGATAGTGGGTCTCGTCGAACTGCATGGAATTCCAGCCGTACTTTCCCCAGTACTGCCAGTCCTGGACAATCATGCTGACGGGCATGTTCTCCTGCTTGAAGCGGCGTGCCGTCTCCAGGATTTCCTTCGAGCTGTGGAAACGCTCACGGCAGTGGATGTAGCCCAATGCCCATTTCGGCATCATGGGGCACTCACCCGTGAGACGGCGGTAAGTGGCGATGATTTCGTCGGGAGAGCCGACGAACACTGTGTAGTCGACGGCCTTTGACACTGGTGAGCGGAACATCGTCCGGTCCTGCACCTTGTCATAATAGAGCACAGGTTTGTCATCCCTTGTCAGCTCGGCCGTCAGCGTGTGACGTCCCTTCTCCAAATGCACAATCTTGGAGGTTGTCGGCGGCAGCCAGACGTTCTGCATCTCTATCACCGGCTGGCCGTCGATGCAGAGGTTATGGCGGCGGGCCATCTTCTGACCGACATCAAGCAGGAGGCTGTAGTCGCCGGCCTCGGCAACGTCTATGGTAGCCTCGAAGATATGGCGCTCGCGTACCTCACGCTTGTTGCCCTCGGTAGAGGTGACGTCCACCTCCTCGCGGGCACCTGCCCCCTGACGCTTCGTCAGGGTGACGCTCTTGCTGCAGGGGTTGAACTCCGTCAGGCCGTAGTTGTTCCACAAGATGCCATAGCCCTTGCTGGAGATGAGCATGGGCAGACTAATCTGCGTGTTCACCTGCGTCAGCCGGCGCGACAGTCCGCGCACGTTGCTATAGCCATCCTGGAACTGGCCGAGGCCATAGAGATGCTCATCCTTGGGCGAAGCGAAGGAGAGCGTCGACACACCGTTCTGCAGGTCATGGGCTGTGGCGCTGAACACGGTCTTGCCGGCCTTGTTCTTCACGGTGACGCGCGTGCCCTTGACGGTGACGCGCAGGTCGGACTTGGCGACGACGTCGTGCCGGACATAAAGCCAGTCGGGCAGGTCGGTGGTCGTTCCCGGTTCACTATACTGTATGCGCACGGCACTGGGTGCGACGTTAGTAACTTTCAGAACGGGGCGTCCCGTAGCAGTGGCAGCGACCACGAGGGAGGCCATGAGGATAAAGCCAAAATGTTTCATGTTACTCTGCTTATTTCATTTTCTTATTTTTCTCCAATGTCCATCCCTCACGCTTCGACAGGAGGTTGTTCTTGCCGACGAACATCTTGGCGGCCTGCTGGTCGCCCTTGAGCTGCCACTGC
Organism: Prevotella sp.; assembly: GCA_017471465.1. GTDB lineage: Bacteria > Bacteroidota > Bacteroidia > Bacteroidales > Bacteroidaceae > Prevotella. Next base: position 76,217 of record JAFUTI010000017.1, on the reverse strand, counting down.
AGCCAGGCCAGAGCCACCACACTGAACTCGCCACCATGAGGCTGACGGTAGGTGCCGCCGTGACCAACGGGGAAGTTGGCGGCAGCTGCCGGCACGTGCTTGATGCGGTAGAAATCGTCCATACCGTTCTCGTAGGCGATATCCTCCTTGCCGCCGAGGATATAGAGGACGGGCGTATGAATCTCGTTGAGCTTGGTCTTGTTAGGCATAGGCATATTAGGCATGGCCTGGGCGGCGTTGGTTATCTTGAAGAGACCGCTATTGCAAATCATCAGTGCCGAGACACGCGGGTCGGCGCAGTTGAAGAGCGTCTGCAGACCGCCACACGACATGCCCGACAGGCAGATGTGCTTGGTGTCAATCTTATTATAATAAGGTGAAGCCGGGTCGGCGTTCTGTGCAAGAATCCAGTCGATGCTCTCAATCTGCTGCGTAGTCTTCGACATCGGTCCCTGATAAGGTTTCTCCTCCATGGGGATATAGCCCGTTGCAAGGACGACGAAGCCATGCGAGGCTATCTCGTTGAGGAACTTGAAATGCTCCCAAGGCGAATCGGTGCAGGCGCCATTGCCCCATACGAGAACGGGCAACGGATTCTGGGCGTTGAACTTCGTGAGGTCCTGCGGTACGAAGACGGTATGGGCAGGCAGTGTCGGTTCCTCCTTCATGACAGCCTTGAAAGCGCCTGTGCCGCCATCCTCGACGACCTTTGACAGGGCAGACTCTTTCAGGAAGAACTCGGTCATCTGCTTGAAGGTCTCGTCGTTGAAGGTCTTCGGACCATGCTGTCCCTCGGGAACGGTGACAAAGTTCTCAAGACAGCCAGCCTTCTTCAAGGCAGCGGAGAAGAACTCGCTCTGGCAGTGAGGCACCACGTTGTCGGCATCGCCGTGGAAGACGAGGAAGCGGGGGTTGTGGTCGCAGACGTAAGTGATAGGGCTGATGAGCGCCACGAGGTCGGGGTTCTGGGCAGGGGCGCCACCGATGAGTGCCGCCTCGGGCGACTTCTCGTCCTTCACCGTCTTACAGTTCTCCATGTGAGCCATATCGACGGGGCCGAACCAGTCGACGACGGCATCCACACGGCTGGAGAAATCGAGGTTGCCACCCACGGTACCCTCAATATCGACAGTAGTATTGCCCACGGTACGCTTCTTCAGGCCGTTGGTGACACCAGCTAATGACGACAGGTGACCACCGGAGGAGAAGCCGGTAATACCGATGAACGACGTGTCGAGCTTGTACTTCGCAGCATTGGCACGAATGAAGCGCAGGGCACCCTTCACGTCATTGATTTGTGCCGGGAACTTGGCATCGCCGCTGGAGCGATGATTGATGCTGACAACAGCAAAACCGGCGTCTAACAGTGGCTTTCCAACAGACATAAAGGCCATCTGCTTGGCATTGTTGGAGAACCAGGCACTGCCGTAGATAATCACCACAACCTTATAGCGGGGCTTGCCGGTATCGGGCAGATAGATGTCGAGATTGTGAGCCTCCAGTTTGTCACCAGCATAGTTCACGTTCTTGAACGTCGGTGCGGTTTCAGGCATATTGAACCCACGTGCATGCGTCTGTGCCATCGTCAGCGAACTGAGGCACAGCATTATTGAAAAAATCAATGTTTTCTTCATATCTATTATTTCTTTAAGATTTTATATACTTTACCATCGGAGGTACGGACAATGACGAGACCGTTATGGCCATTGTCCACCTGACGTCCCATCAGGTCGTAGACTGCCGGGGAACAGCTGCCTACGTGCGGAGCCGAAATAGCTTCGATACCTGTAGGCTTTGAATAGTCACTGTTATTGGTGAGATAGATATCGTCGACCTTGATGGACTTGGAACCTGTACCCCAGAAGCTGACGATACGAATGTTCTTCGTGTCGAGTGGCTGACCTTTCTTATTGCTGTCGCTGGTATATTTCGCCGTACGAAGGTCGAGTACAATCTGCTTCTTCGAACCAAAGTCGGGTGTACTGCAACAAGCCGACCAGATGCTATTCTCAGTAAATATATTAAGGTGGGAGTCGCTGCTCGCAGCCCCTAACTTAATGACCAGATACCTATAGGCCGACATATCAGCACCATTGGGATACTCCCAGCCCATCTGTCCCCACTGTCCAGGGAGGAAAGTATGGGTACTTTCGGTATAGGTGCCATTCGAGAAGAAGTTGGTCTTGATATACTGCTTGCCAAAGGGGAAGAAGGTCGAGCGGACTGTGAACTCCGCAGTCTTCTCATGCCCCAAGGGGTCGGTATAGTAGACGCGGACGTTGGCAGAGCCTTCGGCAACGCTGAAGATACGGCCATTACGTATCTCGATAACGCCATTGCCGTCAGTCTCATAACGGCACTGCGCTGCCACGTTCTCTGAATGGCCGTCACGGTATGTGGCGTTGACATCGAGACTGCCACTATTGCCAACCATCACTTCGGAAGCCACGTCGGAAAGTGTCAACGACTCAACGGTGAGCATATCCTCGCTGAAGCCTACGAATTCGGCAGGATAGTAATTAGCCTCATCGTAACTATCCTCGGTAGAGAACCAGTCGAAATCGGCATAGCCGTTGCTGCCATCCTGAGTTGCCATGCAGAACAGGCCGTAGCGCGCACCGACAAAAACGCTGAGGTTGAAGCCAAATGTGGTCTCAGCGCCAATGCGCGTGAACGTCTTATTATCGAGCGAATATTCAAAACGGGCTTTGCCAGAACCCTTGAAAATGGAAGCACGGAGGTAGACCGTATCCTGAACAGCTACCGTCTCGACAACCTGTTCGTCGGGTGTAAAGCCTTCATTCGTGCGAAGCTGATCCTGACGCCAGACAAACCGCAAACTGCCATTCTTCTTCTCCACAGCTACGTATGCGTAAGGATCCTGGAAGATGCAGAGACCGGCCCGGTCGCCTTCTGCCAACTGGCTGACATCCATACAGACGGTGCCCTTCGTCAGCGATGCCTCCTTGCCATGGACGACAAAGATGCGCTGAGTGAGCATATTGCGGTTCTGCGTCAGGCAGTCGGCTTTACCCGTTGTCTTCAGGCGCAGCCATCCCGGACGCTCGAACAGCGTCCATGCGCCATTGTCGGGATTGTGGTTCCACTCCCACTGCATACCCAACGGATAGCTGCGGAAGTTGTCGCTTGTAGGCAGAGCCATGCGAGGCCGCGCGGGCAGTGCCGGTTTAGTATATGTGGTAGAAGAACCGGTGGCAGCGACAGGTACGCCGTTGTTGCCGATGACAGGCCAGTTGTCGACCCATGTCACTGGCTGCAGGTTGGGCACACGGCCCAGTGCGCCGATATCCTCCTGAAGGATGGTCCACCACTGGCCGTCGGGGGTATCGACGAGCGCTCCCTGATGGATGGTGTTCACCTTATTATTAATAGTCTTCTCAAGAAGCACCTTCCCTTCATAGGGACCGAAGATATTCTTCGAACGATAGGCAGACTGTCCCGAAGGCCAACCGCCATTGGTGGCGTAGATATAATAATAGTCGCCAATCTTATAGAGATGGCTGCCCTCCAGACCGTCGACATTGCTGATAACGTTCTGCTCACGGATGAAGTTGAAGTCCTCGTCGAGCTCACACATCTGGATATTGGTAATGCCACAGGCGACGTAGACCTTGCCATTATCGAAAAGCATACCGGGGTCGTAGTAGATGCGCGACAACTTCTTCTTCTCCCATTTGCCCTCTGGGTCGGTAGCCGTAAGCAGCCAGCCGCCGGCGTCGTTGCCATTGACGAGCAAGTAGAACTTGCCGTTGTGGTACTTCATCGAGCAGGCCCACATACCCTTGCCGTAAGCATCCTGGCCGTTCTCTAAGTTATAGTTCGACGTCGAAGCCAGTTCTGTCAGCGGCTGTGCGCAGTACTCCCAGTTGACCAGGTCTTTCGACTTGAGAATGGTGGCACCGGGGAAGTGGTGCATCGTGGTAGACACCATATAGTAAGTGTCGCCGACACGGATAACGTCCGGGTCGGGGAAGTCGGCATAGACGACGGGGTTCTTATACGTTCCATTTCCCTGGTCGCTGACATAGACATTCTTGAAGTCGGCGTGAGGCCAGTCTCTTGTATAGTAGTCGGCATACCAGTCCATACAAGCCTTGGCACATGCCTCCGGATTACCGTTAAAGGCGGGAATGACCTTATTCTTTTCCAACAAGGTATCAATCTCGAGGAAGTCATGAGGATGTGTCAACGTCATGGAAATGTTGCCAAACTTGTCGAGCACAGCCTTGAAGGCCTTACCCCATTTCGACGTGGAAGCCGTAGCCCACGTGCCAAGATTCTGATACACGACCTGTCCCATCTCGTTATACTGGATGGAGCCATCCGGGTTTGTCTTAGGCGTCTTGGGTTCCTTCAGCGGACTCCAGTCTACTTCGGTGATGAAGACAGGATTGGTGTCAACGACGGGGACAGCCTCATGGAAGGCATTGATCTTGTGGGTTGGATTAGGGTTATCGTCGCTGGAATTATCATACCAGCCGGGGTAGTCATGCACAGCATAGCCAATGTTATAGCCCTGGATGGGCCAAGAGGCATAGCTGCGATAGTTAGACTGGTAGCCCGTACCGGGAATCCAGATGATACCCGTGAAGCCATTGGCACGAATCTTATCGACGATGGGTTGGAAGTAGTCGTGCAAAGCCTTGGCATCGTCCTGGTTGTTGGCATTCCTCAAGTTGACAGGCTCATTGGCCAACTCCAAGCTTATCTGGCCGGCATACTTCTTGATATTAGCATTCTGACTGACGATGTCCCAGACGTCTAAAAGATACTTCTGGTAGTAGTCGCCCACCTTCAGATTATGAGGACATACACCCGGCGGGCGCACCACGACATACTGACGGTGGTTCATTGCCTTCTGCATCAGCGGGAAGTAGAGCGAGCCAAGGTAGGTCTTCAGACGGTTAGGATTGAAATGCCTGATATCGGCCTCGCCCTGGGCTTCGCTTGCCGGCTGGTCCTTACCATGGACATAGGTATAGCTGTTGTCATTCGTCCAAGCTGGTTCCAGGTGCAGACGGAACACCGTACAGTTAGCCTTTTCAAAACCCGTAAAGAGTTTCTCGAAATAGTTCAGGCATCGCTGGCGACCGGCATCGTCGTAGCTCCAGCCCCACCGACCGCCATTGAACCACGCACTCGGTGTGTCCATCACGCCGTGGAGTACGACGTGGTTACCATGCGTATCAACCAGCCACCGCCCTTCGACATGAAGGCTCGGCAGCGGTTTCACGCCCTGGGCCATGACAGTAGCCAAACTGACAGTCATGGCAATCAAGAAATAGTATCTTAGAACCCATCTATGCATCATATCGATTATCGTTTCTGAATCTTCTTTCCGTTGATGATATACAAGCCACGAGGCAACAGCTGCCACTGTGACAGTGTGCCGACCTTCATACCGTGCAGGTTGTAGACAGCCGAGCTGTTGCCATTGACGATGGCTGGCAGTGGCGTCTCGACAATGCCTGTCGGCTGATAGCCCAGCGTGGCGAAGGTGAAGTATGTGGGGTCGTCGTACTTGGCGGTATCGTTGGTCTTGAGATACTTGCCCGTGCCGACATTCTTCAGCGAGAAGCCCTTGCCAGAGACGTACTTGATTTCCCAGACAGCACCATTGTCAATATCCTGACCATTGCTGTGCTGGGTATTGCCCAGGATAAAGCAACAATCGCCAGAGACGAGCTGCGAGTTCAGATAGCCAGGATTTCCCCAGATGTTGTACTCTCCATTCTGAGGTGTCATCAGTCGGAGCAGGTACTTGCCAGAGACCGAACTGTTGACCGCCTTGAAGAGATAGCCGCTGTTCGACTCAGCAAAAGCCTTATCGTAGGTATCGTAGCCTAAGTGCTGGTCGTTGATACCATACAAAGCCTTGCCCTCGGCTTCGTTGACAATGGCAAAGGTCTTGCCAGCAGAGATGCTGGTCAAGCGGCCTGTCACCGTCAGCACGTCGCCCTCCTGCGGAATGTAATTGTTGGTAGCGGTGAAGGCAGACAGACGCTCGTACTTCGTGTTGTCGGTAGTGGTGACCACAGCCTTCAAGTTGAACTTTGCCGCTTTCGTTGGTGTATAAGTAAAGGTATAGGGAGCTTCCGTCAGCGTCTGATAGAGCACGTTGTTGACGTAGAGAGCCACGCTCTGCACGCTCTTGGTACGCATCTTGGCGGTCACGTCGACGGTCATCTCCTTATTCGTATTAACCAACAGGGCCTGCGGCTTCACGTAGACGGAGGCTTCCTTCTTCATACCTGGGAAAGGACTCTTGGCCTGCTTGGCCTTGTCAGACTGCATATACGTGCGGAGCCACTTCAAGGCCGAGCGTTCCTGCTTGTCCTTTATCAAGCCCGATATGCCTTTCTCATTGGGATTATTACCGTTAATCCATGTCTTGCCATAGAACCATCCCCACAGCGTAACGCCGGCACAATAGTCAGCCTCCCACATAACGGGGAAATGCTGCTGATAGTTCCAGTTCTGGTTGCCGTCGTTGGTATCGCCGATATCATACTCCGTAATATACATCGGCATCTTCAGCGCATTCTGTATCTTCGTCATCACCGTTCTGAAATCTGCCTGATTCATGCCTCCGAGGTCATGGCTCTGACAGCCGTATGCATCGATAGGCGCACCGGCATCGCGCAACGTGCGTACCAATTCGATAAACTGGTCAGTATTATGACGGAATGTATTGAAGTCGTTATAGATGAGGATAGCATGAGGCCAGCGTTCGTGCGCCATCTCGAACGCCTTGATAATCCAGTCGTAGCCCGTCTTGCCGTTGCCTCCCAAGGCTTCGCGCATGACGTAGGTATCGGGCTGATGTCCCTCCACGGCCTCGTTGACCACATCTATCAGCTCAAGATTGGGGTACTTCTTCTTGACGGTATCCATCCACTTCACCACCGCCTTGTACTTATCGGCAGCCGAGAGGTTCTTCAGCCATCCAGGATACTGCGAACCCCATATCAGACAGTGGAACTTAAACGGAAAACCTTTTTGCTTAGCGTAGTTAAAAGCCGGATCGGCGCCTCCCCAATAGTAGGAGTTCCGGTTGCCCTCGACGGTGCTCCACTTAGTACCATTTTCGGGTGTCACCTGATTCCAATAGTCGGAATAAATGAAACCATCATAGTTCATACTACCGGGCCAGTCGGTGGTGATGTTACCAAGGAACTTGTCGGGGTTGGTAGACAGTTGCGCCTGCATACCCTTAGGGGCAAGCAGGCAACAAGTGACAAGAGCAATGAGTGCTTTCTTATTCATTTCACGATTTTTTGACCATTCTGGATATAGATGCCCTTTCGCGGGGCTTGTGCCAGACGGTGTCCTTGCAAGTCGTAAAGAGCAGTTGGTGTTTCTGCGCGACTTGTCGTCTTGACGCCCGTTGTTTCGTAGCCGTTGGCACTGAGGATAAGTTCACCCACCATACCATCGCTCCAGCCCGAGGCTGCGGAATAGACTGCCAGGACGTAGTTGCCCTGCTCAGTGACGTCGAACTGGAACGTCTGCTGGGTGACGCCGCTGAAGCCGTTGCCGGCATTATTACCGATATTGGCGGTCGGCTTATAGGTGGTGCTGGCAACAGCCTGACTGCCAGCAGCCTTCTCAACAGCGAATTCCAGTTCTCCGAAACTTTCCATATTCCAGTTGCAGGCCTTGAACTTCAGTACATAATGACCGGGAGCGAGACTGAGTGTGGCACTGGACTCCGGCAAACCGTATTTAATCCAGCCATCATGCCTGTTACCGTTGATATTGCGGAAATAGTACCCGTAGTTGAAGGCACGTGGGCTGCCCGTCAGCTGCATCACACGGCTACCATTGCCGTGACCACCGACGTAACCGATACGCTTCTCAGAACCGTCGTAGCTGATCCAACCAGCAGGAGTACAGGCATTCTCTGTGAACCTCTGCGACAGGCTCAGCGTCTGTGATGCCGTCAGCGTCACGCTGGTAGTGACTGATGCCGTCTCGCCGTCGTTGTCGGTAGCCACCACCTTCAGTGTATGAGTACCCGACTTGGCACCCGTCAATGTGGCCTTATAGGGCTTTGACGTACAGGTAGCCAACAGGGTACTGCCATCGTAAAACTGCACCTTACTGACCGTGCCGTTCGGATCGTCGGCATTAGCGGTAATCGTGATATCGGGAAAGGTAGCTGTGCCTTGCGGCGCAAAGCTGTTATAGATAAGCCCCGCCTTCGGCGAAGTGATAGTCACGCTGGGCTTCGTCTTATTCAGCGAGTAGCGGCTACAGAAGTTCCATATTTCCTTGCCTGTATACACTTGGGGTTCCTTGGTTATCCAGTGACCTTTGTCCTTGAGTTCTATGAGCCGCACTTCGACGCCATCTTTTCCGGGTCCCCAGATGTGCAACTTAGCGCCACTGAAACCATTATAGTTACTGATTACCTTTGCGGTCGTAGAGCATCCGTTATGCTGTATCCACGGGTTCAGCGCCGGCTGCACGCTTCCGAAGTTGTCTGCCGTTCCCTGAATATGAAGGATAGGCACCGGGCGTGTCTTGGAATTGGGCGTCACGACCGACGGACCGCTACAAGAGACAAAGGCAGCAATGATGTCGGCCATCTTGTTGATGGCGTTATATGTCAGCATGCCACCCATGGAGAAGCCACCCATATAGATTCGGTTACGGTCAATATTGTATTGCGAAGCCATTTTCTCTATGATGGCCTTGACGAAGTTGATGTCTCGGTCGCCACCGATGTCCCAGGCCCGGTCGATACCATTAGGAAAGACGACAACGAACTTTGCCGTGTCGCAGACGGCCTCCATACTGACGTTTTCATTCTTAAACTCAGAGTTCTGAATCCAGTTGGCATCCTGATTATAGCCATGACAGAAGATGAGCAGAGGCCGGTTTTCGCCCAAGTTCTTTGGCGCGTAGACATTGTAGGAACGTTGCTGCCCGTTCACCGTGATATTGTCAGCCTTCGCAGGCATCAGCCCTGCCAGCAGCAGGAGCAAGGTAAGGAAATAGTGTTTCATTGTTGGTATTTATTTTTTGATAATCTTCTTGCCGTTTAAGATATAGATTCCACCACGGACAGGACGTGCCACCTTCTGTCCGTTCAGGTTATAGTACTGGCCATCGGCAGGCAATACGCTGACGGCGCTGACTGAGGACGGAGTAGCGGGGATGAGCCAGAGTCCGGAGACTGTGGCATTGGAGCCACCCTGCACCTTGATGGCATTCAGGTGGGCAAACTCATCGTGGCGGACAGAGCCGTCACGCTGGGTGTTACACAACCGCAATTCCGACAGCGGCACGATGACGACGCCGTAGTCAGCATCCCAATGAGGGTCGCTGCTATTGAGTGCGACAACCAGTTCTTTGAAATCTCCATGATCTGTCAGACGGTTACCCAAGATGCGCAGGTTACCACCCGTTCCGCGGATGACGAGGCAGTCGTAGTCGCTGAGGTCAGCGAAGAGGTCGTAGCTGACGGAACTAAATCCGGCAACGAGTTCGGCACCGTTATTCAAGTTCAGTTCAGCCCCGGGATTCTGTTCCGTCACCTGTGCATCAGCCCCTGTACCTTTCCAACGATGGAACATAGAGGTTGCCATCGGAACCCATTCCTCGGGTGCTTCGAAGTCGTCAACCTGTACGAAGGCCAGGATATTGTCCAGGACGATGCCTGAGCGATAGGGGAAATAGCTGGTGAGCAGACGGTTGCGCTCCTGCATATAGGCATCGTCGACGGTAAACACGCGGTTTGAGCCGTAATACGACGGCTGCGGCTGTACGTCGCGACGGAAGTCACCCCAACGTGCGGCCTCGCAGTAGATGGCTTTGTCGATGGTATGATAGAGGCTGTCCCACAAATTGACCACCGACTGCTGGCCGAGGAAACCGTCGTCGGCCAGAAGCTCCTTGGCACGACGCTGGTATTTCTTGGCGAAAGTCGGATTCTGCAGCAGACTGTGGAACATTCCTGTGGGGCAACTTCCTCCGTTATTCTTAGTCAGGTTGTTCTCACGAACATTCTCAAAGACAATCTCCGAGTCCCAGCAGAGGAACTGGAAGCCCGTGCTGGTCTTCTCGTCAGAATTATGACGGCGTATGGCGTACCAGTTATGGTGATCCCAGTCGGTGTTGCCGGCATACTGGTTAATTAGCATGTAGTCGATGAAGTTGTCGATGTCTAACAGAGAGTCGAGCTTGGCATACCCCTCTTCGCTGCCAGCCTTGGCAACGGCACTGGTCATCTGCTCCCAGACATCGAGCGTTCCCTCTGCGGCCTCGAGATGGTTGCCGCCGTCCTCCTCGATCTTCACCACGTCAATGTCCTCCTTCTTACCGCCAAGGTGATCCTTGCCAAACTGATCGTCGACACGCTCTGCGATATTATAGATGCCCCAATACATACCATTAAGGAAGAGGTGGGCATAGATCGCATTGACACTCGTCCGGCCAATGCGGCGCTGCATCCGTCGTACCCAGACGTCACGGGTGTACTGCGCCTTCTCGCGGTTGCCCTCGCCCCAATGCTGCCAGGCATTGCCGAAGTGGCAGCGCAGCACCAGCTGGTCGAACTTCGACGGCTGGTCTTCGCCATAGAGCGGATATCTCAGCGTCTTCGGACCATACTGCTCCTTAAATACCAGACGAAAGGAGTGCTTGGGATTCTTCTCTGCCAGACGGCCGTGTCCTCCGTGGAGACGGATGCCGCAGGAGGTGCTCAGGTCGTGCTGTTGCGGACCGCCAAAGAGTTCCACACTGGAAGGGCGCGTCCAGCCGTGCCCCGTGGCGTCGCCCACCGGAGGTCCCGTGAAGATATAGATGCCGCCACGGTCGGGGTCGTTCTCATGGCTGAAGAAGTTATCCTTGTCAGAGACGATGCTCAGGATGGGCAGCTGCTTCAGACCCTCGATAATCTTCGGCCGCAACGTCGGGTTACTCGTCATCTCCTGATCCATCTCGTAGTCGGCAATGGCTCTTTCCCATCTGTTCACATCGGTATAATACCCCCACTCTGCCGGGTAGCCTGCAGGATTATTGGACTGGTTCAGCACCGAGTTGACGAAGATGTAGGAAGCCGTACCCACGGGCGACAGCGAATCACCAATCTGCTCAATGGCACGTAAGATAGTCGTTTTCTGGATTGTCAACGGTGCTGTGTACTTGGCACTTGCCGTTGTTGGTGTACTGCCGTCGGTAGTATAAAAAATCTTGGCAGCGGCATCACCGCTAATGGCCACCGTCAGGCTACCCCCGTCATAAAGTCCATGGGGCTTGCTGAACTGTGGCTGCGCCACGCCGCTGACAGCGACGAGGCACAGCAAGAGAATATGGTTAAGTCTTTTCATCGTTTTTATTTAATAAGGTATTTATGGCCATTACTGATAATAACACCCCGACGGATCGTGTTTACACGCATTCCGTTTAAGTTGTAACAGGGCACAGTGAACAATGCTGCCCTGGGCGCACTGATGGCTGTTGGCGTTACGATGGGTAAGACAGCATCCGTCAACGTGCAAGGGACATAGACGATATCACCAGAGCCTTGGAAAGTCACCTCCCCCTGCGCCTCTACCAGCAGGGGCTGGTTAGCGGGAATCATGCCAGTGACAGCCACGGGCTGCAAGTCTGCCGTCAGCGTATAAACGGTGACACCTACAGGGACAGCGGCCGTAAAGGGCAGTTGTACGATATGCTGACCGTTAACCGTACAGGTATAGGTAGCATTGGTAGCCGTAAACGCCTTGGCAGGACGGAAGGCTCCCCAGGCCTCGTTGACGACCAGCGACGGACAGACATTGCCCTTCACCACATTGCTGCCACTCAGCGGACTGTCGGCACCGACATAAGCCAGGCGGTTGGTGGCTTCCAGCCACGGCAGTGTGGCAGGCATCCCCGTGACCGCCGTCATATCGACACAGGTGCAAGAGGCATCGTTGATGAAGTCAAGCAAATATCTGTCGTCTTCCAGGTATGAACCTTTCAGCGTTCCTACGTATTGCGTATTGCCACTCGTCACATAGACGTCGGCAAAAGTGAACGAGAGGTTCGACGACCAGTTGTTATTGGTGAGCGAGATGAGTCCGGTGCAGCCGTCGGCGAGCGTGGCCGTGGAGAGGTCGAACACCCACTGGAAGTTTTCGTGAGCGGGAAATTCCAAGTCACCATAATTATGCGTGGCCACCTGTCCCTTTCCATTGACGTAGACCAGCGTTGTGATAGCCGACGAATAGTTCATGTTCGATGTCAGTTTCGTCACCTCGAACACCAGCTTGGCAGCACCTTCGTTCAGTTTGACATAGCCATTTGATGCATCCGTCCTGCTGGAAATCAGGGGTGAGCTGTGGTTGAAAGTCTTCGTCTTGCCCGACAGCTTGTAGGCTGTGCCAAAAGCGCTCTTCGTGGTTGTCAGGTCATCGATACGCGGACGCTCAAAGTAAGAGATGCTGCCCGTCATGCTCGACGGCTGACGGTCGCGCGACTTTACAAACAGCACTGTCACGACGCTCTGTGCTGCCACGGTAGCCTTCGGTCGGCAGGTCTCTGTCGTCTCGGTCAGCGTTTTCACCTGATAGTTACTCGTCTTCGTCGTCGTATATATCTTTCCCGTCTTCGTATAGAACGGCAGGTCTATTGACAAGTCGACCGCGTCGGTAGAGGTGTTAGCCATCACGGCAACGACCGTGTCGCCAGTCTGTGACAGATAGGCCGAACCTCCCAGGTTACCAAAGTTGGCGTCGATACGTGTCATGCCCGTCACATGCTTGGCGAAGTGCGCCATGATATAGCCACGCTTCGTGACGACACCCGAGTTGCCAGCCCCCGTAGTACCGTCGCCCAGCAAGCCATAATAGCGTTTGGCGGCATAGTGAATCCAGGCGTTGAAGTCGCCCAACATACAGACATTGATGGCATTGAAGAAGTTGAAGAAGTCTTTCGAGAAATCAAAATTACGTTTCTCGCTATCTGCCTTGTTCTCGTTCCAGTTGATAAGATACTCGGTCATCCATATTTCCTTGCCCTTCTTGCCAAGGTTCTTGTAGGAGGAACCGATGCCGCCATACTGGTGCCCGCCGTAGATATCAAAGCAGTCGAGTACATCGTTCTTGTTCAAGGCATTGGCATATTCATCGCTGACGGCCAGCGTCTCGGGAGCCATCACCTTGCAGCTGATGCTTTTACCGTAAGTCTTGACGAACTCTGCTATCTCACTGGCACTCCACAGACAGCCGGCATACGGCGCAGGCCAATCTGGCTCGTTCTGAATGGAGATAGCATCGAGCTCCACGCCGTTCTTGCGCAGATATTGCACATAGTCCTCAAGATATTGGGCGTAGTCCTTCCAGTTTTCTTTCTTGAGATAGCCCAGAGTCCCGTCACTGTCCTTGGCATTGATGGTGCCGTTGGTCTTCCATTCCGTCGGCTGTCCCCAGGGCGAAGCAAAGACGATGAGTCCTTTCTGCTTGGCATTCTTTGCCGTCTCCAACGACTGCCCCCAGCTGTTCTTGCCAATGGGGATGTATAGGCGCATGATGTTACAGCCTATCGTACTACTCTTACCCCACACGCGGTTGATTTCCGTCGCCGACATGTGGTTGTAGGTGAACTGCGGGGAACAGACGAAGGCGCCGAAGCCTGTAATCTTCTGGTGGGTCTTGGTGGCGTCCACATATACTGTGGCCGTTGTCTGCGCCATAGCAACGGCTGACAACATCCAAAGCGAGGAAAGGAGTAGTTTTCTTATCATTAAATACTATTTTAGGTTTTCGGGTGCAAAGATACAAAAAAGATGCGGCATGAGCCGCATCTCTTGTTTCTTATACTTTTCTATATGTCGCAAAGGCTTAACGGAAAAGCAATGGAGCCATTTCCTTCAGGCTTCTACGCCATGTCAGGAACTCATGTGCCGTACCTTCGGAGACATAGCCCTTAGCATTGTAGCCGGCAGCCTTCAGTGCCTCGACGCTCTTGTTGATGCCGTCGGGATTCTCCTTCGAACCGCAGCTCTCGAAGATGAACTTCACCTGCTTCGGGTCCTTGATGTCCTCGGGCTGGTAGGTTCCGCCACTCAGCAGTCCGTAGTAGCCGAAGACCTCGGGACGGCGCAGGGTGATGAGCTTGGTCTCGATGCCGCCCATTGACAGGCCAGCCATGGCACGGCCCTCTTTCTTGGCTATCGTCTGGAAGTGGCTGTCGATATAGGGGACGAGTTCGTCGACAAGGACGGTCTCGAATTCCTTGGCCGTGAACTGGCCGATGCCGCCGAAGCGCACGTCATTGGTCATGCCGTAGGTCATTACGATGATGAAAGGCTTGCACTTGCCCTCAGCGAGCAGATTGTCCATAATAAGGTTAGCGTGACCCTGGTTGCTCCAGGCGTATTCATTCTCGCCCCAGCCGTGCTGCAGGTAGAGCACGGGGAACTTCTCCTTCTTGTTCTGACCGTATGTCGGCGGCAGGTAGACGAAGGCGCGCTTCAGGCTCTTCGTGCTCTCGCTCCAGAAGCGGACCTCGCTGACCTGACCGTGAGCAACGTTCTTCTCTGCATAGAAGTCCTGGTCGTGGGCAGGGATTTCGATACCGCTCTCCCAACGGCAGGAGCCATAGTAATTCTGTGCGCCCGGGTCGTTCAGTGTACCACCGTCGACCGTCAGGTGATAGTAGTGGAAACCTTCGTCCATCGGGCCTGCCGTCTGGCCCACCCATGAGTTGTCGTAGGCACGGTGCAGCGGGGTGCCACCCTGACCGCCCAGTCCAAGGCTGACGCTGACGGCCTGAGCATCGGGAATCTCCACGCGGAAGCGGACGATGCCCTGCGAGTTGACCATCGGGAACTGCTGACCCGGCTGGTTCTTGGTAGATGGCTTGAAGTCCTCCTTCACGTTCGGGTCTTCGGGGAAGGCCATATCGGGGTTGAAGGCAGGGCGCTGGGCCTGCTGACCGCCACGGCGACGGCCCTGCTGTCCCTGGGGACGGGGCTTGCGTGCCGGACGTGGAGGCAGGTTCCATGCAGGATCCTTCATCTCCTTAATATACTGATAAGCCAGCTTGGGCTTGTACTCCGAGTCAAACGGCAGCGGATAGTTAGCTGCGCCGAGCCAGGAGTCGCGGTCGCCGAGATTCCAGAAGGTCACACAGTCGATGACGTCCTTGTGCTTGCGGAACACGCGGAAGCAGCGGGCATACTGGTCGGCAAGGTGCTGCTTCACGGAGTCGGTCACCGCAGCGCCGTCGCGGCTGAACTGCAGGCCACCACCCATCTCCTCGTTCACACGGATGTCGAACTCGGTGATGTGGATATGCTTCACTATGGTCTTGAACTTCGAGATAGCCTGGTCGAGCAGATCTTCTGAGGGGAAGTAAATATTGTAGTGAGCCTGCATACCGATACCGTCGATGGGCACGCCCTTGTCCTTCATCTTCTTCACCATATTATAGATACGGTCGCGCTTGTGGGGGTCTACCGTGCTGTAGTCGTTATAGAACAGCAGGGCATTGGGGTCGGCCTCGCGGGCAAACTGGAAAGCCTTCTCAATGAACTCGTCGCCGCAGAGCTTATACATAGCACTCTGGCGATAAGGGTCGGTAGCGTTGGCATTGTCCTCGATAGCCTCGTTCACCACGTCCCAACAGTAGATGACGTCCTTATAGCGGGTAACGATGGCCTGGATGTGCTTCTTCATACGCTCGTAGAACACCTCCTTCGTGGGGTTGTCGCCAAGCATCCAGCGGCCTATCTGCGAATGCCACATCAGGCAGTGGCCACGCAGTTTGATACCATTCTGGCGGGCGAAGTTGGCAATGCGGTCAGCATTCTCCCAGTTAAACTGTCCTTCCCTTGGTTCGGTAGGTTCTGGTTTCATGTCGTTCTCAGCCGTGATAGAGTTGAACTCCTTTCGGATGAGCTCCTGCTGCTGTGCGTTCGACACATTACGTTGGTTGACGGCGACGCCAATCATGAAGTAGTCCTTGTAGGCGTCTTTTAGTCCTTGTGCCCACGTAGCGCATGTGCTCAAAGCGAGCACGGCAGCCAGGGCGAGTCTTTTAGTTTGTTTCATTGGTTATAACGGTTTTGTTAGATGGCAATATTCGGCTGCAAAGGTACAAAAAGAACGCGACACATATCGTTTCGTATGTGTCGCGTTCTTTTCTGTATGTTTCATTTACTCGCTGACAAGGCGGTAATTCTGCCCTGCAACCGTCTCAACGTCGTATTCATAGACCTTGCGGAGTGTCTGCGGCTTGAAGTCTTTCAGCTCCTTTGAGTGCAGCGGCTCACGGATGGCGGCAGGGGCAAACAGCGGGTTAGGACAGTCGCCCTCGGCCTTCTTCAGCCGTGCGCCCTTCGGTCCTTTAGCCAGTCGTAGGGGCACGTAGGAGCGCAGGCGCAGCGTACCGCCGACGGACGACCGCACCACTGCCGAACGAAGTTCCCCTTCGTTCCACTCCTCGTCGACGACGAATCCTCCCCGTGCCCGCAGGCCTTTCACCGCTCCCTGCTTCCATTCGTCGGGCAGGGCAGGCAGCAGCTGCACGGCACCGTCATGACTCTGGACGAGCATCTCGCAGATGCCGGCCGAGACGCCGAAGTTGCCGTCAATCTGGAATGGCGGATGGGCGTCAAACAGGTTCGGATAGGTACGACCGGCAGGATACTGGCGCGACTTGGAGTCGTCGGGCAGCAGGTGGAGCATGTTCTTGATGATAGTGAAGGCGTGGTTGCCGTCGAGCATACGCGCCCAGAAGTTGGTCTTCCAGCCGAGGCTCCAGCCTGTAGCCATGTCGCCGCGCTGCTTCAGCGTGTTGGCGGCAGCGGTGAAGAGGTCGGGATGGGCGTAAGGCGAAATCTGGTTCGAGGGGTACAGACCGTAGAGATGCGAGATATGGCGGTGCTCGTCCTTCGGGTCGTCAGCGTCGATAAGCCACTCCTGCAACTGTCCGTAGCGGCCTATCTGCATCGGCGGCAGGTTCTGCAGGGCAAAACGCAACTGCTCTGCCAGCACGCTGTCGCACCCCAGCACCTTGGCGGCCTGCAGGGCTTGCGAGAGCACGTCGAAGGCTATCTGGTTGTCCATCGTAGAACCAGCGCAGACGTTGGTACCCTTGCCACGGGGACCGTGCTCCGGCGACACTGTGGGGACGGTCATCAGCCAGCCGGCGGCCTCCTTCACCTCGCCGGCAGCAGGATAGGTCTGCATGTAGTCGAGCAGGAACTGAGCAGCCCCCTTCATAACGGGATAGTACTCGGCCAGGAACTGCTTGTCGCCGGTATAGAGATAGTGTTGCCACAGGTGTGTGGTGAGCCAGGCGCCTCCTGTGGGGAACATGCCCCACGGCGTGCCGTCCACCGGACCGGCAATGCGCCAGAGGTCGGTATTGTGATGGGCCACCCAGCCGCCGCAGCCGTACATCGTCTTGGCGGTCTCGGCTCCGGTCACGCTCAGGTCGCGCACCATCGAGAAGAAGGGCTGCTGCGTCTCGGCGAGATTGCCGATGAGGGCGGGCCAGTAGTTCATCTCAGCGTTGATATTGATGGTGTACTTCGAGTCCCACGGAGCGTTCATCTTGTCATTCCACACACCCTGCAGGTTGGCGGGCTGACCGCCGGGCTGGCTCGACGAGATGAGCAGGTAGCGGCCATACTGCATCATCAGGGCCACCATGTCGAGGTCGCTGGCATCCTTCTCGAAGGCGGCCACGCGCTTGTCGGTCTCCAAACCGGAGTTTGCCGACTTCGGCAAATTCAACGACACGCGGTTGTACTGCTCCTGATATTTCGCCGTATGGCGAGCCAGCAACTGCGGGAAGCGGATGGCTTCAGCCAGGTTCAGGCGGTTTTTGTTCTTCTTGGTGGCATTGCCGCTGATGTCGTGATAGTTGACGTAGTTGGTGGCTGCAGTGATATAGATGGTAGCCTCGGTAGCGTTCTTGACAACAACCGTGCCGTCGTCGAACGTGACGTCGGCACCTTTTCCCTCTATCCGCACGCTGGTTTGGCACTCGGCTGTCAAACCTGCCTTCACACCCTCCTGATCAACGCCCTGCACAGTGGCAATGAGGCGTCCGCCCAGATTGCCAGAACCTTCTGAAAGCGGACTTTGGCAGGAATGCTCTGACTTCGCTTGGAAGGGCAGCTGACTCTGGTAGGACATCGTGAAGCTCAGTGCGCCTTTCTTGCCGGCCTTCAACTGAACGATGATAACGCTGTCGGCCTGTGACGCGAAGACGGTGCGCTCGTACTTTACACCTTTATATATATAAGAGGTGGTGGCGGTAGCGTCGCCGAGGTTCAGTGCCCGCTCGTACTGCTGCACGTCCTTGTGACCGAAGGCGAGTTTCAGACTGCCCATCGGCAGGTAGCGCATGCCATGAGGCCCGGGGACGAAATACTTGTCCAGCAACTTCGAGGCTTGATACTCCTTGCCCTCGAACACCAGTCGGCGCACCTCGGGCAGGTGCCGCAGTGCCTCCTTCGGATTATTCTCGTGGGGACTGCCGCTCCAGAACGTCTCTTCGTTCAACTGAATCTCCTCCGTGTCGGTGCCGCCATAGACCATGGCACCGAGAAGAGAGTTACCTACTGGCAATGCCTCCAACCAGTGCGTCGCGGGCTGGGCATACCATAGCCGATGGTTCTGTGCGGTCACGGCCATACAGACGACAGCCGACAGGACAGTAGTAAAAAATAGCTTTTTCATCTTTTTCAGTTTTTAGAATGTTGCAAAGTTAGACATAAAAGGTTGAACTACCAAACTTCTGCCGGCAAATGTTTGGCTTTTCTGCAAAAATGAAGTATATTTGCAACGAGAACAAAATAACGTAAAAACCTCATGATGAAAAAAACAGTTCTTTTGAGTTTTGCACTCATTGCTTTAACAGCGACGGCACAGTTGCCGACGCGAGTAGAGTCATTCCCCATCAGTAGCGTCAGACTGGGGGAAAGCCAGTTCTTGAAAAACCAGCAGATGGACATCCACTATCTCTTAGGGCTTGATGCCGACCGTCTGCTGGCACCCTACCTGAAGGAGGCAGGCCTGAAGCCCAAGGCAGAGAACTACACCAACTGGGAGAACACCGGACTCGACGGCCACATCGGCGGTCACTACCTGTCGGCACTCAGCTATATGGCTGCCGCCACGGGTAATGCCGAGATAGAGAAGCGGCTCGACTACGTGATGAGCGAGTTGAAGCGCTGCCAGGATGCTGCCGGAGACGGCTATCTGAGCGGTGTACCCAATGGCCGCAAAATATGGAAGGAACTGTCGGAGGGCAACATCCGCGCCAACTCCTTCGGACTGAACGACCGCTGGGTGCCGTTGTACAACATCCATAAAATCTACGCCGGACTGCGCGATGCCTACCTCATTGCCGGTCGCAGCGAGGCCAAGACGATGCTCATCAAGCTGACCGACTGGATGGTGCAGCTCGTGTCGGGACTCACCGACGAACAGATTCAGAAAATGCTCATCAGCGAACAGGGCGGACTGAACGAGACGTTTGCCGACGTCTACGGCATCACAAAAGACCAGAAATACCTGAAACTGGCCCACCAGTTCAGCGACCAGCAGATGCTGAAACCCCTGTTGGAGAGCAAGGACAACCTGACGGGCAAGCACGCCAACACGCAGATTCCAAAAGTCATCGGCTACAAGCGCATTGCCGACCTCGAAGGTCTGCAGGACTGGAACCAGGCAGCGAAGTTCTTCTGGGACGTTGTCGTCGCCCAGCGCAGCGTCAGCATCGGCGGCAACTCCATGCGTGAGCACTTCAACCCGACGAACGACTTCAGCGGACTATTAGCCTCAGAGCAGGGACCGGAGAGCTGTAACACCTATAATATGTTGCGCCTGACGAAGATGCTCTACCAGACGAGTGCCGACAAGGACTTTATGGACTACTACGAGCGCGCCCTCTACAACCACATCCTCTCCATCCTGAATCCCGTCCAGGGCGGTTTCGTCTATTTCACGCCGATGCGCTCCGGCCACTATCGCGTCTATTCACAGCCGCAGACGTCGATGTGGTGCTGCGTGGGAACGGGACTGGAGAACCCCGCCCGCTATGGCGAGATGATTTACGCCCACGAGGGTAGCGACCTCATTGTCAACCTCTTCATCCCCTCGACGCTGACATGGGGCGACCTCACCGTCATTCAGCAGAACCGCTTCCCCCAGGAGCCGTCAACCACAC
This sequence comes from Prevotella sp., assembly GCA_017471465.1. GTDB lineage: Bacteria > Bacteroidota > Bacteroidia > Bacteroidales > Bacteroidaceae > Prevotella. The sequence goes on along the minus strand of JAFUTI010000017.1, from coordinate 56,018 downwards.
TGACGCTGAACATGAAGAAAGCGAAGAAGTTTGCCCTGAAAATCCGCATCCCCGCATGGACGGACGGCGTCAAACTCGCTGTCAACGGTTCCCCCGTTGACACCCAGACGAAAGACGGCTACATCGTCGTCGACCGCAAATGGCAGAACGGCGATGCCGTCAACGTCGAGCTGCCGATGCACCTGACGGCCATCACCACCCCCGATGGCAAGCCGCAGTACTCGTTCCTCTACGGCCCCATCGTGCTGGCCGCCAAGACGGGCACCGACCGTCAGGACGGTATGTATGCCGACAACAGCCGCGGCGGCCACATCGCCAACGGCCCGAAGATTCCCGCCACCCAAATGCCCGCCATCATCGGTTCCCCCGATGACATCCTCAACCACCTCAAACCCGTCGATGGCAAAGCCATGAACTTCCGCCTGACGGACGTCACCCTACCCCAGTACGAAGGGATGACACTCGTACCGTTCTACCAGCTCTACGAGTGCCGCTACCAGATTTACTTCCCGCTCTATTCACAGGACGAATGGACGGCGAAGCAGCAGGAGATGGCTGCCGCCGAGAAGGCCCGCATGGAGTTAGAGGCCCTGACGGTAGACAAGATCTTCTGCGGCGAGCAGCAGTCGGAGAGCGACCACTTCTACAGCGGCAACGGCTCTTGGAACGGTGCCGACGAAGGCATCCACTGGCGTCGCACACGCTCGGCATTCACCTATCAGGTAAAGACCGACGGAGCCACAACCCTGCGGCTGAAGGGCTTCGCCGACCGTGAGCCTATCGTGGTGAGCCTCGACGGGAAACAGCTCGGCACAGTCACCTTCGACCGTCAGGGCATGGCCACCCTCCAACTCCCCGCCGGCACGAAAGGCACCCTCCAGCTCAGCCTCGCTGCCGAGCAAGGCAAGCAAACACCGAGAATCAGCGAAATCCGCTTATGCAGAAACGGACAATAGACTTCCTGTGTATGGCACTGGCCGTGTGGACTTTTCCACACGCCAGTCATGCACAGAGTATTTTTTCCATTAACCACCTCGTGGACAGCGTCCTGATGCGACGCTACCAGCGTACTGACTTCGACACTGCCTACATCTCACGCCCGCAGACAAAGTGGACGCTGACAGGACGCCTCAACGTGTCGGGCGCACAGATAAGGGCAGAAGGCATTGAGCAGGGACTGCATTTCAAGTCAGAGATGGACGCCGAATACAAGACCACCGTCAGCGTCGGCGTCAGCTATTTAGGGCTGTCGCTCAACCTGTCGCTCAATCCCGCTAAGATGGCAGGTTACTACCATGACTACGAGCTGACCTTCAGGTCGTATGGCAAGCGATTCGGCTTCGACATCGCTTACCAGGACGCACAGAACTTCGAAGGATGGCACGAATCTGAAAGGATAGGCGGCCGCATCAAACTGCCCAGCGATATGCTAAAACTCAGGGCGTTTAACGTCAACACCTATTACGTCTTCAATCACCGGCGGTTCTCCTACCCAGCCGCCTTTGCCCACTCCTACATCCAGCGCCGCTCTGCCGGCAGTTTCCTGTTGGCGGCCTCCGGCCAAGGACAGCACGGCGAGGCGCTCAACGGCAACATCGATTTCAGCTTCAAGATGACAAACATCGGACTTGGTGCGGGCTACGGCTACAATTACGTACCAAGCCGCAACTGGCTCCTCCATCTGTCAGCCTTGCCCACCTTCATCGTCTACACCAACACATCCTTGAACTATGCCGGCAATGACATCCCTCTGCATCACAACTACCCCGAAGTGATTATCACCGGCCGCGGAGCCGTCGTCCGTCAGTTCGGAAATATGTTTGCCGGCATGCAGATGGTATTCAATTTCACCAATCTCGGCGACAAAGACGAATTGGCAATACAAAACCTGAAATGGATTATGCGCGCCTATCTTGGCGTCAGACTGTAAACGACAGACAATAACCACTTACCGTCAGCGCACTGCAACATCAAAAAAAGCCTGCAATCACTTGCAGGCTTTTCTGATGGTCAGATGGTTACTTCTTAAACAGATGGGGAATGAACTCGTGGAGACCGCGACGCCAGGTGAGGAACTCATGGCCGGTGCCTTCGGAGACGGAGGCGTCGACCTTGATGCCAAGCTCACGCAGACCGTCGACGATGGGCTGACTCTTGATGAAGTCATCGCTACCCCAGTTCATATACATATAATGTATCTGCTTGTTGAACTTCTCGGCATCGGCAAACACGCCGTTGTAGGCCGTCTTCACGTCGAGGCCGAAGATGGCACCGCTGAACGTGCCGAGCCATGCAAACTTGTCGAGGTTCTGCAGCACGACGTCAAAGGTCTGGTGGCCACCCCATGAGAGGCCGGCCATAGCACGGTTCTCGCGGTCGCTCTTCGTGCGGAACGTCTGGTCGATATAGGGGATGAGGTCGTTGAGCAGGACGGGATAGAACGAGGCGCCGTACTCCGAGCGGCCTGCCTGGTTGTTGCCGCCACCGAAAGGCTGCTTGATGTCGCCACTCTCCATAACGACAATCATCGGCACAGCCTCGCCACGGCCGATGGCGTTGTCCATGATGTGCTGCATCTTACCCTGAATCATCCAGCTGGTCTCGCCCTCGCCCATGCCGTGCTGCAGGTAGAGCACGGGATAGCGCTTCTTGACATTCTTGGCCAGCTCGTACTCAGCCGGCGTGTAGACCAGGGCGTGACGCCACTCGCCAAACTTAGAGTGGGGACTGTGATAGTAGATGCTGCGCACCTGTCCGTGGGCGATGCCCAGCTGCGGACGGTAGTAGTCGCCCTCGGGACCTTCGGGCACCTCCAGGCCGCCTGCCTCACGGTTGCAGCCAAAGTAGGTCTCACTGGCGGGGTCGATGAAGTTCACGCCGTCGATATTCATGAAATAGTAGTGGAAGCCCACGGGCAGGGGGTCGGTGACGGCCATGAAGCCGCCCTTACCGTCGGACGTCATGTTATACTTCTTGCCGCAGATGTCCACTACGACCTTCTTGGCCTGCGGTGCCTGGATGCGGAAATAGGCACGACGCTGGCTGTCAATCTTCGGAAACGCGTTGCCGGGGATGGCATTCTCGACGGTCACGGCGTCGGCAGGCACTTCAATCATCTGCGAGGCTATCATAGCGGCGGGACGCTTCGGCTCGTAGCCTAAGAAGCGGGCGACGGCCTCGCCATAGCGGCAGCCGAGCTCACGATAGCCGGCGGCGTCGAAGTGCAGGCGGTCGGGACCGTTGGTGCAGTCGTCAGACGAAATGACCTGCGAGGTGTGAAGGGTCTTGGGCAGGTCGTCAATCTGCTTCTTACAGCCGATGCAGACACCCTGTCCACCAGCCTGAACGATATTACCGGCATAGAGGTTCACTTCCTCGGGCTTCAGCTGCAGGTCACCACAGAGGCGGTCGTACACCTGTTGCACCATGCCAGCCCACTTCGGGTCGCCGGTATTGGTCTCTCCCTGGTGCATCAGGATGCCCTTGATGACGCCCTCTTTCTGGGCTTTCTTGGCCAGCGTTACCAGCCGCTGGTAGGGATTATTGTCGTATGCCTTGAGCATACCCGTCATCCAGTTCGGCGCTCTCTTGACATAGCTCGGGATGCTGTCGGGCAGGAAGCCCCTGATGTCGATACCACCGATAGCTACATGGATAACGCCAATCTTGATATTCTCAGGCAGCGAAGCCACCAGTGTACGGCCGAACCAGTCGGCAGGCGTCAGGCCGTTGTTGGGGCGGCAGAGAGGCGGAACCGCCTCACACCACTCACCCATCTTGCGGGCAGGACGGGTATCGGTAGCAGGGAAGTCTACGGCTGGCATCAGCAGGAACCGCGGTCCGGGACTCACGAGGTCCATAGCCTCTGGTTTGGCCGCCCCTTCCATATTGGACTGTCCGAAACAGAGGAAAATGTAGAAATTGGGATCGACGGCAGCTCGCGCCGCATCAGTCACGAGCAGTGCTATCGCTGCGATGGCTAAGGTTGTGAAAAGATGCTTCATTATTCTTGTTATGGTTTTTATGACACTATTCGGTGGCAAAGTTACGAATTTATTTACTTTCCCCTTTTTGCATTTGTTGCAGAATTATCACACCACGTTTCATCGTGCCATTATCACGATTTTTAACGAGGCTGTTTCGGGGAAAAAGCCTATCTTTGCACAAAAACCAAGAACCGTTATGAAACGACATCCATTAACCTTACTGTGTCTCGGCCTGTCGCTGACAGCAGCCGCACAAAACCCCATCATCCGCGACCAGTTTACGGCCGACCCTACTGCGCGTGTGTTTAACAACAAGGTGTACCTCTACCCGTCGCACGACATTGTCCCCCCTGAGGGGCAGCGGCAGGACTGGTTCTGTATGGCCGACTATCACGTCTTCTCATCAGAGGACCTGACGGAATGGACCGACCACGGCGTCATCGTCAGCCAGGAGCGGGTGCCCTGGGGCAAGCCCGACGGCTTCTCGATGTGGGCACCCGACTGTGTGTACAAAAACGGAAAGTATTATTTCTATTTCCCTAATGGACCACGCGAAGGCCGCGGCTTTGCCATCGGCGTAGCCACTGCCGACAGCCCCGAAGGGCCGTTCACACTGGAGCAGCAGCCCATCAAGGGCGTTATCGGCATCGACCCCTGCGTGCTCGTCGACAACGACGGACAGGCTTACATCTATTGGAGCGGCATGGGCATCCGTGGCGCCAAACTGCAAGAGAACATGAAGGAGGTTGACGGCGAACGGCAGGAGATGAAAGGTCTGCCCGACGGCTTCAAGGAAGGACCATTTGCCTTCCGCCGCGGCGACTGGTACTACCTGACGTTCCCTTGGGTACGTGGCAGCAAGGAGAATGGGGCCAACCCCACGGAGACGCTCGCCTATGCGATGTCGAAGTCGCCCCTTGGTCCATGGGACTTCAAGGGCATCATCATGGCCGAACATACCAACAGTTGCTGGACCAACCACCACAGCCTGATAGAGTACCGCGGACAGTGGTATCTCTTCTACCATCATAACGACTACTCCCCACGCGACGACAAGCGCCGCTCGGTTTGCATCGACAAGGTGACGTTTCGTGCCGACGGCACCATCGAGGAGGTAAAACCCACCCTGCGTGGCGTCGGCATAACATCTGCCACCTCACGCGTTGAAATAGACCGCTACAGCCAAGCCAGCGAGGGCTCAGCCGTTGCTCTCCTCGACACGACCGACACCTTCCAGGGCTGGTACGTCACGATACCCCAGGGAGGCAGTGTCCGCTATGACGGTGTCGACTTCAGCACCGTCACCGACGGTTATCTCGTCGTCCGCGCCAAGGCCGACGAGAACACGACATTCTGTGTCCGCCAGGGCAGTGCCAAGGGCAAGGTCATCGCCCGTATCCAGATGACGGTGAAGAGCGAGATAACCCGCCCGGGAGCACCTGTTCCCTTCCGCCGCGACCAGAGCGGCCAGTGGCTGATGCAGACCGTTCCACTGGAATATACGCCTCAGGGTACGACAGCCCTCGTCGTCACCTGTGAGGGTACGCCTGTCAGCATCGACTGGCTGCAGTTCAAGAACCGTCCTGCCTATTTCGCACCGGTAGTCAAGAACGCCAGTCCGGCAACGCCCGACGACGAGGGCTATATCCGTCGCTGGCGCCTGATGGAGCCGTTGGCTGTCGACGTGCGCTCCAACGTCGTCTTCACCTACTCCTGGCTCCGCGAGAAGTTCAGCAGCGAACTGTCCCGTCTGCCGAAACAGAAGGGGAAATGGCACACCCTCGACAGCAAGACCTATAACATGAAGCTCTTCCGCTTTGCCGAGCGTTACGGCCGCCAGACCTACGGATCGTTCTTCTGGTGCGAGACGGTCATCGACTGTCCCGAAGACATGCCGGACGTCCGTCTCGCCGCCGGCTCCAACGGTGCCTCGATGTGGTGGCTCGACGGTCAAGAGGTGCTGCTACTGGAGGGCGACCGCCGTATGGTTCGCGACGACGGCATGTCGGCCCGCCTGACGCTGACAAAGGGGCGCCACGTGCTCCGCAGTGCCGTCATCAACGGCCCTGGCCTGAGTGATATGTGTGTCCGCTTCATCGACGAGAACAACAAACCGATTACAAACCTTAACATCCAGTAAACAATGAAACGCTTCCAGACAGTATTGATTCTTTCCTCATTATTCATTAGCCCCGCTGGGGCACAAGTGGGCGAACCCTATATCCACGACCCGTCGACCATCGCTGAGTGCGACGGCAAGTACTACACTTTCGGCACCGGCGGCGGCGGACTCATCAGCGACGACGGCTGGTCGTGGCACTCGGGAGCCGACCGGCCCGGAGGCGGTGCTGCCCCCGACATCATAAAGATAGGCAACCGCTACCTCTGTATCTACGGTGCCACAGGCGGCGGACTGGGCGGCGGACACAACGGACGCATCCTGACGATGTGGAACACGACACTCAACCCCAAGGCGGCTGACTTCAAATGGACAAAAGCCGTCGAAGTGGCTTCCAGCGACGGCATGGAAGACCAGGATGCCATTGACCCCTGCCTGCTCCTCGACCCCACGACAGGACGGCTATGGGCTACCTACGGCACCTATTTCGGCACTATCCGCCTCGTTGAGCTCGACCCGAAGACCGGCTGGCGTGTCAAGGGGAATGTCGAGAAGGACGTTGCCATCGACTGCGAGGCTACCGACCTCATCTTCCGTGACGGCTGGTACTACCTGCTCGGCACCCATGGCACCTGCTGCGACGGTGTCAACTCTACGTACAACATCGTGGTAGGCCGCTCCCGTGCTGTCGAAGGGCCTTATATAGACAATGTAGGCCGCGACATGTTCCACGGCGGCGGACGTATGGTCGTCGCGGCAGGCGACCGCAAGACAGGTCCCGGCCACTTCGGACGTACCGTCATCGACGAGGGCATCGAGGTGATGTCGTGCCACTACGAGGCCGACTTCGACCAAGGCGGCCGCTCCGTCCTCGGCATCCGTCCACTGCTCTGGACCCGCGGCTGGCCTCACGCTGGCGACCACTTCCGCGGCGGCACCTTTGCTATTGAGAGCGAGCGCCGCGGCTACTCCCTGGAACTGGCTGTCGACTTCACACGTATGAAGCAGGAGCGTCAGGGATGGTTTAACCGCGAACAGCTGAAGCAGCCGGTGAAGCCCGTTCCCAACCAGACCTTGGCAGAGGTCGTCGACACGTGGCCGGAAGGCAATATCCCCGCTCGCTGCAGCGACTACATGTTCCGTCCCTGGCAGCGCTGGGACATCCAGCCCGTCAGCGGCGTCGGCTATCTGGGCAACAGCTACTTCAAGATCACCATCGACGGTACTGACCGCGCCCTCTGTGCCACCGCCGACTGCGAGGTGACAACCGTCCCCACGTTCACCGGCGACGACTGTCAGCTATGGCGCATCGAGCAGGCCACCGACGGCACGTTCCGTCTCATGCCGAAGGCCATCCCCGGTCGCGAAGGCGTGAACACCAGCCTCTGTCTCTACTCCGCCGGCGACTCCACTCCCACCCTGGCGCCTTGGGACTTCCAGAGCGACAACGCGAAGTGGAACCTCCGCAACCACTAACGCGTGTCAGTGGTTATAATCCCGAAGAATACCTGAAGAAGTCGACGTCTACATAGCCGCCGGCTTTTTTCGTGGCGTAATTGAAGATGCCGAACTTCGTGCCCATAAAGAAGCGGCGGTAGTCGAACACGCAGCGGTAGTTCTTCGTACCTATCTGCTTCCAGTTCTCACCATCCGCGCTGTAGAAGAAGTTGGCAGTATCGTGGTGACCGGGCTGGAAGTCGCCATCGAGACGGAGCCAGAGCTTGGTGCCAACAACGGGGACGGTCTCGACGACCTTCTCCTCGACGCCGGTGACGGCCTTCTCGCGGTCGGTGAGACTGACCTTCTGTTCACTCATCTCCAACGTCAGCTTACGGCCTCGTTTCTTCACCGTCAGCACGCCGGAGTCGCCGTTGAAGGCAGCCAGACCGGCACAGTCGCCATCCTTCATCTTCGACAGGTCCATCAGGATGAAGCCGCTGCATGTCGGACCTTCCATGCGCTGCGTCAGCGTGTTCGGTGCCAGATAGAGGTTAGGCACCACGCGGTTGGTCTTTAACCGGAGGAAGCCCGGCCGCTCGGTCAGACTCCACGCCTTGTCAACGGGGTTATGGTTCCACTGCCAGTGCAGACCTAACTTCGGCGAACTGAATTCGTCAGGACAGACGATATGCTTCTCGGCCTCACCATGCTTATAGGGACGCATCGTCGCAGGCACTTTTCCTTGCTCGTCGCCCAGCATCGGCCAACCGTCAATCCAGCGTACCGGCGACAACGTCAGCACACGGCCCACGCCACCTCGGTCCTGAAACATGATGCCATACCAGTCGCCTTCCTCGGTGTCGACAATGGTGCCTTGTGCCAAGTAGGAGAAGCCGCCGAAGTCGCTCTCCAAGATGACATTCTTCTCCCACTTGCCGTTCAGGTCCTTCGTGCGGTAGCACACCTCGCGGCGATGACGGCCGGGAGCAAAGGTGTGGCTGATCAGCATGGCATAGTAGGTGCCGCGATGCTTGATGACACGGGTACCCTCCAACAGGCCGCGCTCGTCGGCCTCGCGCTGGAAGTAATGACGGAGACTGCCCTCGACGACGCCCTTCAGGTCGCGTGTCAGCCGGCACATCTCACCTGTCCCGAAGAACACATAGGGCGTGCCGTCGTCATCGAAGAAGAGGGTGGCGTCATGAAAGTGGCGCAGACGCGAGTGGATGGTCCACGGACCTTCGGCCTTCGGAGCAGTGAAGATATAGGTCTGCCCCATAGGGCCGGACTCATTGGGTGCCAGGAGTGCCCAGAATTTTCCGTCGTGATACTTCAGCGATGTCGCCCACTGGCCGCGTCCGTAGACCGTTCCTTCCTGCAGGTCGTACTTCGGCGAGTCGGTCAGGCGGTCGAAGATGTAGCCGACGGTCTCCCAGTTCTTCAGGTCCTTCGAGGCCATGACGGGCGCCCCGGGCATGAGGTGCATCGTGGTAGAGACAAGAAAAAACGTGTCGCCGACACGGATGACATCGGGATCGGGCACGTCGGCCCACAGCATCGGGTTCGCAATGTCGTCCTTGGCCGTGATGTCCTGGACGGCCACAAGCGCCAGGAATAGCAATAGTAATTTCTTCATCGTTCTCATTGGTTCTTTTTGTTTTGACGTTGTGTGCAAAATTACGAAAGAATAGTCAAAAGGTCGTCTGCTGTCGTTTCATATTCTTTCCTTCTTGTTACAAATCAGGCAAGAATACAAAAAAAACATTAAGCAAATACACAACATAACGTTTTTTTTACTAAATTTGCTCACAGAAAGAAACTTTTTTAATACTACTGACAATGAAAAGACTATTCCTTTACTTGACGGGTATCCTCTGCGCAACAGCAGCTGCAGCGCAACCCAGCCCACATGGCGACGGGACGGTGACCTTCCGTTACAAGAACGACTCGGCCAGAAACGTACAGGTCGACGTGCAGTTCTGTGGACGCAAAGAGATGAAGCGCGATGCCGACGGCACATGGACCGTCACCCTCGGTCCGGCAGCACCCGACCTCTACCCTTACCACTTCATCGTCGACGGTCTCAGCGTCATGGACCCTGAGAACCCACAGTTCTTCCCCAACGAGGGCTTCAAAAACAGCCTTCTGGAGATACCCTCCCAGAACGGCAGCCTGCCCCACGACATCCGCAACGTGGCCCACGGCCGGCTGGAGTATATCCACTACTATTCCAAGAGTCTGGGAGCCACCAACCAGGCGGTGGTCTATCTGCCACCACGCTACATGGAGGACCAGCAGAAGCGCTACCCCGTCTTCTACCTCATCAGCGGCACCACAGATACCGAGGAGGTCTACTACAAAGTGGGACGCGTCAACTACATCCTCGACAACCTCATCGCCGACAAGCAGGCCAGCGAGATGATTGTCGTACTGCCGTACGGCAACCCGGCAAAGCTGCTGCCCACGCCACCGGCCGACAGTCAGCCACAGACAAAGTTCGGCGGCGACGTCTTCAGCCGTGACCTCATCAACGACCTGCTGCCCTACATCGACAGCAACTACCGCACGAAAGCCGACCACAACCACCGTGCCATCGGCGGTTTCTCACGCGGCGGCAACCAGGCACTTTACAACGGTCTGACCAACCTCGACAAGTTCTCCTACCTCTGTTCCTACAGCTCGTTTACGTCGACCGACATTGCCGGCGTCTATGACAACGCTGCTGAGACGAACAAGAAGATACACCTCTTCTGGCTGGGTGTCGGCACCGACGACTTCCTCTACGGCAACGCCCGCGACTACATGGAGTTCCTCGACAAGAAGGGCATCCGCAGCGTCAAGGAGTTCACGACAGACAAGTTCGGACATACCTGGATGAACGCCAAGTACTTCCTGGCCAAGACGCTGCCGCTGCTGTTTAACAAGAAGGCTGCCGAGAACGCTATGAAGGGGGCACAGCCGGCACCAGTCGCCACTGGCCGTGAGCAGCAGTTCACGCCTGGCGTCATGACCCGCCTGTTCCCGCGCCCCATCATCTCACCGGAGTATGGCGAGAAGGGTATCACCTTCCGGCTGAAGGCTCCCGAGGCTAACCAGGTGGAGCTGTGGTGCGAGATGCTGCCCGACGAGCGCCAGACGATGGTGCGCGACTCTGACGGTGTATGGACCCTGACGATGAGCGACTATCTCTTCGAGACGTTCAGATACTGCTTCGTCGCCGACGGCACACCCGTGGCCGACCCCAACAACATGCTGCTGTCGCCCGACAAAGGGTTTAAGTACAGCATCGCCGACAACCCGCGCTCACCCTTCAACTTCGCCTCGATGGGCGACATCAAGCACGGACGCACAGGATACGACGTTGAGCGCCAGGAAGCCTGGTACATGTCGCCCCTGCCACCGACGCCCACCATCCCTGCCTTCATACAGCTCGTTCCCGGCGAGAACGACACGATGGAGAGCTGGTTCAAGCTGGGCGGCGCCGATGCCATCACCGACCGCCTGCTGGCCGACGGCAAGACCAAACCCTGCGTCATCACCACCAGCAACCTCGAGTTCATGCAGCAGAGCCAGATGCCACAGATGCCGGGTTTCAAGATCAGGACCCTGCGGGCCGACGACTACCCGACGTGGCCCCAGCGCCGCCGTGCCCTCTTCCGTCTTCTCATAGAGATAGGTAAGGAGCCGGCACCCTCCTTTGGCGGATTCGGCGGCGGATTCGGCGGCGGATTCGACCAGCCATAAATGAATATCAAATTTAACTTCAATAGCAACAATGATTAAACGAACAACACTCGCTGCCCTCCTTGCGGCAGCCACCCTGGGACTCAACGCCCAGAAGCCCATGACCGCCCCACAAGGCGGCAAGGCCATCAGTGACGAACTCATCGGTATCTTCTTCGAGGACATCTCGTCGAGTGCCGACGGCGGTCTCTTCGCCGAACTGCTACAGAACGGCTCCTTCGAGTTCAGCCCAGCCGAGCGCGACGGCTGGGGACCCGGCACTGCTTGGACAACCATCCGTCCCGGACACTCGCTGGGCTACATACAGCCTGTCACCATCAGCAAGGCCGACAAGAGTTTTACCGCTCCCTACAACAGCAACACCATGATGCGCCTGCACGTGGAGCGTGCCCGTGAGTTCTACGACTACAAAGGCTGGAGGGGCTTCGGCCTGCAGAATAACGGCTTCGACGGCATAAGCGTCAAGGCCGGTGCGAAGTACGACTTCTCCATGCGTTTGGCCAACGCCGGCGGTGCCAAGCAGGTGCGCGTGGCACTGGTAGAGCCGCAGGGCTGGGGCAAGGACCCGAAACTGCTGGCCGACGCCATCGTCGACATCACCGGCAACGGCATGAACGACTGGAAGGAGTATAAAGCCACACTCACTCCCGACACCACCTGTCAGAAGGCTGCCCTGCAACTGCTGGTGCTCAACGAGGGTGACGTCTGGCTCGACGACGTGTCGCTCATGCCACAGGACACCTACAAGGGACACGGATTAAGAAAAGACCTGGCACAGGCCCTGGCCGACCTGCACCCGAAGTTCATGCGCTTCCCCGGCGGCTGTGTCGTCCACGGCGGCGGCGACGGTTTCTGGAACACCTATCGCTGGAAGAACACTATCGGCCCGCGCCACCAGCGTGTTCAGCAGAAGAACACATGGGGCTACCACCAGTCGATGGGCTTGGGCTACTATGAGTATTTCCAGTTCTGCGAGGACCTCGGTATGCAGCCCGTACCCATCCTGCCCTGTGGCGTCAGCTGTCAGGGGACGAACGGCGGCTGGAACATGTGGCCGAAGCAGGCTCAGGACGTGGCCCCGATGTCTGAGATGGACGAGTGGGTACAGGACGCCCTCGACCTCATCGAATGGGCCAACGGCGACCCCGCCACCTCGAAGTGGGCGAAGATGCGTGCCGACCAAGGCCACCCCGCGCCCTTCGGACTGAAGTACCTGGGTCTGGGCAACGAGGAGAAGATCTCGCCGGAGTTCGTCGAGCGCTTCAAGTATGTATACGATAAGGTGACAAAGGCTCATCCCGAGATTGTCATCGTAGGCACCGCCGGCCCCGGCTCGCATCCCGGCAATCCCGACTTCGAGAACGGCTGGAAGCTGGCCGAGGAGCTGGGCATGCCCATCATCGACGAGCACTACTACGAGAAGAACGACTACTTCCTCAACTCGCGACAGTACGACAAGTACCCACGCGAACGCAAGACAAAGGTCTACCTCGGCGAGTATGCCGCCAAGGACAAGAAGCTCATCGACGCCCTGGCTGAGGGTCTCTACCTGCTCCACGTCGAGCGCAACGGCGATGTCGTCTGCATGACCTCGTATGCACCGCTCTTCGCCCGCAAGAACGCCACCAACTGGAATCCCGACCTCATCTACTTCGACAACGAGCGGCCCTACCTCACCTGTAGCTACTACGTCCAGCAGATGTTCGGACAGTCAGCAGGCCAGTACTACTACGCCGACTGCGTCACCTTCGATGGCGACGCCGCCGGCGCCATACAGCCCGTCGAGAAGAGCACCTACGGCCAGTCCGTCATCCTCAATGCCAAGACGCGCCGGCTCTATGTCAAGCTCGTCAACGCCGGTGCCGACGCCAAGAAGGCCGACATCAACCTGAGCCGCTTCTCGCTGAAGAAGCTGGCAACGAAGACCGTGCTCACCGGTTCTCCCAATGACGAGAACAACTACGACCAGCAGCCCATCGCCCCGAAGACGGAGCAGCTGAAGGCCAAGAAGAAGTTCAGCCTCGACTTGGACCCCTACTCGATGGTGATGCTGGAATACAGTCTGTAAATCAAAAAGGACACAATTGGGTCAAACCCCTTTTGTGTCCTTTTTAGAAAAATGCCGTTTTGTCGTCACTCCCTCCTATCTGCCTGATAAAGAATTGGTTACAGAGTGACGACAAAATGTTTCGTGACGACAAAATGCAGTGATATATTTCGCGCCGCAAGAATTTTCTCTTGTGCCTATTTTTTTTTACGAGCGGCCGGCATATTTTTACGAGCGGCCGGCATGTTTGAATGTTAAAGTAGCCCGTCTGGGTGTCGTCACACAACCATTTGTCGTCACTCCGTAATTAGCTGAATCCCAATCAGTTAGACAGAAAGTGACAACAAAACAACAAAAAAAAATCACACAAAGGGTCAGACCCTTTGTGTGATTTTTGCGCTATTTGAACTGCCAGTAGTCGAGACGGACGTCGCCCTGGCAGCGGTCGAAGCAGAGATAGAGGTCGTGGACACCAGTGGCTCCCTTCACCTTGGCGGTGAACTGGCGGTAGCGGTCGGCTGAGCCGGTGCTGCTGACGACGGCCGTGCCGATGACGGGACCGTCCTGGCTGTTCAGCCGCAGCGTGACGGTGGCCGTGCCGGTGGCGGCGGCGGTGATGGCAAACTGGCGGGCACCCTTACTGCCGAAGTCGACACCGCGCAGGCGGATATACTCGCCGTCGTTGAGGTCGAAGACGTACATATTCTTCCTGCCCGTCGAGGCCGGCATGTCCTTCACCACGCCGGTGTTCTCGATGCCCATCTTGGCCGACTTCAGGCCGAAGCCCCAGTTCATGGTCTCGGCCTCCACACGACGGTAGGGATTGAGCCAGTGGAGCTGCTGCAGCGGCTTCTGGTCAAGCCAGTAGGGAATCTCCTGAATGGTTCCGTCGGCATTGTAAGTTATCTCCGAAGCACTGACGGAGCGACGCTCGTGATGCACAAAAGTCTCCAGGTGCATCAGGTCGTAGTCCTGACCGAAGACATAGCTGTGACCCTGAAAGTCGCAGATGCCCGGATGGTTGCCGCGGTCGCGCTCGGTGGGACGCATGATGTAGCCCTTTTCCACCCAGGGACCGGTGGGCGAGTCGCTCATGGCGTAGCCCAGAGCCTCTGGACAGCAGGTTGAGGCAAAGCCGAGATAATAGTGGCCGTTGCGCTTGTAGGACCACGGTCCCTCCTGGTAGTGCTGAACAGCCCAAGTGGCCTTCTCACTCCAGGGTACACGGAGGTTGATCTTGGAGCCCTCTTCCTTGACGGGACGCATGACACCGTCCTGCTGATTAAGAACGAGAATGTCGCCCTCAGTAGAGATCATATCCTCGTTGAGCTTCACACAATAGACATGGGGATTACCCCAGTACATATAGGCCTGACCGTCGGCATCGGTAAAGACGCTTGGGTCGATGTCGTCCCAGTGTTCTTTCTGCCATACTAGCGGCTTGCCGAGGGGGTCTTTGAAGGGTCCGTAGGGCGAGTCAGCCACCAAGACGCCAATGCCGTGGCCGTGGAGCGGGGCGTAGAGATAGTACTTGCCATTGCGCTCTACGGTCTGTATGGCCCAGGCGCCGTTGTCGCGCGAGCGCCAACTGAAGTCCTTCAGCGAGGCAACGGCCCCGTGCTCCGTCCAGTTCACCATGTCGGTCGTCGACCACAGCAGCCAGTCGTACATAAAGAAGCCGGCGGAGTTTTTCTCGTTGGCATCGGGGATGTCCTCGGGCGAAGCGTCGTGCGACGTATATAAGAATAAGGTGTCGCCGACAACCAGCGGCGAGGGGTCGGCGGTGTACTTCGTCTGGAAGAGCGGCATGTTCACCTGCTCCAGACCCTGCATCTCCCACCAGTCGAAGTTGAAGAGCTTCGGACCCTTGCGTCCCTTGAAGACGAAGTAGAGGTCGGCTGTTGCCGGCAGGTTCAGGCCTGCCAGCGTGCGTGTGGGTGCATCGATGTCGGTCAGCGTAGAGTAGTCCAGGTCGAGATTCACCGTCTGCCAGTTCAGCCAGCCTCCCGTTGCCGGCACGTTCACCGTACCGAGGAGCCGTCCCTTCAGACTGTCGAGACGTATCTCTATCTGTCCGCCACGTAGTCCGCTGGCCACACGGGCCTTGAACGTCCGTGGTGTCTTCTTGCCGAAGGCCACGTTCTGCAGCTTGATATAGTCGCCGTTATGAATGTCGCTGACATACACCTGCAAGCCGTTGCCTACACCTGGCGTAGTCTGCTGCTCAGTCTTCACGCCTCGGGAGAAGGCCATCGTCTCGGCCTCCACACGGCGGTAGGGGTCGAACGTCGCGATAGGCTTCACGCCCTCGTCGGTAGGCAGGATGGTGGGGAAGCTGCCGTCCTTGTTATACTGGAACTCCTCGACGGCCACGCTACGGCCGAAGCCACCGCCACCGGGCAGTTTGCCGGTGTGGTAGAAGAAGTAGCTGTGGCCGTTGAAGTCGGCCACACCACAGTGGTTGGTAAACGACTTCGTGTCGCTGAGCGGCATAATCTCGCCGGCATACGTCCACGGCCCCGTAGGATGCGGAGCGGTGCTGTAGCTGATGTGCTCGGGCACGCCGCCGGCAGCGTAGAGCAGATAGTATTTTCGAGATTCGAGGTTCGAGGTGCGAGATGCGAGATTACCTTTAGCCTTTGAACTATTCTCGTACCTCGTACCTCGCACCCCGTACCTCGACATATCGGGGGCTTTCATCAGCCACGGGCCTTCCACGTAGCTGTCCTTGTATTTCTTTCCCTTCTCGCGCTTGCTCATGATGGGACCGCCGAAGGCTTCTTCCGTCATATCGAGCTTGCCCAACTCGCCGCTGTACGAGATCATATCCTCGTTCAGCTTCAGGTAGTAGCACTGCGGGTTGCCCCACATCAGCCACGCCTGGCCGTCGTCGTCGATCATCACCGTCGGGTCGATATGGTCCCACGAACCGTTCTCGAACAGCGGTTTGCCAATGGCGTCGCGAAACGGACCAGTGGGCGAGTCGCTGACGGCGACGCCGATAGCCATGCCGCCAGAAATCTTGGAGTGGGCACAGATGTACCAGTAGAACTTACCATTACGCTCAATGGTCTGTGAGGCCCACGCACGGTCGTCGGCCCAGCGGAACGACTCCAAGGCTAAGGGTGAGCCGTGGTCCTGCCAGTTGACCATGTCCTTTGTAGAATAGACTCGCCACTCCTGCATCCAGAAGAAGTCGGCGTTGTCCTCGTCATGGCCGGTGTAGACGTACATCGTGCCGTTGTGTACCATCGGTGCAGGGTCGCTGGTGAACCACGTCTGCACAAACGGGTTCTGAGCCACTGCCGTCGTGGCAGCAGCCAGAAGAGTCATGAATAGTTGCTTTCTCATCGCTGTTTGTTTTTGATGACGAGGCCCCCGTTCTGCGGGATGACCACCGTCAGCTGTTGTTTCTTGTTCTGTATTACCTGCTTCACACTTCCCTGCAGCTGGGCATCGTCGCTGTAGACGTCCATCTGGGTACCCTTTCCGAACATCGGCAGCGCGATGGTCTTCTTCAGCGGAGCCTTCTCGGCGTTGGCACCAACCACGTACCACTTGTCGCCAGAGCGGCGGGCCAGGATGACATACTTGCCGGGGTAGCCGTCGATGAAGCGCACCTCGTCCCATGTCGTTGGAACATCCTTCATGAAG
Organism: Prevotella sp.; assembly: GCA_017471465.1. Taxonomy (GTDB): domain Bacteria; phylum Bacteroidota; class Bacteroidia; order Bacteroidales; family Bacteroidaceae; genus Prevotella. The sequence goes on along the minus strand of JAFUTI010000017.1, from coordinate 39,028 downwards.
TCGACAGCCCAAGCCGGAGCGTCGGTCAGGTTGTTGGGAGCCAGGGCGAAGTGCTGCACGCTCGACTGGAAGAGCACGGCAGCAGCCAGAGCATAGACGTCGCTGGTGCGGCGCACGGTGCCGTGGGCGTTATCGGCATTATAATATTTGTTGAGCGTCGAACCGCCAAAGTCCATCGAGCCGACGGTGTTGCGGACGAAGGGGTGGATACAGGCGTTGCGGGCCTCGGCATCGCAGGCACCCTGTCCGAAATGGAGATTCTCGCTGGCCAGCACGGCCTCGGAGGCTACGTAGTTGGGGTACATACGCTCCCACCCTCTTGGCAGGGTGCAACCATGGAAGATGACCTGCAGGCCGAAGTCGTTGGCATCGGTGAGGATGTCTTCATAGAGTTGCATCATCGGCTGCTTGTCGCCACCGAAGAAGTCGACCTTGATGCCGAGGATGCCCGTGTCGTGCATCCACTTCATCTCCTGGCGGCGTACAGCCGGGCGGTCCATGCGTCCTATTGGCGTCTGCGGGGCATCGTTCCACGAACCGTTGGAGTTGTACCAGAGGAAGATTCCTACACCCTTGCTCTTGCCATAGCGTGCCAGTTCGGCCATACGCTCATAGCCTATCTGGCGGTCCCAGAAGGCATCGATGAGCACCGAGCGGTAGCCCATGGCTGCCGAGAAGTCGATATAGCGTTTCTGCTCGTCGAAGTTGCAGCTGCTGTCCATACCGATAATCCACGACCAGGAGCCGGCTCCGTATGTATAGTTCTTCGATGCCTTATACTTAGGCTTGACGACATCCCACGCCACGGTGGTCTCCACGATGTTCTGCAACGAGGAACCGAGGGTGATGGTGCGCCAAGGTGTCTCACAGGGCAGCGAGACGGCAGCCGTCACGGTGCCTTGTCCGTTCATCTCGCCCTGCTGCGGGAAACCGATGCTGTAGTTTGTGCCACCGGCATTCAGCAGCCGGCAGCCGACATAGTTGCCGTCGGTGCCTGTCTCGCTGATGAGCACCCACAGAACCCCCTCTGAACCTCCCCGAGGGGAGGCTTTTGTGTCCCCCTCGGGGGACAACAGGGGGGTCTTGAACAAGCAGGGGAAGGTGTAGCCCTCGCCCCAGCCGTTCTTGCCTGCCGGCTCGTCGAGGGTGTAGCTGGTCTCATAGCTGGGCGATGTACGTGCAAAGCCACCCATCGGTTTCGACTGCGGACAGAGATAGGTCAGCGTACCGTCGGGCAGCACGAAGCCCGTGGCCTCGCTCTGTACGACGGCCACACGGGTCTCGTCATTGCGCACCTTCTTGGGATAGAGCTTATAACGGATGGCAATGTCACGGTTACTGACGCGGATGATGACGTCCATAGCGTGCCAGCCGTTCTTGGCAAACTGGCAAACACCTTCGTTGGCCTCGTAGGTGACGTGACTCTGCTTGATGGTCTTCAGCTCATACGTGTCGCTGACGGGTGTCACGTTGTAGTCCTGCATCTTAACACCTTCGGTGAGGTCGGCGAAGTTCAGCTTCACACCTAAAGGCGACGGCATCAGCACCGTCTGGCCGGAGCGTTCCACCTGATACATGGGGCGTCCTCCCTCGTCGGTGATAGCAACGGCAATCTGACCGTTAGGACTGACAATCTTCGTGTCTAAAGCATAGGCACTGGCCACCGCTAAGGTGGTCAGTGCCGTCATAATCATTGTTCTTTTGGTTATCATTTCTTTATAATCTTAATGGTTCTTCCGTCTGCAGTGCGGATGATGTTCAGGCCACGACGCAGTTCCTGACTCTTCACACCCGAGAGGTTGTAGATGCCTTCGGCAGCCGACTGGCTGGCGGAGCCTACGGTCTCAATGCCGGTAGTGGTCGCCTTTCTGATGCGGCAGTCGAGAAGGAGATACTCTATCATACCGCTGCCTACCTCCTTGAACTGGATGATGTAGTTGCCCTTCGTCGTGACGGTGAAGTCGAGGGTGTTACGCGTAGCCGACGAGACATCGCCAGCGTAGTTGCCATCGATATTGGGCTTCGCGGTCTGGTTGGTCGACGCCTTGAGGACAGAGCCACTGGAAGTGAGGATCTTGGCCTGATAGGTCGGCGTAGCCTTCCAGCCAGCCATAGCATACTGCAACTGATAGTTACCCGGTTCCAGGGTGAGCAGATAAGCCGACTGACGACCGTATTCAGCATTGTTACCGCGCCAGTAGAGTGCCTTACCCTGGTAGCCCGTCAGTCCTGCGAAGGTACGGGGACCGCTACCGTTCGAAGTAGGATAGTTGCGTACATTGCCTGCATCGTCGGTGGTACGCCAGCCCTCAGGCAGTTCGCCACTGTTCACGTTGGTGAAGTCGAGTTCATAGATGGCCTGCGTGTCATAGAATACGGGCTGGATGGTCATGTTCTCATCCATCATTGTGAACGACACCTGACGCTGCCCCTTGGCGACAGGGATGGTCAGTCCCTGGGTGAAGAAGACGCTGTTCACCACGCGCAGTTCCTTGATGTCGTAGCCCTCGTCGGGGGTAATAGTCAGCTTCACGGTCTGGCCGGCAACGGCCTCGCTGACGTCGGCGGTCACCTTACCGTAGTCGGCGTCCTTCACCGTCACCAAATATTTCTCTGCCTCGGTGCCTACAGGCTCGTAAATCACCTGGTCGATAATCATGTCACTAAACGAACTGGTGTTCTGGATAACCATGTCGTTGGGGGTCGAACCGTCCTTCAGGTCGGCTGTCACCACCGTCTCGCGCCAGTCGTTCTTAGCCGTCTTGACGATGTCGGCCTTGAGGACGGTGCCATTGACGGTGAACGTCATCTGTCCGGCCTTCGTCGCGTTGCAATAGCGCATACGGATGTTATAGCGTCCGGCAGCACCAGTCTGCAGCTTCAGCTGGTGGCGCAGGGCGCAGTTGGTATTACCCTGAGTGGTGATATAACCCATGCCGGCAAAGTCCTTCATATCCTGAGCCCACCAGCCAGAGTGTGTCAGATTACAGTTAGCCGACTTGCGGTCCATATTCTCGGCCTCGATGATGATGGGGCCGACGTAGGGTTCAGGCTGCTGGGGAGTAGGCAGTGCCTCGGAAGGCAGCACGTCGGTCAGACGGCCGGTGGCAGCACCGGAGCACTTGATGGAGAGATTGACAGGGCCAATGTGCTTCACCACAATCTTATAGGTCTGGGCTGCCTCGTTGTAGGCAGTAGTTCCGGCTACAACCGTCATATTATGGCCTGTAGCTCCTGTCGTAGGTTTCTTCTGGGTAAGGGTGGGACGTGCTGTCACACCTGTCAGCAGGATGGTGTCATTGGTCACTGTCGTAATAGTGGTAGAGTCGCTGCGGTAGTTGTTCAGGTAGAAGTCGATGTGGTCGGCATACTCACGGATGACGCCGCTCGAGAGCTTGCCTAAGTCCAGCTTCAGCATCTCGCAGGTGTTATACTGCAGGGGAATCTCTGCCGAAGCGCGCTTCTTGCTATTCAGATAGGTGTACGGCGTATAGGCTACGAGCTGGTTTCTATAGCGGTTGACATAGAGGTCGCCCTTTGACACTTCGGGATAGAGCTGGTTGAACTCATTCTGCTTCTTCGACAGCGTGCCCCAGCGCGAGGCGTACTGCGACTTCTTCACCTGCACGGGGATAGCCCTGGCTATATCGTCGTAGAGTCCCGTCACCATAGGAACGGCACCATAGCGGCCGGTGGATTTGAGATACCACAGATTGTTCTCCCAACGGCCATCGCCCATATTGGCGGGGTCGTCCACTTTGTACAGTCCGTCGTAGAGGGCATCGGGCACCTTGAAGTCGCTATTGCTGTCGTGGAGGATGACAGCCTTGGTCTTGGCGACAACCTCCTCGCGGGTGGGGATGTACATGTTTCCGCTGATAATCTGACGCCACATGTCAATCCAGATACCCTTGAAATTGTCGAAGGTAGTCCAGTTGCGGCGGGTGTAGCCGTCAACGTTGGTATCGTTCATATTCCTGAAGTCCTCTGTCCAGATGAGCTCCGGGCCGTCCCAGACGGCACCGCCGTTGACGCAGGTCTGCTCAATCACCGTACCGATGCCGGCAGAACCGGGGTACTTATAGGGCTTCAGCCTGCCTGCCTCGTCGAAAGCCTTCTCACCGGTAATCTCCGGATGCTTCGACAGGTAGTACTTCGTCGTCATGTCGTTCCAGCCACAGTTGTCGTAGCGCACACCGTAGTTCTTCGTCAGACCTGAGATGAAGGGACCCCAGCAGACGCTCTCGTTGTTGTAGAACGAGCTGCAGTGGGTGTACTTATAGAGGAAGAGCATGGCCTCAGGATATTTCTTACAAGCCTCCAGGAACTTCGGCTCACTCTTCAGCTCGGCAATGGGGTCGGTGTCGAAGTGATAGATGCCACCACACCAGCTGACGGTGAGGAAACCGCCGTACTTGTGCGACATCTCTACGAGGTTGGCAAAGAGATTCCAACGGCTCGACTTCGTCATCGAGCTGAGGTCGCCGGCATCGCCGAAGGCCCAGAACTGCTCGGCGTAGTTCCAGCCAAGGAAGTTGGGGAAGTGCTTAAAGAAATACTCAAACGTCTCCAGGTCGTTGTCCTGGATGTGGGTATGTCCGCCGGAGGCCGGCTGACAGGTGAAGAACATATTGTTCTGCTGGCAGACGGTGCCCCACGACTTATAGGTGCGCACGGCATTACGAGGCATACGATACATATTGGTCTTCGTATCATAGCCGCACGACAGCGAGAGATTCATCACCACGTAGGGCTTGATGTCGTTGGGGATGAGGTCGATAATCTTCTGCGGGTCGGCAGAGTTCCACACGTCGACATGGATGAGCCACATCGGGTGCTGCGAGTCGATGGGACGACGCACCTGCGCCATCACCGTCAGCGTGGTCATAAGGACCAGCAAGATAAGGGTAAACAGTTTCTTCATATTTTTATAGTTTTATTGGTTTCGACGGTGCAAAGATACAAAAAAACGGCGAGCCAAGGCCCGCCGTTCGTATCATAATCATTTGAGATTGTCTCAATTCATTATCTGACAACCTTTTCGGTCTTCACCGTGCCGTCGCTCATGAGCTTCTTCACGATGACGATGCCCTTCTTGGCAACGGGGATGCGCTGGCCGTTCAGGTCGTAGAGCTCGATGGCGCGAACCTTAGCGGTAGCTGCGGCCTTATCAACGCCAGTAGCGACTTCATCGTAGAGAGCGCTGTAGTCAACATCAGCTTTACCAGTGAGGTAGATGTGAACGTCATCAAGGAATGCCTGCGACAGGTTGCTCCATGTGCAGCCAAGAGTCAGCATACCGTCTTCAACGATGATATTCGGAATCTCGACATCAACGTAACCGTCTTGATGTGTAACCTGACGCCAACCAGCGGTATTGATATCCTTGTCCATGTCGGCCCCCTCTTCAACATCAGGCGTAGAAGAAATCTTCACATAGACATAAGAGAAGACGTCTTCAGTGATGTCACCAGAGTGGTCACGGCACTTGAACACGATGTTGTAGATACCTGCGGGCAGGTCGGTAATGGTCTGCTCAGTGGTAGCCTCAGCGTGCCAGCCAGGATGGAAGGCGACGTCCTCAGGATAAGCAGTATTAGCGCTGTGAGTAGGATTCGGACCCCAGCTGCTCCAAGCCTCAGCATTACCCTTCAGGTTAGTCCAACCAGGAATAGCCATTGTGAAGGCAGGTGCATAGACGTTCGGGTTCTTCACGAATACGCTCAGGTCGTGGGTCTGAGCCATACCCGTCTGCTCGTCCTCGGGGAACAGGTTCTCGCCGGCATTGATCTTCTTGTAGAGAGCAGCCTTCAGGTTGTTCTTTACCTTCTCAGCCAGTTCGTCGTCATCCTCGAAGGCATTCAGAGCCTCATCGATGATCGGATTCTCGGGATCAAGCACCCTGACAGCCTCAGCACCACGGCGCAGACGCTCTACGAGCGGAGCCACACCATACATATACATCTTAGACTCACCAGAGGTAAACATCTTCTGACCCTTCTCAACAAGCTCTGCCAGCTCGTTGATAGCAGTCGTCAGCTGTGCATCGTCAGTCAGCTGGTCATAGGTGTAGTGCTTCTGCCAGTTGGGTTCTTCCTCAGTACCTTCGTTCACCATTTCAGAAACGCCGTGATACTTGTCGACAGCAGCCTTTATCTCACTGAACAGAGGCAGATTCACGAACTTCGTGGGAACGCCCGTGTTGCTGGGATTCTCGTTCTGACGGACAACGTCAGCACCGTCCTTGATCTTCTGGTCGTAGTTCTTGCAGAGGGTAGCGTGGTTAATCAGGTTATCACCACACTGGGCAAGTGCCTCAACAGCAGCGACACACTCCGAAGGAGATGTGTAAGTAGCCTTACCAGCCTCAACCTCAGTAATCTTATTGTTCAGAGCCGTCTGAGCCTCACCGGCGAAGCGCTCGTCAGCGTTGTCAGCCTGTGTCTTCTTAGCCTTCTCCAGAGCCAGGTCAACCTCGTACATCTCCATAGCACCGAAAGTCTCTGGGATATAGGTCAGCTTGACATTTGCCAACAGAGTTTCATACATGTCTGCGTCACCTGCTTCGTCAGTAGCATTTTTCATTGCGATAAAGCGAAGCTCGTAGTTGTCGTTAGCATCAGGAACAAAGTCGAATGAGTATGCAGAAGAGCCCTTCACAGCATCCTTGAGGCCATTGACATCGGGATCACAAGTAACAACCTGCTCAAACTTGACATCACCATTAGAATTCAGAATCTGAACCTTCTGATACTGACCGTTTGACTTCCAACGTGCAGTGTTGAACGACAGATTATAGGTTTTACCTGCTTCCAGTGCCAATACGTGTGTATCGTCATTTTTGCCGTAGGTAACATAGTTACGACGGAAATAGAGTGCGTGGGTAAAGTCACCACCTGCGGCAAAATCGCTGAACAGGCGAGCATTTGAACCATAAGTGTTACCAGAAGTACGTTCCTCCATACCATCGGCATAGACCAAGAAGCCTTCGGGAATGCCATTATTAGCGCAATCGTTGAAGTAGTTCAGAGGAATAAGATCGTAAGGCAGGTCGGTAACGTCAACGGGACCTACAGAGAATGTATAAGTCGTGTCAGTGAAGACTTCCTCATCGAGCATCACCTCAGCATAGATCTTCTTGATGTTCACAGTGTGACGGCCGTTAGCCAGGTCGGCACCAGCGTATGTCATCTTAATCTCAGAAGCGAAGCCTTCTGCATCGGGATTAACAGGAGTAATCGTCAGAGCCTGACCATCGAGCGTAGCAACAGCCTGAGAGACGTCAGCTCTCTTGTCGAACTTAGCCGTCAACTCCTTCAGACCAGGAGCAACGTTGAACGAGCCCTGCTCGGGAGAAGCACTTACAACCGTAGGAAGCACAGCAACGAAGGGATAAGCATCCTCAACAGCGATAGACTCATTGTAGAGGGCCTTCTCGTCGACAGCACCGACAACCTCACCGGCATTTGGACCAGAAGTGTACTTCAGCTGGAGGTCGCCAGCAGGATTCTTGAAGGTAATCTGGACGTCGTCAGTAGGATTGATCTCATCAGGGAAGAAGATATAGAAGCGACCGTCAGAATAGCCTTCAATAGAGATAATCTCAATGGGCTTGCCATTCACCTTGACAGTAGCACAATCAGCGGGATAGACAACACGGCTTGCGCCGGCAGCCTTGGTCAGTTCAGCCAGGTTGGTATCGAAGCCGAAGTCAATCTGAGCCACGTAAGAAGCGACAAATGCAGAAGTACCTACCTTGTAAACCTCGAAGCGAACGTTGTCGAAGTAGTATTTGTTAACGACATCCTTGTCGCGGTTCAGGTCGAAAGCAATGCTCATAACACCATTGCTCTCGAAGTCGGCACTAATGGTACCCTCAGCGGTCAGCGTCTGCCAGTCGGTGCTGGTAGTGAACTCTGGCATGATAGATCCCATCTTCCATGCACGTGGGTCAGCGTGGCAGCCACCACCGAATGTAGCCACATAGTCAGACTTGACATCCATAGCGAAACGCCACTTCGTACCTTCCGTGAGCTGTTCGGGGAATTTGATGAAGAGCTGCGTACACCAGTCTTCCTTCACACCAGTCTTGGTGGTCAGCACAAGGGCGCGAGAGCCATTCTGGCCCATACCCTCTTCTACAGTAGTAGGCTCATGCGCTTTGTCATCGTCGTCGGCCTCTCCGCCACTGAGAACCACAGCGAACGAGCTGTAATCATCGCTCTCGAAGTCGCTATTGGTAAGGATGTTCACCCAGCCAACCTGCTTTGCGCCCTCATTCTTCTCAACCTCGATGCTGTTAAGAATAACCTTTGTATTCCAGGCAGAACCCTTGATAGCCGTGATATAGACAAAGCCATACTCCTTCTTGATCTTCTCCAAATCGACAACGTAGGTTCCATCCTCTTCCTGTGTCGTATAACCTGCAGTGGCAGGAACGATAAGATGATCGTTCTTACCATCGCTCTTATCACTGTTGAGGAAGATACGCGGCGTAGAACCGTCCAAGTCGCCAGCATCATTACAGCCAACCATGTTGACATAGAGCTTGGAATAAGCACCAAGGTCAAGATAAGCACTGCAATCGGAGTCGCCGAATGCACAGCCACTGACCTCGCCGATGTGATATTCGGCTTGGAAGTCGCCCGTCTTTACGGCATTAAGACCCCAACCATCATGAGTGAAGAAGCCATCCGCCGTCAGCGGAATACGCTCTGCACTTACATTCGTTGCCCCCAGCAACATGGCTGCCAGCACAACAAGAAATTGGTAAGTTTTCTTCATGTTTTAATGTTTTTAGTGAATAATATAAATAAATAGGTTGAAAATTCTGGGTGCAAAGATAAAGACCTGCGGCGAAAAGGGCTTTATCGTTTGTTTCATTGACTTTTCTTTTTGTTCTACCGCCTAAAAAACACGGCTTACAAGCCATAATCCGACAATTATGAATAGTGCGGCGACCCTCGCTGAATAAAAAAGGGACTCGCCGTATGTGTGGCGAGTCCCATTGAACTTCGTTCGAAGTCGTTCACGTTCGGAAGAATCTGAGCAAGCTCAGTTCTTCTCTCACTTGATCACGACCTTCTTGCCGTTGATGATGTTCAGACCCTTCTTGGGCTGAGCCAGACGCTGACCGCTGAGGTTGAAGATAGCACCGTTCTCGGTACCGGTCTTCACAGCCTGCAGACCGACAGCCACGGGATCGTAAGCACCCTTGACAACCTGCAGCTTCGTGAACTGACCAGCAGGACTGCCCCAGCCCAGCTTGATGGCGTTCAGACGGGCAGCACCATTCAGGTTCTCAGCCTTCAGGTCGATGTCAACCAGACCGTCCTCACCGATGGTGGGATTCAGCTCGGTCAGGGCTCCGCCGTTGCCGTCGCCACCGCCGTTGCCAACCTCCAAGCGGTTGAACAGGACGCGCAGCTGCAGGCCGGGAGTACCGACGATGAGCAGGTGGTCGTAAGCCGACAGGTCAGCATAGGTCTTCCAGACAACGCTGGGGTTACCGTACATCGTCGTACCTGCACCCTTCTCACCGGTTCCAACCTCGTAGGCGCAACCGATGGCGTTCTCCGTGGGCTCAGCGCTCTCGTCAATGCCAGTCCACTCCACGAACATCTCTTGAGTCAGGTCGTAGATACCGTCGGCCAGGATGTCAGTGTCAACCAGCTCGTCGATGGCCTGCAGGATAGCGCGGCGGGCAGCCTCCATCTCGGCAATGCCCGGAGCGGTCATCGCCAGCAAGTCCTTGGCGGCAACGACGGCATCCTTCAACTTCTTGGCGCTTTCGCTGGTCTTGGTAGACAAGTCGATAGCCTCAGCCTTGTCGACAGCAGCCTGCAGCGACAGCTTGTTCACCATGATAGCGGGATCGTCGGTGGTAGCCTCAGGAGCCTTGTAAAGCAGCAGGTCGGTGACAACAACACCAGCGCCCCAGCCCTGCTTCTTGATGCTGTGCAGACGGGCGAAGCCGTAGTCGGCAACAATCTTCTTCAGGTCAATAGAGAATATATTGCCGTCAATCGTCTGATACTTTTCCGTTGACCAAGTGAACGCATTATTAGGATTAATATCGAGCATCTTGGAGTCAGCCTGTGTCTCAGCCTGCTGACCGTTTGCCTCCAGACGGTTCATGCAGAAGCGGGGCTTGATGTCGCCAGAGGTGATAACCACCAGCTTGTCGTAACCGGCCAAGTCGGCCCAGTTCAGCTCACCTACATTGCCATCGCCATAGGGCAGGTCGGAGGCCTGGTTGAGGACGCATGGTGCGTTGTTGACAACCGTTCCCTCACCGGGAGCCGCAAGACTTTCATAGTGCTTGAAGTCAGCAGCCGTCAGCTGCGTATAGCCCTCAAACAGCTTCAGACCGCTGATGGCATTGTTCACGGCAGCAGCTGCTGCTGTCAGTTCCTCCTCAGTGACATTGGTCTTTGCCAAGACGGCCTCACCAGCCGCAATGGCATCCTGCAGGGCGTTCCAGCTCAAGTTTGTCTTGAAATTCTGGCTCTGTATCTTTCCGACATTAATAGCCTTCTGAAGAGCATCCTTAAAGGCAAAAAGAGGATCGTCACCCTTTTCCAGATAGACATAATCGACAACCACCTCACCTGGAGCTGCTTGATTACTACCAGACAAACAGATTTCGGTAGCAGCGGCAAGGAAGTCTGTCGGAATTGTTGTGAGATCCAACGTCGTTTCGCCCGATTGTTCAACCCAAAGAGTCTGATTATCACTACCTTTATAGACAAGGATACGGAACTTGTCACCAGCGTTAATAGTACACTTAATCACCAACTTCGTATAAGCGCCAAGACCCGACGTCGGAAGACCGATGTTACGGAGCTGATTGTAATAAGTTGTAGACCAAGTGAAGGTCTTTGTAGCAGAATCCCACGTCGTGTTGGTGTTCGACGGGTTTTCAAAGGTTGCATAAACCTTCTCTCCTGCGTTTGCCACACCTACAGCACCAAGCAAGAGTGCCAGTGTAAGCAATGATTTAGTAATAAATTTCATAAGCTAAAAATTTTAATTAATTAAATAGGTTAATAATCACTTTCTGGGTGCAAAGGTATAATAAAGAGAAGAAACGGGCTTTACGTTCCGTTTCTTCTCTTTTCATTTTTGTGTCATTTGCAAATTGTCCGACGGTTCTGCCCCAAGACCACTGGCGGAAAGGGCCCGAGCCTATCGGTCACCTCTCGCGCTCAGCATATTCCGATGGCGACACGCCGAAGTGCTTACGGAAGACGGTGGAGAAGTGGGCGAGGTTGGAGAAGCCGACGGTATAGGCTACCTGCGTGATGTTCACCTTCTGCTCCTTCAGCAGGCGGGCTGCTTGCTCCAGACGGATGTTACGGATGAACTCGCTGGTGGAGATACCGGTCATCTCCTTCATCTTACGATGCAGCTGGGCACGGCTGATACCCACCTCCTGGGTGAGCATGTCGACGTTGAAGTCGCTGTTAGACAGGTTCTTGTTGACAACCTTCATGATGCGCTCCATGAGCACCTCGTCGTTGCCCTTCACCTCAGGCTGTTCCAGGAGTTCCGTCTGCTGCTGGGCTCCGCTGAACTTACCCTTGAGATGGAGTCGCGAGTGGATGAGGTTCTCGATGTTCATGTGAAGCTCCTCCATGTCAAAAGGCTTTGCCAGGAAGGCATCGGCACCGCGCTCAAGACCTTCGAGACGATTGCCGACATCGGCCTTGGAGGTGAGCATGATGACAGGCAGATGCGAGATGTTGAGGTTGGTCTTAATCATGCGGAGCATGGTGAAACCGTCCATCTCGGGCATCATGACATCGCTGATGACGAGATCGTAGGGATTGGTGAGCAACTCCTTCAGACCCTCACGGCCGTTGGAACAGATGCCGAACTTATAGTAATGACCAAGTTCCGAACTGATATAGCGCCCTATCTCCTGGTCGTCGTCGACAATCAGTACACGGTAGCGGGCACTGCTGGAACCAGCGGCCACCTGTGGCTGTTCTGCTGCTGCGGTTTCTATCTCATCAGTATTGAGATGGGCGTTGCCTAACGGCAGCTTCACCGTGAAGACGGAGCCGTGCTGACCGTCAGGACGATTCATGGCAGTGATGGTGCCATGATGCATGTCGACAATCATCTTACAGAGATTCAGACCGATGCCGGTACCGTCAATATGCATACGCCGTGAGTTACTGCCCTGATAGAAACGCTCAAAGACGTGGCGAAGGGTGTCGTTGTCGAGTCCTATACCGTTGTCTTCGACACTGACGACAGCATTGCTGGAATCGGCAGACAGACTGACAGTGATGGCACCGCCATCGCCACTGTACTTGAAGGCGTTCGACAAAAGGTTGGTGACGACCTTGTCGAACTGCCCGCGGTCGATCCACACGTCGAGCTTGTCGAGACCGTCGTGGAGGAAGCGGAAGTCGATATTGCGCTCCCGGGCGTTGTACTCGAACATCTTGCTGATGCCTGCCACAAAGGGGACAAGGTCGGTCTTTTCACAGTGGAGGTGCATCTGCTGCTTGTCAATCTTACGGACGTCGAGAATCTGGTTGACAAGGTTGAGTATGCGCTGGGCGTTATGCTCGATGGTGTCAACGTCGCGCCGAGCATCTTTCTGGTCGTCGTTCAGACGGCGGCGCAGGTTGGCAAGGGGCGACATGATGAGCGTCAGCGGCGAGCGTATGTCGTGCGTAGCGTTGATAAGGAACTTCATCTTCTCCTCGTTGAGCTGTTCGTTGGCACGGCGCCGATAGGTCAGGAAGATATAGGTGGCCAACGCCACAAAGATGGCAAAATAGATGAAGTAGGCGAGCAGCGAACGGTACCAGGGAGCACGGACGGTGACGACGATAACCTTCTCGGGGGTGTAGTCGCCCTGTCCGACGGAGGCACGCACGGCAATACGGTAGGTGCCTGGTTGCAGATGATTCAGGGTGAAGTCGTTCTTGCCCGGCGGGTTGGAAATCCACTCACCGTTGTTGATGCGGTACTCATAGATGCTGTTCATCGGGTTGTCGAAGTTGAACTGCGAGAAAGCCAGGGTGACGGTATGGTCGAGGTAGCTTAGAGTGAAGTAGTTGCTCTCAACGACGGCTTTTTCCGTTATCTGCACGCCGTTAAGCACGGTACGCGTGTTAACCGACTGGTTGCCGACGGAGAATGACGAGAGGCTCAAAGGTGCTGGCTTTGTACGCTCCGACTTGATGTCGCCCGGTGAGAAGACGGTCAGGCCGTCGTTGTTGCCAAAATAGACGACGTCGTTGGCCGTATGCATGCCCACGCCGTAAAGATATTCCTTCGTCGTCAGGCCGTTATCACCGATATGGCCGATGAAGGATTTCTTGTTGGCAACATACTGCCAGATACCCATCGACGTAGAGCACCAGATGTCGCCGTCGTTCGACTGAACGATATAGTTCACGGTCTTGTTCCTAAGCTGGTCGGCTTCGGGGAAAAGGCTGACGGTACGTTTCTTATGGTTGTAGAGGTAGAGGCCGCGATCGGTGCCTATGGCAATATTGCCGTCGCGCAACTCGCAGATGGAGAAACAGATGATGCCGTTGAGCAGTTGGTTCCAGCCGTGACTGAGGAAGCTGCCTGTGCGGGGGTCATAGCAGGAGACGCCTGAGGCAGTGCCCATCCAGACAACGCCCTCGCGATCGGAAGCCATACACATCACCCAGTCATTGCAGAGGTGTCCCTTCTTGATGGTGTCCTGCCCCACGTTGCGGAAATTCTTCAGTTCGCCGGTCTGCGGGTTGTAGACACAGAAGCCGCGGGAGAATGTCGAGATGTAGATATTGCCCTGGGCGTCGCTGGTCATGTCGTTGAAGCGGTCACAGTCGAACGTGACCTTCTGTTGCGACGCTCCTGTCAGCGGGTTGTAGGCGTAGAGTGCATCGTCGGTACCAATCCAGTAGCGCTTCTGCTGGTCGCGGAAGATGAACTCTATAGCATCGGGAGCCGAAGGACGAGCCACGATGCGGCCGTCGGCATCGAAACCGTAGACGCCCACACCCTGGACGCTGCACCACGTGAGGCCCCCGTCGCCCTCGCAGACCGACGTGATGGGTGAGCTGACGCTGACCTTTTGGTTCTGGAAGCTCCAGCTGCTGAACTGCATCGGCCGCTGGGGGATGAGCGCCAGGCCCTTTCGCTGCAGACCTATCCAGAGGTTGCCGGTCCTGTCAGAGAGGATGCCACGTATCTTAGCAGTATTCATATCAGCACCGAATATGGTGGGCTCAAAGCGCTCCAGCCGGTGACTACCCTTGACGATACGGAACATACCATGGCCTCGCGTACCTATATATATAACATCGTTCTTATCCTTTTCTACGCTATTGAAGAGAATCTCCTTGCCGGCAAGGGCACTCATGTCGATGTCGGTATCCGATATGGAGTCGTCGCGGAAACAGGTGATGCCACGCAGGCCAACGATATACACCTCGCCATCGCGCTCGACGAAGCCCTGGGGCTCTCCTTTCGACTCAAAATGGCGGAAGTGGTTGCCCGATTTCATGACAACGGTATTGCCCGAAGCCGACTTCCAGAAACGTCCCTTCGAGTCCTCGAAGACACGGCTGAAATAGTTGTTGTTGGCAGCGTCGGCGAAACCTTCTGCCGGTTTCACATCCCCGTTATCATCGATGAGGAAGCCGCCATAGCCCGCCGTTCCCACAAAGATGCGCCCGTCGGCAAGCTGCAGCAGGCTGCTGACACGCGGTTTCAGATTGTTCGGGAACGTGAAATGGATAAAGCCGGCAGCAGCCTCGTCATAACGGTCGAGACCGTGGACGGTGCCCACCCAGACTCGTCCCTTCTTGTCGCAAAGCAGGATGACGGCACCATTGTCGCAGATGCTCCACTCGTCGGTATCGTCATGGAGGAACATGCGGAAGTGATAACCGTCGTAGCGGTTCAGACCGTAGTCGGTGGCAATCCAGATGCTGCCATACTTATCCTGGCAGAGACTGTTGATCAAACCGCTGGAAAAGAAATCGGAGGGGATGAAGTGTCCGGTCTGAGCCGTGAGACGACCAGACAGCAAGAACACCGTCAGTATAAATAGTATAGTTCGTTTCATCGTATAGTTAATAGTTTGTAATAGTTTCAGCATGCAAAGATACATTATATTTTTATTTTGACAAAAAAAAAGAGATGTTTCTTTTATTTTTCATTTTGTCTCAATGAGAAAAGCAGAAAAACGGTCACCGGTATTCTCATACGGGCGACCGTTTTTGATTAGTTGACAATAAACTAATTCTTTCTACAAAAACTAACTACTAACTATAACTACTTACTAATAACCTTATGCGTATGAATAATCTTTTGCTTGTCAAAACTGTGAAGAATCGCTTTTCTTCTGTTCACGATGCAAAGGTACGCATTTTTACGCAATCAAGCTATCACGTATGTTTCGTGTCGTTTCGTTTTTGTAAGAATAGTCATTTTTCTTACTCGGGAAGGGGCAGATACCAGTTTTTCCTGTCCATAAGCAACGCACGGAGCGATGCATCAGCCTCGCCATTGCGGCGCGACACGGGGTCGGCCAGATAGGCAGGATCGTCACGGCGCAGGGCCACACGCATCAGGTCATAGAAGCGATATCCCTCGAAGAAGCCTTCCAATGCCATCTCGTTGATAATCATATCCTCGACCAGGGGTATCTGGTAGGCGATGGTGTCCTGACGGGTAGCCAGTGGTGTAGCCGGCAGGGGCACGTCGTAGAGCGTGTCGCACTCAGCGTCGCCGGAGCCACGGGTGTGGATGCCGCGGACGTTCTCGCGCTTGAAGATGGTCTCGTCAAAAGTGATGTACTGCTTAGAGGCAGCATACTCAAGGGTGTCGACATACTTCTTGGCGTTCTCGTTGCACAGGCCGTGCTTGAGAATCAGCATGGCCGACTGCGGATAGCCGGCACGGTTGAGGGCCTCGGCAAAGCGCAGGTACACCATCGGGCTGCGGTAGGTGACGACCTGACCGCCCCAGATCTTGTCGATAGTCTGCAGCGTCGACGAATACTCGCTGTAGGGATCCTGTGAACCACTCGTGTACTGGCTGTAGACCGAGCAGAGACGCAGGTCGCCGACATACAACTCGTCGCTCATGCCAGTGTGTGGTACGGCGATGGTATCAACACCGGTCGTCGTCTCGTAGGCCATGGTGTAGTTCTGGCTGGCCGACAGGCGCTTGAGACCTGTCGAGGGCACCATCTGGAAGAAATAGCGATTGTCAGTGGTAGAGTTATAGATATTCGGCAGGTCGCTGATAACGCCGTCGAAGACACGCGTCTCCATCGGGATGTAGCTGAGTATCTCGGCAGATGAGAGCGTATAGCGACGCGAAGGCGTAGTGTACGACGTCGGACTGGTCCATGTCGAGCGGTTGGACTGGTTCAGGAAGATGGGATCGTTCCTGTCGTTCAGGTAGTCGGAATACCACTTCGCAGCTTCCTCATAGCGGCCGGCCCAGAGGCAGAGGTCGCCAAGGAGGGCACGGGTGGGAATGAAGAACTCGTCCATGACAAGTCCGCGATAGTTGGGTATGTCGACATAGGCATACGGCGTCAGGTCGTTGATGAAGAAGTTGCAGACGGTCTTGATGTCAGAACGGGGACCAGCCACGGCAGCAGCGGCCTCGCGCTCGGTCATCATCGGCGTCGTCACCAGGGGTACCTCGCCGTAAGCCTTGACCAGCTCAAGGTAAGTCCATGCGCGGAACGTCTTCACGGCAGCATACTCATTGGCGAAGACTTTCTTGCCGCGACGCTGCAGGGCAGTGTCGACGTGAGCCAGGTAGTAGTTGCAGTTGTTGATGACGGCATAGTAGGCACTGACCTCATTGTACTTGTTACTCTGTGAGAAGTCGAAGGCGGCCAGACGCTTCAGGTCAGCCGAGGCAGCTTCGTTGACGTTGACCAGGTCGGAACGTACCTCGCCCAGCAGCACGATGCGGTCGGCAATGTACTGCATCTTGTTGATGATGCCCATGACGCTGTAGACCGAGTCGGTAGGATGATTGAGGGTGTTGTCCTTCTCGTACTCCACCAGTTCGGACTCTGTCTCTAGTATGTCGGAGCAGCTGGTGAGTGCTGCGGTAGTACCGCAGCCTACGACCAACATGAGGGCTATTTTCTTGATATTCATAATCCTATATTCTATATTATAAGTTCTACGTGATTAGAGGTTGATGTTAACACCAAATGAGAAGGAGCGTCCGCTGCCTAAGAGTCCGCGGTCGATACCCTGTGCGAGCACATTGCTGCTCATAGCGCAAGAGGGGTCACTACCCAGGTAACGGGTTATCGTGAAGAGGTTGGAGGCGTTGCCCCAGATGGTGAGACCCTGCAGGTAAGTGCTCTGGATGGGCAGGTAGTAGCTCAGCGTGACGGAAGCCAGGCGCAGGTATGAGCCGTCCTCAATCCAGCGGTCGCTGAAGCGTGAGTTGCCCATCGGGTCGCGGAAGCTGGCACGGGGGATGTCGGTCTGCTGTCCCTCGGTGGTCCAACGGTTCTGCATGGCCGTGGTTTGGTTGAGGAAGTAGGTACCGCCCTCTAACAGCGAGCGCTGGTAGTTGTAGACATCATTGCCGAGCGAATAGTTCATAATAGCGCTGAGTGTCACGTTCTTGTACTTGAACGTGCTACTGATGTTACCATAGACGTCGGGGTTAGGGTCGCCGATAATCACACGGTCGGCATCGTTGATCTCACCATTACCGTCATTGTCAGAGAAGTTGACATCGCCAGCCTCGAAATACTGACGGTCACCATTCTGCTTGACGATGTACTTGGCATCAGCCGTAGCAGCCTGCGTCGTGGTATAGACACCATTTGTCTGATAGCCGTAGAACAGTCCCACGGGCTGACCGACCTTCGTCTGAATGGTAGCACCGTAGATGTTGGTCTCAATGGTACGGTCGTTATCGGGCAGTGCGGTCACCTTATTCTTATAGTGGCCTGCCGAAGCGCCAAGCTCCCAGCTGAAGTCCTTCAGGGCGAGCACCTTGATGCCGAGGTTGACATCGAAGCCCTCGTTCTCGAGCTTACCGTTGTTACACCAGTTCTGGCTCAGACCACTGGTCCACGACAGCTGGCTGAACGACAGGAGATTGGATGTCCAGCTCTTGAAGTAGTTGAAGCGGACGCGGACGCGGTTGTCGATGAAGTTGCCATCGAAGCCGGCAGTCAGTCGCTTGGTGGTCTCCCACTGCAGGTCGGTATTGCCGATGTTGCCAATGGACAGACCTACCACGCCGTCCTTCTCGTCGTCGGAGCGCAGCATACGCTTGGCAACGAAATAGGAACGCGAAGCCGTGTAGTTGATGTCGTCGTTACCGGTAACGTCGAAGCCGACGTTCAGACGCAGGTAGTCAATACCGGGGATGCCGGCCAGCCAGCGCTCGTTGGTCATCACCCAGGCAGCGCCGACACTGGGGAAAAGTCCCCAGACGGTGTTGAAGAGCTTCAGGCCAGAGGCATCCTCACCGAAGCGTGACGAAGCCTGTGCCGAGAGGCCTGCGCTGACATAGTAGCGGTCGCCGAAGTTGTAGTCAGCCAGTCCGTACCACGTAATCTCACGTGTCTGGTCGTCGGCGCCGTCGGTGGTCTTGAACTTCAGCGAGGTGCTCATGTTCGGGGTCTTGTCGTTACCAGAGTTGTAACCCGACTGTGAGGTGCTGCTCAGGTCGTTGCTCAGGTAGCGCATACCACCCTTGAAGCTGATGTTGTGGAGATTGTACTTGTTCTGCCACGTCACACGGGTATCGCTCTGAATAGAAGTCTCGCGCGAAGCCAGACTCTGTGCGATGTTCTGAAGACGAGTGTCCTCGTCGAGTCCTTCAACGATGAAGTTAGGCACGCCCTGGATAGGCAGGTAGTAGTTCTCGTTGGTATTGACGAGAGCCAGCGTAAAGTGCTCACTCAACGACAGGTGCTTGTTGAACTGGAACTTCGGCATGACGGAGAACATCACCAGACGGTTACCGAAAGAGTTACGGTTTCTGCCATCGCCGTATTCGAGGATGCTCGAGGGGTTAGCCAGACTGCAACGTCCCTGGAACTTGCCCTCGAGATAGTCGTCGGCAGCAGCCAGGAAGTGGCTGATCTTACCGTGGTTGTCGAAGGCGTAAGGCGACAGGAAAGGAGCCTTGGCCAGTCCGAGGAAGCCCGGCGAGGTGATGACCGTACCGAGGGGATTCTCAGGTGCGCCATCGTCGCGGAGGTCGCGGTCGACGTCACTGTAGCTGGCGTCGAAGCGGACATCGAGCTTGTTGGTGATAGTGATGTCGGAGTTCAGTCGCATGTTGAAGCGCGAGTAGTCGTTGCTCTTCAACGTGCTGTTACCCAGCGAATAGCCCACCGACAGGTTGTAGGAAGCGACATTGTCACCACCCTGGACGTTGATGCCGTAGTTCTGCGAGAAAGCGTTCTCATAGACCTCGTCTGTCCAGTCGGTGTCGTTGTGGAACTCGTTGTAGTAGAGATAGCCCTTGCTGGTAGCGGTCGGCGCCTCGTTGTTCAGGTAGCGCATACTGCTCATGGAAGCGGGGTCGATGTTGCCCGTCAGCAGCTCCGTGGTGTAGAGGCGGAAGTCCTCGGCACCCAGCATCTTGGGCAGACGGGGTCTCAGCTGGTAGCGGCCGTTGATGTTCACGTCAATCTTGGTAGCCATTGACTTGTTACGTTTCGTCTTGATGAAGACGACGCCGTTGGCACCCTTGGCACCGTAGAGGGCCGTACCGTTCTTGAGCACCTTGACGCTCTCGATGTCGTTAACATTGAGGTTGGCCAGGATGTTGTTGAAATAGCCGTCGTGGAGCATCGTACGGTTGTACTGCATGTCCATGATGACGTCATCCACCACCACCAAAGGCTGGGCGTTGGCGTTGAGGGAGTTGATACCTTCGATGAGCATCGTGTTGCCCAAGCCGGGGGTACCGCTGCGGTTCACCATACGCATATCGGCACCGAGCTGCTGTGCAATCAGCGGGTCGATGCTCAGTTCGGCATTGTTATCAAAATGGATGGCCTCGGCAGCAATGTTGGCCGACGTGGTGCGGCTGTAGGTCTCGCTAAAAGCGTTGCTGTAGAGACGGACGTCGGCCTTCTGGCCTCTGATGGCGCGCTGCTGCAGGTTGTAGCCGTCGACACGCAACAGGATGGAGCGTGTATCCTCGGGCACCTTCAGTTCGTACTTACCATCCTCGTCGGTCATAGTTGTCAGGCGCTGGTTGTCGTAGGCCGACACGATGACACCGGCCAGCGGCTTGCCCGTGGCAGCGTCGACGACCTGTCCTGTCACCGTTTTCGTATTTTCCTGAGCTGCCAGCGAAGCAGCAGCCAGCAGCATGGCGAAAGAAATGATATACTTCTTCATAGGTTATTCATCTTTAGAGGTTCGTGGACGCAGGTAGATGCAGTCGAGCAGCATCTCGCGGGAGAATTTCGAAGTCTCAAGCGGACCAATATTACACTTCAAGGTCAGGTTGAACTTGTTAGTGCTCTGTCCATAGTTGGAAGCAGGGAAGTGGAAAGCCTCAGCCAGCACGACGGTGTCAACCTTCGTCGGGTCGGTCTGGAACACTTTGTTGTCGCAGTTGAAAGTCTTGTCTTTTCCGTCCAAGTCAACATAGTTGACGTCGGCCTTGAACTTACAGGGACGAAGACGGGCGTCGGGATTGATGACGGTCTGCGGCAGCACGACGATGCAGACATCATAGTCGCCTGACAGTACGTTCTCAAGACGGAAGGTCAGTTCCCAGTTGGCCGTACCGCTGGATGCTACAATCTGCAGGAAGGCATTCTCCGAGATACTGTCGGCCACCAGGCGGAAAGGCGTATAGCGGCAGCTCTTCTCCGGCGGGACGATGAGCCACGTAGCCTCACCCTCGGTCCACAGCTCCTTGAAATAGGTCTTCACGGGGTCGAAGGGCCACTCGTCGGTCTTGTACAGAACGCCATTGCTGCACTGCAGCTTACGGGCACCGTAGAGGATACCTCCCGGCTCGAAAGGCTTCTGGAAGACGTGATAGACAGGCTTGCCGGCCACATAGCCCTTGCGCCAGTTGCGATAGGGCACCGACACCAGTGAGTCGGTGGTGGTCAGCTGGTCGGTCAAGTTGAAGATGGCGTCGTCGAACAAGGCGCGTGTGGTCCAGTAACGCTGCAGTGAGTCGCGCTTCTGGTAAGACTCGTCATAGACGAAGTACTTGGTGACCTTGTTCCATGCACGCTCCCAGCCGGCAGCCGTAGGAGCCACCATCCAGAAGGCAGAGTCCTCGGCGTTGATCAGGCCGATAGCTTCCAGCATACGGTTGCGCTCGTAGACGACAGAGTCTTCATACACGGGGACACCCTCTTCGTAGCCGCTGATGACAGAGGCGTTGGGGTCGAACTCGTCCCATTCGTACTGACGAAGGCTGGCGCCGACAGGCGTCATCTCGTGGTCGTCACAGAGTGCCTCGTAGAGGTTGTAGCCGTAAGGCAGTGCCCGTGACATCACATGGATGACACCATTCTTAGCGTGCTGGTTGCCCTTGATGACGGGAATGCCCTGAACGGTGCTCTCCGTCAGCTTGAGGCTCTTGCCGTTCATCATGCGGAGGTCCTGCGGAACAGTCTTCAGCGAGGTGGTCATACGCGACAGGTGGTTGAAGACGAAGGCCTTCTCAACCATCGAGTCGCCAGGAGCCGTCTGAACGAGGTTCAGCAGCGAGTCCTTGTTAAAGGAACCGTTGACAGGAGCCATCACCGTAAATGCCTGTCCGCCACGGAGCAGGTCGGCATAGCTGACACCTCTCTTCTTATGCATACGGAAGACCTCGGTCTTCTCGAGCACCTCACAGAAGTCCGTCAACTGAGGATCAGACGAGAGTTGCTCCCACAGGGTGCCGCCAACGCCACTGTCGACGGACGGCTCGTAGTGATCGTCCCAATCGGTGCAGGCAGCGAGGGCTGCGGCAAAGCCGCAACCTACTGCCATCGAAAGGGCTATATTCTTGAAACTCTTATTATTCATAATTTTCAATTATCAATTATCAATTTTCAATTATCAATTATCAATGCTGATCCTCGCCCTCGGGACTGCCATAGACACTCTTCGGGCAGATTTCCAGATAGTTGAAGTTACAATAATTCTCAGGATTATCGAGCACCTGGCGCAGACGCAGGTAGTAAACCTTGTCCGGGTCTAAGCTCTCAGTAGCCAGCACGCGACGGGTGGAGATGTTGTTGTTACGCAGACAACCGCCAGTATTGCTGGTGCCGCCCTGGTACCACACGTCCATTGCCTTCATGAAGCCACGGTTGTGGAGGGCCTTGTCCTGCATCTTGATTTCCTCGGCCGTCTTGGCACCTTCAGAACCATCGGAGATAAAGCCAATCTCAGCATCGGTGGGGTAGATACGCATATCGACAGGAATACCGCAGGGGACGTTGTTCAGATAAGCCTGGATAACACCACGTTCCTCATTAGGCGTATAGCCAATACGAATCTCGTAAGTACCCTTCTTCGGGACACACGGCAGACGGAGCGTCACGTCGAAACGGCCGCTGATAACGACCACGCCGCCCATGAAGGAAGCCCACCACACATCGTTGCCGGTGACACCGACGAAGCTCTCGTCGCTCATCTGCCAGCCGTCGGTGAAGCCCTTCTTGAAACCACGCAGCGAGTTTCCGATGTCGTCCTTGTGGTTACGGCCGTCGCAGTTCATGAAGTCGCGGCTCAGCGTCGACGGGTGGAAACGCATACGGCAGTTGAAGATGACGTCACGCGTGTGGGTATTAAAGGTCAGGATATCATCAATGTAATGATAGAAACCGTTCAAAGCCTGCTGGTCGGTCTTACCCGACTCTGAGGGAGCCAGCACCTTCACGCCACGGCTCTGGTCGTCATAGAGACGGGCCATCAGTCCGCGACGGTTGATGAACACGCCCTGATCGCTGCCCGACGGCATAGCCAGACGTACCAGCGTACCGGGACACATCGTCTCGTAGAACTCCTCGGGGTCGGCGACACTGGTCTTCCAGCACTGCGAGGTGAGCTCGTTGCCGACAAGGTCATTATACATAATGATACGATTCAGCAGGTGGTAGCTGACGAAGCGGTTCAGCGGGTTCTTGCGATGCGTAAAGTCGTGGTCATACTGTCCGGCATCCTCGGGATAGGTAGCGTCATAGATACGCTTGGCGTAAGCCTTCAGGTCCTCGATGTTGTTGATGCCATTGCGGTGGTAGACGGAGTCGGGCTCTACGAAGGCCGTGAACTTGAAGTAGCGGTTGCTGACCCAAAGACAGGTCATGTAGGGGTTACCGTTGTTCAAGCAGCGCTCCTGTGTACCGATGGTGACGGAGTCGACACCGATGCTGTAATGCTCGTCCATATACTCATGCAACGAGTCGTCGAGGTGCGTCAGTCGCAGGGCTTCGCAGAAGAGCGTGATGGTAGTGTCTTCGCGCATCTTCTCAGGCAGGAAGTCCGTGCTCGACGAGAGCACGCGGTCAACGATATGAACCACGCCATTGGTCACAGAGTCGTTAAACTCCGTCATGCGCGAGTTCTTGTTGACATAGTAGATGAGGCGGTTGCCGTTGGTCACGTCTGAGTCACTCGACCAGGTGATATACTGGTCCAGCATGTTCAGGCCAACGTTACCCTCGGGCACGTCGGAGGTGAAGAAAGCACCCTTGCGGATGATATGGGTACGGGCAAGAGAGTCACAGATGTTCTGCGGAATACCTGCCACCGAGCCATAGCCGTTGTTCTGAATGTACTGTGCCATGGCATCATTCGTAGGAGCAAAGAGCGTATAGCGGCCGTAGGTGGTCATCAGCGAGAAGTAGGGCGTGCGCTTCAGCAGGGCTGTAAACTCGCTGAAACGGTCCTGGTTGGTCTCAAGGAAGGCACCGGCCGTCATCTTCTGGGCAGTGTACATATTCTCGGGGATGTCGTCATCGTTATCCACGCAGGAGAAGAACAGCGGCATGGACATCAGGGCGATGACCGACAGCACCTGTACCTGGCCACTTATCTGGCGAAATATTGTTGTTATCTTTTTCATTTCTTATAGGTCGTTAAATAGGTTACAATGACTTTAACTTAACGCTGATACTGAGAGTCCTCGCCATTGGTGAATGCCGGGTTCTGCTGGAGCAGCGGGTTCACCTTGATCTCACTCTTAGCGTATGGGAAGTAGATGATGTTCAGGTCGGCCATCTTGATGGCAATGGCGTTGGCATCCTTACTCTCGTACTTACTCTTGACGCAGGAGACGAGGTAGCTCGTGTTGCCGTCACGGCGCGAGCGGCGTACGAGGTCGTACCAGCGCTTGCCCTCGAACATCAGTTCACGGCGACGCTCGTCGAACACCAGGTTCTCCATGGCGGTCTTCGAGTTGGCGTAGTCGGCGCTCTTCAGGGTCGACGTCAGGTTGTTGGCGCGCTTGTAGACGGTGTTCACGAGATTGAAAGCCTCTTCGTAGTCGCCTTCGCCACCACGCTCCACAAGAGCCTCAGCCTTGATGAGCAGCATCTCGCTCAAGCGGTAGAAGATCCAGGAGGCGTTGTCAGAGTTACGCAGATGCTGTTCGAGACGCAGGCTGGCCTCGTTGGTCAGGTTCTTTGTCTGGAAATTCACCGAGCTACGTACATACTTACCGATATACATCGTGTTTCCTGAGGCTCTGAAGTTCTCATAGAAACGGCAGTCGGAAGATTTGAACAGCGGGTTCTTGTTCGTAATGACATTATCCATGCTGGGGAACGACAGCTCGTTGGCTCTCAGTCGGCCGTTAGGCGTGTTGTCGTTACCATAGAACGAGCCTACCCAGCCGTTGGAGGTGTGCGTGAACTTCAGCTCAAAGATACTCTCGAAGGAGTTGCCGTCGCCGAAGATCTCGTTGTAGGTACGTCCGCAGTTGTTGGTACCCTCAGGCATCTCGAGAATCATGGGCACGCCGTCGACATACTGGATATAGGTAATATCGCCGACACGCGTCTTCAGTTCCTCGTACTGCTGGCGCTTGTAGTCGATGACCATGTCAGCATACTTGATGGCGTTGTCCCAGTCCTGCTTCCACAGATAGAGGTCGGCCAGGAGTGCCCAGATGGCGACGCGGGTGATGCGGCTGGAGTTCTCTTCAGGCAGTGTGAAATAGCTGCCGCTGACGGTCTCCAGCTTATAGCGGCGCACGGCGTAGTCCTTGACACTCTCCAGGTTGGTAATCAGGGAGTCGAGCACAGCGTTGAACGGTGTGGCAGCCCTGATGTAGTTCTGCGTATCATCGATACTGGCCTCCGTGGTGTAAGGAACGTCACGGAACGTACGGATGAGGTAGAAGTAGCAGAGGGCACGCAGGGCAGACACCTCAGCGATGTCGCTCCTCATCTCAGCCTCGCTGTAGTTAGGGTCGGTAGCCTGCACTCCAGGGGCATAGTGACAGAGGATATTACAACGGTTGATGCACTCATAGAGTTTCGACCAGTTGCAATAGGGATTGGTAGGCAGAAGGTTCTCCTTCAGGATTTCGGAGACCTCGTTAGGCACGTTAGCTCCGGCAAAGAGGTTGTCGGAACGAAGCTCGCTCCACAGTCCGATACGGTTCATGGCATCGGAACTCTGCAGGGACACGTAGCAGCTGGCCCGGACGCTTTCCACGTCGCTCTTCTGCGTCCAGTAGTTCTCGAGCACCACGTCGTTCAGTGGCAGGATGTCGAGGAAGTCAGAGCAGGAGGCGAGACCCAGGACGGCAGTGGCACAGCCACAGCCAACTGCGAACTTCACGCTATATTTCTTTATTATATTAGTAATCATAATTCTTAATATCTAATTTCTAATTCCTCATTTAGAACTGGATGGTCAAGCCACCGGTGAATGACTTCGAGCGCGGTGTCTGGGCATTATCGGTCACGATACCCATTGAACCGTAGCCCACCTCGGGGTCAGCACCTGAGTACTTGGTCAGACAGAACAGATTGTTGGCCGAGACGTAGAAGCTGAGCTGGGTCAGTCCGATTTTCTTGATGAGTTTCGGTTCGAACGAGTAGCTGAGCTGTGCGTAGTTCAGACGGATGAAGGAGCCGTCCTCGACGAAGCGGTCGGAACCTAAGTAGTTGTAACCGGCCTGACGGAGAGCGCGGGGAATCTCGGTGATGTCACCCTCGACACGCCAGCGCCAGTTGACGGCGGCACTCTGGTTATTGTTGTCGTACATCTTCTCTGCGTTCATGCGGGCAGCGTTGATGATCTTGTTGCCGTAGCGGAAGTTGAACTGGCTGTTCAGCGACCAGCGTCCGTAGTGGAGCTTGACGCCGAAACCGCCGGTGAACTTAGGCAGTGACGAACCGAGGTAGACGATATCGAGCTCGTCAATCTGACCGTCATGGTTGATATCCTCGTAGATGGCATCGCCACCACGGAACACCTTCGTCTCGTCCTTAGAACCTCCGTAGCAGAACATCATCGGCGTGGTCATGCCGTTCTCGTCGACGATGACGTTGCCGTCAGCATCGCGGGCTACAGGGGCATTGGGGCCGCTGACACCGGGCACCTCGACCGGAGAGTAGTCGCTGTACTGATAGACACCCTTGTAGCGGAAGCCGTAGATACTACCCATAGCCGTGTTCAGCTCGACACGTGTGAGATAAGAACCGTTCTGGCGGTTGAACTCGCCGTTCAGGGTTGCCAGATAGGTCTCGTCCATAGCAGTGATGGTGTTCTTGTTGTTAGCAAAGGTGATGTTGAAGTCAGCCGAGAACTTGCCGAGCTTGACAATGCGGTTACCGTTCAGGTTGAACTCCCAACCGACGTTCTTCATGTCGCCGACATTCTGGTAGGCCAGCGTGGGGAAGCCCGACGATGTGGGGATACCACGGCCGGAGATAAGCAGGTCGGTGGTGTACTGCCAATAGAACTCGACATTACCGGTGATGCGCTCGTTGAAGAAGCCGAAGTCGGTACCGATGTTGTAGGTCTCCTTCTGCTCCCACTTCAGGCTCTTCATCTGAATGTTGGCAGGAGCGACACTCGTTCCGACGCTCAGATAGCCGGCGCCGTTGGTGTAACGGCTGTAGAACAGACCCTCGCTGCCGGGCTGGCGACCGACGATACCCCAACCTGGACGGATAGAGAGCATCGAGACGAAGGGCAGTGTCTTCTGGAACCAAGGCTCCTTGCTGATGTTATAACGCAGCGAGACGGCGGGGAAGTTACCCCAGCGCTGGTCGTCGCCGAACTTGGTAGAACCGTCGCGACGGACGGAGAAGTCGACCATGTAACGGCCCTTGTAGGCATAGTGTGCAGAGTAGGTGAAGTAGAGGCTGCGCCACTGGCCGCTACCTGTAGCAATGTTGCTGATGATACCCTCGGCAGCCGTACTCTGGATTTTACCGCTGGGCAGGCCCCAGGAGCCGGTAGCCTGCGATGACGACGTACCGCTGGTGAGCTGGCCACGGAGCATCATCGTCAGCGAGTGGTCGGTATTGCGGAAGTGCGGCGTGAAGGTCAGCGTGTGAGTCGTGGTGACACCCAGGCTCTTGTCGGAGTTCGACGACACCTTATTACTCTCGCCGTCGCTCCAGCCCTTCGTGCTCAGCGACAGGGGCATGTACTGGTCGTTATATTTATTAAAGATGTTAAACACGACCTTGCCCTCATAGTCCAGACGGGTGTGCTCCTCGTCAAGACCCAGCAGACGGTAGTTCAGCTTGAACTCAGGGGTGATGTTGTAGCTGGTCTCCTTGTTCTTGGCCTGATAGGCCAGGGCTACGGGGTTGGGTATGGACTTCTTGTTGTAGTCCTCGCGCTGGTCGTTCAGAGCGGGCGACACGGTGGGCAGGATGGAGTAGTAGTCATCCAAGTCGTTGCCGTAGCGGTCCTGCTCGTAGACAGACAGGTTAGGCATACGCCTGTAGGCCAGCGAGAGCAGGTCGCCGTTGTTCTTGTTGTTCTTCGTGTAGGTCAGAGCGATGTTGGTCTCAATCTTGATACGGTCGCTGACGAAATAGTCAAGGTTCACGCGCGAGGTGAATCGGTCGAGTTTCTGTTCGATGATGGAACCCGTCTCATGGTCATAACCGGCACCGACACGGAAGTTGGCCTTCTCACCACCACCACTCAGGGCGAGGTAGTAGTTCTGGCGCCAACCGGTCTTCTTGACCTCGTCAAGCCAGTCGGTGTTGTTGTTGTACATCTCGTACTCAGAGAACGAGGGGTCGTAGTTCAGCTCCTTGATGTCACTGGCAGCATCACTCATCTGCGGATTGAAGTACTCTTCCTTCAACAGCATGGTGTACTCGTCGCCCGTCAGCATGTTGTAGCCCTTGGGCTGGTAGGTACCGGTGAGTCGAGCGCTGAAGTTGACGCGGGTCTTGCCTCGGGCACCGCGCTTCGTCTTGATCTCGATGACACCGTTAGAACCCTGCGAACCCCAGATGGCAGTAGCGGCAGCGTCCTTCAGCACGGAGATGCTCTCGATATCCTCGGGGTTGACGTTGAGCAGCTCGGCAAACTTCTCGTCGTTGGCATTGGAGAAGTCGAAGTTGTTGACGTTGCTCTCCCAGACGTTACCGTCGACCACGATCAGCGGCTCGCTCGAACCGTTGATGGACGACACACCACGCAGGCGCATCGACGTGCCCTTACCGAGGTCACCGCCTGCCACGATGTCCAGACCGGCGATACGTCCCTGAAGGGCCTCGTCGACGGTGGTGATGGCCAGACCCTCGAACTCTTTCATGTCAATGCTCTGGCGAGCGGTAGAAATCTCATCCACGGGGATGGCCAGACCCGAGCCCTGCGCCTTGCGCTTGGCGGTGACGGTCACCTCCTTGATCTGAGTGGCATCCGACATGCGGATGGCGAACTTGGTCTTGTTGATAGCCAGGGTCTGCGTCTTGTAACCGACGTACGACACGCGGAGCTTGTCCTTCGGGTTCTTCAACTTGAACGAGAAGTTACCGCTCATATCGGTCTGGGCCGAGGCCACGATACGGTTGGCCGCATCAATCTCGACGACATTGGCCATCATGACAGGGCCGAAGGCATCGGTCACCGTACCGCTGATGATGTCGCCAGCTTTCTGGGCGAAGGTATTGAGCGTTGACAGTTGGCAGCCAATCGCAATCAATCCTAATATTCTGAATAGTCTTTTATTCATAGCTTATCACTTATACATTAACGGTTTGTCAATCAGGTGGATGACAGCCGAAGAGGTTGTCTGAAGCATTCTTGCATTGATAGCTGATGTTCCCATGTACTGATACTCACGGGCCATCAGGTTGTAGAGACCGGAGTCGGTCATCACGTGAGCCTCGCTGCCGGTATTGTCGCGGACGGTCAGGCCGGTAGCGGTAAGCTTAGAATGGAGCTGATGGAAACGA
The DNA here is from genome assembly GCA_017471465.1 of Prevotella sp. Lineage (GTDB taxonomy): Bacteria > Bacteroidota > Bacteroidia > Bacteroidales > Bacteroidaceae > Prevotella. The sequence goes on along the minus strand of JAFUTI010000017.1, from coordinate 9,648 downwards.
TGGGTCTCCGAGTCGATCAGAGCCGTCTCGTGATCATCGTCATCGGTACCGCCGCCAATAACCAGGGAGTTGTCCTGGATATGGTATCTCAGGAAGTTCAGGATGAGCTGGGCGTCGGCCTCTGACTTTTCGGTCTCGCCGGCCTCTTTCTCAGCCTCCACCTGTTCCCAGGTAGGCAGCTTGCCTGAGTTGATGAGGGCCTCGATGCTCTCATTAGTAGGCACGTACACGGTATAGTGATAGGTATTGAAGGCAGAGATGTTATCGTAAGGCGTAGCGAACTGGTCGTCGTGGAGACGCTCCAGCAGGCCGCTGCTCTCCAGCATCTCGCGGAACACGCGGAAGTCGTCGTACTGCAACAGCACCTCGAAGACGCTCTTGCGGGTAGTCATGATGGGCTGCTCGTCAAGGATGTAAGCCTTACCATTACCTTCGACGGTCTGGTCATAGACCTTCGTGACCGTCAGCGGCGTGTCGTTATCCGTCTGGTAGCTGCCCTCTACGGAGATGTTGCCACCCTCACGGCTGATATGCAGGAAGGTGCCGCCCTTCGTCTGGTAGTACTCCTTGCCGTCCTCCACGTCGCCGATGACGATGTGGGTGTCGAGGATGTCCTTCAGACGGTTCTTGATTTCGTCGAAGCTGGCCTTACGGACAGAGTCGCCGACCTCGCCCGTAGCGGGGTCGTAGTTCCAGACGCTGGCCCACACACGGTCGTCAGGCGTACGGTCGGGCTGTGCAACCTTCGACGGATCCCAGTGGAAGCGGAAGAGCTGGGTAGTACCCATACCGTAGGAGACGGGGTCGACATACTCCAGCAGGGCTTTGTTCGTGGGGATGAAGAGGCTGTAGCGGGCGTTCAGTGAGTTCAGGTACACATTGTAACGACACTTCTGAGCGGCCCAGTAGAGAATCTTCATAGCCTCGTTGGTCAGGGCAGGATAGAGCACGCTGACGAACGAGGTGGGAGAATAGACCTTGTTGGTGAGATAGACGGCACCGTTACAACCGAGCCATACGGAGTCGATGTCGGCACGGTCGACACCCATCGGGTCGTTGGCATCGTTGAGGATGCTGGCAAACTTCGAGGGCACGGAGATGAGGAACGAACTCAGCATGTTGTTGTTGATAAGTTCGGCAATCACGTCGTCGGGCACCTTGTCCCACGTATGGTACTGCTCGCGGAGGATGCTGCCGGCGCCGTTCTGCCAGTAGGCGTCCATAGCGGCGTTGCTGGGCACCATCATCACGCCCATGTCGCGCTGCACGCCCGTGTTGCCCACTCCGGCGTCACCCGAATAATAGGAGTTCCACTCGGGGTCGTACTTCAGCATGGACACAGGACCGTTGTCTGGCGACTTGTTCAGCGCAGCGCCGTTCTGGGTCTTCATCGAGAAGAAGCGCTTCTGGTAGACGGTGTCTGTCTGATTGTCAGTGTACAAGTAGTTGTACTGCATGGTCATCGAACCGTTGCTGTTGGGGGTCATGTCGGGATAGGGAGCACAGAAACGCTCGAGCAGCGAGTTGTAGCTGCTGGCAACGCTCTTACCCCTGATGACCTCGGCCATGTTGGGCAGCGGCGTGACGACCTCGGCCATACGGTGTATGAAACCGTTAGAGCACTTGATGTTCGGCTCGGCCACCTGCACGCCGTTGATGCTGGCATCACCGGCCTGGCGGTTGGTACGGTTGTTGAACAGGAAGTTGTAGTCGTCATTCGTGATGCGGTTGTTGGTGAGCCACTTCTCAATAAACTGCAGGAGCGTCACCTTAGAGTAGTCCGTCATACAGACAATGGGGCGGCCGGCATTACGCAGGCGGTCCCAGTAACGGTTGGCTGGCATCTGCTCGGGACGGATGATAGCCACGGAGTCGAACTCCGACGTCGAGGCGAAGCGACGCATACTCTTACCCTCCTGGGGCGGGTTACCCTGCACGCTGGGCAGAGCGTTGAGCTGCATCGAGTTGTCCATCATGCTGCCGAAGAGCAGCAGCTTCTTTTGCGAGGTGGTAAGCTGGCCGTAATTGCGTACGCCCCAGCTGTTGTTAGAGTAGAACCTGTCGTAAGCGGCGTCGTCGGCCACAAACAGCGTCTTAGAACCCGTCTTGGCCAACACTTCACGGTAGCCAAGGTCGTTGATCATGCGCACCGTGTTGGTGTAGTTGCCCTGCTCGTCGAGCCAACTGTAGATGCTCGCACCCCATCCATCGGGAGTACGCTCATCCAAGTCGTATTCTTCACACGACGAGAAAGCACCACAACCTGCCAACAGCACTCCCGCAGCCAGCATCCAATGCCGGCCACGTTCCCAGAATCGTTTTTCGGTTTTCATACTTAATGTGAGTTTTAGTTATTTGATTATGATTTCATTTTCGGTTGCAAAATTATATATAATTTAACAAACGCGCATTTCCACACGTCCGCAAGGGTTTTCTTTTTGTTCTTACCTATTATATAAATGTTTCATGGGTTTTTCTTTTTGTTTCAACAAAAAATATATTATCTTTGCAGCCCGATAGCACATATCAAAATGGCAAAAAACAGCGAACAACTACTGGCCTTCATACGTGAGGGACGCCCGATGACACAGGCCGAGAAACTCAGGCTCATCGTCAGCCTGAGCGTGCCCAGCATCCTGGCACAGATATCGGCAACAGTCATGTTCTTCATCGATGCCGCTATGGTAGGACACCTCGGCGAGCGTGCCACAGCAGCTATCGGACTGGTGGAGACTACGACATGGTTGATGGGAGGATTAGGGTCGGCAGCCAATATGGGATTCTCCGTACAGGTGGCTCACTTCATAGGCGCCAACGACTTCGAGGCGGCACGCCGCGTGCTGCGTCAGGCTTTGGTGTGCAGCCTGCTGTGGAGTCTTATGCTGATGACAGCGGCTATTGCCGTCCACACCCACCTACCCTACTGGCTGGGGGGATCGGCCGATATCGCCCACGATGCCTCCCTATACTTCATGCTTATCGGCGTTTTTGGCGTTTTCTTCCAGATGGAAGGATTGGCCGGTTCCATGCTGAAGTGTTCAGGCAACATGAAGATACCCTCCATTCTGAACATCATGATGTGCGTTCTCGACGTTGGCTTTAACTACCTATTTATATATATAATGGATATGGGAGTCGTCGGCGCCGCTATGGGGACAGGCGTTGCTGAACTCATCACTGCCGCCCTTATGCTCTGGTTCCTACTTGTCCGCTCGCCGATGCTGTCGATAGTTTCGAGGTACGAGGTGCGAGGTGCGAGGTGCGAGGTGCCTCGAATAGAATACGAGACCGTCAAGACGGCCTTCAAAATAGGAGCACCAATGGGACTGCAGCACCTGCTGATGGGGGGTGCTCAGATTGTCAGCACCATCATTGTTGCACCGCTGGGCACAGTTGCCATTGCCGCCAACTCACTAGCCATCACCGTCGAGAGTCTCTGCTATATGCCGGGCTACGGTATTGCTGAAGCCGCTACAACACTCGTTGGTCAGGGCATCGGCGCCGGACAGCGGCTGCTGACACGCTCCTTTGCCTATATGTCTGTCGGGCTGGGCATCGCCGTTATGACCCTGATGGGCATCTTCATGTGGGTGTTTGCGTCGGAACTGATGGGGCTGATGTCACCCGTTGAACAAATCATTGCCCAAGGCAGCGAAGCCTTGCGCATTGAGGCATGGGCAGAACCGATGTTCGCGGCAGCCATCGTTAGCAACGGTGTATTTATCGGCGCTGCCGACACGCTGAAGCCTGCCATCATGAGTCTCAGCTCCATGTGGGCCGTCCGACTGACTCTGGCAGCAACGCTTGCTCCCCGCTTCGGACTGCGTGGCGTGTGGACGGCTATGGCTATCGAGCTCACCTTCCGCGGCGCCATTTTCCTGACGCGCCTCTTCCGCGGCCGCTGGCTGACAAAGTAAGAAAGAGTACGGTTCACAGACCTCCGTCTGCGAACCGTACTCACCATATTAAATAACTAAAAACCTGTTTTATGAAAAAAGTGATGGCCGTCTCACGACGTGGATCACATTATCCTTACTCTCAATCTTCTTGTTTTACCTTTTACTCAACTAATAACCTAACGAAGCAATCTTTTACTTTACCTTTTTACTAATACTATTTCTATTGAAGATGTCTTTCTATCTTTTTGACGATGCAAAGGTACAGCGTTTTTACGAACCGTCAACAAATAAGGGCGGAAAACTGAAAAAAAAAGCACTTCTTTTGACGTAAATCAAGACGTTGTGTGCGAACACACACCGATTGTGCGCGAAAACACATACTTTTTACGCCTGTCTGTCGCCGATGACCTCCGCCACAAGGTTTGTCAGTTCCACAAACTGCCGGATAGTGAGCTGCTCGGGACGGAGCGTAAGGAGCGAAGCGTGAAGCGTAAAGAGCGGGGAATCCTTGTCCACCAGTTGCCGCAGCGAGACACGCAGCATCTTGCGGCGCTGGTTGAAGACGGTCTTGACGACGCGGCGGAAGAGGGGCCAGTCGCAGCCAAGGTCGGTCACCGCGTTACGCGTCATACGGATGACGGCACTCTGCACCTTGGGTGGCGGATTGAAGACACCTGGTTCGACAGTAAAGAGGTATTCCACATCATACCAGGCCTGGATAAGGACGGAGAGGATGCCATACTGCTTGTTACCCGGCTGTGCCGCCATACGGACGGCCACCTCATGCTGAATCATACCCGTGCAACAGGGTATGAGCTCCTTATTGTCGAGCATCTTGAAGAAGATCTGCGACGAGATGTCGTAAGGGTAGTTGCCCGTCAGCACAAAAGCCTGGCCGTCGAACACCTTTGCCAGGTCCATCCGGAGGAAGTCGCCTTCTATAATGGTCAAATCAGCAAAATGCTCTTTCAGATACGCCACCGACTCACGGTCGATCTCCACAACCTTCAAAGGCCGCGGCTTCTGTGTAAGAAACTGCGTCATGACACCCATGCCGGGACCTACTTCCAGAACGGGAAGGTCTGCAAAGGGCTCATCGACGGTGTCGGCAATGCGTTTGGCGATATTCAGGTCAACAAGGAAGTGCTGACCCAGATTCTTCTTGGGACGGACCTGTTTCATGGGTGCAAAGATAATGAAAAATTCGTAAAAATATGAATTATGAATTATGAATTATGAATTATTTATGTATCTTTGCACCAATGGAACAGAAAAGCATAGGTTCAAACATCCTGAAGATTGCCCTGCCGCTCGTCCTCGGCGGCGCCATTCTCTATTGGATGTACCGCGACTTCGACTTCAAGACCGTGGGCCATGTCATGCTTCACGAGATGAACTGGACGTGGATGCTGCTGTCGTTCCCCTTCGGCATCCTGGCACAGGCCTGCCGCGGATGGCGGTGGAAACAGACGCTGGACCCCATTTCTACGAGGTACGAGGTACGAGGTACGAGGTGCGAGAACACTTCGAAAAAAAACATTCGCTCCTCCGTCTGCCTCAACGCCGTCTTCCTGAGCTATGCCGCCTCGCTGGTCATCCCCCGCATCGGCGAGTTCACCCGCTGCGGCGTGCTGAAGCGCTGGGAGGGCGTCTCGTTCTCGAAAGCCCTGGGAACGGTCGTCACCGAGCGCGCCGTCGACACACTCATCGTGATGCTCTACTCCGGACTGATACTGCTGATTGAGATGAGTGTCTTCGGCAGTTTCTTCCGCAAGACAGGCACATCGCTGGACCGCATCCTGAGCAACTTCTCCCTGACGGGCTGGCTCGTGACGGCCATCTGCGCCGCGGCAGCTCTCATCCTGCTGCACCTGCTGCTGAAGAACCTTTCTATATATAATAAGGTGAAGACGACGCTCAGCGGCATCTGGGAGGGAATACTCTCGCTACGTGGCGTCAAGAACCTGCCCCTCTACCTCGTGTTCTCCGTCGGCATCTGGGTGTGCTACTTCCTCCACTACTATCTCACCTTCTTCTGCTTCGACTTCACGGCAGACCTGGGGCTGGGCTGTGCCTTGGTCAGCTTCGTCGTTGCCAACTTCGCCGTCATTGTGCCGACGCCCAACGGTGCCGGCCCGTGGCATTTCGCCATCAAGACGATGCTCATCCTCTACGGCGTGCAGGACGAGCAGGCCCTCTACTTTGTACTCATCGTCCACACCGTGCAGACGCTGCTGGTGGTCGCCTTGGGCATCTACGCCTGGGGGGCACTGTTGTTTTCGAGGAGGAGTTTAGAGGAGAGAGGAGAGAGGAGAGGTACGAGGGACGAGGTGCAAGACGAGGTGCGAGGTACGAGGTGCGAGGTACGAGAATAGTTTGCTATTATTAATAAGGGATTTAGTTATGAATGATTTCTATTATCGTAAAGTAGATGCATATAAACTGGCGAAAGAACTAACTAAGCAAGTATACCTGCTGCTTCGCAAATTTCCGCCTGAGGAGAGGTATGCACTAACTGACCAGACACGACGGGCTGCAATCTCGATTCCTGCTAACATAGCAGAAGGTTTAGGTCGTTTTGCCATTAAGGAACGTATCCATTTTCTTGACATCGCTTACGGCTCTCTTACAGAGGTTCTTTGTGAGATCGAGATAGCCCACGACAATCTATACATTACCGATGAAGAATTTGCCAGTATTGATTTGTTGGCATCAAGAGTGTCAATGACAATCTATGGTCTGAAAAAATCATTAGAAGAAAAAATCAAGAACCAAAATATTATTAACAACCCAGAGTAACGACGTGACAAGGTACGTGGTAATCTCGTACCTCGTACCTCGCACCTCGTACCTCGAAAACAAAAAAAACTATGAACAACGACATTCAAAACCTACAGCCGCAGTGCGTCTGGAAGAACTTCTATGCACTGACACAAGTACCGCGCCCCAGTGGACATCTGGAGAAAATACAGCAGTTCCTGCTTGACTTCGGTAAGGAGTGTGGCGTGTATGCCGTGAAAGACCCTGCCGGCAACATCCACATGCGCAAGCCCGCCACACCCGGCATGGAGAACCGCAAAGGCATCATCCTGCAGGCCCACATGGACATGGTGCCACAGAAGACGCCCGAGTCGAAGCACAACTTCGAGACCGACCCCATCGAACCGTGGATCGACGGCGAATGGGTGAAGGCTAAGGGCACGACACTCGGTGCCGACAACGGACTGGGCGTAGCCTCGATCATGGCCATCATGGAGGCTAAGGACCTGCAGCACGGTCCCATCGACGCCCTCATCACCGCCGACGAAGAGACGGGCATGTACGGTGCCAACGACCTGCCAGAGGGCGAACTGCAGGGCGACATCCTGCTGAACCTCGACTCCGAACACTGGGGGAAGTTCGTCATCGGAAGTGCCGGCGGCATTGACGTCACCGCCACCCTCGACTATAAAGAGGTGGAGACCGACGCTGATGATGCCGCCATACGCGTCACCGTCAAGGGACTGCGCGGCGGACACTCCGGTCTGGAGATCCACGAAGGACGCGGCAATGCCAACAAACTGCTGGTGCGCATCGTCCGCGAGGCCATCGAGGAGCTGGATGCCCGCCTGGCCACATGGCAGGGCGGCAACATGCGCAACGCCATCCCCTTCAAGGCCGAGGCCGTGCTGACACTGCCGAAGGAGAACGCCGACGCCCTGAAGGAGCTCTGCGCCGACTGGCAGGAGGACTTCCGCGACGAGTACAAGCAGATTGAGACCTTAGGCATCGAGGTGCTGGCAGAGGACGTGGAGACACCGAAGACGGAGGTGCCCGTGGAGATCCAGGACAACCTCATCGACGCTATCTACGCCTGCCACGACGGTGTCATCCGCATGATTCCCTCCTACCCCGACGTCGTCGAGACTTCCTCGAACCTCGCCATCATCAACATCGGCGACGGCAAGGCCAGCATCAAGATCCTGGCTCGCTCCAGCCGCGAGGATATGAAAGACTACGTGGTGAAGACGCTGGAGAGCTGCTTCAATATGGCTGGCATGAAGGTAGAGACCGCCGGCAGCTACGGCGGCTGGGACCCGAACCCCGACTCCGAAATCCTGCACCTGCTGCTCCGCGAGTACAAGGAGCTGTTCGGCCAGGACGGCATCATCCAGGTAGACCATGCCGGTCTGGAGTGCTCCGTCATCCTCGGCAAGTACCCGCACCTCGACGTCGTCAGCCTCGGCCCGACGATGAAGTCGCCGCACACCACGACCGAGCGCGCCCTCATAGCCACCGTCGAGCCCTTCTGGCAGCTGCTGAAGAAGACGCTGGCAGACGTGCCATTAAAGTGAAAAGTGAAGAGTGAAAAGTGAACAATTTGCTGCCGCCGTCCCAACTACAGAAGGTATGGCGGTAGCAAATTTGTCTTTTGCGTACGCGTGTAAATCTTACGGCTCACCCGTGAGATATCAATGCCATTGAGCCATCCACGGACTTTTTCTCCTGCGCCGAAAAGGGAAATGTGCTAAAAAACTTACAAATTCACGATAAACTCTCCAAATCTTATCGTTATTGAAAAAAAAGTTGTACCTTTGCAGCCGAAAGGCTGCGAAAGCGATAAGACAGGAGGCATGGAGCAAGCGCTGTTCTCCTTTCGCAATATCGGTCAATATTAAAAATGACAAATTGATAATAAGAAAGATAGATAACTATGGCAACAGCAATCAGAGCTATACCGACACTCTACGGCGAGACAGCCAAGTCGTTTGAGTGTGAAGCAAAGCGAACGGAACAGAATCCGGGTACGCAGGACTATCGCCATGAGGCGAAAGTCGTTTCTGACTTTCTGAAAACTACCAACGTGCTATGACTGTAGAAGAACTGCTGGCACGATGTGAACTTGTACGCGCTTCAGAGAAAAGGCTGACTGAATGTCAGTCTTTCAGTTGTGGTGAAAATGACCTTGACGAGTTTTTTGCCAAGGATTGTCTTATCAACCAGAGCCGTCTGCTTGGTAAGACCTATCTGTTTTGCCTTAAAGATCAGCCAGAGACCATTGTCACCGCCTTTTCGCTATCTAATGACAGCATACGCCTGACCAACCGCATCACCGACGAATATAAGGAGCAGTTTCTTGATGATACCAACTTGCACGATAAATCGTTAAAGCGTTTCCCTGCCGTGTTGATTGGTCGTTTGGGAACCAACAAAGACTTTGCAGGACAAGGCTACGGCACAGCCATCATGGACTTCATCAAAGTGCTCTTCCGTACCAACAACCGCACGGGCTGCCGCTTCCTTATAGTAGATGCCCTCAACCGCCCTGAGACGCTTCACTATTATGAAAAGAATGGTTTTCGCTATCTAATAGATGACGAACGGCTCGAAGCCAAGTATATGGGCATTGGCGTTGGTCGTTTACCCCTCAATACTCGTCTTATGTACTTCGATTTACTGAAGATTAAAGTAAATGAAGAGTGATGTTCTAACAGATATATCATCATACATCCAGCAATTATGCCCCACCGAGAGAGACATATAAACTGTGAGTGTTGCTATTTGCGTGCAGGGGTGAACTCGCGCGCGTAGAGTATTGTCATAAGCCAAAATGAACCCTCACCTCCCTCACCTCCCACACCTGAGCTTAGGTGCGGGAGGTGTGGGAGGTGTGGGTTTCTTTTCTGTTTCGCTACTATATACGTAATACGTGTGCGCGCGTGAGAGAATGAAACAAATTGAAAAGTGGTTGGTCAAAGCGGGACTCTTT
>JAFUTI010000016.1 GCA_017471465.1 Prevotella sp. | reverse complement strand
CTACGAACTCGCCCCACATAGTTCCCGCCAGTTCAGTATCCACGTGGAGCCGGACAAATATGACTTCGAGCGTGGAAAGGAATTCCGCATCGCCAAGGATTTTCTCAAATCAGGGCAAAGCAATCCGCAAAGCGTCTATTGCTATTTTACAATTGAATGAGCATACCCGTCCACCGCTCGGCTTTGCCGCTTCGCTCGTCGAAGAACTAAAGCAGGGCGAGAGTCAAACGCCAAGAGCATTATTAAATCAAATCTGTTTGCCTATCATTTTGCAAACTAATACAATTCAATTCAGTATAAATGGGGCGATAGCTCGTTAAATAATGTTATCACGCCAAAAACACGCCAAAAATTTCGTGAACGCCAAAAAGAAAAGGTGGCCGATTACTCGACCACCATGCTTTACAACGTACTGACTGTCAGGAACTTATTGCCAGTTTGTTTTAAGCGGTTGCAGGGCCAACTCCTGCGATTGACAACCTTGCGTTGTCGGGATGAGGCGACTCGAACGCCCGACCCCTACGTCCCGAACGTAGTGCGCTACCAACTGCGCTACATCCCGATTGCTCGAAAGCGGGTGCAAAGTTACAGCATTTTTTTGAATTACGTGCACTTTTTATGCGAAAAATTTGCTTAGCCAGTAAAAAAGGCGTAACTTTGCGGCCGACAAATCAAGAAAAATGGACCGCTTAAAACTTCTTACACTACTAATCTGCCTCGAAATAACTTGTTTGGCGGGATCGCGCAACCATATTATAAAGGTAAAGGCTGGCGACGCAAAGAGCCTTTTGGAATGTATCGCTGAAGCTAACAGACGGAATGTCAACATCACATCTGAAAGGTTGTACGTCCTGATACCCGACGGAGTCTATGACCTAGGTGAGACAACACTGACTGCCATTGAGGGACATAACGTCTCTCTGATAGGAGAGAGTATGGAGGGTACGGTCATCGTGAACGCACCGAAGGTAGAGAACGAGGGTATTGGTAAGACGGCGACCCTGCTGAATCGCGGCCAGAACACTTACGTGCAGGACCTGACACTGAAGAACGCTTTGGACTACTATCACTCTGGAGCGGCCGGACGTGCTGTCTGCTGGCAGGACAAGGGCAACCGTACAGTCTTTAAGCGTGTCAGGATGTTGTCATATCAGGACACCTACTATAGCCATAGCGAAGAGTGTCAGCACTACTTTGAGGATTGTGAGATTCATGGGACTGTGGATTTCCTCTGCGGTGCCGGCGACGTCTACTTCAACCGTTGCCTTATTGTCACCGAGAAGCGCGACCTGGAAGGCAAGGGAAGGGACGTCATTGTGGCTCCGCGTACATCGACGACGAGATGGGGTTATGTGTTCGACCACTGCACAATCCGTAGCGATAGTTCGAAATTCCATCTGGCCCGTGGATGGCACACCCTGCCTCGATGCACCTGGCTTTATACCTGTATAGATGATCCCGAGAAAGTGGCAAAAGGGCGCTTTGACCCTTACAGCATACGGTCGGTGGACTGCTTCTTCTATGAATATCAGACGATGGACAAGGAGGGTAACATCATCTCACCTCAGTCGAACGTGGTAACATACATAAAAGATGACGTTCAGCACTCGCTTGAGGCTGTTATGACGGCAGAGGATGCGAAGCGGTTTTCCCTGAAAAACATCTTCCCCGACTGGAAGCCGGAGAAGGTGTCGGCAAGGCAGCAGAAGGAGGCCTTGAAGTTAAAGCGGGCTTACCTGTAGGATCAGGGACATCCGAAGTGGCATTGACGGTGGTCCGTCGCCTTGTCATAGCAGCTCGGGCAGTTGGTAGAGACGGGTGCTGTTGCTGCCTTTGATGAGGATATAGTAGCCTTGTGGCTGACGCTCGGCGATGGCTGCTTTCACCTCCTCGACATTGTGGAAGTGGCGGTAAGAGCTGGGCAGGTCGGTGAATTCATCGCCCACGAGCCATATCTGGTCAAGGCCGCTCTCGGCCAGCTGTGCCACGAGTTTCTGGTGCTCTTTATGACTGCTGTTGCCTAATTCGCGCATCTCGCCGAGGATAGCCATCTTGGGACTGACCTCCATAAGCCGGAAGTTGTCGAGGGCGGCACGCATACTGGAAGGATTGGCGTTGTAGGCATCGACGATGAGGTGGTTGTGCTCGGTGACTGTCAGTTGCGAGCGGTTGTTCGATGGTTTGTAGGCTTCCAGTGCGCGGTTGATGTCGGCAGGCTCGACGCCGAAGTTCAGTCCTACGGCGATGGCGGCCATCATGTTGTCGATGTTGTAGGCGCCGATGAGTTGTGTCTGCACCTCGTACCATGTGGGCTCCTCTCCCCTCTCTCCTCTCTCCTCTAAATTCGTGTCGGACTCACGCCAGCGGAACTTCAAGAACGGGGCGCAACTGACGACCTCACCGACAGTACAGCCTTCAACATTCTCTAAGTTGGTGGAGTAGGGTGCCACCCAGACGGTGTCGGGCAGAATGTCCATCAGGCGGTCGTTGTCGACGTTGATGAATACGAGCGATTCGCCGCGATGTCCCAGGAAGTCGTACAGTTCACCCTTGGTCTTGACCACATTCTTGAACGAGCCGAAACCCTGCAGGTGGGCACGGCCCACGTTGGTGATGAGTCCACAGGTGGGCTCTGCCGTCTCGGCCAGCGTCTTGATGTCGCCAGGGTGCGATGCCCCCATCTCGATGACGGCGATGTCGTGCTCCTTGCTGAGACCGAAGAGCGTCTTGGGTACGCCGACATCGTTGTTGAAGTTGCCCTGGGTATAGAGCACGTTGTATTTCTGCTGCAAGACGGTGGCTATCAGTTCCTTGGTCGTCGTCTTACCATTGGTGCCGGTGATGCCGATGACGGGAATCCGAAACTGCCGGCGATGTTCGCGGGCCAGGTCCTTATACGTCTGAAGCGTGTCGTCGACGGGTATGAGTTTTGAGCTTTGAACTTTGAGTTCTGGGTTTTGAATGATGGCTGTTTTATCAACAATAGCATAGGCGCAGCCCTGCTCCAGTGCTTTCATCGCAAACTGGTTGCCGTCGAACTTGTCACCTTTCAGCGCCAGAAAGATACTGCCCTGCGGACAGTTGCGGCTGTCGGTCGTTATGCAGGGATGCTCCTGATAGAGTTTGTAGAGTTCCTTAATAGTCATAAACTTCTTAAATTTTGCTGCAAAGTTAGAAAATATTTATGAATTATGAATTATGAATTATGAATTATTTGTACCTTTGTAGGCGAAATGTACTATACACTGAATGTGAGAGGGCAACTGATGGACCTTTCGGAGCCGCTGGTGATGGGTATCCTCAATGCGACGCCGGATTCTTTCTTTGCCGCCAGTCGTCAGCAGACGGAGGAACAGATTGCCCGACGGGCAAGGCAGATTGTCAGTGAGGGGGGCAGCTTCATCGACGTTGGTGCATGTTCCACACGCCCCGGTGCCGACAGGGCCGATGAGGCCGAGGAGATGGCGCGGCTACGGACAGCTTTGACCGTTGTGCGCCGGGAGGTGCCCGATGCCGTAGTCTCTGTCGATACGTTCCGACCGGATATGGCTCGCATGGCTGTCGAGGAGTATGGTGCCGACATTATTAACGATGTCTGTCCGACGATGGAGATGTTCCGTATGGTCAGCCGTTTGCGCGTACCTTATATTTTAATGTCGTCAAAGCCCACCATTCGCGAGATGTTGCTGGAGTTTGCCGACTGGTTACAGCAGTTGCGTGACCTGGGACAGAAGGATATTATCCTTGACCCGGGGTTTGGCTTTGGCAAGACGCTGGATCAAAACTACGCGGTGATGAGCTGCATGGATCGGCTTCAGGTGATGGAGCTGCCTGTTCTGGTGGGCGTGTCGCGCAAGTCGATGATATACAAGTTCCTGGGTTCGTCACCCGACGAGGCCCTCAACGGCACGACGATGCTCAACACCGTTGCCTTGCAGAAAAGTGCTGCTATCCTGCGCGTCCACGATGTCCGTGAGGCTGTGGAGTGCGTCAGATTGTATAACCGTTTAACCGTCTGAGTTATGTTCTTTGAATTTGGGCTGAAAGATATCATCGACATTGTGGCCGTAGCGCTGATGCTCTACTATATCTACCGGCTGATGCGCGACTCACGTTCGCTGAATGTGTTCATAGGCATCCTGGTGTTTGTGGTGGTATGGATTTTTGTTTCGCAGGTGCTGGAGATGCGCCTTCTGGGCACCATCCTCGACAAGCTGGTGTCGGTAGGTGTGATTGCGCTTATTGTGCTTTTTCAGGAGGACATACGCAAGGTGCTCTATAATCTGGGCGCCCACCAGCGTATGCGCCGTCTGACAGACCTGTTCACGTCGAAGAAGAGTCTCGCGAAGAAGAAGGCCATCGTCAAGCAGGACATCATGCCGGTGGTGATGGCCTGTATGAATATGGGGCGTAACAAGACGGGTGCACTCATCGTCTTCGAGCGCTCTATGCCGTTGGACGAGATAGTCGGCACTGGCGACCGCATTGATGCTAACATCAACCAACGGCTGATAGAGAATGTCTTCTTTAAAAACTCACCGTTGCACGACGGAGCTATGATCATCGCTCAGCATCGTGTTAAGGCTGCCGGTTGCATACTGCCTGTCAGTCACGACCTGGACATCCCTAAGGAGCTGGGCTTGCGCCACCGTTCGGCTATGGGCATTTCGCAGGAGAGCGACGCACTGGCTATTGTGGTCAGCGAGGAGACGGGCGCCATCTCGGTGGCCGTCCATGGCGAGTTCCATCTGCGTCTGTCGGCAGAGGAACTGGAGAGCATCCTGACGAAGGACCTGAACTGAAAGCCAATCCCGTATTATTCCGTTTTCTGAGTTATCTTGCCCGTTCGGCGATACACTCCATTTCTACCAGCCACGCCGGCCGGCACACCTTGGCGTAGGTGATGATTCGCGGAACGGCGGGATAAGCATTGTCCATATAAGCCTCAACGGCATTGGCGTCGGCAATGTCGCGCAGATAGATGATGAAGTACTTGACGTCGGCCATCGTAGCTCCGCCATCTGCCAGCAGTGCACTGATGTTCTCCAGCAAGCGGGCAGTCTGTTTCGTCACGTTGCCCACGTTGATGACTTCGCCGCGGTGGTTGATGCTGGCCGTACCAGAAATGAAGTATTGGTACTTGCCGGGCAACGATATGCGGACGCCGCGCTCGAAGGCTACCCCGTACTCGTGGGTGGGGTTCAGGTGGTCGAGGGCCTTGAGGTAGAGTTTGTCTTCAGGCTTGATATTGCGGGCTGTCAGGAAGTCGATGGCCACACAGACGTTCTTTCCCTCCGTACGACCGCCAATGCCTGTGCTGGCGATGAAGTGGGTGTCGACAGTGAGGCCGTGCTGACGGAAGATGTCATTACGAGCCTTCACCACACCGTCGTAGTTGGTGTCAATATCACGGACGTAGATCCAGGTGCGCACGCAGTGGTCTTTCATGTTCAGCCCTTCTGCCTTGAGCAGGGCCAGATACTTATCGAAGAGCATGACCGTCTGTACGTAGGAGCCGAAATTGGAGATCTCGTCGTCGGTCAGCCGGAGGCTATGAAGGGTGAATACGTCGGGCTCATCGCTGGTTTTCAGCAGCAGTCCTATCTTGGCACCACCTAATGGCGACTGCTGGATGAGCGTGCAGGGTGTGCTGCCGATAAGCTCTGTCATCAGCGGCGACTGCCGCAGTAGAGCCGCCTGATTGGAAATGTCGCTGAGAAACACTTTGACATAGCGGGGCGTGCGTTGCGAACGCTGTTCTTCCGACAGGTAGTCCTTCACCTGGTGGCATACATTATCGAGACGTTCTTCAAACAGTCCGTGGCTGTTGTCGGTAATGATATTGTATTGGTCCATTTTCTTCTATTGGCTGAGTTTCTGAACGTACTTCACCGCCTCGCCGTCGCTGTCCTTCAGCAAGCGGGCGAACGCCTGGGGAGTCACCTCGACGGGACCGTGCATGAACTCGGGGATGTTATAGCTCTTGAGCAACTGACGGTGGTAGTCGGGGTCGGCCTGCGGCAGTTCAAATGGCTTGCTGCCCCGTCCGGCAGCATCGATGTGGGCCATGAAGGGGCGGGTGAAGTCGCCGTCGTCGCGTCGGCTGCTGAAGATTATCCAACGGCCGTTCGACGACCAGGAGTGGTAGCTCTCGGTGTCGGGCGAGTTGACCTCGTCCATAGCGCGTACCGTGCCGTCCTTCAAGTCCATGAGATACAGGTCGGCCTCGTGGTGCCAGATGTGGAACACACCGTAGTTGCCCAGGGTGAACATGAGGTAGCGCCCGTCGGGTGAAACGCGGGGCAGTGTGGCGCTCTTGCCAAGTGAGTCGGCCTGGAACACCAGTTGGTGAGGCCCGAACTGTAGGGTCTCTGGGTCGAATGTCTTCTTGTAGATATTGTATTTCACCTCCTTGGCCCTGAAGATGACCTCAGTGCTGTGGTCTATAGTGTCACGGAACTCAAAGTGGGCGCTACAGTAGTAGAGTGTCTTGCCGTCGGGCGCCCAGGCCGGGAACACCTCGAACTCAGTAGTGTCGTTCTCGATGTTGGTTACCTCGTTCTTCTCTACATCGTAGGCGATGAGGTCGCTGCCAGCATCGAACACCTCAATCTTGTTGTGATGGCGCGTGTGGAAAGTCTGGCTGGTACGGTTGGTGGAGTAGACGATGAGCGGCAGCCAGGGATGCCAGGCGGGATAGACGCCTGCAGAGAGGATGGAGTCGTTGCGCATGTTGATCTTGCGCAGATGACCGTCGTAGCTGATGACTGTTCCGCCGTGGTTCTGACGGGCGTGAAACTGCATGCGGCGCGGGTTGTACTGCTGGTAGTTGTGGCAGTTGACGCACTGGCCGTTGACCTCAGTGCTGCACAGCATGTTGTCGACCATCACCCGCTCGTCGTAGTTCTCCAGACAACGCTGGTTCAAGGTCAGCTCCTCGTATGTGACGTATGAGGGCGAGATGAGACGGTAGCTGATATAGGGATTGATACTGTCGGGCGACACTGTGATGGTGAAAGGACGGTAGCCCGTCCACGCATCGCCCTGACGGACGAACACCTCGACCTTGACATCCTTGCCCGTGGCAGCCGTTAGCAGCTGGCGCCACTCCTTCACAGCGGGTTGTACGGCCTCGCCGCCACAGACCATCTGCTGATTGCCGGCAGTGAAGCGTGCAACAATCTCGTCGCAGGAGCCGTCCCACTCGAACGTCAGTGGCGCAATGTTAACGGGGATGGTCACGTCCTTATAGTCAGGGTATATGTGTGGTGCCTTGTTCACCTTGGTGTAGGTCTCAGGAACCTGTGTGTCGTGGCAGGCCGTGAGTGTGGCCAGCAGGGTCACCGCGTAGAACAGAATTCTCTTCATGGTCGTGGGCTAATATAGTTTCTGGTTGCGAATGAAGTAATACTCATAATAGAAGGTGTGGCCGAAGCGCGGATACATCATCTGCCCCATCTGCTCCTCTGACAGGTTGCTGTATTGCCGTGCCGTCTGCATGAACTCGTTGTAAGTCTGCACGACACTCTTGTCGAAAGGCATCTTGCTGGTGTCGACATTCTTCTCCAGCTGACCGTAGAGATAGGCGGCCTCCTGAAGGTGAATGGGCATGGACTTCCCGATATGACTCTGTGCATAGCGGAAGAAGCACTGCCAGAAGGTGGCGATGTCCTTGGTCCACAGGGCAGAGTAGACGGCCTGCTCTTGGAAAAGTGTGTCGTTGCTGACATTAGAGGCAAACTGGTGCATCAGGAACATCTCTACCAGGGTGTTGTCGCTGATCAGCTGGTCGGTGCTCTGCGTCAGGTGCAGGATGGGAGCAAACTCCGTCGATGCCTTCAGCACCTTCGGGTCGGCCAGGCGTTCGTACTGTGTTGCCCATTCGCGGTAGTAGCGGGTGTGCTTCAGCAGGGCCAGATACTTTCTGGCAATGCGCGGCTCACCGCTAACCAGCATACAGCGGGAGACGTATTTCAGGTTATGGACGCGCCAGCCGTACTCCACGCCGTCCTCCATACACCATCGGTAGCCGAAGTTGTACTGGCCGTAGTGGTAGTAGAGAGGGACGCCGATGACCTCGACCATGGAGACAGGGAACGGGGCGTCGCAGGCCTTGGCGCCGGTCTTGTAGTTGTACATCGTATCGCCCTGACGACCCAGGCGGAAGAGGGCGAGGTTCTTCATCATGACGATGGCGCGTGTAGGCTCGTCGTTAAGACTGGCCGCCTCCTGACGCATACCCTCCCAGTCGAGCTGATCCATCAGGTGCTGCATGGTCAGTTCCTTGTGGAAGTTATTGTCGCGGTACCAGCCCAGGCTGACGCCATATACCAGCAGGGCAGTCAGGACGACCTGACAGGCCAGCCAGACAATGGGTTTCCTGACGGCTGTCTCTCGGTGGCTGCCGTAGAGCGCTGCTATGACGATGAGCGACAGGACGAGGACACCGTATGGCAGATAGTAGACAGGGTACTCCTTGTCTATGGTAAACAGCGGCAATGCTGTCCAGTAGATGTTCTCTATGCTCGTCTCGCAGAACACATAGTTATAATAGGCCAGCGGGACGATGCCGATGCACAGCAGGGCAATGGCGGTGGTGGCGAGACGGTCTTTGAGTCGCATGTCGTCCAACCGCCATGCCAGCACCCCCATCAGCAGTGTGGCCAAGAGTCCGTAGAAGCCGGCCAGCGGATAGAGCAAGGCTGTACTCACTACCATGAAGGCAGGACGTAGGAACAGCCGGGAGGGCAGCAGACGGAATATCCACACTGCTGCCACCGCCAGTGTTGTGCCTATGGCGGCAGCAAAGAAATGACCGCGCAGCTTCAGGTAGTATAGCCAGTAGCCCAAGTCAACATCGGTGACGAGCAGGGCCGCCACGGGTACGAGCAGGACGACGGCCCACTTCAGGGGGACGTGGAACGTGCGGCCTGCGACTGCCATCAGCAACAGCCACCAGCCTACAAGTGTGGCCACGCCCAGCCACGGCTTATAGAAGAACTCCGTAAAATAGCTGCCCAGCCATGCCAACAGCCAGCCCGACTTCACCGACAACTCCTTCAGGTACAGCGGTGTGTCAAGAAACAAATTCAGTTCCTGCGCCTTCCACAGATAGTCACTTTCATACTTCAAAAGGCAGTAGACCGCCCCGACAAGGGCAGTTGCGACAAGGGCAGGACTTAGCCATTTCAGCTTCTCTTTCATGTGTACTTTTCTTTTCTAAGGTGCAAAGTTAAGACTTTTTTTTCTCTTCACGTAAAGGTTTTCACTTAATTTTCTGAAAAATACGCCGAATCGTTGCGGCGTTCGGATTAATTTTTGTACTTTTGCAGACAGCATTTTATCAAACCTATTTAATATTAAGAACAAACTATGGATTTATTAAGTCAAATCGTTGCGCGTGCCAAGAGTAACAAGCAGCGCATCGTGCTCCCCGAAGCAGAGGAGGAGCGTACACTCTGTGCTGCCGACCGTGCCCTGGCCGACGACCTGGCCGACATCATTCTGATTGGCAACCCGGCCAAGGTGGAAGCCCTGGCCAAGGAGAAGGGCCTGAAGAATGTCGGTAAGGCTACACTCATCGATCCGGAGAACTATGAGAAGAGTGAGGAGCTGGCTGAGAAGCTGGCCGAGATACGCAAGTCGAAGGGCATGACCGTTGAGGAAGCCCGCAAGCTGGTGAAGAACCCGCTCTACCTTGGTTGTATGATTATCAAGACCGAAGGCGCCGACGGCCAGATCAGTGGTGCCCTCTCTACTACTGGCGACACCCTGCGTCCTGCCCTGCAGATTATTAAGTGTCAGCCGGGTATCACCTGTGTCAGTGGTGGTCTGCTGCTCATCTCGAAGCAGAAGCAGTATGGTGAGGATGGCGTGCTTGTCGTTGGCGACGTGGCCGTTACGCCCATGCCTGATGCAGCCCAGCTCTCACAGATTGCTGTCTGCACGGCACAGACGGCTAAGTCGGTAGCAGGTTTTGCCGACCCGCGTGTCGCTATGCTGAGCTTCTCGACAAAAGGCTCTGCCAAGCATGAGGTTGTCGACAAGGTGATTGAGGCTACGCGTCTGGCCAAGGAGCTCGACCCGAACCTGAAGATTGACGGCGAGTTGCAGGCCGATGCCGCTCTCGTTCCCAGTGTCGGCGCCAAGAAAGCTCCCGGCTCTGACATTGCCGGCAAGGCCAACGTACTCGTGTTCCCGAACCTCGAGGTAGGAAACATCGGCTATAAGATGGTGCAGCGTCTCGGCGATGCTATCGCCATCGGTCCCATCCTGCAGGGTATTGCCCGTCCGGTGAACGACCTCTCTCGCGGCTGTTCTGTCGATGATATCTACTACATGATTGCCATCACCGCCTGCCAGGCTATGGACGCAAAGAAATAAATGGACGTGAGGAAAGAAATGGTTTATTAATTAATTGAAAGAAATTTCCGTAATTTAACGTAATTTTCTGTCGAGATGATTACGAAGGAAGAGTATCTTGACATCTATGAGGTAGTGGGAGCAGCCATGGAGGTCTACAACACGTTGGGCTATGGTATGGCTGAACCCATCTATCAAGAAGCTCTTGCCAAGGAGATGCAACTGCAAGGTATGGGCGCCGAAAGGGAGAAGCAACTGCGTCTGTATTACACAGATATGCTTTTGGAAAAGACCTACTACGCAGATTTCTTCTACAAGGGTATCGTCATTGAATTAAAAGCAGTTGATAAGATTATTTCGAATCATCGGGCCCAACTCTTCAACTATATGCGTATCACCAGACAGCTGGAAGGTGTCCTGCTAAATTTCGGAGAAAGAAGCCTCAGAGCCGAGCGTTATATCTTTGATGAGGATGTTAACCGATTTATCTTGCTTACCCAAGAAAACTACAAACGCCATATTTTCCCTGATTGAAAAATTACGTAAAATTACGAAAATTTCTTTCCTAAAAATAACAAGAAGATGAAAATTTTGGTTCTTAACTGTGGGAGCAGTTCGATTAAGTACGCCCTCTACAACATGGACGACAAGAGTGTGATGACCAGTGGCGGCGCCGAGCGCGTGGGTTTGGACGGTGCCTTTGTGAAGGTAAAGCTCGCCAATGGTGAGAAGAAGCAGATTATGCACGACATACCCGAGCATACCGAGGGTGTGAAGTTCATCTTCTCGCTGCTCACTGATCCTGAGATTGGCGTCATCAAGTCGCTCAGCGAGATTGACGCCGTTGGTCACCGTATGGTGCACGGCGGTGAGAAGTTCAACAAGTCGGTGGTGCTCACCGACGAGGTGCTGAAGGAGTTCGAGAAGTGTTCCGAGCTGGCTCCCCTGCATAATCCTGCCAACCTGAAGGGTGTGAACGCTGTCAAGGAGCTGATGCCGGGTCTGCCCCAGGTGGGCGTCTTCGACACGGCCTTCCATCAGACCATGCCGCCGAAGGCTTATATGTATGCTATTCCATACGAGCTCTACGAGAAGTACGGCATCCGTCGCTATGGCTTCCACGGCACCAGCCACCGCTATGTGTCGGCCCGTGCGTGCGAGTTCCTGGGCATTTCTGCCGAGGGCACGAAGATGGTTACCTGTCACGTGGGCAACGGCGGCTCCATCGCTGCTGTCGTCGACGGTAAGTGTATCGACACGTCAATGGGTCTTACCCCGCTCGAGGGTCTTGTCATGGGTACCCGTGCCGGCGACATCGACGGCGGTGCCGTGACGTTCATCGAGAAGAAGCTGGGGCTTGACGCCGACGGCATGTCGAACCTGCTGAACAAGAAGAGCGGTGTAGCCGGTCTCACTGGCGGTTCGAGCGACATGCGCGACGTGGAGAACGCTGCCAAGGAGGGCGATCCACGTGCAAAACTGGCTCAGGACATGTATTTCTATCGTATCAAGAAGTACATCGGCGCCTACGCCGCAGCCATGGGCGGACTCGATGTCATCGTCTTCACCGCTGGTGTCGGCGAGAATCAGGTCAGCATGCGCTCTGAGGTCTGCAAGGGCCTTGAGTTCCTTGGCGTGAAGTTCGACGAGCAGAAGAATCAGGTCCGTGGCGAGGAGGCTGTCATCTCTGCCGATGACTCTCGCGTGAAAGTTGTCGTCATCCCCACCGATGAGGAGCTGATGATTGCCACCGACACGATGAACCTGCTGTAATTTTTTTATCCCCACATCTCCTGCAATACCCCGAGCGACTTTAGCTCGGGGAATGCGGGGAGGTGGATACGGTAATACGCCAGTGCTATCTCTAGCAGTCGCCCTCGGTCGTTGCGCGACAGGCGGAACAGATGCATCGTAGCGTAGTCCATGCGCATCATCAGCTGCACCTTCTCGGCCTCCTGTGGCAGGAGCAGGTCGCGGTGGACGGGCGGTTCCTGGCAGAACGTCGAGGCTCGCAGGTCGAAGTAGCAGCCCGGGCTGTAGCCGTCGAGGTTGGGGTAGAACCCCAGGAACCTTGCCATACGCATGACGAATACCAGGTGGAAGTTGGCTGTTGGCCCTTCGGCGCCGTTGAGCCATTGCAGACTGTTGACGATATAGTCGAAGAGCGGGACGTTCTGCTGCTCCCCTTTCAGGGCATGATACAGGAACTCGTCGAGGAAGAGTGTCATCGACAGTTTCGCCGGCTCTGTCTGCAGCGTCGGCAGTGGCGTAAGGATGGCGGCGCCTGCCAGTTTCTGCAGTTGCTGTTGCGGTCGCACGTCGACCTCGATGCTGAGCAGTGTCAGCGGCTGGAAGAGCTGCTTCTTCAGTCGCCCTTTTGACGTCTTCGGCAGGGGCACGGCAAACGACAGCCGTCCATGGTCGCGGGTGTACATATCGACAATCATCCGCGACTCGCCATACTTGAAGGCGCGCAGTACGATGGCTTCTGTTTTCTTCAACATACGTGCAAAATTACATAAAAATCAGCAATCACGAGCATTTTTCTTTAAGAAAATTTGGCTATTCAAAAAAATAGCCGTACCTTTGCACCCGCTTTTGTGGCGACGGTCCCTTCGTCTATCGGTTAGGACGAGAGATTTTCATTCTCTAAAGAGGAGTTCGACTCTCCTAGGGACTACAACCGTTAAATCTGCCATCTGCACAGCCAAGTGCTACCCGTGCTGACGGGGATAAGGTGGCGGAGGGCTCAGTAGAGTCAGCCCGGGCAGTCCTTGCGGCATAAGACCCTCAGGCTTTAACACATAAACCAAAATAATAACAAACAAAAAAATGGCAAATCACAAATCATCTGTGAAGAGAATCCGCCAGGAGAAGAAAAGGGCGCTTCACAACAAGTATTATGCAAAGACCATGCGCAACGCCGTACGTAAGCTGCGTGCCATGACTAACAAGGACGAGGCTGTCGCACTGTACCCGAAGGTGCAGAAGATGCTCGACAAGCTGGCCAAGACCAACATCATTCACAAGAACAAGGCCGCTAACCTGAAGTCGAGTCTTTGCCTTCACATCAACAAGCTGGGATAAGTAAATCACCCAAGCAATATGGAAACCGTATTTCACGTCTGTGGAGTACGGCTTTTTTGTGGTTTTTTAGCACATAAACTTCGTTTATCTGCTCGTTTTTTTGTAATTTTGCAGCCAAATAGCAAACTAAGAAAAAATGACAGACGAAATGATTCAGCAGGAGCAGGAAAACTACTCCGCGAGTAACATCCAAGTGCTTGAGGGACTGGAGGCAGTCCGCAAGCGTCCCGCCATGTATATTGGCGACATCAGTGAGAAAGGACTGCACCATCTGGTCAACGAGACCGTCGACAACTCTATCGACGAGGCCATGGCCGGTTACTGTACCCATATCGAGGTCACTATCAACGAAGACAACTCCATCACTGTCGAGGATAACGGCCGTGGTATCCCCGTCGACGAGCACGAGAAGATGCACAAGTCGGCCCTTGAGGTCGTCATGACCGTCCTCCATGCCGGCGGTAAGTTCGACAAAGGCTCCTACAAGGTGTCCGGTGGTCTCCACGGCGTCGGTGTCAGCTGTGTCAACGCCCTGTCCACCCACATGATGTCGCAAGTCTATCGTAACGGCCATGTCTACCAGCAGGAATACGAGAAGGGTAAGCCTCTCTACGATGTGAAGATCGTGGGCGACACCGACCGAACGGGTAAGCGTCAGCAGTTCTGGCCCGACGGCACCATCTTCACTACGACCGAGTACAAGTATGACATCATTGCCCGCCGTATGCGTGAGCTGGCCTATCTCAATGCCGGCATTACCATCACGCTCACCGACCTGCGTCCCGACGAGGAAGGCAACCTGCGCCAGCCCGAGGTGTTCCACGCCAAGGAGGGCCTGAAGGAGTTTGTCCGCTACGTCGACCGTCACCGCACGTCGATCATTGGCGACCCCATCTGCCTGAAGACCGAGAAAGACGGTGTGCCCATCGAGGTGGCGCTGCTCTACAATAACGACTATTCGGAGAACATCCACTCCTACGTCAACAATATCAACACCATCGAGGGCGGTACCCACCTGACCGGATTCCGCATTGCTCTGGCCCGTACGCTCAAGAAGTATGCCGACGAGGACGACCAGCTGCGCAAGCAGATTGAGAAAGCCAAGATTGAGGTGGCTCAGGACGACTTCCGCGAGGGTCTGACGGCCATCATCAGCGTCAAGGTGGCAGAGCCGCAGTTCGAAGGCCAGACGAAGACGAAGCTGGGCAATAGCGAGGTCAACGGTGCCGTACAGAAGGCCGTTGGCGAGGCCATGACGAACTACCTGGAGGAGCATCCGAAGGAGGCTCACACCATCTGCGAGAAGGTGATTCTCGCCGCCACCGCCCGTATCGCCGCCCGCAAGGCCCGCGAGAGTGTGCAGCGTAAGAACCCGATGACGGGTGGCGGTCTGCCAGGTAAGCTGGCCGACTGCTCCAACAAGGATCCCAAGGATTGCGAGATCTTCCTCGTCGAGGGTGACTCCGCAGGCGGTTCTGCCAAGCAGGGCCGCGACCGCCACTTCCAGGCCATCCTGCCGCTGCGTGGAAAGATTCTGAACGTCGAGAAGGTACAGTGGCACCGTGTCTTCGAGGCTGAGTCCGTCATGAATATCATCCAGTCGATCGGTGTCCGTTTCGGCGTCGATGGCGAGGATTCCAAGGAAGCCAATATCGACAAGCTGCGCTACGACAAGATTATCATCATGACCGACGCCGACGTCGATGGCTCGCACATCGACACGCTGATTATGACCCTCTTCTACCGCTTCATGCCGCAGGTCATCCAGGGCGGTCACCTCTATATCGCCACACCACCGCTCTATAAGTGTACGTATAAGAAGACGTCTGAGTACTGTTATACAGAGCAGCAGCGCCAGGCTTTCATCGACAAGTATGTGGCTGGCGACAGCGACGACAAGAGTCTGCACACCCAGCGCTACAAAGGCCTGGGTGAGATGAACCCCGAACAGCTGTGGGAGACGACCATGAACCCTGAGAACCGACTGCTGAAGCAGGTGACCATCGAGAACGCCGCCGAGGCCGACGAGATATTCTCGATGCTCATGGGCGACGACGTTGAGCCGCGCCGACAGTTCATCGAAAAGAATGCCACTTATGCGAATATCGATGCTTGACAAACTGAAAGGAGAATCACGGTGGTTCTCCTTTTTTATTTTCCTGCCGGCCATGCTCCCAGCAACAGCACGGCAGCAGCGGCCAATGTTGCTGTGGTACGACCTGCCCTCCCGCTATTTTGAAGAGTCGCTTCCCATAGGCAACGGGAAGTTGGGTGCACTGGTCTATGGAGGCACCGACACCTGTACCATCCACCTGAACGACATCACCCTGTGGACGGGCAAGCCCGTTGACAAGGACCTTGACAAGGATGCCCACCAGTGGATTCCCAGGATTCGCGAGGCACTGTTCCGCGAAGACTACTGTGCTGCCGACTCGCTCCAGCTGCGTGTGCAGGGGCCTAACTCGCAGTACTACCAGCCTCTGGGCACCCTGCAGATCGTCGACCTCAATCGTGGAGCGACGGAGGGATACCGGCGCCAGCTGTCGCTCGACAGCGCCGTTGTCAGCGACGGCTATGTGCGTAACGGGAGAACCGTTACCCGCCAGTATTTCGCCTCCCATCCCGACAAGCTCATCGCTGTCCGTCTGGCTGGCGACGTCAACGTGCGTATCACGCTGACGGCACAGGTGCCTCATGAGGTAAAGCCGACCGGCAACTCCGGGAAACCACAGCTCATGATGACCGGCCACGCGATGGGCGACCCGCAGCAGAGCATCCATTTCGCTACGATTGCCAGGGTAGAGACCGACGGTGAGGTCTCGTCTGCCGACTCTTCGCTGACTATTATCAATGCCCGTGAAGCTGTCATCTACCTTGTCAATGAAACCAGCTTCAACGGCTTCGACAAACATCCCGTCAGCGAGGGAGCCCCCTATCTCGACAATGCCATCGACGACATCCGTCACACCCAGGACTATCGTTACGGGGAATTCCTCGCCCGTCATCTTGCCGACTACAAAGCCCTGTACGACCGTGTGAAGCTGCGGCTGGGCCCGCTGTCGGACCGCGACGCCAGGCAGGATATTCCCACCGACCGCCTGCTCCGCGACTCTCAGGATGACCGCTATCTGGAAACCCTCTATTTCCAATACGGCCGCTACCTGCTCATCAGCAGTAGCCGCACCCCTGGCGTCCCTGCCAACCTGCAGGGGCTCTGGACTCCCCACCTGTGGTCGCCGTGGCGCGGCAACTATACGATGAACATCAACCTGCAGGAGAACTACTGGCCCGCCTTTGTTGCCAACCTCGCAGAGATGGCCGAGCCGCTCGACGGCTTTGTCAAGGCGCTGGCCGCCAATGGTCAGCACACTGCCCGTAATTACTACGGCGTCGGCCATGGATGGTGCGCCAGTCACAACAGCGACATCTGGGCCATGACCAACCCCGTGGGCGAGAAGCGCGAGAAGCCCGAGTGGGCCAACTGGAATCTTGGTGGCGCCTGGCTTGTCAACACGCTCTGGGAGCGTTACCTCTTCACCCGCGATGCCGCCTATCTGTTCAGCACCGCCCTGCCGCTGATGCAGGGGGCTGCCGACTTCTGTATGGAGTGGCTCATCCAGAATCCTCACGACAAGAAAGAACTTATTACTGCCCCCAGCACGTCGCCGGAGAATGAGTATGTCACCGACAGCGGCTACCACGGCATGACCTGCTACGGCGGCACAGCCGACCTCGCCATTATCCGCGAACTGCTGGAGAACACCCGCCAGGCAACAACGGAAGCCATCGACCTGATGAACGCCGTGGTGCAGGAAGCGATGGCAGACAGTGTCCAGACTAGGATGCTGCGCCAGGCTGTCGGTGCGCTGACGGCCTACCGCGTGAACCTGATGATGCATATTGTCAAGCTCCGCCCCTACACCGTTGGCAAGGAGGGCGACCTCAACGAGTGGTACTACGACTGGGCCGACTACGACCCCAAACATCGCCACCAGAGTCACCTCATAGGGCTCTATCCCGGACAGCACTACCTGAAGCTGCAACACCTGCCCGACAACGCCGTCTTGGCCGTACCCAACCAGCTCAGCAAGGAAGACTTTCTTAAAGCCTGTCAGCGCACGCTGGAGCTGAAGGGCGACCAGACCACGGGCTGGTCTACCGGCTGGCGCATCAATCTGTGGGCACGGCTGCACAATGCCCCGCAGGCTTATCATATTTACAAGAAGCTGCTTACCTACGTCTCGCCCGACAAGTACCGTGGCTCCGACCGGCGACGCAGCGGCGGCACCTATCCCAATCTGATGGATGCCCATCCGCCTTTCCAGATCGACGGCAACTTCGGCGGGACGGCGGGCGTCTGCGAGATGCTGATGCAGTCGCATGCCGGCTTCATCGAACTGCTGCCTGCCCTGCCGCAGGAGTGGAGCGAAGGGCGGGTCAGCGGTCTCTGTGCCCGCGGTGGCTATGAAGTCAGCTTCGAGTGGAAAGACGGTCGTGTGCAGTCTGCCGAAGTCAGAGCCAAGCATGCTGGCAGCGTCACCTTATTATATAATAACAAGAGTCAGACGCTCCAGATGGAGGCTGGCCAGACTGTTACCGTGAAATGATATGCATGATATGTCCGCTCCTGTTCGTTCCGCTGCTGACCGATATCTACAACCCCTTCAGTCTCGTCAAGGCATACGGCGCGCTTCACCTACTGTGTGCGACGGCTGTAGCCTCTATTTGTGTTACAGACAAGTGACCCACACCCGGCGCACCTGGCACTTAACTGCTTGATGATCAGCGGCAAACAGATTCGAGTAGGTCGCACCAATGCCCTCACCTGCACTGACACCTGAACCGGAAAAACGTCACGGCCTTACAGAAAAACGTCACGGCCTCCTTATCTATGGATAGCTCAAAATCTTTTAAATCTTAAAATCTTTGTTCATTATTAAATGAGTGTAATTTAAGTTTCCCACCCTTTATATTTTCTAAAAACAACGAATTAAAACGGATCGTTTCATTCGTTTTAATTCGTTGTTCATAAAAAGGGTTGAAAAGTTCAGTTATATGCTTACCAAGCGAAGTTCCATGGGTTGCCTGTTGTTGGCTCGCCATCGCCCTGCAGAATGAGTTCTTCCTCGGCATCAAGGCCTGTGCTGGCTACGCTGGTTATTGAGCCAGCCAGCATCTGCTGTTTCATATCGGTCACGACGACCTGGATCGCCGGCTTCACGTATGCTTGCTTCTGCAAGCGATCAAAATCGGTTACTTTCTTAATCATTGTCGTATCCTCCATTCTTTATTTGATGACAGTCTTTTTACCATTGCTCACGTAGATGCCCTTCCGAGTGGACTTACCTTTGATGCGGCGACCCTGCAGGTCGTAGCAGCCGTCAGAATCGTTAACCATTGACTCTGAACCGCTGACCGAAATGATGCCCGTGGCCTCGCCGTCGCCGAGATCAATGTTGAAGGCGCGGGCCTGGGCAGCCTCACCCTTCAGCTGGAAGTAGGCGCGGAAGCCCTTCATCGATGAGTTCTCGGCATTGGGATGGTACAGCTTGTTCTCGGCTCCGAGGAAGAGGATGCTCTTCGCGTCGCCCGTAACGGTCGTTGCGCCCAATGTGGGGATGAAGTCTACGTCGGTAGAGGTAAAGGGCACGGCATCCTTGCTGACGGTCACACCCGTGAAGGCTGCTGAAGAGAGGTTGGTGGTTGCGCTCACCTTCACCAGATACGGCTTGCCGGCCACGATACTGGCGGCATTGCCGAAGTTCAGCGTCAATACGCCCTCGCTGAACGATGCGCTGCTCAGTTCCTTCACTGTCCATCCGCTGGGGATGGCCATGCTGAACGGCACGGCGAACGTGTTGTAGCCACCGGTCTGCAGCGTGCGCGTCAGCGTCACGTTGGCCTCGCGACCGTTCCATTCAGCCAGCGTGGCGGCGTTGTCCGTGGCCTCATTCAGAGTCAGTATGCTGCCCTGTACCTCTGCCATAGCATCGGTGATGCCGGGCTTGAAGCCCTCCAGGTTGCAGATGCGCTGTATGCCGCCTTGGAGGTCGGCGAGCGTCACGTCATGGACATTGCTATAGACGGTGTTGCCGCCGATGGTAGCGTAGGCACGCACGTGATAGACAGCAGCAGCGTCCTGCGGTGTAATCTGCAGCATCCAGCAGTGGTTCTCGTCGAGCACGCTGGCGGGCATCTGCGTGGTGGCATCGGTAATGGTCTCGGCTGCCACCTGGGTCACGTCGTCGCCACCAATCGTCAGTGCGTCGCCCGTGGCGGTGGTGCTATAGACGATGCCTGCCGCCGTGGCCTGCGCGTCGGCCATGGCCTGCAGTGAAATACGGCTGCCGTCGCTGGTACGCGTGATGGACGTGACACCTACGCCGACGTTCTGCGGTGTGCTGCCGTCATAGACGGCGCGCAGCGTGGTGTTGGCGTTCATAGTCAGCGTCAGCGTGGCAGCGGTGCTGATGGGCTGGCCCTCGGCCTCCCAGTAAGCGAATGTCTTGTCATCCACAGCGGGAGCAGTGACGACGGCCTTGTCGCCGAAGCCGTAGCTGTCGGAGAGCGCGGCCGACCACTTGCCGTCCACATAGACCGTCAGCCGTGTCTCGGAGGCGAAGACGAGGCTCATGTCGAAGCCGTCGGAATTGTTCTGCGGAGCACGCATGAGGGGGCGAGTAGCAGCGCGGCGGGCGGCTGCAGCCTGTCGTGCGCCTGCTGTGGCGGTGCCGGTCTTCGTCACGGTGTAGTCAGGAATGTTGTCACGGGTCGTGGGCAGCGCGTCGGTGCAGATGGTCTTGACGTTGCCCTGCGCGTCCTTGTATTTCAGGTAGCCGATGCCATAGATCCAGTGTTTTCCGTTGTTCTTCTGGATGAAGCGCAGCGGTGGCATCGTGCATATCGAGCCGCTCATGGCCTTGGTCGGTACATTGGTTCCCCAGTAGATGGGCGGATATTTCTCCACGTTCACGGGCTTGCTCTGCATCATGTATTCTGCCAGCGTCGTGGCGCTCATCTCGTCGAGCACGCTGTTCTCGCGCTCGGCATAGTATTTCTCCGAGGTCGATGCGTCGAACGTATTGATGCCGCCGCTGAGGATGCTCGTCACCGTACAGATGCCCACGCCGATGGCCTTGCACTCGGCGTCCATCGTATAAGTGCGCTCCTTCAGTTCATAGTAGGAGATGCCGCCGTTGTCGCCCATGCGTATGCCGGCATCCACGAATGTGCAGCCGTCGGGCAGTTTGTAGTTCATCTGGTAGAGCACGTTCTCCATGTTGTAGGTCTGTCCCTCCACCTCGGCCTTGTCCAGATAACTGCGGGCACTCAGCTCCACCTGCGGCTCGGTGACGGGGTTGACGTAGAGGGCGCGCAAGTTGATGTCCTGCTGGATGAGGAACGCAACGTAGTCGTCGGCCGTCAGTTCCAGCCATAGGCCGTCTTTGCCCTGGAACTGCCACTTCAGGAACTGCCTGCCGCCCAAGGTGGCAGGAGCAGCGACAGAGACCTCCTGACCCTGCCAGAACTCCTCGGGCATTCCTGGTATCTTCTCAGTATAGTTGTAGTCACTCCAATAGCCGTAGCTCACGTTCAGCGTCACCTTCGAGGGCTTAGGCATCTCATAGCCGCAGTCGCAGCGGCCGCTGGCGTCGAAGGTGTGGGCCTGCAGCTCTAAGTGATTGCAGGCGCAGGCAGCAATGTGTACGGCATGATTGTAGTTCTGGTATTTTGCCATGGCCTCGCCTAAGTCGCTGATCTGGAAACAGGTGTAGTCGTGCTCATGCTTCCACTGCGCCGTCAGGCCCAGGTCGGCCGTGATGGGCGTGCTGAGGTCGAAGGGCGAGTCCTTGCCGAAGAGCTGTCCGCTCTCGGTGACCGACTGGCTGACCGTCCAGCCATCGAAGACAAAGCCCTCGCGCGACGGGTCGGCCGCGATAGCCAGCGGCTGGCCGTAGACCACATTGCTGCTGGTGGCGGCACCCGTGCCGCCGTTCAGGTTGAGCGTGGCCGTCAGCGCCTGCGGCATCCATACGGCACTGAATATGGTGTTCTCGCTGATGCTGATGCCCGTCTGTCCGGCGCTGTAGAGCTTCTCAACCTTGTTGGGTGCCGTACCCTCCAGCACGCTCCACAGGGCAAACGTCTTGCCCTCGGGAGCGGTGGCCGGGGCCGGGGCCGCCGTGATGGTGGCCGGTTCGGTCACGTTGCCGTTGGCGTCGGTGGTGCATACGGCTATCTGGTATCTCACGTCCTGTGCGTCGGAAGAGGCGTCAAACGCGCCCGTCTCGCTGTTATAGACAGCCATCGTACCGGCATTGCCCACGAAGGCGGCCACCACCGTCTTGGCATTGCCGCCAATGAGGATGTACTGGCCACTGGGCACCGTTGTCCATGAGCCAGCCGACTGGCTCACCACGGCATCGTTCATCACGGCACTGTTCGACTTGGCAGCCTCCTCAGTGGTGAAGAAGGCCACCTGAGTCGGCGTGGAGGCTGCCGACACCTTAACCGACCACACCTTCTCGCTGCCCACCTCGGCGTCGCACTTCATCTTAACGGCTTCTCGGGTGCCGTTGCTCAGGCCGAAGCGGCACCACACCTCTTCCGCAGCCGTCGTGGGCTTATAGAGCACGGTGGAGTTCTTCAGCTTCTGGAAGTCCACGGTCACTGTCAGGTCGCCACTCGCAACGTAGGGCATCGTCACCCATGCCAGCACCGTGTTCAGCGGCACGGCGATGTTGTTCGCCTTGGCGTAGTCAAGATAGCTCTGGTATTCCTCTTCGCTGAATTCGCTGATGTTCAGGTTGCCCGTGCTGAGCGACACGTTGAAGTCGTAGCCGTCCTCCCGGTTGACGTTCAGCACGAAGCGGTCGCCCGACGTCACCTTGTCTTCCTGTGTCAGCGGCTTAAACGTGGCGTCTGTCAGCGTGGCCGTTCCGCCCTCGTCGCTGGCAGCCAGCTTCACGGCGGCCTTTGACTCGGTATAGTATTCCACTTCTAACTCCACATTGTTCTCGGGCATGGTCAGCGTCCACTGGTTGGCAGTGCCCACGACGGGAGTGATGGCAACGTCTATGGCGGTGACAGGTAGCGACCCTGGCTCTGCCTCCTTAACAGTCCAGCCGCTGGGGATACCTCTGTCCCCCGTCTCCCATCCGGTCATGCCTGCGGCCTTGGTGAATGTGCCTGTGGCAGGCACAGCAGAGGTCCAATTATTGGTGCAGCCCGAAGCACTTATATTTGTGGCTAAACACGTCAAGGAAGTCAGGCTCGAACAGTCGCTGAACATGGCCATATAACACATTTCAGTCAACGTCTGAGCTGGCAGCACCGGACCTGAGACCAATGACGTACAACATTCAAACATGTATGCGTAACAACTTTCTGTCAGCGTTTGTGCCGGCAACAGCAGGCCACTGGCATCCTTTATCTTGGTATTATTCCGGAAAAGTCCTCTGAAAGTGTCATTTACCTTTATATTGTTGGCAGTGGCATAGTTCTCCTCGTCCAACAGACTCATGATGTTGCCATAGACCTTTACCTCGGCCGTGCCGTCGTCAATACTGAAATCGTAATCATAATAAGACTGTGTGCAGACGCCGTTAGCATAGAACGCCACCTTGTCGCCCTGCTGCAGGCCGGAGATGGTTGTGCCGTTAGTGACAAGTTTCTTGTTGCCACCGTTCACCGCATACTTAATACCTATAGGAAGGCCATAGCCTGCTCTCAGCTCAATGGTGCCTGCGGTCAAAGCCTCCATCGTCAGCGGGATGGCCAGCAGGTTCACCTTGGCCTTGACGCTCTTCACCTTCCTTGTGCCGTTGTAGGTGACGGTCACGGGCTGGCCAACTCTTGTTGCTCCTGTCGTCCAACTGTCGGCATCCTCGGTGCCGTTCATAGCGGTCACGTAGTATCGTTCGCAGTTAGCCTGTAGCTCCACGGCGTTGGCGGGCATGGTGAACGTCCACCGCCGGCCGGCCTCCACCTCTGTCAGCGTGACGGCACGCTCCTTCAGCTCACCCAGCTCCACGTCGTCAATCCAGTAGGTGACGCCAGCGTCCTGTCCCGTCTGCAGGCACAGGCGGGTGTAGCTGTTACCGTCGGCAGGGATGGTAAACTGTGACTCGACAGTCGTCCAGCCAGTACCCGTCGTTGTCGTTTTGTAGCCCGTGCCAGGATAACTGCCGCTGGGCTGCTGCACACAGCTCTGCACGTGGCCCGTGCCGCTGCTGCGCACCCTGAAGCGCAATGTGTAGGTCTTGCCGGCTCCGAGGGCTGCGAAGTCGGTGCCATCCGTTAAATCATAGATGTTGGTGTAGCCTGTCAGAACGGAAATCTTCAGGGCTCCGCTGCCGCCAGTGCCGCCGGTCTGGTCCCATTCGCGCTGCGAATCGCCGCCCCAGCCAAACCAGCCGTCCGTACCGCTGTCGAACGAGCCGTTGCCGAGCACGTTGTCTATATATTTCTCCACTGCCGTGAGGCTGTTCACTGTGCGGTGGCCGTTGTTGACGATGGTCACCTGGTCGCCGGGGGAGGCCAGACCTCCGGTGGGCAGAGCATTGCCATTGGCGTCAGTGAGCGTCCACTCGCCGGCTTTGAAGTTAGTGCCCGCGACGAACGACACCTTGTACGTCGGCTTGTAGTCCACCTGCAGCGACACGCTGTTCTTCGGCATGGTCATCGTCCACTGTCGGCCGGCCTCTACCTCCGTCAGTGCTACGCTGCGCTGCTTCACCTCGCCCAGCTCCACGTCGTCTATCCAATAGGTGGTGTTAGCGTCAAGGCCCGTCTGGATGCAAAGGCGGGTATAGCTGTTACCGTCGGCAGGGATGGTAATCTGGCTCTCGACAGTTGTCCAGCCTGTACCCGTCGTAGTCGTTTTATAGCCTATGCCGGGATAGCTGCCGCTGGGCTGCTGCACGCAACTCTGCACGTGTCCCGTTCCGCTGCTGCGCACCTTGAAGCGCAACACGTAGGTCTTGCCGACTTCGAGGGCATCCATATCGATGCCATCCGTTAATTCATAGATGTTGGCGTAGCCTGTCAGAACGGAAATCTTCAGGGCTCCACTGCCGCCAGTGCCGCCGGTCTGGTCCCATTCGCGCTGCGAGTCGCCGCCCCAGCCAAACCAGTCGCTCGTACCGCTGTCGAACGAGCCGTTGCTAAGCACGTTGTCTATATAGGTCTCCACAGCCGTGAGGCTGCTCACCTTCAGGCTGCCGCCATAGCTGACGGCCACCTGGCTGCCCGCCGCCACATCGGCACCAGGGGTGATGGTCCAGTTGGCGGCATCGTCTGTACCACCGGCCAGCGTCACCGCACTGCCTTGCGCCCAGGCGCTCGTCGCTGCCATCAGCAGCAGGGCGAAAAGATAAAATACTTTTTGCTTCATAAGCTTTTAGTTTTTAATAGATTATACTTATTTTGAATGATAACAAAAACATGAGCAGCTTCACCGAATGGCAAAGCCGTATATTTTCGCACGTGTATGCGCATATTTTTTTCGCCGTTTTGTGATTATCTGACTTTTCGAGGTAAAGCATAGCGGCATCCTTTCGCGTGCAAAGGTACAAAAAAAATGTGAAATATGCTTCGTTCTTAATTCTACTTTGAACCCTCTAAACATTTTTTATGATTTTCAGGGTGATTTGGTAACTATTCAGTCATGCTAACCATTGAGAAAGTATTACTCAATGAGTAATTCAGATTACTAGAGGTTCATTATGAAATTCGTGGTTCTATAGGGATATGGGCTTAGAGGTAGAAGATGCTTTCGGGCCCCATGTTCATCAGCAGGTCGAGGATGCTGAGGTTGGGTAGGAAGCCGTGCTTCTGGCCAATAATTTCGAAAAATTTATCAAATTTGCAGCAGACAAATGAAAAAGCGATGATGGTTACGGAGTTCCTGCTGATGATATTCGGATTTTGCCTCTCGCATTGATAGGCTAACAGAAATTCTTAGAATTATAAAGTAGAATTATTATAAAGTAGAATTATATTCTTAATAATATCTAAAAGATTTTGTTGGATAGCCAAATTAACCTATCTTTGCTCAATAAAAGTCGCGAAATATGGAGTTTGTTGATAGAAAGAAAGAATTTTCCCGATTGCAGAAGGCATTGCTGAGAGAAAAACCTCAGTTCATAGCTGTGTATGGCCGTAGGCGTATAGGTAAGTCCACATTAATAAAAAAGGTGATGGACTTTAGTCGCGGTGACATCTATTTCTTGGCCGACAAGACTTCCGAGCCAAGCCAGCGACAGTTGTTCTCCGCTGCGGTGGGTATGAGCATCGAAGGTTTCAGTATGGCCAGCTATCCTACGTGGGAATCGCTTTTTGTCAGTCTTAACAGATCCGTTGACCATCGTATCATCGTCTGCCTCGATGAATTTCCCTACCTTGTCAAAAGTTGTCCCGCCTTGCCTTCTATTCTTCAGAAACTGCTTGATGAGAAGAAATTGAAGTTCGACCTGATTATCTGCGGTTCTTCACAGCAGATGATGCAGGGCTTTGTCCTCGATAGCAAGGAACCCCTTTACGGTCGTGCTGACGAAATCATGAAAATGCGACCTATCGCTCCCTCTTTTGTCAGTCAGGCGCTTTGCTGTGATGCTGAACAGGCTGTACGAGAATATGCTGTTTGGGGGGGCGTTCCCAGATATTGGGTACTTCGCGAGAATTATGACAGCATCCATGATGCCATAGAGAACCTGTTGCTGACACCAGAAGGGACACTATATGATGAGCCGTCCAAGTTATTGTACGATGAAATGCGCGATACGGTACAGGCATCCTCCATATTATCGTTTATCGGTAATGGGGCTAACAAACTTTCTGAGATAGCATCGCGTGCTGAAAAACAGGCCACAGATATTACACCGCAGTTATCGAGACTGAAAGAGCTGGGATTTATTACTAAGGAGATTCCTTTTGGTGAAAGTGAGAAAAAGAGTAAGAAAGGGTTGTACCATATTTCCGACCCGTTGTTACGCTTTCATTATCGCTATGTCCTTCCATATCGCTCACTCATAGAGTTGGGCAACAGCCAAGCTGTCTTGAATGTGCTGACGAAGACGGAGAATGATTATACCAGCCAAGCTTGGGAGGAGTTGTGTAGGAACTACATTAGTACCCATGGGTTCAATGACATCATGTATCAGATGGCATCTCGCTGGTGGGGCAGTTACTACAACGAGGAAAAGGACCAATATCTTCCTGTGGAATTGGATGTCGTAGCAGAGTCTTTTGATGGGAAACATCTTTTCCTGGGTGAATGCAAGTGGCAGAATGGGAGCCAGGCTATTGATGCTAAGGAAGAACTTGAAAGACTCCAGACGATTGCAAAAGGCTTACCATTTGCAAAAGGCTACGAGATACATTACGGTCTGTTCTTGCGGGAGGTTCCCAAACATCCAGAAGTTACCAAGATTTATTATCCGAACGACGTGTTAGCGAAGGTGTAGTGGTTAATGTCCAGCAATTACAATAATAGGGATATGGGCTTAGAGGTAGAAGATGCTTTCGGGCCCCATGTTCATCAGCAGGTCGAGGATGCTGAGGTTGGGCAGGAAGCCATGCTTCTGGCGGTAGACCTGATAGTAGGGTCGGGGGGCGAAGTCAGGGTCGGGAGCGGGATGCTTGGGCTGGATGGCGTCGCGGAAGTCATCGGCAGCGGAGCGGGTGAACTCGGTGGTGTAGCCGACGCGGGGCTGGATGTCAATGAGTTCGCACATCTTCCGGCGGATGGCCTCGTTATAGTCGAGCAGGAACTCCCAATGAGGCTCAAAGAAAGGACGCAGGTCGTCCTCGTAGAATTCGAAGAAGGGCGATTCGCCGTAGGCCGACTGGAGGGCGTTCCAGTGCAGGTGGCGCCACTGGCCGTGGTCGCTGATGCGGATGTCGCTGATACGAGGTACGAGGTACGAGGTACGAGGTACGGAACGCTCGACGGGCACCGTCAGTGCCTGGATGCCCTGGGTGGTGGCAATGAGGCAGCGGTTGCGGTAGGTCTGCTTCTGAAATGACTCGCAGCGCTCTATCAGCACGCTGTCGGCCCGATAGAGCTTCTGGTACCACTGGACGGGTCCGAAGTAGGTGGTGCTGAGCAGGGCGTTCATAGTGGCAGCAGTAGGCGCGACGGGTCGTTGCCGTGCCAAATGACACGGCCTGGTGTGTGGTTGTAGACGACGATGAAGACGCGGCCGATGATCTGCTGCTCGCGTACGAGTCCGATGGGGTCGACGAGATAGTAGTCGTGGTGGGCACAGGTGGTCGTGCGGCCGGGCACGATGAACGTGCGCTCCTGCAGGCGGATGGTGTCGCCCGGCACGGCGGTGCAGCGTCCTATCACCACGCGTCCCAGGGAGTCGTCGACGGCCAGCCAGTCGCCCTTGTCGATGGGCTGACGGCAGAGGCGTCCGTAGCTGAAGAGTCCGTCGTCGCCGGTGCGTAGCCCGTACGACCAACGGTTTACCATCACCCGGTCGCCCGCCTTGAACGTCGGCTCCATCGTGGAGTCGGGTACCGTGTAGATGGTAAAGACCAGCGCCCTGAACGTAAGCATGATGACAAGCGCGATGGCGAGCGCCAGGAGAAACTTCAGACAGCTCTTCACTTGATATTATCGACGAAGCGGAAGAGGCGGTGCCAGCGTATGCCGTTGATGCCGCGGCGGTCGGGGTCGCTGCTCCACCAGATGAAGATGGGCTTGCCGACGATGTGGTCCTCGGGCACGAAGCCCCAGTAACGTGAGTCGGCGGAGTTGTGGCGGTTGTCGCCCTGCATCCAGTAGTAGTCCATCTTGAAGGTATATTCGTTGGACGGCTTGCCGTTGATGTAGATCTTGCCGTCGCGTACTTCGAGCTGGTTGCCCTCGTAGGTGCGTATGGGTCGCTCGTAGATGGGCAGGTTGTCGAGCGTCAGCTTCAGCGTGGCTCCCTTCTTGGGAATCCAGACGGGGCCGTAGTCGTCGCGTGTCCAGTGCTTGTTGCCGTTCAGGGGGTAGATGTCCAGGTCGCTGGCGTCGGTGACGAGCTTGATGCTCTCCACCAGGTCCTTGCGGGCGCCGAGCACGTCGACGGCACGCCTGGTCAGCGGCATGTAGCCCAGCTGGTTGAGGCTCATCAGGTCTTCCATGGAGATGCCGAGGTCCTGCATCAGTTCGTCGGGCAGTCCCTGGCGCAGTTTCACGTAGTAGGTGTACTGCACGTTGTCGGGCTCCTTGTTAGCCTTGCCGTCGAGGTAGACGATGCGGTTCTTGATCTGTAGCGTCTGTCCCGGCAGTCCCACGCAGCGCTTGACGTAGTTCTCGCGGCGGTCGGCAGGCCGGGTGATGATGTCGCCGTACTCCTGGAAGTTGGCTGCTATCTGTGCGCGTCCGGCCTGGTAGACCGTCTGGTAGAACTTCAGCCGCTGCTCCGCCGTCAGCGAGTCGGGGTTTGGCCGCTGCGGATAGAGCTGGTAGCCTATGCCGTAGCACATCTGGTAGAAGTCGTAGGCCTGATACTGCGGTGCCGAACAGAGGGTGTCGCCGGCAGGGAAGTTGAAGACGACGATGTCGTTCAGCTCCACCTTGCCCAAGCCCTTTACACGACGGTAGTCCCAGTGCGGCCACTCGATATAGCTCTTGCACTCCACGACGGGCAGCGTGTGCTGCGTCAGCGGCATCGTCAGCGGTGTCTCAGGGATGCGCGGGCCGTAGCTCACCTTCGACACGAAGAGGTAGTCGCCCGTGAGCAGCGACTTCTCTAACGACGAGGAGGGTATGACGTAGTTCTGGAAGAAGAACAGGTTGATGAAGTAGACGGCGACGAGGGCGAAGACCAGTGCATCGACCCACGACATGACCCAGCGGACGGGCCCTTCCGACTCCTTCCACCACTGCCACTTGATTTTCTTCGTGATATAGACATCGTAAATGAAGGGCACGACGAGCAGGCCCCACCACGACTTGACCCAGTAGAGGAACAGCAGGTAGAGCACCAGTACGACGATGAACTTCGCCCACTGCTTCTGAGGATTGAATTCTTTTTTCTTTTCCATTCTAACTCTTTCTATTGATTGTCACCGGTTTGACGCAATGTCATGGACAGAAGTTGCGCCATCATCCCTTGTTTAACAAATCTTTCAGAATTTAAACATATCGCTGATGGTCAGCAGGCCCTCGTGATCCTTCGTGTACTCCGCAGCCAGCACGGCACCGAGGGCAAAGCCCTTGCGCGAGTGGGCGTCGTGGGTGATGGTAATGAGGTCGGCGTCAGAGTCGTAGCGGACGGTGTGAATGCCCGGCACCTCGCCCCGGCGTATGTGGTCCACGCGTAACATCTTGGGGTCGGTGGTGTCCTCAGCCCAGGCGGACTTGCGGTCAATCTCGGCCACAATCTCCTCGGCCAGCGTGATAGCCGTGCCGCTGGGGTGGTCGAGCTTATGCACGTGGTGGGTTTCCTCCATCTCGACGTCGTACTGCGGGAACTGGTTCATAATCTTTGCCAGGTAGCGGTTGACGGCTGAGAAGATGGCCACGCCGATAGAAAAGTTGGAGGCCCAGAAGAGCGTCTTACCGTCTTCGGCACACGCCTTGCGCACGTCGTCGCCGTGCTCCTTCATCCAGCCCGTGGAGCCGCTGACCACCTTGACGCCCTTGGCCCACGCCTTCAGATAGTTCTGGTAAGCCACCTGCGGGGCGGTAAACTCTATGGCAACGTCGGCCGACTGGAACTCAGGGCTGTCGAAGTCCTGCTGGTTGTCGATGTCGATGATACTCACAATCTCGTGGCCACGCTCCAGGGCTATCTGCTCTATCATACGGCCCATCTTGCCGTAGCCTATTAATGCTATTTTCATGTCGTTATGTCTGTTATTTTAGGATAAACTTCTTGCCGTTCTGAATATAGGCACCCTTGCCTGTCGGCGTGTCAACGCGGCGACCCTGCATGTCGTACCACTTGCCGAGATAGTCGGCTGTCTTCACATTGGTGATGCCCGTCGGGTCGTCGCCCGAGCGGTAGGCCCACATCGTGACGCCGTTGCCGGCCAGACCGGTGAAGGCCGGCACCTTCGTGGGGGTGAACGTGGCGGTCATATTGTCAGTGTTACGGTCTAAGCCCTGCTCCACCATCACACCCTTGTAGGTGGTGGCCCCCAGCTTGATGTTGACGTACGACGTGCCGCTGACGACCTCCCACGTGCCGCTGTAGGCGCCGCTGACGGTGCCGTCGGGCTTCAGCGACACCTCGACGGGCGTACACAGTTCCTTCTTGCGGTGGTCGAGGCCGTACTTGTGAACCAGCACCTGATAGATGCCCGGAATC
The DNA here is from genome assembly GCA_017471465.1 of Prevotella sp. Lineage (GTDB taxonomy): Bacteria > Bacteroidota > Bacteroidia > Bacteroidales > Bacteroidaceae > Prevotella. The sequence continues at coordinate 46,295 of JAFUTI010000016.1, read as the reverse complement.
TGGCTCAGCGCTATCTGCTCCGTGGTGGCAATGTCGGCGCTCTTCACCTTCTCGCCCGTGTACTCGAAGGGGGCAGCCACGAGCCAGCCGTCCTGGTTCTGGAACACTTGGTGCACACGGACGGCATGACCTTCGCCGCCGTTCTGGAAACGGGTGTGGTAGACCAGGTAGGTGCGTCCGTCCTCAGCGGCAATAATCGAGTTGTGGCCCTGAGAGCGTTCACCGTCGGTCATATAGCCCCAGTCGCCGTAGGCGCCGAAGATGTTGACGCCGCAGTTGTAGGAGTTGGGACCGAAGTTCAGCTTGTACTGTGTGTAGACGGCTTTGTTGCCAGCCACATCGACGTATGGGCCGTTGGGGTTGGCACTGCGGAAGACGCGCATCTGGTAGCCGCCGGCGTTGTAGTCGCTGGCCACACCGCCGGCCGTCAGACCGCCGTTAGAGATAAACAGGTAGTAATAGCCGCCGATATACTCCACGTAGGAGCCCTCGCCCGACGAATAGAAACCGTCGGCAATGCGCTTGCCGTAGTAAGGGTCGCTGGTGACGGCATCGCCAGAGCCTAACACGGCGTACTTCGCGTTGTAGTCGCGCAGGCCGGTGTTCTTGTCGAGCTGCAGGATCCAGATGCCGCCGCTCCATGAACCGTAGGTCATCCACAGCTGGCCCTCCTGGTCGTAGAACACGCAGGGGTCGATGGCATGCGGCCAGCGGCGGCCCCAGTAGGCCGTATAGCGCGTAGGCAGGCTCGACAGCGTGCCAAGGACTAACTCCAGGTCGGTCTTCTTATAGCTGAAGTTGGCGCTTGAGGCCGCCTCAAAGCCTGAGATGACGACCGGTCCCTGATAGACGTAGGGGCCCGAAATGTTGTTGCTCGTCAGGAGCACGATGCTCGACTTCCAGGCCTCGCCATTGATGCTCATATACATACACCACTTCTGCATCACGGGGTTCCAGATGATATCGGGTGCCCACATGTTGCCCGTGATGTCGTAGCCGTCGCCGGAGGCCTTCGACCAGCCTTCGGCGTCGAAGTTCTGGAAATCCTTTTCCTCATCGCCGATGGTGACCTTTGTCGTGGTACAGGTGTTGAACGCCATCTTGAAGTTGACGCTTCCCGAGCTGCCCGCCTTGCCCCACGTCAGATTGGCACTGGTCCAGCTCATCATGTCGTTGGTCCATGCAAAACCACGGTGGGAACCGATGATATAATAACGCTTGGAGTTGTGCTCCCATACGACACTCGGGTCGTGGACGCTGACGCGCTTCAGCGTGACGGCACTTGCTTCACCGGCGAGCAGCACCAGGAGCGTCAGCAGGGTGGAAATAGTCTTTTTCTTCATATCTGTCTGATAGCTTGTTTCTTAATTATAAGGATAAATCGCTGCAAAATTAATCATAATTTCCGAAAAAGCCTTGCAATATAACGTTTTTTTAGTATCTTTGTGCTCGAAAAGCGAGAAAAGAAGCAGATGGAACAGCTACTGCACTACACTTGGAAGCACAAGATGCTGCCACTCACCGACTTGCTGACTACCGACGGCCGGCGGGTGGAAATCATCGACCCGGGACTGCATAACCGCAACGCCGGACCGGACTTCTTCAACGCCAAAGTGAAGATTGACGGGACGCTGTGGGTGGGCAATGTCGAGATTCACGACCGCGCCAGCGACTGGTATCAGCACGGCCACGACCGCGACCCACGCTACGACAATGTGGTGCTGCACGTCTGCGAGACCGTCGACCGCGACGTGCAGAACTCCGTCGGTCACTACCTGCCGCAGCTGCAGCTAAGCGTGCCACAGCACATTCGCGACAACTACGACGAACTGCAGAAGACGGACCAGTACCCGCCGTGCTACAAGATTATTCCCGACCTGACGCGGCTGACCGTCCACTCATGGATGGCCGCCCTGCAGACGGAGCGCCTGGAGCGCAAGACCGAGGACATACGCCGGCGGGCCGAGCAGTGCGGCGGCTCCTGGGAGGATGCCTATTTTGTGACACTGGCCCGCAACTACGGCTTCAGCATCAACAGCGACACTTTCGAGCAGTGGGCGAGGAACGTGCCGCTGAAAGCCGTCGACCACCACCGCGACGACCTGTTCCAGGTGGAGGCCATCTTCATGGGGCAGGCCGGGCTGCTGGAGCTCGACACCATTCCGAAGCACTACCAGCAGGACGCGCTGAACGACGGCTACTTTGCCCGGTTGCGCAACGAGTACCAGTACCTGGCCCATAAGTTTGGGATGCAGCCCATGGACGCTGCACAGTGGAACTTCCTGCGCCTGCGACCCCAGAACTTCCCCCATATCCGCCTGTCGCAGTTGGCCAACCTCTACTACCAACGCAAGGCGGGCTTGAGCCAGCTCCTGGAGTGCACGACCGTCGACCAGCTGAAGACGCTGCTCTCGTCGCACGTCACACCCTACTGGGAGACGCACTACACCTTCGGCTCGCTCAGTGCCAAGAACGAGAAGCACCTCAGCTACGGCTCACTCAACCTGCTCATCATCAACACGGCTATACCCGTGCTCTTCGCCGTGGGGCGCCACCGGCAGAAAGAGGAACTCTGCGACCGCGCCTTCGACCTGCTGGAGCAGCTGAAACCCGAGAACAACCACATCATCCGCATGTGGCAGCAGTGCGGACTGCCGGTGAAGTCGGCGGGCGACTCGCAGGCGCTCATACAGCTCAAGCGAGAATACTGCGACCGCCGCGACTGTCTGCGTTGCCGCTTCGGATACGAATATTTGCGCGCTTCGCGCTAATGAAAGGTGAAAAGGAGAAAAAGTGAAAGATGAAATACTGTTTTGAAACCCGTATGGCGGTGCGCGACTACGAGTGCGACATCGAGGGCATCGTCAACAACGCCAACTACCTGCACTACTGTGAGCACACCCGACACCTGTTCCTGAAAGAGTGCGGCCTGTCGTTTGCCGAGATGCACGAGAAAGGTGTCGACGCCGTCGTCGCCCGCATGAACCTGCAATACAAGGTGCCCCTGCGTCCCGACGACGAGTTCGTCTCGCGGCTCGCCCTGACCAAGGAGGGCATCAAGTACGTGTTCCACCACGACATCTTCCGCGCCAGTGACGAGGCCCTCTGCTTCCGCGGTGATGTCACGTTGGTGTGCATCGTCAGCGGACGACTCGCAGGCAGTGAGGATTACGACAAAGCATTTGCACCCTACCTATGAACGAACAGGAAATCTTCTATACCATTGCACTGACCCGCATGACGGGCTTCAACTCGCAACAGGCCCTGCAGCTCTATCAGGAACTGGGCAGCGGACAGGCAGTCTATGAACACCGTGGCGACATCGCCAGCATCGTGCCCGACTGTACACCGCGTCTGGCCGAGGCCCTGAAGGACTGGGATGACGCCTTGAAGCGGGCGGCGGTAGAGATGGAGTTTGTCACCAAGCATGACATACAGGTCCTGACACTGAGCGACGAACGCTATCCCGCACGGTTGCGCGAATGTCCTGACGCCCCTGTCGTGCTCTACTATAAGGGAAATGCCGACCTGAACCAGGCACGTGTCGTCGACATCGTCGGCACGCGTCGCTGTACCTCCTACGGGCAGGACCTTATTCATAAGTTCATTAGCCGCCTGCAGGAACTGTGCCCTGACGTGCTCATCGTCAGCGGACTGGCATACGGCGTCGATATCTGTGCACACCGCAACGCACTGGAGCACGGCTACGACACCGTCGGCGTGCTGGCTCACGGCCTAGACCAGATCTACCCCAGTCATCATCGTGAGACGGCAGCAGCGATGGTGGCACACGGCGGACTGCTCACCGAATATATGTCGCAGACGGAACCCTTTGCCAATAACTTCCGGCAGCGCAACCGCATCGTCGCCGGCATCAGCGACGCCACCATCCTCGTGGAGAGTGCTGTCAAGGGTGGGGGACTCATCACCTGCCGCGTCGCCCAGGAGTATGGCCGCGAGGTGTTTGCCTTCCCCGGTGCCGTGGGCATGGCTTACTCTGAGGGCTGTAACCTCATGATACGTAACAACACCGCCGCACTCATCACGTCGGCCGACGACTTCGTCGAGAGTATGGGCTGGCAGACCGTCAGGGAGCGTCAGCAGACCGTTGAGCGACAGCTCTTCCCCGACCTGACGCCAGAGCAGCAGACCGTCGTCAGTCTGCTGCAGCAGACAAACGACCTGCAGCTGAACGTCCTGTCGGTGAAGACCAACATCTCCATCGGCCAGCTCACCGCCCTCCTCTTCCAACTGGAGATGAAGGGCGTGGTCAAGCCCTTGGCCGGCGGCACGTACCATTTGTTGAGTTAATAGTTAAGAGATAAAAGTCAAGAGTTTTGAAGATAGGTAACATAGAGTTTGGCCATCGACCGCTGTTCCTGGCGCCGATGGAGGATGTAACCGACATCGGATTCCGCATGCTCTGCAAGCGGTTCGGGGCGGCAATGGTCTACACGGAGTTCGTGTCGGCCGAGGCCCTGATACGCGACGTGAAGACCACCATCCGTAAGCTGACCATCAGCGACGAGGAGCGACCTGTAGGCATCCAGATCTACGGCCGCGACGTCGAGGCGATGGTGGAGGCGGCGAAGATTGTGGAACAGGCGGGCCCCGACCTGATAGACCTGAACTTCGGCTGCCCCGTAAAGAAGGTGGCCGGCAAAGGGGCCGGCGCGGGTATGCTGCAGAACATACCGAAGCTGCTGGAGATAACGCAGAAGGTGGTGGAGGCCGTGAGATTGCCTGTCACGGTGAAGACGCGCCTTGGCTGGAACCACGAGCAGCTCATCATCACCACCCTGGCCGAACAGCTGCAGGACTGCGGTATCCAGGCGCTGACCATCCACGGGCGCACCCGCAGTCAGATGTACACCGGCCAGGCCGACTGGACGCTCATCGGCGAGGTGAAACGTAACCCCAGGATACATATCCCCATCATCGGCAACGGCGATATCACCTCGCCTGACGAGGCCGACCGTGCTTTCGACCGCTACGGTGTGGATGCCGTGATGATTGGCCGTGCCACCTTCGGCTGTCCCTGGATTTTCAGCCGCCAGTCCTTGACCATTGATGAGAAGATAGACATCCTCGAAGAGCAGCTGCGCATCAACCTGGAGCGTCTGGCACTCAGCAGGAAGCCCGGCGATTCGGACTATTCCGTCGAGAAGCGCGCCATACTCCACACGCGCCGCCACCTGGCAGCTACACCCGTCTTCAAGGGTATCCCTAATTTCCGCGAGACACGTATCAGGATGCTGCGTGCAGAGACCAAGGACGAGTTGCTGGCTATCCTCAGACAGTGTCGTGAACTACTCCGCAGCCACAGTCAGATCGTTTAAGGGAACGGAATCCCACGAGAAGTCCGACAGCAACTGCTCAGGACTGACCACCTGCGGCTCAGACAGAAGACCTGTCGTAAAGGCTAACCGACCGATGATTTCTTCTGGCGTATACCGCAACCGCAGGTGCTCCATGTCGAGACTCCGGTCACGTTTCGACAGGCGCTGGCCGCTGTCGCCCAACAGCAGCGGCAGGTGGATAAAGCGGGGCGGCGTGAAGCCTAGCAGCTCCGCCACGTAAATCTGCTGGGGCGACGACAGCAGCAGGTCGCGGCCACGTACCACTTCGTTGACCCCCGTCAGACCGTCGTCAACGACGACCGCCAGCTGGTAGGCCCAGGCTCCGTCCTTGCGACGGATAATGAAGTCGCCTACCTGCCGTGCCAGATTCACTGTCTGCCGGCCGTAGTGGCCATCGGTAAACGTGATGTCGCGGTCGGGGACGATAAGGCGGGTGGCGGCGGGGACACCAGACTGCCGAGGGCGGTTCCTGCATGTTCCGGCATACACTACGCGGCCGTCGCTCTCATGAGGCGCCTGGGTGGCCAGCAGGTCGGCCCGCGTACAGTAGCACGGATAGGTCAGCCCCTGCCTCAGCAGTTGCCGGAAATAGTGCTCGTAGATATCGCTGCGCTCACTCTGGCAGACGGGCTCTCCGTCCCACGTCAGCCCCAGCCACGCCAGGTCGTCCATCAGCCATTGGGCATATTCCCGCCGCGAGCGCTGTGGGTCGATGTCTTCAATACGCAGCAGCCACTCGCCGCCCTTGCTCTTGGCAGAGAGCCACGACAGCAGTGCACTTAGCACGTTGCCTAGATGCATACGTCCTGTGGGTGACGGCGCAAATCGTCCTACGGTCTTCATGTCGCTGCAAAGGTAAGAAAAAGTTTTGTCTTTTCTTTGTCAATTGCAGGGAAAAATGTAATTTTGCAAGATAATTCACAGTAGCTATGGTCAACACCCCCGCTCCCTTCGCCCGTCCGCTCTATGTCATGCTGAAGCCCGTCGGCAGCCAGTGCAACCTAGCCTGTAGATACTGTTATTATCTCGAAAAACATGTCCTCTGTCAGCAACCATCCGACTGCGTCATGAGCGACACACTGCTGGAAGAGTTCGTTCACCAGTATATCGAAGCTCAGACAGCTCCCGACATACTCTTCACCTGGCATGGCGGCGAACCCCTGCTGCGCCCCCTCAGCTTCTATCGCCGAGCCCTGGAGTTACAGCGGCGTTATGCCCGCGGGCGACACATCGACAACTGCCTACAGACCAACGCTACACTGCTCACTGACGAGTGGTGCGAGTTCCTGAGCGAAAACAAATTCCTCGTAGGCGTCTCCATCGACGGACCGCTGCCCATGCACGATGCCTATCGACACAACCGACAAGGCCGACCGTCATGGCACGACGTCATGCGCGGCATACGGCTCCTCCAGAAGCATGGCGTCGAGTGGAACGCCATGGCAGCCATCAGCCACGCCAATGTCGGCCACCCTCGCGATTTTTATCTGTTTTTCAAAAGCATCGACTGTCAGTTCCTGCAGTTCACACCCGTCGTCGAGCGACTCGTCAACCGCCCTGACGGCCTGACGCTCGCTCCCGGCCTGACGGAAGGCGGCCGGCTGACGTCGTGGTCGGTGACGCCTGACGAATGGGGCCTGTTCCTCTGCGGCGTCTACGACGAGTGGGTCATTCGCGACGTCGGTACCGTCTTCATACAGACCTTCGACGCCACCCTGGCCAACTGGGCGGGTGTCATCCCCGGTGTCTGCTCGTTGTCGACGATGTGCGGCCATGCCGCTGTGATCGAGGCCGACGGCGACGTCTACGCCTGCGATCATTTCGTCTATCCGGAGTATCGTCTGGGGAATATTCGGCAGCAGTCGCTCACAGCCATGCTCTACGGTCAGCGTCAGCAAGCCTTCGGCCGTCTGAAGCAGACCGCCCTGCCCCGACAGTGTCGTGAGTGCCGCTACCTCTTTGCCTGTCACGGCGAGTGTCCGAAGAATCGTTTCCTGCGCGATGAGTATGGCGAGCCCGGCCTCAACTACCTTTGTGCCGGCTACCGTCAGTTCTTCGACCATGTCGCCGCCGACATGGACTTTATGAAAGCCCAGCTCGACGCAGGACAGCCGCCTTCAAATATCTGCCGGCAGAAAGACAAACACATCGTGTAGGATATGAACCAGGCAACAGCAGACTTTATAACCGAGCATCTGAATGATGACATCCGGCAGCTGGCACTTCGTGGAACGAAAGACGCGGAGGTTGATATGACGTATGCGCTCGACCAGATTGCCGGGTGGCAGACAGCTCGGCATAAATTGCCCTCATGGGCGGCAGTGGAAGGCATCGTCTACCCTCCACATCTGTCGATGGAACAGTGTTCGAGTGAGCAGACGGCCCTTTACAAAGGGCTGCTGGCCGGACAGCCAGCGACAGTCGTTGACCTGACAGGTGGCTTCGGCGTCGACTTCTCGTTCCTGGCAAGGGGAACCCGGAAGGCTGTCTACGTGGAGCAGCAACCACACCTCTGCGACATGGCTCGTCATAATTTCCGGCTCTTGGGCCTACACCACGCCGAGGTCGTCTGCGCCGACGCCGCCGACTACCTCCGTCAGATGGCTCCTGTCGACCTCATCTATATAGATCCTGCCCGTCGCGATAGTCATGGTGGCCGTACCTACGGCATCGCCGACTGTTCGCCTGATGTTCTCAGCCTCCGTCAACTCCTGCTCCAAAAGGCCCGCCGCGTCCTCATCAAGCTCTCGCCGATGCTCGACTGGCGCAAGGCCGTCAGCGACCTTGGACGGCAGTATGTCAGCGAGGTGCATATCGTTTCTGCTGACAATGAGTGTAAGGAGTTGCTGGTCGTGATGGCTGAGAAGACAGATGGACTGCGACTGGTCTGCGTCAACGACGAAGACGTGTTTGAGGCTACGCCTTCAGCTACGCCTTATTCACCGTCTCCCTGCATGCCACTGCCGTCAGCCTTCCTCTACGAGCCCAATGCCTCTATCATGAAAGCCGGCTGCTTCAATGCGCTTGCACAGCACTATGGTGTTGCCCCCATTGCCCGTGACAGCCATCTTTTCGTGTCGGCCGACCCTGTTGACCAGTTCCCCGGCCGCACCTTCCAGATTGATGCTGTGACGTCGCTCCGAGGGCGCGATCTCAAAACTTGTCTTGGTGCGACAAAGCAGGCAAACATCACCGTCCGCAACTTCCCACTCTCCGTGGCCGAGCTCCGTCGGCGCCTGAAACTCAGCGAGGGTGGCAGCGTCTATATCTTCGCTACCACCCTCGCCGATAATAAGCACGTCCTGCTAATTACTCATAAACCGTATACTGAGCCTCAGAGTCAATAATCACACAACGGTTCTTGTCGTTCTCTGCAAACGGCTGCACCGTGTCGCCCTTAGAGTCAATCTGGATGCGTTCCGCGTCGCAGTTGTATTTGTTGACTAGTGCATCCTTACATTCAGCGGCACGTCGTTCAGCATACATAACGTTAATCTCAGGATTGCCAGTACCCTTGTCTGCATAGCCGACAACCTTTACGATGGCATTCTTGTAATTGCTCATAAACTGGGCAACACGTTTCAGCTGGTCTATACCACCTTCAGTCGGGTCACTTTTGCAGATGATGTAAAAGATTTCCTCATGCAGGGTCTCTTTCTTTACAACGGCCTTAGGCTCCGGCTTCTCTTCCGCCACGACAGGCACGGCAGGAGCCAGGTCGGCACTGTTGTCCTCTACCACCTCCTGCACGACAGGTGTCATAATCGGAGCCGGTTTCTCATAGCGCTTGCCGAAACGGTAGCTCAACCCTATCATACCACTGATCATCCAGTCGTCGGCGTCGTTCGTCTTTGAGTTGAAACGGTCGTCAAGGCTGTTGGCAGCCACCTCTAACGACAGGCCAAGAGGCTTCGTTACGTTCGTCTCCAAGCGGAGGCCGGCACGCAGGTTGTGGCTCAGACGGTTGTTTTTACCCCATGCCAAGGGTGCCAGATTAGGATTCGCATCAGCGATAGCCTTCAGGTCGTCGTTCTTCCAGGCGTTGGTCAGACCGATACCGCCCACGAAGATAAGATTCAAGGGGCGTGCATAGTTGCAGCTGAAAAGGCTCGACAGGTTGATCAGCAGGTCAGCATCGGTGGTGATGAAATTCCACTTGTAGTCTTTGTTCATCTCCTCGAAACGACCTTTGGCCTCAAGACCGGAGACATGCAGACGTGCTCCGACAACGGGTGTAAAGAAATGGCCTATGGACAAGGCTCCGATGGGCGACAGCAGTTTGTCTATTTTGGCATCAGTAGCCGTCCACTCCATACCTCCCTGTACTTCAACATACGAATAAGATTTCAGCGCGTCACGCGTATCCTCTTGTGCTGACACAGGAACCGCTGCCAACAATGCCATTGTCGCAGCGAAAAGGAAATTCATGTACTTCATCTTGTCTTCTTTAATTAATGATTTTATTTGATTGTTTTAGAATTTGTTTGCAAAGATAGTTATTTTTCTTTAAATGACAAGAAAAATGTCAGAAAAAGTTAGAAACCGTCGAGTAAAATAAAGGAAGCCCAGTAAAACGGGGAGTCGTATCCACTCTCGCGCAGACTCTTTTGAGCTGCTTGGAAAGCGCGTGGTTTAGGCAAGCCAGCCAGCAAAAAGTCGTAGAATTTTGTCATCATTAGATCTGTGGCTTGGTCGCTGACACTCCACAGGCTCATTAACAGCGACCTTACACCTGCTTTCTTAAAACCACGCTGAATGCCGAAGACACCGTCTTCGCGAATGTCGCCAACGCCGGTCTGACAGGCAGAGAGCACGACAAGGTCCGTCTGGCTAAGATCTATTTGCGCTATCTCGTTTGCCGTCATCACACCGTCTTCAAGGTTGTTGGGCAGTTTCCCGCCTTTAAGGATGTAATTAGCTCCTGACAGTAGCAGACCGCTGTAGTTGAGGGGATTCTCCATGTCTTCCGATTCTTCGTTCAGGAATATCAGTCGCTGGCGTCGTTTCTGCAACTCCTTCTCTGAGAAATAGAACCCGTGAGTGGCAATATGGATAATTGACATTTTCTGTCCGTTGAGCGCTTTGAATGATTCCTCGGTACCCTCATTCCCCAGCAACATGTGGGTAGGGATGTCTTTCTGCATGAGTTGCTCGCCAATATTTTCCGCCTCGTGAAGTGTACCGGGTAGGTAGCCAACGCTCCCTCTAAGGGAAAGTGAGTCGAGTGTTCGCGTCATATCGGTATCGGTCATGGCCATCAGCTGTTCTGAATTGAAGGATGCCTTGAACTGCTCATGCTGTTGTTGCAATTGGCTGAGGTCCATATTGTAGTTTAAGCCACCATACACTGTTGCAGAGCTAACCGCAGACTGCTTGTCGCCACGATTAGCCAGTAGTTTTGTGGATGATATGCGATAGACGTCGAAGAGGTCGTTGATATGATGAACGGAGTCGCAGGGCAAGTACTCGATGCCTAAGTGATAGAAGAGTCCGGTGGGGGAAAAGTAAATGCGTCGCACTCCCTTCATCTCCTTAATCAACGATGCCCATAACAGACTGCCAAACCGTCGGTCTCGATAAATAGAATCAATGCCGAAAGTTGTCTGTATAGCATCAAGAAAAGTTATCTTTCCATAGGTTATTTCCTGTAGCTCGTCATCGCTGAAAAGTCTGATAAGCCGTGGCTGCGGCTGTCCTTTCTTCAGCATGAAAGCGAGATAGGTATTACCACGCCCCTGAATGTAAGTATTAGCAAACTCGATGGCGACCTCGTCGTCGTTTAACACCCGGCTGATTTGTTCAGCGTTGATACTTAGGTTGTCGGTAAAACGGCCGTATTCCTTACATTCGTTTACTAAAATGCGCTCTAGATTATAAATCTCTGCCTTGATAGCCTTCAGGTCGATGTGTCGTTCTCCTGCTGGCAGTCGATAATAGCCTTCTAGCTGCTGCTGGAGTATTTCCAGCTCGTTATATTTGTTAAGTAGACTTTGGCTGTTCGATTGTTTCAGCAGTTTGCGGAAGTCGATGTCGGAGTTGAGCAGGATTCCTTTCTGGAAGAGGAGGGCATTGTACGCCGTTGTTGCCATATCACCATTATCAGGATCGAGATAGGCTAACATGGGAGCGTATTTGAAAACATAACTCTTCTGGTTCCAGAATTTTTCCCGTTCCTGCGACGTCAGGTGCAAGAAGTCTGTCCGGATGAGTTCCGACTGTAGCCTGATGGCTTTCTTGTAATGATCCTCGGCGTCAGTCTTACGACCTGCCTTACTGTAATAGACAGACAGATTGTAGAGTAGAGGAACGTGGTCGGGGTGGTCTGAGCCAAGAATGTTGGTCTGAAGTGCCAGAGCTTGTTCTGCAATATTGATGGCCTGTTCCAGACTGTCGTTGACGTAGCAAAAGAGTGCGTTGTTGGCTAAGATTCGGGCATAAATGGCTGTCGCCGTGTCACCGAGGTGCTCATACATCTGTCGAGCCAGACTGCCATAGGTTGTCGCCTCTTGGTTTTTCCCGCCGTTGAAGTAGAGGATGGATGTGTTATTGAGTGCCTGGGCATAATAGGTGGTTCTCTTTCCCTGTTGCTCAAAGATTGTCAGCGACCGGCGCGCTGTTTCAAATGCCGCATCCTGATGGCCGTCTCTGGCAAGGAAGGTCGCCATGTGTCCCAAAGACTGTGCCATGCTTACTGAGTCGGCGTGTTTCTTGTAGAAGTCAAAGGCTTTTTGTTCGAGTTCGATGGCGCGTATGTAATTGCCGTTAGAAGCAAAGATGCCTGCCTGCTTCGACAGCGACTTGGCGTATTTCAAGTTGTCATCGCCAGTAAGCGTCTGGCTGACGGCATTTGACTCGTTGGCTAACTGGTCGGCACGTGACAGGTTGCCACTGGCTTTGTAGACTGACGACAAGTCACTCATACAACGCAGATAGTCAGGGTGTTGTTTCGTTGCGACCTGCTCGATGATGGGTATGGCCGTTTCCAGCACCTGTGCAGCATCTTTATAGTTCTGCAGATGACTATAGAATGTTCCCATGTTGTTGAGCACTTTGGTGTAGCCCAACGACTGCGTGACACCGGCTATCTCAAATCCCTCTTTAGCTTGGCTGGCATATCTCACCGCTTCCTCGTAATTACCGACCTTGGCAAGTTGGATGGCGTGATTGTTTAGGGTGGTTGCATAGCTGACGCCGTCTTCCTTCAACCATTTCTTCGCCTCAATACGGGCTTTCTGTGCTATTTTGATGGCATTAGCCTTGTCGCCCACTTGCGAATAATAGACAACCATCGAATTAAGTGCACCGGCATATTCACGGGAACCTCGCCGCAGCCCTTTTAGTGCCTTTTCTCCTAAAGCAATTGCCTTTTCATAATCGCCCTGCCACCCTCGGGCGCTGTAATAAGAAGCCAGGTTGGCCAGTACTATGTTGTAGTAATGATGCTTCTCCCCGATTTTCTTCTTTAGCATCTCCAAGGCTGTCTGGCCTATTTCTATGGCTTTGGCGTAATCTCCCTTCAACGAATAGAATGATCCTAAGTCGCTCATGGCACTTGCCCATTGTAGGAACGTGCAGTCCTGTGCCGTCTTGCGGACTTCTATGACCTCTTGCTGAATGTCGATGGCTTCGTTGATGTATCCTTTCTGTACGGCCCGTCGTGCCTGTCGGATGAGGATATCAGAATATTGAAAATCCTTGGCCAATCCCCGTTCACGGAAAAGGAGGATGTATTGCCCATAAAGGCTGTCGGCCTCTGTAAGTAGTCCTTTCTTCTCTGCCTTGGCAGCAGCATCGGCCAATCGGGACAGTTCCTTATCCTGGGCATGCCCGGTTAAGGTGACAGCTATTAATAAGAATAAGACAGCGAGACGAGTAATCATGGTTTCCTGGTGCTGTCATTAACCAGCGTGCTAATAACATTTTGCAAAGAGTCGACGACCGTCTGTAACGAGTCGATGTCGCAAAGCAATGAGTCAGCGTCGTTACGGTAGGTACCTGTCGTATGTCCTGTGTTGTAAATGACGTCAGTGTCCGAACGGGTCAAGCTCCTCAAGACGTATGCAAAGTATTGTTTGGTCAGGTTTTTCCCTGCGTCTTTCTGACTTTCAATCAGGGCCGAGATCTTTCCTTGGCATTTGTTCCTGAGCGTGTACATCTTCTGCTTTTCTTTGTCAAGAAGTTTGATAAATCCGTTCTCGGGTATTTTTATCATATCGGTCAACGAGAAGTATTGCTTCTTCTCAACCGGTGTCTCTTTCGATTGTTTGACGTTGGTGACCTTCCCGCTTACATCGTAGACTATCAGCGACGGACTGGTCTTCTGTGCAAAAACGCCGACAGCCAGTAAAGCCATCATAAAGGTTATAAAGATTTTTCTCATATCTATAGGTTTTTTATTTTTGTGTTACGGTTTTTATTTCAAATCTTTAGCGTAAACAGACTTCTCTATCCATTTCCATTTCGTTTTTTTCTTCAGTACGGAAAGCAATCCCACATAGAGTAAACGCCCTTCTTCAATAAGCACAATGGTACTTAAGGCAAGTACAGTATCGACAAAATAGTTCTGTCTGACATAGAGTTCAAAGGAAGCCCAAGTGATGAGCATCATAACGACAAAGGAGATGATTTTGTCGTAGAACTCGCTCTGGGAAATGAAAACCATGAGTGTAGAGCGGCGGTTTTCAATACGCTTTGTCAGGAAGAAGTCGATAAGGTTAGTAAGATATCCGGCGATAAGTGCCCAGAGAATAATCATCCATCGGCTGGCATGCCGTATGGGAGAAGATTCGGTCATAGAGAGAATGGTATAGGCGAGGATCTCCATACCCGACTTCTGGCCAACGGGGGTGTAATACATCTCCCGTTCCTCCTGCGTCGTTCCCAATAAGACGATATGCCCCTCAATAAGTTCACGGTAGGATGACAATTCGTCATATTTTACGACAGGGAAGACCACAGGCTTGTAGTTGATGGTGTGAGTCCTTTCTTCTGTCAAATCTCCTTTCTTGAGGATCCGGACGACCTGTGCCGGCAGGGAGTAGGCGAGCGTGTCTTTGTAGGGCAGTGTGATGGCGTATCGCTTGATGGTCTTGGCGGGGTCGTCAACTAGATTGACAAACCCTTCGTGGAGCTCCCCTTCTTCGATGAAGAACGAGTGTAGGCAGTCTTGAAATCCTCCGTCCTCTTCTTTGTATTTTGTTAGTTTGTTGGCCCAAACCGTGCCCGTGGCGTTCCCGTCAAGTGAAGCTTTTGCCAGGAGGTCATCCCCGTCGCCGTCTTGGATCTGCCCTTCAAATATGATGTCGACAGCCAGGACGGCAGGTTTCAGCGCCTTTATCTCCCTAATGACATTTGCGATGTCCTGCCGGCGCGTCAGTTCTGTCATGTCAACCAGCGTGATGGTGTTGCAGTATTCTGTCTGTCCGCCCCTGTTTTCAATCTTGTAATACACGTCGGTCATGGAGAAGCTGTCCAAGGCCCTGACTACCGGACTCAGGAAGTCAAGGTTCACCGCGACTACCACCAGAATCTCAATAATGACGATGGTAAGCGCAGCAACGATAATATGATCTATGTGAAAGATACTTTTAAACAAATCTTTCATTTTTCCTTGAAAAAGAGAGTTCTACCTGCAAAAGTAGCTTAACTTATTGAAAAAACCAAATTTTTCTTTCTTTTTTTCAGAAAAATGGCGTATCTTTGCCACATATTTTAAAATACTCTCACAGTTATCAGTTAAAAGATGGCATCAGTAGAAATCAGAAAAGTTTCCGACAAGAAATCCTTGAAGGCTTTCATCGAGTTCCACTACGAGTTGTATAAGGGCAATCAGTATGACGCCCCCAACCTCTACAGCGACGAGCTCCACACACTTAGCAAAGAGACAAATGCTGCCTTCGAGTTCTGCGAGGCTGAGTATTACCTCGCTTATAAAGACGGCCGCCTGGTCGGTCGTGTCGCAGCCATTATCAACCACCGCTATAACGAGCAGTGGCAGCGCCGCGCAGTACGCTTCGGATGGATTGACCTCGTCGACGACCCCGACGTCATGCGGGCCCTGCTTGGTGCCGTCGAGGACTATGGCCGGCAGAAGGGCATGACCGAGATCATCGGGCCCCTCGGCTTCACCGACATGGACCCCGAGGGTATGCTCACGCACGGCTTCGACCAGCTCGGCACCATGGCCACCATCTACAACTACGACTACTACCCCCGGCTCATGGAGCAGATGCCGGGCTACGAGAAGGACAACGACTACGTAGAGTACAAAGCCTACGTCCCCGAGCACGACATGCCCGAGAAATTCTCCAAAATCGCCCAGATGGTTGAGAAACGCTACAACCTCCACTGTCCCAAGATCAAGCGCAGCCAGGTCTTCGGCCCCGACGGCTACGGACGCAAGGTGCTTGAGGTCGTCAACAAGACCTTCGGCAATCTCTATGGATACTCCCAGATGACCGACCGCCAGATCGACACCTACGTCAAGGAATACTTCAAGTTCTTCTCAATGGACATGCTCTGCGTCATCGAAGACTGGAACAAACCCGACCACCCCGTCATCGGCGTCGGCATCTCCATACCGTCGCTCACCCGTGCCCTGCAGAAATGCCGCAAAGGGCGGCTGCTGCCCTTCGGCTGGTGGCACCTTTTCCGCGCACTCTATCTGAAAAAGACCGACATCGTCGACTGCCTCCTCGTCGGCGTCCTCGAAGAGTATCGCCCGAAAGGCGCCAACGCCCTCCTCTTCTACCATCTGATACCTATCTACCAGAAGTACGGCTTCAAGTGGGGCGAGACCCATGTACATATGGAGACCAACACCGCCGTACAAGCACAGTGGCAGTACGTAGAGAACGAACAACACAAGCGCAGACGCTGTTACAAGAAAACCCTATGATAGAAGAGAATATTACTACAACACCTGATGCCCCCGAGTACAATGACGACAACATCCGACACCTGTCCGACATGGAGCACGTACGTACCCGCCCCGGCATGTACATCGGACGCCTGGGCGACGGCTCGCTGCCAGAGGACGGCATCTACGTCCTGCTCAAAGAGGTCATCGACAACTCCATAGACGAGTTCAAGATGCACGCCGGCGACCGCATAGAGATAACCGTCGACGACAACCTGCGAGTCACCGTCCGCGACTATGGCCGCGGCATCCCACAGGGCAAGCTCATCGAGGCCGTCTCAGTGCTCAACACCGGCGGCAAGTACGACTCCAAGGCCTTCAAGAAGTCCGTCGGTCTGAACGGTGTCGGCGTCAAGGCCGTCAATGCGCTGAGCTCCCGTTTCGAGGTGCGCTCCTTCCGTGACGGGAAGGTACGTCAGGCTACCTTTGAGCGCGGCGAGATGACCGCCGACAAGACCGCCGACAGCCAGGACGAGAGCGGCACCTACATCTTCTTCGAACCCGACGACACGCTCTTCCTGAACTACCAGTTCCACGACGAGATCGTCGAGAACATGCTGCGTAACTATACTTATCTCAACACCGGCCTGACCATTATGTACAATGGCCGCCGCATCCTCTCACGCCACGGTCTGGAAGACCTCTTAAAGGACCGCATGACCACCGAGGCCCTCTATCCCATCATCCACCTCCAGGGCGACGACATCGAGATAGCCTTCACCCATGCCAACCAGTATGGCGAGGAGTACTACTCCTTCGTCAACGGCCAGCATACCACGCAGGGCGGCACCCACCAGAGCGCCTTCAAGGAGCACATTGCCCGCACCATCAAGGAGTTTTTCGGCAAATACGAGTACGGCGACATCCGCACCGGCATCGTCGCTGCCATTGCCATCAACGTTGAGGAGCCGATGTTCGAGAGCCAGACGAAGATCAAACTCGGCTCGCTCACAATGGCCCCCGACGGCGTGAGCATCAACAAGTACGTGGGCGACTTCATCAAGCAGGAGGTCGACAACTATCTCCACATCCATCAGGACGTGGCTGAGGTCCTGGAGGGAAAGATCAAGGACAGCGAGCGCGACCGCAAGGCTATGGCCGGCGTCACCAAGCTGGCCCGCGAGCGTGCCAAAAAGGCCAACCTGCACAACCGCAAGCTGCGCGACTGCCGCGTCCACTTCAGCGACGTCAAGGACGAGCGCAAGGAGGAGTCGAGCATCTTTATTACCGAGGGCGACTCCGCCAGCGGCTCCATCACCAAGAGCCGCGATGTCAACACACAGGCCGTTTTCTCCCTCCGCGGTAAGCCGTTGAACTGTTTCGGCCTCACCAAGAAGGTGGTCTACGAGAACGAAGAGTTCAACCTGCTGCAGGCCGCACTCGACATCGAGGAGGGGCTCGACACCCTACGCTATAATAAGGTCATCGTAGCCACCGATGCCGACGTCGACGGCATGCACATCCGCCTGCTCATCATCACCTTCTTCCTGCAGTTCTTCCCCGAGCTCATCAAGAAGGGCCATGTCTACGTGCTGCAGACACCGCTCTTCCGCGTGCGCAACCGCCGAACGAAGATCAAGAACAAGCAGGTCGTTGCCGACGCCGACGCCAAGCCGGGTGCCAAGAAGACCGACTTCATTACCCGCTACTGCTACAGCGACGACGAGCGCCTCAACGCCATCAGCGAACTGGGTCCCGATCCCGAGATTACCCGCTTCAAGGGTCTCGGCGAGATCTCGCCCGAGGAGTTTGCCGGCTTCATAGGTCCCGACATCCGGCTGGAGCAGGTGACGCTCCACAAGACCGACCAGGTGCAGAAGCTCCTTGAATACTATATGGGTAAGAACACCATGGAGCGCCAGAACTTCATCATCGACAACCTCGTCATCGAGGAAGACCGACCCGAAGAAGACGTGTACGAATAAATCGCATGTTTTTTTAAACGACAACTTGGACAACTTAGACAACTTAGCCATTCGGATGGTATCGAATGAATAAAAAGTTGTCTAAGTTGTCCAAGTTGTCGTTAAATAAATACCAAATTGTTTTTACTGCGTATCACGCCATGTTCCCTCGTGCAGAATGGGAGCTTTGGTCGTCGGTTCTAACCGCAGGGGAGACATCCGCTTGTTTGTACGTGCCCCACTCTTCTTCGCATTGACAAACTCCTCGCGTCCGGCAGCATCGAACTGCACAAAAGTCTCGTAGTCGTAAACCCACTGTGAACCTTCAGACTCGCGCATGACAAACTTGTAAATGGCCTCACGGCTTGGGGCATTGAACGGTGTGTCGTTATAGCGCATCATACTGTTCTCTGTAGGACGGTAGGCACCGCTGCCATAGAGGAAGCTGCCTTCATACGCACCAAGACCCTCTTCGGCATATCGCGGGTCGGCCACGAACTTGCTCCATTTCACTTCCGTAGGCGTACTACGCCAGTCGACATTGGCACCAGAGCCGTAGTCAGCCCAATAAGAAATCATTCTCTGCTTCTCGCTTTCTGGCAGCGAAAGACCCTCATAGCCGGGTTCCACATATTCGTCAAACAGACGGCCAATGCCGTGGCCACCCGATTCATGGTTGAGCAACATGCTGGCACCACCGTCCATCGCATAGCAGACGTAGGAGCCATCGCCGAAATAGGAAGAACAATAGCTGCGGTCGATGTCATAGCCATCGGTGTTGTAGATAACGTTCACGTGCAACCCCTCGTCGGTTCTGAGGCCAGAAATCTTGCTGGCATAACGGAAGGCCTTGCTGTCGTCACGGTCAATGGCACGTACTGCGTATTGAGAGAACTCTGCATTGGGCGACACCGCCTTCACACCATAGACATTGAAACGGCTGCGCAACGACTTGAGAGGCTCCACGGCGAAGAACTGCTCCATGGCCTTCTGCATCGTCTTCTCATACTTGCCGCCATCGGCCATATCGGTATCCACAAAGCCGTCGCCCATAAACACCAGGTTGATGCCGTGCCCCTCGGTAGCCGTCTGCATGGTATACACCTCACCGTCGCGGGAGTAGTCGGTAGAAGTATAGTATTCGCCACCCTCCAAGGCACCGAAGTATTCCTCCAGCTTTGGCACAAGCGCATAAGTGTCAGGATCCTCCTTCAGGATGTTTGAAAAAATGATTTTCCCGTTCTGGTCAACCAGCAGCAGTAAAGGAACACCGCTTAAATAATGTATGACTTTCAAGAGATTGTCAAAGTCCTCTACGACATTGGGCCACTCAACATGATTTGTCTGCAGGTAGTCCATCCATTCTTCCTCTGTGCTACAGGGCGTGGCCATACCACATAATTTGGTCAGGCCAAGCACCTCGAAGCCTTTTTCTTTAAACTGGCTGTAGGCGGGTATCAGCTTGATATTCAGCTCCTTCGAATATGGACACCAGGATGCCCACTCATAAAGAAGGGTCAGCTTGTTCCTGGCGTATATCTCGCTGCTCTTGTGTACTACGCCGTTCATGTCGGTGAGTTCAAAGTCAGGGCCGGGAATCTCGACGTCCTTAATATCAAAGTCGCCAATTTCTCCGTCCTGTATCAGAATGGCAGGCCAGAGGTTGCGAAAATTCTTGTGGTGCAGGATGGCATCGGGCACTTTCCCCGTGAACCTGTTATGGGTAATCCACATGTCATTTGGCTCTTTCGCCTTATCCATCATGAAGGTGAGTGTCTCTGGTATCGTCCCGCTGAGTTTGTTATCGTGGAGATGGATTTGCCCTAAGCGTGGGAGCATGAAGAGGTTTCCTGGTACCGGGCCTGTCAGACTGTTATGGTCCAGGCTGATAAACCACAGATTCATCAGCTTCCCTAAAGCCTGAGGAATATTGCCTGTGAGGTTTGGATTGTCTCTTATCATGAGGTACTCCAACCAAGACAGATTCTCAAGGCTTTCCGGTAGCGTTCCCTTCAGTTTGTTAGTGCTGAGCATGATACTGGTCACCCTGCCCGTAGCGTAGTCACAGCCAACGCCATACCACTCGCTCAGGGGCTTGTCGCTACACCAGTTGGTGTTGTCTGCCCAGTGGTCGCCGTCCGTTGCTTTGTATAGCTCTATGAGAGCCTCGCGCTCCTTGGTGTCGTCGTAGGCTTTGTTACGGAAGAGTACGCTCTCAACGTCCTTAAAAGGTTGCCCGTTGTATACCCAAGTCAACTCGCCACGCTCATCAATATCAAAAGACAGTATGGAGCCCCAGCTGTCAATGCTAACATGCTGATGTTCACCACTGTTCTTTACAAACTCTAAATGCTGGGCATAAATAGTGGCCGTTGCCGCCAGCAAGAACTGCAGAATAATGAGTGTCCGTTTCATTGCTTCGTGAATTTAAGGGTTTCACCAAAGGATGTCTTTACGATATAAGTCCCTGCAGGCAGCGACGTTGTTGAAATCGTGGTTGTGCGGCTGGTGACTTTCTCTCTGAGTAGCACTTTTCCGGAGAGGTCTGCAAATATCACTTCCGTATTGTCCTTCAAGCCTGACAGGACGACGGTCTGATTGTGACCTAACTCTATGGAAACGGTGTTGTCCGTCGGTCTGCTGATGCCGGTCGTTGTCTTTTCGGCATACATCTTGGCGATGTCATCCATGGTCAGGAACAGAGTTTCGCTACCCAGTCCCACAATGACATCTTCATAACCGACAGAGATTTGTCCGTCAGAGGATATCGGCAAGCGAAGTGTTTGACCGTTGGTTTTCTCTATGACCAGTTCGTAACTCTTGGCGTCTTGCGCCTTAACGCCCAAAGGCAGCAGCATGAGCCCGACGATCAGCCATAGCCATTTGGATTGTTTGTTGTTCTGTTTCATAAGCTATTGGTTTTTGTAATTTGAGATCCATTTATATTTCAAGAGTATCTTCGATTGCAAAAATAAGGAATTTTATCTGAAATCCATCTCTTTTTTTGCAATTTTTGTCTAATTGGTGCACGTTTTTGTCTGATTGATGCGACGAAAGGGGCGCATAAAGGCCGCTTCGTGAGCCAATTATAGTTTTTTTTTGACTTTTCTGCCGATTTCTTGTTATTTTGCAGTACCTTTGCAGGCAAACAATTGTTAACGACATCAAGATGAAAGCAATGAAGATAGCAACGGTGGCTGTCAGCCTCATCGCCGCCGTCAGTACTCAGGCCCAGATGCGCATCAATATGAGTGAAGACTCACCCATGCGCAAGTTACAGATAGCCGAATTTGCTACCACCAACCTCTACGTAGACTCCGTCGACGAGCAGAAACTTGTCGAGGACGCCATCCGCGGAATGTTAGAGAAACTCGACCCGCACTCCACCTATTCCGATGCCAAGGAGGTGAAGCAGATGAACGAACCCTTGAACGGCAACTTCGAGGGTATCGGCGTGCAGTTCAACATGATCGACGACACGCTGATGGTCATTCAGCCCGTCACCAACGGCCCGTCGGAGCGCGTCGGCATACTGGCCGGCGACCGCATCGTCGCTGTCAACGACACAGCCATTGCCGGCGTCAAGATGTCGAAGGAGGAAATCATGCGCCGGCTGCGAGGTCCCAAGGACACGAAGGTGGTCTTAGGCGTTGTCCGCTCGGGCATCAAAGACCGTCTGACGTTCACCGTCATTCGCGACAAGATTCCCGTTCACAGCGTTGATGCCGCCTATATCATACGTCCCGGCATCGGCTATATCCGTATCGGCAACTTTGGCGCCACCACCCACCATGAGTTCTGCGACGCCCTGCAAAACCTCTACCTGCAGGGAGCAGAGAGTCTTATCCTCGACCTGCAGGAGAATGGCGGCGGTTACTTGCAGGCTGCCGTCAACATTGCCAATGAGATGCTGGCTAAGGACGAGCTGATTGTTTATACCGAAGGCCGTCGCGTGCCCCGTCAGGAATACCGCGCACAGGGCAACGGCAGCTTCATGGATGGCAAGGTCGTCGTGCTTGTCGACGAATATACAGCCTCGGCTGCCGAGATTGTCACCGGTGCCATCCAAGATCAGGATCGCGGCTATGTCGTCGGTCGCCGCTCGTTCGGCAAGGGACTCGTCCAGCGTCCCATCGACCTGCCCGACGGCTCGATGATACGCCTCACCATCGCCCACTACTACACCCCCTCCGGCCGCTGCATCCAGAAGCCCTACGAGAAGGGCAAGCAGAAGGACTACGCCATGGACGTTTACAACCGACTGAAGAACGGGGAACTGACGAATCAGGACAGCATACACTTCGCCGACTCGCTGAAGTTCCAGACGCTCCATCGCGGACGCGCCGTCTACGGTGGCGGTGGTATCATGCCCGACTATTTCGTGCCCCTCGACACCACACGCTATACACCCCTGCACCGACAGCTCGCCGCGAAGGGCATCATCATCCAGCAGAACCTGCGCTATGTCGACAGCCAGCGCAAACAGCTGAAGAAGAAATATCCTGCCTTCGACAAGTTCAAAAAACATTACGAGGTGCCCCAGTCGCTCGTCGACGATATCCTGGCTGAGGGCAAGAAGCAGAAACTGGAGCCGAAGGACGATGCCGAACTGCAGCGCACGCTGCCCTACCTGCGCCTCCAGCTCAAGGCCCTCATTGCCCGCGACCTGTGGGACATGAGCGAGTACTTCAGCGTCTTCAACGAGGAGAGCGACATTGTGAAGAAAGCCTTGGAGGTCATTCGGAAGTGAGCAAACAGACTTCATGAGAATCTGTTCTCCCATTCTTGCCGCCCTGCTCCTTGCCGTCCTGCTCCTTGCCGTCCTGCTCCTCGCCGCCTGCGACAGCGGCGAGCGGCAGCACCTCCAACTCGCCGAGCTGGAGCGCCAGAACCGTGCCGACAGCGTGATGCTCAACGACTCGCTGGCCCGCGACCTCGCCGACTGGTTCGACCGCCACGGCACTCCCAACGAGCAACTCCGTGCCTACTATATCCTCGGTCGCACATACGCCGACCGCGGCGAGGCGCCGCAAGCAATAGCGGCCTACAATGATGCAGCTGATAAGGCAGACACCACCGCCGCCGATTGTGACTACGCCAAACTATCACGGGTATATTCCCAGAAAGCTGAGGTGTTCTATTACCAGTTGTTGCCCGACAACATGGTCCATGAGGAGCGTCAGGCTATGCGCTATGCACAGATGGCGAAAGACTCTATGCAGTATATTGCTTGCTATGCAATGCTGGGTGAAGGATATGAGCTAAAGAATATACCGGATTCTGCCCTTTTTGTTCTTTTGCAGGCATATCAGCTATATAAGGATATTGATGCCAACAATCTCGCTGCTGGTCTTGGTTGTTCTATTGCCAACATCTATATGCAAAAACAGGATTATAAGAGAGCAGCAGACTTCCTCCGTGAGTACGAAGTTCATTCAGGTTTCTTTGATGACAATGGAGTTGTTGAGTCTGGCAAAGAAATGTATTACTATTTTAAAGGTCGATTATGCCTCCTGACATCTAAAAGAACTCAAGCAGAATACTATTTCAGGAAGCTAAACGCTATTGCAATGACTTTTGATCAAAAGATTGCTGCATTAAACGGCCTGCAAGCCTTCTACCAGACAGATTTTAACAAAGATTCTTTGGTAAAGTATTGTAGTTTAAGAGACAGCTTGACTGATATTGTTCACAATGAGGTAGCAATGCAGAAAACCCTTCAAGTTCAGGCTATATTTGATTATTCACGTAGTGAGCGAATCGCATTTCAAAAAGAAAAGGAGGCTGCCCAACTACGGTTCACTTTAATCATATCAGCTGCAGTTATCGTCATTTTGGTGTTGCTGACTTCTATTGTATATCTTCGCAACAGAAATGCGAAACGACTATTGGAGGAAAAGATACACATTTTGTCTGGCTATGCTGTCAATGAGAGGCTTCGCAATAGTTCAATAGCACAACACTTCTATTCTCTTCTGAAAAGCAGCCCTTCCCAATCCCCAACTTTTGCTGACTGGAAAGACTTGCGTAACTTGATTAAACAAGAACTACCGACATTCTATGCTTTAGTCAACAGTGAGGACACTATTCTTTCTGAATTTGAATGTGATGTATGTATGCTTATTAAGATTCAGGTTTCATCCTCAGACATTGCAAAATTAAAGCAGTGTAGCCCAGCTTACATCACCCAGACCCGTAAAAGAGTGTACCAAAAACTCTTCAATAAGAAAGGACGTGCCGATGAACTCGATGAATATATCCTTTCGTTGCCTTAAGTGCAAAAAAAACGCGATTTCATCGGTGAATTCTGCCTTTTTTTTATTTGTATCATAGCCTGTAAAAACTTTTAACTTCCTTGTTTTCGCACTTTGTTAAAACATTTAAGTACTCTCTTCCTTGTCAGTTTTTCGTTTTTAGCGTATCTTTGCGGCGCAAAATATATTAAGTTCAACGTAAAACATATTAATGATAAAAAAAGTACTTTTCTGCATTTCGATGCTCTTCTGTCTTAGTGTTTCCACCGTTTTCGCTGGTGACAAAATTCCGATGACACACATGCCTGCCGGTTCCACTCATGGTGGTAGCACAAAATCTCCCGTCGATCTGTGGTGCGTTGACCTTACTGACAACATCATCACGATGTCGGCTACGCCATGTGACTATACCCTTAGACTTTATGACGAGGACGGTGAGATTGTTTATTCCGTCTTTGTACCCGCAGGCACGACGCAGGTCATCCTGCCCACGACGCTCTCTGGCGAATTCGAACTCCGCTTCGAGACCGACACCTATTATTATCACGGATTTATTTGCATATTAGAGATAAAGTGTATAACTTTGCAGAGTGAATCTGAATGAAGACTCTTTCTGTGCCGACCATAGAAAATAGTTCAGGAATAATTCACATTTAATTATTAACAGAAATGATAAACCTTAATTTTAAAAATCCATCAGGTATTTTGTTGCTGTTTCTTTCATCATTATGCAGTTACAATTGTTCAAACGATGCGAGCCTTGCGACTGCAGATGAAACAACATCGGACAAACTCTCAAATGAAGAAAAATTCTTCTTGTCGAGACTGAATACGAATAATCATATCACCCCCGTTCAGGCGGAACAAATAATTAGGGATGAAACCACGGGAATTACTACAAGGGGAATGTCTGATCTGCAAATTGTTGGAATAATTGAGAACAAGCAGGAAGAAGGTCAAGAAGAACAAGAAAAATATCAGCTTGATACGCTTGCGTATTTGTTTGAATCCAAAGGACAGTCAAAGCGTTACATAGTCTCTGCCGATACAAGGATCAAGGGGTCGGTTCTACTGATTATTTTTTAATGAACAGTAGAACCGACCCCTTGATCAACATACTTCATACGGCAGCTTTAGTTACGATGTAAGTTTTTTAGTAGCAACACATTAATAATCATACATTATGCAAAAGAATATGTTAAAACTTTTTTTCGCCCTATTGCTCTTTATAGGCACTACGGCATCAGCAGAAACGACCGTTGGTGTTAAAGGCGGTGTGACATTCCCGTTTCTGAGCATTGACGACACTTCATACAATTCATGGGACAAACGTTCCGGGTTCGCAATAGGACCGTCGGTAAAGATGCAGTTGCCCGTCAAGGGCTTGGCTGTTGATATATCAGGTCTTTATGGTCAATACACAATAATAGACGAGATTACACACGACATTGATGGAGGAAGAAATTTTACCACCAATATCAAGCTTGAGGAAATCAGAATTCCCTTGAACCTGCGCTATGAGAGGCAACTGTCCAAGGATTGGGGACTATACCTGTTTGCAGGTCCGCAGGTGAATTTCAATATAGGTGCCAAGACGTATGTCCTTGACTACTGTACATGGCGCTCGCGCAATGCAGTGATGTCCTTGAATTTTGGTGCTGGCCTAATGGCTTTGAAACACTGCCAGCTTTCTGTCGGCTATAATCTTGCATGTGGTAGCACTGGAGAAGTCTGGTTAGTATCTGGCCAATATGAAAAACTGATGGGCAAGATAAAGACCAACTCGATGGACATCTCTCTTGGATACTATTTCTGAGAATCAAGGGATTTAGTGATCATCGTCCCCTGATCATCATCGGCATAGGCATTGATGAGGGACTGGGCCAGACCATGTTCTTTAAGAAGCCCGCCAAGAAGGACATTATTTTTCAAAAAAGGATGATTCTTTTTGGTGCTGCGCTTGTTTTTTCGTACCTTTGCAACCAACAACGCCTAAAACAGACAAAACAATATGAAGACGAAGCTACTCACTATGGCACTCTTTGTGCTGCAAACCCTTTCTGCAACGGCACAAACAGCTGACACGCACAAAGTGTTTATCTATTCACCGGGTCAGACCAGTGGCCTGCACCTCGCCCTGCTACAGGCAGAGGGATGGAAGGACCAGGGGCAGCTCTGCTCGTCGGACTACGGCACGTGGGGCGCCGAGAAACGGATGTACCACCCGTCGGTCTGCCGCTCCAAGGACGGCACGTGGCGGCTGGTGTTCCAGGTGAACGACCGCAGTCCGCTCTTTGCTGCCGCCTACAGTCGCGACCTGGTGAACTGGCGGCCTCAGGACTATCCCATCATGTCGACCACAAAATGTCTGGAGCCCGTGGTCTTCGAGAATCCCGACGGCACGTTTGACATCTATTATAAGTCGCCCGAGGGCAAGCGGTGGACATCGGCCACGCCAAACTTCCGCGACTTCACCCCCGACCGTGCCAGTCAGATCAGCGACGACGCCTGGCTGCGCGATACGGCTACCGTCGACGGTAAGCTGCAGGAGGGCAATAGCTTCGAGATATCCCCGATGGAATGGACGAAAATCGAGCAGCACTTCAGACAGTCGGCCGACGACTGGCGCCTGTCGTCCGAGCGTATGCACGACGATGCCACCAACAGTGCGCTTCGCGGGTTGCCCGCCATGCTGCCCGCCACGCTCGCCGTCGACATGACCCGCCAGAAACCCATCAGCGACAAGCTCATCGGCATCTTCTTCGAGGACATCAGCTATGCTGCCGACGGCGGCCTCTATGCCGAACTCATCCAGAACCGCGACTTCGAATATACCGCCAAGGACCACGGCGGCTGGACGGCTACCACCGCCTGGCACTCGGCACGTCCGATAGAGATAGCTACTGAGCATCCGCTCAGCAAAAACAACCCGCACTACGCCCTGCTGTGGCCGAAGGACACGCTGTGGAACGAAGGCTGGGACGGCATTGCCGTGGAGGCTGGTAAGAAGTATGACTTCTCCATGTATGTGATGGCTGGCGGACAGAAGCAGGACTTCCTGGTTCAGCTTGTCGGTCAGGATGGCACCGTTCTGGCAAAGAGCAAGCTGAAGACTGCCGCCAAGGACTGGCAGCAATATGCCACCGTGCTCACCGCCAAGAAGAGCGATGCTAAGGCGCGGCTGGCCCTCATCCCCCTGAAGGCGGCTCACGTTGGTGTCGACATGGTCTCGCTCTTCCCGCAGGAGACCTTCATGGGCCGCAAGAACGGTCTCAGGAAAGACCTGGCTGAGACCATCGCCGCCCTGAAGCCTAAGTTTGTGCGCTTCCCCGGCGGCTGCATGAGCCACGGACAGGGTCTGGAAAACATCTACCACTGGCAGCACACCGTAGGGCCGCTGCAGGACCGCAAGCCCGACTTCAACATCTGGCACTACCACCAGACGCGCGGACTGGGCTTCTACGAGTACTTCCAGTTCTGCGAGGACATCGGTGCAGAACCGCTGCCGGTGCTGGCCGCCGGCGTGCCCTGTCAGAACTCGGGCAACAACGCCCGCGGCATCGGCGGACAGCAGGGTGGCATCCCGATGGACGACATGCCCGCCTACATTCAGGAGCTGCTCGACCTCATCGACTGGGCCAACGGCGACCCTGCTACGTCGGAGTGGGCCAGGATGCGTGCCGACGCCGGCCATCCTGCACCGTTCAACCTTAAATATATAGGTATAGGCAATGAGGACATCATCTCGACCACGTTCGAGGAGCGCTTCACGATGATTGCCCGTGCCATCCGCGAGAAGTACCCGGAGATCAGGATCTGCGGTACCGTCGGGCCGTTCCATGCGCCGAGTGCCGACTACCAGGAGGGCTGGGACTTCGCCCGCCGCAACCCGGGCATGCAGTATATGACCGACGAGCACTACTACGAGTCGACGGGCTGGTTCCTGCACCACCGAGACTACTACGACAGCTATCCCCGCCAGAACGCTGACGGCACACCGGCCACCAAGGTCTATCTGGGAGAGTGGGCCGCCTCGACGAAGACGAAGCGTCCTAATGTTGAGACGGCACTGGCCGAGGCCCTCTACCTGACCGACATCGAGCGCAACGGCGACATCGTCGAGATGACCAGCTACGCCCCGATGCTCTGCAAGGACGGCCACTCAAACTGGAACCCCGACATGATCTACTTCTCCAACACCAGTGTGCGCCCCACGCCGGCCTACCACGTGCAACGCCTCTTCTCGGTGAACAGCGGCGACACCTATATCCACTCGCAACTGGCCATCGACAACCCTGCGGGCGATAGCAACGACTCTCCGTGGCGCTACCGCCTCGGTGCCAGCGTCGTGAAGGACAGCAAGACCGGCCGCACCTGCCTGAAGCTGGTCAACGCCCTGCCCTGCGAGCTGCAGCTGACCGTCAGCGGACTCGACGTCCCCGCCACCGCCCCCACCGAGGGCTTCAGCGGCAAGCCCGGTGACCAGCGGCTGACTATCGAGACCGGCATCGCCGGCAGCCGCATCACCCTGCCTCCCTATTCCTTACGAGTCATTAAACTATAAAATGATAAAAGCATGAAGAAATCAACGCTACTATCCGTCTGTTGTCTGTGTTGCAGCGCCGCAGCAGCCCAAGTGAACATCGACATCGATGTCAGCCAGCGCGGGCCCAGGATCAGCCCCACGCACTATGGCATCTTCTTCGAGGACATCAACCACGCCGCCGACGGTGGCCTCTATGCCGAGCTCATCCAGAACCGCTCGTTCGAGGACGGCCCGGAATATGGCAAACCGGCCGATATGCGGTCATGGCTCGTGGCACCGCAGATGCCCTGGCAACTCTCGGCCAAGCTGATTCAGCCTTCAAAGAGCGTGAAACTGCTGAACAGCGCGCAGCAGAACGCCCTGGAACTGACCGTTGACGCCACGCCACGCCAGCCTGCCTGTCTCATCAACGACGGCTTCTGGGGTATCAATGCCGTGAAGGGCCGGCAGTACCGTCTGTCGCTATGGGCGAAGGGAACCTATCGGGGCAGCATCAAGGCGCGGCTCTTCAAGGGCGACATCATCTGTGCCGAGACGGAACTGCTGGTGTCTGACGGCGGAAACGTGAAGAGCGGGTTGCGCCTGAAAGACTGGACGAAGCTGACGGCAACGCTGTGTGCCGTCGAGAACAACCCTCAGGCGCGCTTCGCACTCGTCTTCGACGGTAAGGGGACGCTGCAGATAGACGTGGTAAGCCTCTTCCCGCCGACCTTCAAGAACCGCGACAACGGTCTGCGGCCTGACCTTGCCAACATGCTCTACCAGATGCATCCTAAGTTTATGCGCTTCCCCGGCGGCTGCTTCGTCGAGGGACAGATCTCGCCTGAGAATGCGTTCCGCTGGGAGCGCACGATAGGCCCTGTCGAGGAGCGTCCGGGCCACTGGAACGTCAACTGGGGCTATCGGACGACCGACGGCATCGGTTTCCACGAGTATCTGCAGATGGCCGAGGACCTCGGTGCCAAACCTCTCTACGTGGTGAATGTCGGACTGTGGCACGGCGGCATGACGCCCGTCGACTCCCTGCAGCCTTGGATTGACGAGACACTCGCTGCCCTGGAATACGCTAACGGCGACGTGACAACGAAGTACGGCGCCCTGCGTGCCAAGAACGGACATCCCGCACCCTTCAATATCGAGTATCTGGAGATTGGCAACGAGAACAACCAGCCCGATGCCAGCCAGCAGAGCGACCGCTACTACGACCGCTTCCGCCTGTTCAAGGAGCAGATACTGGCCAAGTATCCGAAGATGCACCTCATAGGCAACGTCGCTGCCTGGGGCACTGACGCGCCGAAATGGTATTCCAAGGAGCCGGTAGAGCTGCTCGACGAACACTACTACCGCAACCCCTCGTGGTTTGCCGACAACTTCCGTAAGTATGACAGCTACGACCGCCGCGGGCCGAAGATCTATGTCGGCGAATACGCCGTCACCAGCAGCTTCGGCAACCTCGGCAATCTGAACGCTGCCCTGGGCGAGGCTGTCTACATGATGGGTATGGAGAACAACTCCGACATCGTGCCCCTGAACTCCTACGCCCCTATCTTCGTCAACGAGAACGACGCGAAGTGGCGTCCCGACATGATACGCTTCAACTCGCATCAGGTCATGGGGACACCCTCCTATTACGTCCAGATGCTGATGCCACGGCATCTTGGCACGCAGGTGGTGCCCGTCAAGCAGACAATTCCATATACGATGGCCAGAGAGCGTGGCATCACCCCCAAGAGTAGCCGTGTGGGCTACGCCACTTGGGTCACGCAGGCCAGCTATACCCACTGCGACCCGCTGCCCAAGACCGGCAAGCCGGAGACCGTCAACGGCAACTGGGAAGTGAACGGCGAGGGCATCCTGCAGCAGAAGGGTAATGTGGAAGGCGCTATGGCCTTATGCACCCACACCATCGACTCCGACCACTATACCATCACGTGCCGTGCCCGCAAGGACGGCGGACGGGAAGGGTTTATGATTGTGTTCAACTATACCGATGAGAAGAACTACTGCTGGGTGAACTTCGGCGGATGGGGCAACAGCCAGCACGCCATCGAGCAGGTGAAGGATGGCAGTAAGATACAGACGGTTACCAAAGCCGGACAGGTGGAGCAGGGACGCTGGTACGACGTGAAGCTCACCGTCAGCGGCGACAGCGTGAAGGTGTGGCTCGACAGCGACCTCGTCTTCGATACCGTCTTGAAGCACGACACGTCAAAAGGCGTCTTCTCATCAGCCACGATCGACGAGTCGACCGGCGAGCTGATTGTGAAGGTGGTGAACACGAGCGGCGAGCAGACCACGGCCCAGCTGCGACTGGCGAACTACGTGCCCGGCAACGCCCATGTCGTCCGCCTCTGTTCTGCCGATGGAATGGACGAGAACACACTCTCGCAGCCCACGGCCATCGTCCCTGTGGAACAAGAGCTCTCGCCCTGCGGCAATAAGGTGGCGGTAGACATTCCTCCCTATTCTCTGAACATTATCCACATTATGAAATAAGAGCGCATGATGAGAAAAGTTCTTTTTGCGGCGTGTCTCTCCGTGGCCGCCATCATACAGGCCCGCACATGGACGTCCGGCCAGGTGAAGGATGTCATCCGGCAGGTCAACACCTACTGGCAGACGAATAACAAGGCCGAAGTACGGGCCTTCTGGGACAACGCCGCCTATCACACCGGCAATATTGAAGTCTATAAGTTGCTCCAAGACCAGCAGATGCTCGACTACAGCATCCGCTGGGCGGAGCACAACCACTGGCAGGGAGCCACCGAGACCGACCCCGCCAAGTGGAAGTACCGCCAGTATGGCGAGGGCCAGGACTACGTGCTCTTCGGCGACTGGCAGATATGCTTCCAGACCTACATCGATCTTTTTATGTTTAAAGTTTATGGTTTAAAGTTTATAGATGATTACACTGCTGGTAAACAAGGGCATGCAAGCACATCAACTATAAACGATAAGCTTTCAACTATAAACAAAGAGCAATCACAAATGATTGCCCGTGCCCGCGAGGTGATGGGCTACGAGGCCGACTCGCCACAGACCGACTACTGGTGGTGGGCCGACGCCCTCTACATGGTGATGCCCGTGATGACAAAGATGTACCGCCTGACGGGCGAGCAGAAATATCTCGACAAGCTCTACGAGAACCTGCTCTACAGCGACAGCATCATGCTCGACCCCGAGACGGGCCTCTACTTCCGCGACGGTAAGTACGTGTGGCCCAAGCACAAGTCGGCCAACGGCAAGAAAGACTACTGGGCACGCGGCGACGGCTGGGTGCTGGCCGGACTGGCCAAGGTGCTGCAGGACATGCCCGAGGAGTATGTGCGCCAGCCGTTCTTCGTCGAGAAGTACACCCGTCTGGCCCGTGCCGTGGCCTCGCTGCAGCAGCCACAGGGCTACTGGACGCGCTCCATGGCCGACCCGCAGCATGCTCCCGGTCCTGAGACGTCGGGCACGGCCTTCTTCACCTACGGTCTGCTGTGGGGTGTCAACAACGGCTACCTCTCCAAGCATGAGTTTGCCCCCGTCATTGCTAAGGCTTGGCGCTACCTGACGGAGACCGCCCTGCAGCCTTCCGGAAAGGTGGGCTACGTGCAGCCCATCGGCGAGCGCGCCATCCCCGGCCAGAGGGTCGACCAGAACAGCGAGGCCAACTTCGGCGTCGGTGCCTTCCTGCTCGCCGCCTGCGAATACAGCCGCTACCTCAGTCAGGGCAAATAGAGACTACCGCCCCCATGACAGCACTACTCGTCTCACTGCTGCTGACCGTCTGTCCGACCGCCCCGCTACAGGTGGAGCGACTGCCCGACTTGAACGTTCCACGCCTCGGTCACTCGGTATTCTGTGTCGGAGGCGAGGTGGTGGCGGCTGGCGGTCACACCACTGGCTTCGTGCCCACGCAGACGGCAGAATACTATCGCGACGGCCAGTGGCACCTCATCGAGACAGCCTACAGCCACGACCACGGAGGAGCGGCGGTCATGCCGTCGGGGCAGGTGCTGCTGTTTGGAGGCCACGAGCAGGCTCTGGGAATCGGTCAGACATTTACGCTCGAGCTGTACGACCCGGCAGCACACAGCTTCAAGGGCTATGGCTGCCTGGAACGGAAGCGTTGTTTCGCCAATACGCTGCTCATTGACAGCGGGCGCATCGTCATCAGCGGCAACTGGTATCAGGACGACTGCATCGAGCTGTACGACGGCAGCCGCCAGTGCAAGTTCGTGAAGCCCGTGACCCAGCACCGCAGCGTGCCCCACATCATCCGTACGGCCAGTGACAACGCCATCATCTTCGGCAGCCGCGACATCCATGCCGACGACTTCGACACCATCATCGTCGACCGCCTGAGGGGAGAGCCGTTCACCGTTCCTCTGTTCCGGACGTGGCGCCCCGTCTGTCCGCTCCCGGGCAGTCACGGCTCGTGCTTCATCGGCGACGAGGCCAGAGGCGACTACACCAGCCTGATACAGGTGCTGCGTGGCGACAGTCTCATGGCCATTGCCAAGGTGACGGGCGAGGACTTCTCGCTGCTGCCAACCACCAGTCCCATTCCCATGCGGAGCCAGTGGAGCCGCATCTGCTGGTATGCACCCGTCGTCGTCGACAGGAGCCGAGGCAGGGCCTACATCGTGGGCTACGGCGAGAACTACCCCGACGACTCTGGTGATCATCGCTTCTATGTGGCCGCCATCGACTATCAGTCGACTCCGGCACCTGTCACCTTATTATATAGTGAGCCCGTGGACAGCGCAGGTCGCTGGTATCCCGTGCTGACCGACAGCGGCGACCTGATGGTGGTGGGCGGCATCCTGCAACAGAACAACAACTACGAAGCAGCATCCACCGTGTTCCTGCTGCATGTCGGCATTGAGAAGACGATGGAGCTACAAGAGAACCGGCTGCCTTTGTGGCTGTGGATAGCCATTGCGTCACTACTCCTTCTTGCAGCCATCATCATGACAGTCATTTTGCGGCGACGCCGCCCGGCTCCGTCGCTACTCCACCATACCGACACTGGCGACAACGAGCTCATGGAGCGCATCTGCCGTTACATGGACGAACAGCAGCCATACCTCAGCAGCGAACTGAAAGTGCAGGACGTGGCCGACGCGCTTGGTTCCAACCGCACTTACGTCTCCAACTGCATCAAGAACACCCGCGGCTGCTCGTTCACGCAGTTTGTCAACACCTATCGCGTGGAATACGCCCAACAACTGCTGCGCCGACATCCCGGCAAGAAAATCTCCGAGATCTGGACGGCATCGGGCTTCTCTTCAGAGTCATCATTCTTCCGCGCTTTCAAGACCGTCACCGGCAAGACGCCGAAGGATTGGACGGCCGAAAAATAAGAGCAGCGCCACGGCAGAAGCAGCAAAATCGACTTGCATAATCACAATTGCAAGTCGATTTTGTGATTTTGCAAGTCTTTTCTCCCCGCCTTTCCCTATCTTTGTCGCAAATAATAACTATTTGCAAAGATATGAAGACAACCGTAAGACTAGTGTTAAGCGCCCTGCTGCTTGTGGCAGGGACATTGGGCGTCAGGGCGCAGAACGCCATAGTCGTCTATCAGAAAGACGGCACCGTGGCAAAGTTCTCCTTTACGGAAAAACCCGTAGTGACCTATTCCGGCAGTGATTTGGTGATGACCACCAGCAAGACCTCGGTGCAGTATCCTATCTACTTGCTGCAGAAGATTGGCTTCGACGTGGACGACATCATCGACGGCGTAGAGGAAGTGACGGTACCACAGACGCAGTTCAGCTTCCGCGACGGCACACTCACCATCAGTGGTGGCGAGCCCGGCTCCGTGGTGTCGCTGTACACCATCAAAGGGACTATGGCGGGCCAATACCGTCTTGACGGTAATGGCTGTGCTACGATTCCTCTGCAGAATCTGGGCAAGGGCCTCTACATCGTAAAAAACAAGCAGTTCTCATTTAAGTTCCACAAGCCATGAAAAAGATTATTTCCCTCATATTCGCCCTCTTGCTTTCAGCTGTCTATGCGTTGGCCGATGACATCAGCCGCGAACAGGCCCTGCAGATTGCCAGCCAGTTCGCATCGCACCCTTCCACCAGGAAACTGTCTAAGCGACAGGCTCCGGCACAGCCCGCCACCCCCATGCTGGCCCACTGCATGAAGTCGCAAGTGCAGGCAGGCAAGGACAATGTCTACGTCGTCAACCTGGGCGGTGATCAGGGTTTCGTCGTCATCTCGGGCGAAACCGGCACCGACGACGAGGTGCTGGGCTACTGCGACCACGGTTCGTTCAGCTACGACAGCTGTCCCATTCAGATGAAGGACTTGTTGGCAAGTTATTCCACAACCATCGATTCCCTGCGACAGAGTCCTGTTCTGGCATCGCCACGTCTGGCCCCCGCATTGCCGAGCTATATAGGATATATCCAAGTGGGGCCGCTGCTCACCACGACATGGAACCAGTGGGGGCCTTATAACGCTAATTGTCCGACAGGCTGCCCTTCGGGATGCGTACCGACAGCCATTGCGCAGGTGATGAACTACTGGAAATGGCCAGAGAAAGCCATTGGTGATTTCTCCGGCCACACCTACGACTGGGACAACATGCTCGATGATTATGATAAAAGTCGTTATAACGATGTGCAAGCTAATGCGGTAGCAACATTGATGGCTGACATCGGCAAGGCTTTCGGCACAAGGTATGCTCCAGAAGGCAGTTCTACTGGGTTTGACCCACAGCCGCTGATAGACTATTTCGGGTATCAGCCGGACATCGCTGTGCAGCATGGCGTCACGGCAGCAGAATTGAAAAATGCGATGATTACCGAACTGACCAACGGTCGCCCCGTTCTTTACAGTGGCTATCCCGACTTTGAAATGAAAGGAGCTGGTCATGCCCTGGTCTGCGATGGCTATACCAGCAATGACTACTTCCACTTCAACTACGGTTGGGGAGGTGCTTGCGACGGTTTCTACAAGAGTGCATTGGTGAGTGGTTATCAGTGTCAGGCCGCCATTTTCACCAACGTGCGTCCCTACGATGCCATCCGTAAGGAGATTGACAACATAGAGTATGGCCTGCTACAGGACGGAACGGCCGATGTGCTGAGCTATAAGCTGGGCAACTATGGCAGCGAGAACGGCGAACTTACCATCCCGTCGGTGGTGAAGGACGACGAAGGCCG
Organism: Prevotella sp.; assembly: GCA_017471465.1. Classification (GTDB taxonomy): domain Bacteria; phylum Bacteroidota; class Bacteroidia; order Bacteroidales; family Bacteroidaceae; genus Prevotella. Next base: position 10,144 of record JAFUTI010000016.1, on the reverse strand, counting down.
TGAATACAAGGTGACGCGCATCGGCAGAAGTGCTTTCACGGGCAAGGGCCATTTCACCAAGCTGACTCTGGGCGACAACATCAAGAGCATTGAACGGAACTCCTTTATCTATACCAATATCGACGAACTGGTGCTCGGCGACGGGTTGGAGGAGGTGCCCGACAACTCGTTCAACTCGACGACCGTCAAGAGCCTGCACATCGGCGCATCGCTCAAGCGCATTGGCAAGGGAGCATTCTATCTGTCCGGCCTTTCGAAGGTGACCAGCAAGAGTCCGGCCTTCGAGGTAGACGACCAGGCTTTCTTTAACTGCAAAATCAATGGTGGCGACTGGCTCAGCTGTATCACCAAGATTGGCTACCGGGCATTTGCTATGAACCACTTCACAGAGGTTCCCGACTTCACGATGCTGGAGGAGGTAGGGTCACAGGCTTTCTATTTCTGTCCGTTCCCGAACCACACGTTCGTCGTGCCTTCGAAGCTAAAGAAGATTTCACCCGACGCCTTCGACACCAATCCTGATCTATGGTACTTCATGGTGGCAGACAATCCCAACTTCTACTGTTCACCGAAGCTTCAGAATTGGTTGCTGAACAATAACAGCACAAGCCTCATCATGACGACTAACGAAACCATGTTGTTTCCCGACGTGTTGCCTGAGACAGTGGTCAGGATGGAGCCGAGAAGCGTGCGACCGGGGTCGAGCATCAAGATTCCAAGCAGTGTGGTTGAGATGGAAGGAGCTTATAAGGACTACGAGTATCTGCGCACGCTGACGTGCTATGCGACGGTGCCTCCAGAGATTACCGAGGCTACGTTTCATGAAAAGACTTTTACAAACCGACCGTGGCTGTATGTTCCGCCAGGAAGCGAAGAACTCTATCTAAATGCACCGGTATGGAAGCGTCTTGGGTGGCCAAGGGAGATTAACAATTACGAACCCGCTCCACCGCAGGACCGCCAGTACTACATGGTGGTCAACGCTACCGACGAAAACCAACAGCGCGTGAACATCCCCATCAGCGAGGTCGGCAATATGCAGATAGCCGACGACGGCCAGCACGTAGTCATCAAGCGCAACGGCAACGCCGACCTCACCGTGTCGCTGGCTGCCATTGACAGCGTCACGTGGAGGCCCGGCTTCATCCTCGACAATGCCGAGGTGTTCGACCTGAACGACTCTACGCTCACCGTCGAAGCCCAGAAGTGCACGGTGAAGTTCGATGCCACCTGTATCGACGGCGACGTGCAGCTGAGCGTGCGCAACGCCGTGCTCACGCCTCAGGTCATGGAGGGCGTTACGCGCGGCTTTGCCGTAGACCTCAGCCTGTCGAACGGCGAGCACGAGCTGAGCGGAGCAGCCGACATCATCATTCCCGTGTCGCCGGAGGGTCAGGAGAAGGTGTGTGCCGCCTACTACAACGAGGCCGAAGGGCAGTGGGAGCCGGTTCGCTTCAAACATGACGAGGCAAGCGGCACCGTCACCATCACCACCAACCACTTGTCGCTCTACAGCGTCTTCTACACCAAGAACGACTTTACATCGCTGGCCATGCTGAATTACTATGGAATGACGCCCACCCTCTACGACATCGACGATGCCATCAAGAAGTTGCTGCACATCGTCTCGAGCGACGATCCTGATGCGCAGATGGTGCGAGAGTTCAAGGACGAGATGGGCTTCTGGCAGAGCGTGGGCCTCGACGGCGTGTACAACGCCGTGACCAGCATCACCGAGCCGCTGCTCGACTTCAAGCCCGAGGCACTCGACCATGCCGTCACGGCTATGGGCTACTTAGGCACGGCCATGAGTATTCTCGACGTGGTAGGAGCCGACATCAAGGGCGACGACGTCGGCGTGGTAAAGGGCACGCTGAGCACCGTACTCAACTACACCGGCGGACAGATGGCGGCAGCCATCGGCACGCCCATCATGGCAGCCTCGTCGGCCTGCGTGGCCTTCATCGGCATTGCCCTCGACAAGCTCTATACTTCCGTCATGGAGAAAAAGCGCGACATGTTCCGCGAGGCCTACCAATACTACTACAGCCTACATGGATTCAACGCCCTGATCGGAGATTCGAAATACAAGATTGACGACAAGAACCCTCATGGCTACTTCCGCACGACGAAAGACTGGTACAACCACTTCTATCCCATCATTGCGGAGGGCAAACTGACGAAGGACAAGCTCGAAGGGGTGATTGAACAGACCGTCCGCCTCTACTGCGACCGTTTCTGGGACGACAACGAGGAAGTGCGCACCTGGAGCTATGAGTATGCCAAGACGCAGGGACTTTCTTCCTATATGTGGATAAGCGAGGCCGACAAGGAGCAGATCAGCAACGAATACTATGCAGAGCTGATGAACGGCGAGATGGTGAGCGTCATCGCAGCCATCAAGCGAAATGTGGAGATAGAGGCCCAAAACCGCTACAGTAACGCACTCAAGAAGGTAGCCGCCATCGTCAACACGCAGTATCGGCTCGCTATCAGCGACTCCTCGGCCCCAAAGGACGGCAAGTCGAAGTTTGCCGGATGGACCATGCGCTTTGCCAACATTCCGTCGACCGTCAGCAACGAGAAGGAGTGGGAATGTACCATCGGCGACGACGGTACCGCCACACTGGGCTATTTCACCGTCTATTCCTTGCTGCAGAACGAGATGCCGTTTGAAGTGGTGCTCTGCGACAAGAACGGTATTGAGAAGAAGTCATGGAAATTCTCCATATCCGAGAACACGGGCAAGCGGAGAATCAAGATCGATTTGGCAAACAGCGGCGTAGAGGTGGAGGCTCCGAAGCTGAAGGATCTTACCATGGCTTACGACCCCGCCGTTGTCCAGATACCCATGACCATAGACGGCAACCTCTATTACTACGAATTAGACGAACTAGTAGCCCATCCGCATGCGAGCAGCACGGCCATTCCCTGCTACCTCAACGGCTCGTTCAACAAGCAGGCACGCTTCCAGTACGAGATTGAGAAGTTCTTCAAGCAGCACGACTTCATCACCGTTGACGATGCCGGCCATGTGAAGCTGGGCGACGACATCGTGGGCACCATGACGGGTAACGAAGGCTCCGGCCAGTTCACCATCAACACTACGCACAAGTTTGTCGAGAAGACCAAACAGGAGTTTGTCCACGGATTCAACAGGTCGCTTGCCAGCGGTGGCGACGTTACAGGTATCTTCAACCTGTTGAACGGTACCATCAAGCACAAGATTGACTGTGAGTTCACCGTGGTTCGCAATGCTGACAACAGCTACACCGTTGCCTTTACCGGTGCGGGCATCTACAACCTCGAAGCCGAAGGTGTGGCATTAGTGGAAAACTACGATTGGTCTGCACTTGATGCAGGTGTGGAACAGAAGATCACCGTCGACGACATCTCGACCGGCATGACCGAGGCCGAGGGAACGGTGAAGCTGCAATATACTGTAAACATTTCAATGTAAAAGAATAATGTCAATGAGAAAAAGAAATCTATTTACGATGCTGCTCCTCTGGCTGATGACAGTGGGAGCAATGGCTCAAACGACGCCGCGTCTCGTGGTGTGGCAGAAGTCGGGCGAGAAGGTGCACTTCCAGCTGAGCGACCTTCCAGAGACCACGTTTGAAGACGGGCTGCTCGTCATCCGCACGAGCAAGACCACCGTTACTTACCAGTTGGAGAACGTGCTGCGCTACACCTATGAGAACGTGGCCACCAGCATCGACTTGCTACCTAGCGAGCGTAGCATTGAGGTGAGCCGCGAGGGCGACGCCGTGACCTACCGCAACCTGCCCGAGGGTGCTACCGTCAGCCTCTACAGCGCCAACGGCATGCTCATTGAGCAGCAAACCGCCTGCGACGGTCAGCCGCTCACCATCTCTGTCAGCCAGCGCCCCAGCGGCGTGTATATCGTGAAAGCGGGAAAGGAAACCATTAAACTCTTGCGGAAATGAAGAAACTATTCCTTACAATCATTGCGCTGTTTGCCATAGCAACAGCACAAGCTCAGGAAGAGAACGCAGCCTTCTACATCTACCAGAACGACGGCCACTTCGACGGATTCTTCTACGACCAGGTCGAGAAGATTAGCTACTCGAAGCTCGACACGCTCGGCGTAGAGCACGACGACTACGTCTCGCAGGAAATTGTCACCGCCGACAGCACCTACCGCATCATGCTCACCGCCATTGACAGCATAGGCTTCGTGCAGCCGGAGATACGCTACAACCCACGGCTGCGCGATATGCGCAAAGAAGGGATGACAGACTATCTCACTAACAGGGACGAGGAAGCGCTGATGCTGACCTTCTCACCGTCGATGCCCGCAAGTCTGATTCCCCACGAGGGCGACGTGCTCGCTGATTTCGAATACAATTCTCTATTCGGTGGCAGGGTGAAGTCTGTCTCGACATCGGGCGGGAGCATCACAGTCGTTTGCGACGCTTTGGAGAGTGTTCACGACATATTCGAGCAGTTTGTCACCGTGGAGCAGTATGGCCAAGACAACGCCGGTAACATGGTGCGCCGGCGTGTGGCCGGCATGCCGCAGCTGACGAAGGGCGAGTTCCCCACAAAGAGCCGTAGGAACAGCAGTGGGGAATATGCGTTCAACTTCTTCAACTTCTCAATGAGCGGTCACTTCCCCGTCTATACCAGTCCGGGAGGCGACGTCAACATCAGTGTCGATGCCGACGTGAGTGTGGTTACTGACGTGAAGGCTTTGTGGAACTTCCCCTTGTGGGGCAAGGATCAGATGAGCATCCTCATCACGATGAACAACGACGTAGGCCTAGGCTTTACGCTTGATGGCAAGATAAAGGACATCTTCCCCTTCGGTCTCGATGCCTTCGGTGGCATGCCGTTGCCTGCCGCAGCTCCTATATTTATCATCGAGTTTGGCTTCGATGGCTTCCTGCGCGGCGAATATCACGCCAAAATCAATCTCCAGACTCCCAAGTATAAGGGCAAGGCGTGGGGAAAACTGTACGTTGACGGCGACTGGAAGCACCCACACTTCAACTGCGGATTCGGCACACCACCGGGCGAGCAGGAGCCAGACCCCGTGGCGGAGGCAGAGAACAACAAGTGGAACTACAGTATTGAGTTCAACGGCTTCGAGCAATGTGGTGCAAAGACAGGCTTCTCCTTCGGACTTTCGAAGCTGCTGTCGAAGATCGTGGGCAGCGAAGTGACGTTCACCACCTACCTCGGCCCCAAAATCTCCGGTGCCCTGAACTTCTCGCTCTCCAACGTGATGCAGGACCAGATGTCGGCCTACAACCTGCTAAAGGACTCAAAGCTGTCTTTCTCGCCCTTGACTGCCGACTATGAAGTCAAGGCCACGGTGAGCAGCCTGTTCACCGAGAAGCGCGAATGGACGCTCGCTGATGGCGGCTACAACTTCTTCGGCGACGTAGACCTGTTTCTATTCCCGGACTGCGAAGTGGAAGCAACGGCAGAAGGGAAAGCTCTGAACTATAAAAAGGTAACCGCTACTGTTACCCCCTCACGAAACATCATCTGGCCAGTAAATGTGGGATTCGGCGTGTTCGAGAATGACGAACTCGTTGACTACACCAATACTTTGCGCGACAGTGAGGGGAAAAAGATGCCAGCTTATTGGCAGTTCAGCAAAGAATGGAAAGAAGCTTCCAGTGCTACAGGAACATTATCTGTCAGACCCGGTAAGTTTGTGTTGCGCCCCATCTTCACGCTGGGAGGAACAGAAATATATGGTTCAGGAAAGAATTTTGAAGTTCCAGGCCCTTATATTAACATTGGTAAGCGCGACACACTTCGCTTCGGTAGCGGTGGTGGCATCAAATCGTTTATGATTGATACTAACTGCCAGGACCTGGGGGCGAGAATTGACTACAGTGCACTACCCTCGCATTGGCAGATACAGTTCGAGGACAGCAACTGTATTGTCACAACAGAGAAATTGCACGGTCTCTACAACCTTAGCGGAACATTGTACGTCACAGGCAAGTTTAAAGACAAGGAAACAGGTGAAGAGTCAGAAACCGAGTCAAGAAACTTCAAAACACTCGTTCAGGAAGCCGATGGCCAATACAATCGCTTTGTACTTACTGCCTATGAAAGGGCCGAGAAATTTCCTTGTTCTGTGTCGGGAAGCTATCCCGCTGTGAGTATCCATGCCCATAAAGATGCCAATACAGGAACCTTCGAAGAAACTTACGACAGCTATGATATGAGCCTGGAAATGTCGCAGAAGAAAAATGAAGAATATGACTTCATGGATGACTTGATAAATGGCACGATTTCAAGGGTAAGAGTGTTATATGACAGGATAGAAGAAATAACCATCCGACTTGAGGATTGCGAAATCCGCCCCTACAAAGCCCACTCTCCTTGGGTTGGCGATGGGGTCTGTGGTAAAGTATCCCTCACCCGGAAAACAACCCGATTTACACTCACCAACGGAAAATACAAGCTTGGTGAAACAACCACGGACCATTCTGAAATAAACGATTATCAGAACATTATCCTCTTAGGGTATGAGGAGTAACTGAAAAGGCTATGACTTTATCAGAGCATATCAAGGAGAAGGACTTTTCCAGCGAAAAGTCCTTCTTTCTTTGGCAGAATGGAAAAAAATGCGTATATTTGCACCAAATTATCATTGACCCATGGCACAGGAAGAGAAGAAAAGACGCGGCTACGCCGTTGGTGTACAGCTGTTTGACAGGATTCGTGAGCGCGGTTCTGTCTATGTAGATAAGACGGAATACGTTTGGAAGATGGTATCGACCGATGCTGTCAATTTCTTCCTCAGTCGTCCGCGCCGCTTCGGCAAGTCACTATTAGTCGACACGCTGCGCTGCTACTTCGAGGGGCGCAAGGAGCTGTTCGAGGGGCTGTATATATATGATAAGGAGAAGGAGTGGAAGAAGTATCCCGTCATACGCCTCGACCTCTCCAACGGCAAGTACTACGAGAAGGATTTGGTGCATGGAACTATCAATACCATCTTGAAATGGCAGGAAGAAAAGTTCGGCATAACTAATCCTGAAGATCCTACTAACTATGACTCACGGTTGACCGAACTCATTCGAGAAGCTCACCGACAGACGGGCGAGAAGGTGGTGATTCTCATTGACGAATACGACGCGCCGATGCTCGACAGCATTAACGACCCAGAGCTGCAGGACTACATACGCAACCGCGTGCGCAACCTCTTTTCGCCCTTGAAGGCTCAGGCGCAGTACCTGCGCTTCGTGTTCCTGACGGGCATCTCGAAGTTCTCGCAGCTCTCAGTGTTCAGCGAGCTGAACAACCTGCAGCAGCTCACCTTCGACCCCGCATACGAGGCCGTGTGCGGCATCAGCGAGGAGGAGCTGCTCACACAGCTGAAGCCCGACATTGAATTACTGGCAGAGAAGATGGATAGGATAGGCCAGCGCTACGGGATACGCTACGACTACGACAAGACGGTTGCTGAACTAAAACATTGGTACGACGGCTACCATTTCTCAAAGGATATGACGGACATCTACTGCCCGTGGAGTCTTATCAATGCTTTCTCTATGGGCGACATCATGAACTTTTGGTTCTCAACCGGTACACCGACATCGCTGATAAACATTCTGCGCACACGCACGAACATCAGTCTTACAGACTTAGAGGGATTCACATCAAAGCTGTCTCGCTTCGATGCGCCTACCGAACGCATTACAGACCCCATCCCCGCCCTTTTTCAGAGCGGTTATCTGACGCTGAAGGACTATGATATGCGGAAGAACGAGTGGACGTTAGGATTTCCCAACGAGGAAGTGCGTGAGGGCTTTGCCCATTGCCTCTATCAGTACTACATGGAGGAATATATCGGCAGTGGCGACACGCTGGGCATTGCCTTCAACGACCTGCGTTTTAAGGACAAGACCTTCGAAGAGTTCATCGAGGTAATACGCCGCTGGTATGCCGGCATTCCTTATAGCATTACAGACAAGAACCAGAACGAACAGCTCTACCAGTCTTTGATTTATGCAGCACTGATGGCCGTCGGTGCCGACATAAGCGCCGAGGACCAGACCTCTGACGGTCGAATGGACATCGCCCTGAAAGTGCCTGATGCCATCTACATCATAGAGTTGAAGTACGGCAAGACAGCCAATGAAGCTACCGACCAGATTATTGCCAAGGACTACGCCGTACGCTTCGCTGCTGACGCGCGCCCCGTGTGGGCCGTCGGTCTGAACATCAGTCAGGACCGCCGCACCATAGATCAGTGGAAGGTGGTGAAGGTGAAATAGAGCTGGAGCAAGGACACAGACCGGAATCTGGAGGTAAAAAAGTCACCCCAAAAGGCAATAATCGAGTCGAAAGTTTTGTGCTTTCGGCTTTTTTGTTTACTTTTGCGTTCTGGAAGATAAAAGAAAGCTAATGACTAAAAACGATTATGCGATGAAAAGAGTTTTTCTTGTAGCGTTGCTGGCGCTGCTGGCGCTGACGACAGTTGAGGCAAAGAAGGTGAAGAAGGCGGCGATGACTGACCGCGAGTACTGGACGGAGCAGGCTTGGAAGATGGCGCAGCCCGTGCTGGAGAACATGGCCAAGGGCGAACTGCAGAAGAACATGAAGACGGAGTTCTCGCCATCGTTCGACAACCGCAACCGCAAGGTGGTCTACATGGAAACTTTCGGCCGCCTGATGGCGGGCATCGCCCCGTGGCTGGCACTGCCCGACAGCGTGTTCGGCGGTTCTCCCACCGACATCAGGGAACTTGAAATGCGTAAGCAACTTCGTGAATGGGCATTGGCTTCCTATAAGAACAGCGTGGACCCGCAGTCGCCTGACTACCTGGTGTGGGGGGCGTCGGGCCAGAACCTCGTGGATGCCGCCTACATTGCCGAGTCGTTTATCCGTGCATACGACGCGCTGTGGGTGCCGCTGGACGACGTCACCAAGCAGCGTTACATCACAGAGTTTAAGAAGCTCCGCAGCATCGAGCCGCCCTATACCAACTGGTTTCTCTTCTCGTCGACCATCGAGAGCTTCATCGCCAAGGCCTGTGGACTGAGGGAGTACGACGACTTCCGCGTGATGATGACCATCCGCAAGGTGGAGGAGTGGTACGTGGGTGACGGCTGGTATGCCGACGGTCCCGTCTTTGCCTTCGACTACTACTCGAGCTACGTGTTCCATGCCATGTATCTGGAGACGCTGCAAAACATGCTTGACGCCAAGGCCAGAACCCGCCTGGAGTACCAGAAGTACTACGACCGCGCCCTGAAGCGTGCCCAGAAGTTCTGCATCATCCTCGAGCGTTTCATCTCGCCCGAGGGCACCTTCCCCGTCATCGGTCGCTCGACGCCTTACCGCATGGCTGCGCTCCAACCGCTGGCGCTGATGGCATGGTATCAGAAGTTGCCGAAGGACCTGTCGAACGGTCAGGTACGTGCCGCCCTGACGCAGGTGATGCACCGCATGTACGACCAGCAGAGCCAGTACAACGATGCTGGCTTCCTGACTATCGGCTTCTGCGGACACCAGCCTGAGACAGCCGACTGGTACACCAACAACGGGTCGCTCTACATGACATCGCTGTCGCTCATGCCGCTGGGACTGCCCGCTGACCATCCGTTCTGGACGGACAAGGCCGAACCTTGGACACAGGTGAAGGCATGGGGTGGTCAGCCCTTCCCCAAGGACCACCGCTGGGCCGACGATATCGTGACAAAAGACAAGTACTGAGAAGAATGAAATGGATATAATCGCGCAGGCACCTATACAACTGATACTGTTTTTCATCCTCTACATGTTCTACCTCTCCAAGGAGGGCGAGGCCCTGGCCGTGCAGCATCCAGAGATTCCGCTGGAGTGAGATATTTAGAAGTTAAAGAAGTTAGAGAAGTTAAAGGAGTTAAAGACAATAGTTGGTACACCCTCGACGGCCGCAAACTCGTCGCCCAGCCCGCCGCCCGCGGCATCTACGTGAATAACGGCCGCAAGGTAGTGATAAGGTGAGTGAACAACAGAGCTTGCCAAAAAAATAATTTTTATGATCGGTTTATCTTCACGACAACTTAACACGATGACTGTCAGTATATTATGAGTGACGACAAATGTGATGAGTGATGACAAGTGTGATGAGAGACAGACATTCTGTCATAGAGGTGCTTCTGGT
>JAFUTI010000015.1 GCA_017471465.1 Prevotella sp. | reverse complement strand
CGGAGAAATTTGTACCTTTGCCCATAGATTTGAAATTTTTTGTTGTAGCAAACGCAAAATTACAAATCTTTGGGGACTTGCCGAAAGGTTTGTCCCCTTTTCTGTCAGCTCAGCTCATTTTTTTTATCGGACACCAATAATAACAAATGACAGATGACAGTTTTTTTGACTTAGAGAGTAAACACAGAATTATTATTTTATATATTGCAATATATAATAATAATAACAATCAGTCTGCGATAATCTTCAAAAAAAATGTCATCTGTCATCGGGAATCAAGCACGAAATGGCTCAAATTGATAGGCTTACCGACGTATCGGCCTGATGGCAAAGACGAAGTCGCGGTCGGCGTACTTCAGCTGATACTCCCCAAGCGGCCAAGCCCCCCAAGAGTTGACACAGCCTAATCCGAACTGCCGCTGCTGGATGTGCACCTGTGTCAGCCGACGCGCCACCAGGTCGCCCGAGTGTCGTCCCAGCTTCTTGTCCTTGACAGGGCCGTCGTCAAGGTCGGCAGTGAGATAGTTGAGAGCTGAGCACTCAATAGGAGCGTTGCTGAAGAACTCGAGCCCCCCACCCTGTGCGTCGACGACGCGGAACCAGCGGATGTCGGTATGGTTACCCGACTCCTGCGGACGTATGTAGGGGAAGTACTCGTCGGCCACATTGTTCTTATAACAGCCGATGAACTCGCTCGAGTTGCGGTCGGCATAGTTCTCAGCCGGACCGCGGCCGTAGTACTCAATGGCGTTATACTCGCGCGGCATCTGCAGCTGGACGCCATAGCGGAACATGTCGCTGATTTTTGCTTCCTTGTCGGCGGAGAGCTGCTGGCGCACAACGACCAGACCATCCTGCTGCAACGTATAAGTCATCGTGAGGGTAGCTTTCTGGTCGGGCATGTCGAAGGTGGCGACAGCGGAATTGTCGCCCACAGTGACGCCCTTCAGCTTCATCTGCGGATTCTTCCACGTAGCAAAGCGCTGTTGCAGACGGGCACCGTAATCGTTGTCGGTGGGGGCGCGCCAGAACTCAGGCGTCATCGACTCACGATCGACCAGCATGGGCCGTCCGTCGACGTCGAGATAGTCGATCCATCCGCTCCACTTGCCGACTGTCAGCGTCGTGCCGGCAGCATCGAAGCGTACGTAGCTCTCGGTCTCTTCCTTCTGCAATTTAGCGGTGGCAGGCTCAATAATAGGGAACTTGTAGGGCTGGACGATAAACTGCTGCTTGGCCATGATTTGGTCTTTCTCTATGAGAGGCTGCGCCTGCTTGCTGCGGAAATAGAAGTTGACCACCAACTCGCGGTCAGGGTATTTCTGCATATAGTCGGCGATGGCCTGCTTCAGCGATGGCGAATTAATGACCTTACGTCCCTGCGGGGAGATACCCTCAAAACCGTTATACTCATTGATGACGTATGAGCTGGCGACATCACCGCTTGGGAGCAGAATGCAACACACATAGAGGTCGTCGAGTGTCTTGAAGAAGTTCTCGTTATAAACCTCGAAGCGCCCCTCTCTAAGCCCCAAGTCCTTTATCCACACATTCTGATAGTAGTACTGCACCTCGTAGGCATGTGGATTCAGCCGGCGGTCGGGGGCGATGATGCCGTTGCAGTTGAAGTTATAGTCGCTGGCAGGATATCGGCCGTAGTCACCACCGAAAGTAAAAATCTCCTTGCCCGTGATACTGCTCTTGTCGCGCAGACCCTGGTCGACGAAGTCCCAGATATAGCCGCCCTGATACTTAGGATACTTACGCACCAAGTCCCAATACTCCTTGAAGCCCCCCATAGAGTTGCCCATAGCATGGGCATACTCGCACTGGATAAGCGGACGTGGATTGTCACCCTTGGAGTATTCCTCGCAACGACGGTAATCGGCATACATCGGACAGTAGATGTCGGTCTTTCCCCAGTCGCCCGCCTGCTCGTACTGCACAGGGCGCGACGTGTCGTACTGTTTAATCCACTCGTAGCACTTCTCGAAGTTGGGACCATAGCCGGCCTCATTACCTAACGACCAGACGATGATAGAGGGATGGTTCTTCAGTACGCGGACATTGCCTTGGTTACGTTCCATATGCATCAACTCGAAAGCCGGGTTCTTAGCCAGTGTGTGCTCACCGTAGCCCATACCGTGACTCTCGGCATTAGCCTCGGCCGTGACATAGAGACCATACTCGTCGCAGAGGTCGTACCAGCGCGGGTCGTCGGGATAGTGACAGGTGCGCACGGCATTGATATTGAGCTGTTTCATGATGCGGATATCCTGAATCATCCGTTCGATTGAGACGACATAGCCACTGTCAGGGTCAAGCTCGTGACGGTCGGCACCTTTGATCAGGATAGGCTGACCGTTGACCAGCAGCTGCCCCCCCTTGATCTCAATGTGACGGAAGCCCACACGCTGACGCACAACCTCGAGCACATCGTTACCTTTCTTTAATATAATATATAAGGTATAGAGGTTGGGCGTCTCTGCCGACCACGGCTTGACATCAGCGAGGCTCACCTCGCGACCGCTATTGTCGAGAAGTTGCTGCTCTACGACAGTACCCTTCGGCGCCTTGACGTCAACAGCGAGGACACCCTTGCCGCCGACATAGTCCTGCGTGATAGTCAAATCCTCAATATGCACCTTCGGACGGGCATAGAGGAACACTTCGCGGGCGATACCGGTGAAGCGCCAGAAGTCCTGATCCTCCAGATAGGAGCCGTCGCACCAGCGCATGACCTGCATGGCAATGAGGTTGCGACCCTTCTTCAGGTACTTCGTAATGTCGAACTCTGCCGCCACCTTCGAGTCCTCAGAATAACCGACGAACCGGCCATTGACCCATACAGAGAGGTTGCTGGTTGCCGAGCCCACGTGGAAGAACACCTGCTGTCCGGCCCAAGAGGCAGGCAGGTCGAACGTGCGGCGATAGGAGCCTGTGTAGTTGTTCGTCTCGCCGATGTAAGGCGGATCGGTCTTGAAGGTCGTCCCCCAGGCATAGCCCACGTTCTTGTAGATGCGGTCACCGTAGCCGTTGATCTCGAAGAGTCCTGGAACAGGAAAGTCTACCCACTTCGAGTCATCGTACTTCAGCGTGAAGAAGTCCTTCGGAGCAAGGTTGTGGTCCTTTACGAAATGGAAGCGCCAGAGCCCCTCCATCGACAGATAGCGCGACGACTGCGACTTGTCGGCCTTGACGGCAGCCTGCTGACTCTCATAGGCAAAGAAGTCGGCCCTGCGCTGCTCGCGGTTTTGTTGATTCACTTGTGGGTTCTTCCACACGGGTTCATTGGCGGCCAGCATAACGGTAGCAACAGCCAACGACAACGAAAACAGGAATATCTTTTTCATACAATAAGGTTTAATTGGTGCAAAGATACAAATATTTTTCGGATTCGTTCGCCTGTTCGGGATTTATTTCGTAATTTTGCACCGTGAAAAGTGTGAAAACAGCAGTTCGGACTGTATACATATTTATCTTATGCCTCATCATCCTGCCGGCAAAGGCCCAGCAGTATGACCCTGTAGCGTATATGGACAGCGTAGAATTCTCGCTGCTCACCTGCTCGTCGCACGAAGAGGTATACAGTCTCTACGGACATACGGCCCTGCGTTACAAGGACCTGCACGAAGGCAAGACTGAAGACGTGGTCTTCAACTGGGGCGTCTTCAACTATAAGGCACCGCATTTCGTCCTGCGCTTTGTCTTCGGAATGACCGACTACGAATTGGGACTTGCCGACTATAAAGGCTTCTGCAACTATTACCAGCACTGGGGTAGCTGCGTGACGGAGCAGGTGCTGAACCTCACCGCTGAGGAGAAGACGGCCCTGAATCTGGCGCTGGAGCAGAACTACCAGCCCGAGAACCGCGTCTACCGCTACAACTTCCTTTACGACAACTGTTCCACTCGTCCGCGCGACATCATAGAATCCTGCATTAAAGGAAAGGTGGAGTACGACCAGCGCAAGGATTACGCACCAAGTTTCCGCGAGATGATTCACGCGAAGGTGAACCGCCACCGCTGGGCTATGTTCGGCAACGACATGCTGTTAGGCTTAAAGGCCGACCTGAAGACCAGTCGTCAGGAACAGGAGTTTCTGCCCGAGAACTTGCTCTACGACTTCGACCACGCCACGATCAACGCTGCCGACGGCAGTCAGCGCCCATTGGTAAGGGAGCGCAGGATGGCTGTGGCTCCAGGCGTCCAGATAGTAGAGCCAGACTTCTTCGTCACGCCTACAGAGGCCGCTATAATCCTGCTGGCCGTCTCGTTGTTGTTCTTCGCTATGGAGTGGAGACGCAAGAGATGTATCGTCTGCTGGGACGGAGTGCTCATGCTGATGACAGGCTTGGCTGGCTGTGTGCTTACTGTGATGATATTCTCGCAACACCCCACAACCAGTCTGAACCTGCAGCTGCTATTGGTAAATCCCGCACACCTGTTCTTCCTGCCAGCCGTCCTGCGCCGCAAGAAAACACGCTACTGGTGGGTGCTACTGACGATGACCATTCTCTACTTGGGCGGATCGCTTATTCAGCATTATGCGGAAGGGTATGCGATTTTGGCATTATGTTTGCTCTTACGTTTTTGGATACATATCAGAAATGAGAAATAAATACCTCTATATAACCCTGTTGGCAATCCTCGGTCTGTCGCCGGAAATGCTGGCGCAGAGCAAGATACAATATGCTCCGCGATTGGTGGTAAGTATCACCATCGACCAGCTACGGACAGACTATCTGGAAGCCTTCTCCCCGCTGTATTCCAACGAGGGGTTCAAGCGGTTGCTGAGTCAGGGTATGGTCTTCAGCAATGCCAGCTACCCCTATAGCCCCATTGACAGGGCTTCGGCAATAGCTACCGTCGTGACAGGCATCACACCGTCATACCATAGCATCGTCAGCGGACAATGGCTCGACCACGAGTCGCTCCGTCCCGTCAGTTGCACGGGTGAGAAGCAGACACCAGACCTGCTGACGACGTCGACCATTACCGACGAGCTGAAGGTGGCAACAGAGGGAAAATCCAAGGTCTTCGGTGTGGCTCCCACGATGGATGCTGCCATTTTGTCAGCCGGTCATGCGGCTGATGGCGCTTTCTGGATTGACGATCAGAGCGGCCAATGGAGCATCTCCGACTACTACGGTGCAGCTAAGACACAGTGGCTGTCGGCCTATAACGTCGCCAACTCACCTGCCAAAGAGGGTGCTGCCGACTGTTGGGAACCCGTTATCGAACTGTCGGGCACATTCAACTACTTCCAACACACAGCCAACACACAGAAGCCCTTTAAGCACAAGTTTAACGGACACGACAAATACGCGCAACTGAAAACCAGCGGCATCATCAACGGCTATGTCACTAACATGGCCCTGCAGTGTGTCACCCAGGAGACGTTAGGATTCGACCGCATTACTGACTTTCTGAACATAAGCTATTACGCCGGGACATTCAATCACGCCGCCATGTCGAAGTTCCAGTTTGAGATGCAGGACACCTATGTCAGACTGGACCGCGAACTGGCTAACCTCATCACCACCATCGAGCGCAAGGTAGGAGCCGAGAACGTGCTGTTTGTCGTTACCTCAACGGGATACAGCGATGTTGAGAGTGCCGACTACGAGAAGTACCGTATACCTACAGGCACCTTTAACATCACGCGTGCATCCAACCTGCTGAACATGTTCTTCGGCGCGCTGTGGGGACAGGGCCGCTACATAGAGACCTGCTTCCGCAACCAGATGTTCCTGAATCACCAACTGCTCGAATCGAAACGCATCTCACTGACGGATGCCAGCCAGCGTGCCCAGGAATTTCTGTCGCAGATGTCAGGCGTCCGCAATGTATACAGCGGTCTGCAACTGCTGGTCAGCAACAACGAACAAATCCAGAAGATACGCAACGGCTACAATGCCACCCGTTGCGGTGATATCATCATAGAAGTTTCACCTGGTTGGAACATCTTTAACGAAAACACGAAGGACACACAGTTGTCTCGTGCCTCGTTCATTCAGTTCCCCATCATTTTCTACGGTGCTGGAACAAAAGCAGAACTTATCAAAGACAGGGTGTCGGTTGACAGAATAGCGCCGACAATAGCCAAGAACATCCGCATACGGGCTCCCAATGCCTGTTCAGCCGAACCACTGTTTTAAAGATCAATCATTAATAGCAACAAAAAAAATAAAGATATGAATTTTACATCGATTTTGAAATCATTATTCGGCGACAAATCGTCGCGCGATATGAAACTGATTCAGCCGCTCGTAGAGAAGGCAAAGTCGTTTACACCGCAAGTACAGGCTATGTCAAACGACGAGCTGCGTGCGCGCACCAAGGCCATTCAGCAGCAAGTGCAGTCAGCAGCAAAAGAACAGAAGGACAAGATTGCAGAGTTGAAGGCAACCATCGAAGATACGCCCATTGACGAGCGCGAGGGTATCTTTAACCAGATAGACAAGCTGGAGAAAGAGGCCCTTGACGTCTACGAGAAAGCCCTCGACGAGGTGATGTTCGAGGTGTTTGCCATCGTGAAGGAGACGGCCCGCCGTTTTGCTGAGAATGAAGAGACGGTTGTCACCGCTACCGACTTCGACCGCGAGCTGGCCGGCGACCCCAAGAAAGACTTCATCACGATTGACGGCGACAAGGCCATCTACCACAACCACTGGACGGCCGGCGGTAATGATCTGAAGTGGGAGATGATACACTACGACGTACAGCTCTTCGGCGGTACGGTACTCCATCAGGGAAAGATTGCCGAGATGGCTACGGGTGAAGGTAAGACGCTGGTCGCTACCCTACCCGTCTTCCTGAACGCCCTGACAGGCAATGGCGTACACGTGGTGACGGTCAACGACTACCTGTCGAAGCGTGACTCCGAGTGGATGGGGCCGCTCTATATGTTCCACGGACTGAGTGTCGACTGTATTGACAAGCACCAGCCCAACAGCGAAGCCCGCCGCCGCGCTTACCAGGCTGACATCACCTTTGGTACGAACAACGAGTTCGGCTTCGACTACCTCCGCGACAATATGGCCACGTCGCCTGCCGACCTCGTGCAGCGCTCGCACAACTACGCCATCGTCGACGAGGTCGACTCCGTGTTGATCGACGATGCACGTACACCATTGATTATCAGCGGCCCTGTCCCCAAAGGAGATGACCAGATGTTCGAAGAGTACCAGCCACTGGTGGAAAAGCTTGTCGGTGTACAGCGCCAGCTGGCAACACAATTCTTGGCCGAGGCCAAGCAGAAAATCGGCGAGGGTCAGCGGCTGGCAGAAGCCGGGCAGAAGAAGGAGTCAGAGAAACTGCTGGAAGAAGGTTTCCTCTCACTCTACCGTTCGCACAAGGCGCTGCCAAAAAACAAGCCGCTCATCAAATACCTGTCGGAAGAAGGCATTAAGGCCGGTATGCTTAAGACGGAGGAAATCTATATGGAGAACAACAACCGCCGCATGCCTGAGGCTGTGGAACCGCTATACTTCGTCGTCGACGAGAAGCTCAACTCCTGCGACCTGACCGACAAGGGTACGGCCTGGCTGGCCAAACAGGTCGATGATGCCGAGCTCTTCGTATTGCCCGACATCACGGGTCAACTGTCGGCACTTGAAGGTGACGCCTCGCTCAGCGACCAGGAGCGAGTAGACAAGAAAGACGAACTGATGTCTCACTACGCCGTACAGTCGGAACGCGTCCACACGCTACAACAGCTGCTGAAGGCTTACTGCATGTTCAACAAGGATGATGAGTACGTCGTCATCGACGGTGAGGTCAAGATTGTTGACGAGCAGACAGGCCGTATCATGGAAGGCCGCCGCTGGAGCGACGGACTTCATCAGGCCGTAGAGGCAAAAGAGCATGTGAAGGTTGAAGCCGCTACGCAGACATTCGCCACCATCACCCTGCAGAATTATTTCCGCATGTACCATAAACTGGCAGGCATGACAGGTACGGCATCAACAGAAGCCGGCGAGTTCTGGGACATCTACAAACTTGACGTCGTGGAAATCCCTACCAACCGCCCTGTCATCCGTAACGACCAGGACGATCGCGTCTACAAGACAGCACGTGAGAAATATAACGCTGTCATCGACGAAATCGAGCTGATGCGAAACTCCGGACGTCCTACTCTCGTTGGCACCACGTCTGTCGAAATCTCTGAATTGCTCTCGAAGATGCTTTCAATGCGAAAGATACCCCATCAGGTTCTGAACGCCAAGCTCCACCAGAAGGAGGCCGACATCGTGGCACTGGCAGGACAGTCGACAAACGGACTCGGTGCCGTCACCATTGCCACCAACATGGCTGGTCGTGGTACCGACATCAAGCTCTCACCTGAGGTGAAGGCTGCCGGCGGTCTGGCTATCATTGGTACAGAGCGCCACGAGAGTCGACGCGTAGACCGCCAGTTGCGTGGTCGTGCCGGCCGCCAAGGCGACCCTGGCTCGTCGGTATTCTACGTCTCACTCGAAGACAAACTGATGCGCTTGTTCGCCTCTGAGCGCATTGCATCGGTCATGGACCGCTTAGGCTTCAAGGAGGGCGAGATGATTGAGAGTCCCATGATTTCCCGTAGCATCGAGCGTGCCCAGAAGAAGGTTGAGGAGAATAACTTCGGCATCCGTAAGCGCCTTATCGAGTATGACGACGTGATGAATAAACAGCGTACCGTCATCTACGAGAAGCGACGCCACGCCTTGATGGGTGAACGTATCGGTATGGATATCTCGAATATCATCTGGGATCGTGTCGTCAATATCATCGAAAACAACGACTTTACTGGCTGTAAGGAGGAGTTCCTGCATATCCTCTCTATGGAGGTGCCTTTCAACGAGGAAGAGTTTGCTAACAAGAACCGCGACCAACTCTGCGAAGAGGCGTTTCAGGCTGCTATCGGCAACTTCAACCGTAAGACCGAGCGCATCCGTGAGGTGGCACAGCCCATCATCAAGCAGGTGTTCGAGAACCAAGGAGCAATGTATGAACGCATTATGGTGCCACTGACCGACGGACATCGCGTCTACAACATCCCCTGCAACCTGCAGGAAGCCTACGAGACAGAATCGAAGTCTGTCGTCAAGGAGTTTGAGAAAGCCATCCTGCTTCACATCATTGATGACTCCTGGAAAGAAAACCTGCGACAGCTCGACGAACTGAAACACTCTGTACAGAACGCCAGCTACGAGCAGAAAGACCCCCTGCTCATCTTTAAACTTGAGAGCGCTAAAGTGTGGGATACGATGATTAATGAGATGTACAACCGCATCTGCTCCATTCTCACACGTGCACAGATCCCCGAGGTACAACAGGTGCAGGAGGCAGCTCCAGAACCACAACATCAGCGCCAACAGTATACAGAGTCGAAGCAAAACCTCGATGAGGAACGGCTGACCGATCCTAACCAGCGAGCAGCAGCCCAACAGGACACACGAGGGCAGCAGCCACGCAATCCAGTCATCAAGGACAAGTTGCCAGGACGTAACGACCCTTGTCCATGTGGCTCTGGCAAGAAGTTCAAGCAGTGTCATGGTCGCGGCATCGTTTAATCAGCAACAAAGGAGGCTATTCTTTATCAGAGTAGCCTTCTTTACTGTTTCACCACCTCGAACGTTAAAGTTATTAAAATGCAGTAAATTTGTGCACAAAGTTGATGATTTTGCGCAATTTTCTTAGTACCTTTGCACGCTAATTACAATAGATAACATGGAATCATTTCATTGGTTGAGAGATTTATTTACGACGACCGATTCTGTCGCACATATCGCCCTACTCTACGCTGTGGTCATTGCTGCTGGCGTCTATTTGGGAAAATTCAAGGTCTTCGGCATCTCACTGGGAGTTACTTTTGTACTGTTTGCAGGTATTGTGGCCGGACATATCGGCTTCACAGCGCCAACTCCCATCCTGACATTTGTGCAGGACTTCGGTCTCATACTTTTTGTCTTTATGATAGGCCTACAGGTGGGCCCTGGCTTCTTTGAGAGTTTCGGCACTGCCGGCGTTAAGCTCAACGGTCTTGCAACTACAGCCATTCTGCTGAACATCATCGTGATGTTTGCCTGCTATTTTATCTTCTTCAACACAAATGACACAACGACACTGCCCATGATGGTTGGCACACTCTATGGTGCCGTCACCAACACACCTGGTCTTGGTGCTGCCAACGAGGCTTTAACAGCCGTCTTCGGTAACAGTGCGCCACCAATTGCATCTGCATACGCCTGCGCCTATCCCTTGGGCGTGCTCGGCATCATCGGAGCTACTGCCCTAATCAGATTCCTCTGCAAAATCAAACTGGAAGCTGAAGAGGATGACCTTGCAGCTCAGGAAGGCGGCAATGTGGCAAAGAAACCTTACAAGATGCACCTCGAGGTGACAAACAAGTATCTGGAGGGGAAGACGCTGTTACAGGTTCACGACTTCCTGAACCGAGACTTTGTCGTTTCGCGTATGGTGCATAACGGTGAATTGTCAATCCCCAACCGTGACACAATCTTCCACCTAGGCGACCAGATGCTGATTGTTTGTGCCGAGGCAGACCAAGAGGCCATTACAGCATTCATCGGCCCAAAGCTCGACATCGACTTCGAGCAGCAGGACCAGCCGCTGGTGTCGAAGCGTATCCTCGTTACCAATCCCGCCATCAACGGAAAGACATTGGCTTCGATGCACTTCTCAAGTGTACACGGCGTCAATGTCACACGACTGACACGTCACGGCATGGATCTCTTTGCGTCGGCATCACTGCCACTGCAGGTAGGCGACAGAATCATGGTTGTAGGACCTGAGGATGCCGTAGATCGCGTAGCCAACAAGATGGGCAACTCAATTCGCCGACTTGACGCCCCCAATATTGCCACTATCTTCGTCGGTATCTTCCTCGGACTGATTTTCGGTTCTTTACCAATAGCCATACCAGGCATGCCTGTCCCCTTGAAACTAGGTCTGGCAGGCGGTCCGCTGATTATCGCCATACTCATCGGACGTTATGGCTACAAAATCAAGTTGGTCACCTACACATCAACATCGGCAAACATGATGTTGCGAGAGATAGGCCTAGTACTCTTCCTGGCATCAGTTGGTATTAAGGCGGGAGCCTCCTTCTTTGAAACGGTCGTCGAGGGTGACGGTCTGCTCTATGTGTTGACAGGCTTCCTCATCACCGTCATCCCCATCTTAATTGTTGGACCGATAGCACGATGGAAATTCAAGTTCAACTACTTCACCATTGCAGGTATGCTGGCAGGCACGTATACTGATCCTCCTGCACTGGCCTATGCCAACAGTATCTGTTCAAAAGATGCGCCTGCTATAGGCTACTCGACAGTTTACCCCCTCTCTATGTTCCTGAGAATACTGACTGCCCAAATGGTGGTACTTTTCTTCTGCGGATAAAAACAACTTAACAATATACACTTATAGAAATGAACAAATTCGGATTACTTTGCGGCGCTCTACTGCTGTCAGGTTCCTCTGCGATGTTTGGACAAGGTGCCAAGAACATCGTCATCAATGAGGTAGTGACAAACAACAGCGCCAGCATACAGGACGAATTTGGGGAGCACAAGGCCTGGATAGAGCTTGAGAACACGTCGTTTACAACCTACAACATCCGTGGTATGTATCTGACGACAGACCGTAGCGTGCTTGACCCCAACATGAGCGTACCAGAGCGCATTAAGCGTATGAGCATCATTCCCAGTGGCGATGCACGTACAAATCTGGGCGGACGTCAACACATCGTATTCATCGGCAACTCTACTGCCGTCCGAGGGAAACTGCATCTGTCATTGGCAATTCCCATGTCGGAACCAGTGTGGGTTGCACTCTACAACGGCAATGCTGTCGAACTGATAGACTCTGTCACTGTTCCTGCCCTCAACGCCGACTATTCGTATGCACGACAAGGGAAGAAATGGTGTGTCAAGGCCCCCCAGAACGTCACGCCAGGCACAGAGAATTTCATCAAAACAGACGAGACAAAAGATGCACGTCTCAAGCGAGAGGACCCATACGGCTTCGGCATCACCTTGCTGGCTATGGGCATCGTATTCATCTGTCTCGCTGTCCTATTCATCTTCTTCTCTCTCTTTGGAATGGTCGTACGCCACACTGAGACGGCTAAGAAGGTGGCAAACAAACAACCTATCAAGCCTATCACCAAAACAGTGGAAAAGACGGCAGAGATAGGCCACAAGACTGGTATCATTCTTCAGGAAGGTCTGAAGACAAAAGGTATTGATCGTGAAGTTTATATGGCTGTCATCGGAATGGCCCTGAAACAATACGAGGACGACGTCCACGACGTGGAGTCGGGCGTTATCACCATCAAGCAAAAATCCAGTAGCTGGAACGACGAGTTCCTGCAGATGACACAGTTTCACCAGTAAATCCATCAAACAATGAATAAGTATCAGTATAAAGTACAAGGTGTTGACTACGAAGTAGAGATTGAGGAAGTAGAAGGCAACATCGCAAAAGTTAACGTGAACGGCATACCTTTTGAAGTAGAACTTCAGAAGCCCATCAATGCGGCCAAGCATCCCACGATGACACGTCCTAAGGTCGAAGCGCCCAAGGCAGCTGTTCCTACCCCTTCACCAGCTGCCGCCCCAATACAGCAACCAGCAGCTACCTCAGGTAGCGGCACCCCGTTGAAAGCCCCTCTGCCTGGAACTATTACCGAGGTAAAGGTTGCTGTAGGACAGCAGGTTAACGTCGGCGACATCGTGCTTGTCCTAGAAGCCATGAAGATGCAAAACAACATTGAGGCTGAATATGCCGGCACCATCACTTCTATCATCGTCAAACCTGGCGACACGGTAATGGAAGGTTCCGTGCTGCTGACTATCGGATAAGCTATGGATTTAGGACAGTTTATCATTCAGAACTTCAATGAGTTCCTCACCTACACGGCATTCGCCAATGCCACTGTTGGGAACCTCATTATGATAGCAGTAGGCGCCTTCTTTATCTGGCTTGCCATCAAAAAGGACTTTGAGCCCCTGTTACTAGTGCCCATCGGGCTTGGCATCATCCTTGGGAACATCCCCTTCCGTGCTGATGCCGGGCTTGAGATAGGATTATACGAAGACAACTCAGTCCTGAACATCTTCTATCAAGGTGTCAGACAAGGCTGGTATCCTCCGCTAATCTTCCTTGGAATAGGCGCGATGACCGACTTCACGGCACTTCTGGCTAATCCTAAACTGATGCTTATCGGCGCTGCTGCGCAGTTCGGCATCTTCGGCGCCTATATGGTAGCTTTACTCCTGGGCTTCGAACCCTCACAGGCAGCAGGTATTGCCATCATCGGCGGCGCCGACGGTCCTACAGCCATCTTCCTGTCGTCGAAACTGGCGCCCAACCTGATGGGAGCCATCGCCGTCTGTGCCTACTCCTATATGGCACTCGTCCCGCTGATCCAGCCACCACTCATGCGCCTGCTGACGACCCAGAAGGAGCGTACCATCAAGATGAAGCCGGCACGTGAGGTCAGCCAGACGGAGCGTATTCTCTTCCCCATCATCGGGTTGCTGCTCACCACTTTCATCGTGCCATCAGGCCTTCCACTGTTAGGAATGCTCTTCTTTGGTAACCTGCTAAAAGAATCTGGTAAGACCACCCGTCTGGCCAAGACTGCAGGTGCAGCCCTGAACGATATTGTCGTCATGTTGCTCGGCCTCACCGTAGGCTGCTCGACACAGGCTTCTGAATTCCTAACGATGAACACCGTATTCATCTTTATCATCGGCGCCTTTGCTTTCGCCATCGCCACCGCCTCTGGCGTCTGTTTTGTCAAGGTTATGAACCTATTCCTGCCAAATGACAAGAAGCTGAATCCTCTTATCGGAAATGCCGGTGTAAGTGCCGTTCCGATGGCTGCACGCATATCGAACAACCTCGGTCTGGAATACGACCGTCATAACTTCCTGCTTATGCATGCTATGGGGCCCAACGTGGCTGGCGTCATCGGCTCAGCTGTTGCTGCCGGAGCCCTGCTCGGCTTCCTATCATAAAAATAATGATGCATTAACCTCTAAAAGCTTATTATACGACAAAAAAGTAACGAGAAAGAAAGAAAAATCAAGTTTTCTTCTAAAAAAACGCTGAAAAATTTGGAGGAACAAAAAAAATGTCGTACCTTTGCACCCGCAAACGAAAGGAATGCAGTGACACAATGGTGCCTTAGCTCAGTTGGTAGAGCATCGGACTGAAAATCCGTGTGTCCCCGGTTCGATTCCTGGAGGTACCACTCCTCCTTTCATTGGTTCCCGCTAAAGACTTCGGTCGGATGCGGGAATTTTCTTTTTCCGACTTTTCCTTTTTTTCTGTTAAAAAAACAGCCGCTATTATTGTTTTTTAGTTTTTTATGCTTATCTTTGTCGCATAAATTGCCTTAATAGGCGATTTACGCTAGAGCGACTAAGAACAAAACAAATATATAAATGCATTTCAAATGGAATTACGAACCACCAACATCCGACAGAGCTGCGTCAGCTAAGGAACTGGCAGAAAAGATAGGCATGAGTCCTATCCTAGCCGACTTGCTCATACAGCGCGGCATCAAGACGGAATCGGCGGCCAAGCGTTTTTTTCGTCCTATGCTCAACGAACTTATCGACCCCTTCCTTATGAACGATATGGACATTGCGGTCGACAGGTTGAATGATGCGATGGGCCGTAAGGAGCGTATTATGGTCTATGGCGACTACGATGTCGACGGATGTACGGCGGTAGCTTTGGTGTACAAGTTCCTGCAGCAGTTCTATTCCAACATCGAGTACTACATCCCTGACCGCTACGAGGAGGGATACGGTATCAGTAAGAAAGGATTAAACTATGCGGCGGAACAGGGTGTGAAACTCATTATCGTGCTCGATTGCGGCATTAAAGCCATCGACGAGATCAGCTATGCCCGGCAATTAGGCATCGACTTCATCATCTGCGACCATCATGTCCCTGACGAAGATCTTCCTCCCGCCGTTGCCATCCTCAACCCCAAGCGCGAGGATTCTACCTACCCCTTCAAGCATCTCTGTGGCTGCGGCGTTGGCTTCAAGTTTATGCAGGCCTTTGCAAAGAATAACGGCATCCCCTTTTCAAGACTTATCCCCCTGCTCGACTTCTGCGCTGTGTCCATAGCTGCCGATATTGTGTCGATGACAGGCGAGAATCGCATTTTGGCTTTCCACGGACTGAAGCAGCTAAACCAGAATCCGTCTGTCGGTCTGAAGGCTATCATCGAGATTTGCGGACTGACAGGTCGCGAGCTCAACATGAGCGACATCGTCTTCAAGATCGGGCCGCGCATCAACGCCTCAGGACGTATGCAGAGCGGAATTGAAGCCGTAGACCTGCTTGTTGAGAAAGACTTCAACCGTGCCTTGGCGATGGCATCCCACATCAACGAGTATAACGAACAGCGCAAGGATGTTGACAAACAGATGACCGAAGAGGCCAACCAGATTATCGAGAAGCTGGAAAGCCAGAAGCATCATAACAGCATCGTCCTCTACGATGAGAACTGGAAGAAAGGCGTAGTCGGCATTGTAGCCTCACGCATGACGGAGCTTTACTTCCGTCCCACCGTCGTACTGACCCGCAGCGGCGACCTGGCCACAGGTTCTGCACGTTCTGTTGCTGGCTACGACATCTACGATGCCGTCAAGTCCTGCCGCGACATCCTTGAGAACTTTGGCGGTCACACCTATGCCGTAGGCTTGTCGCTGAAGATTGAGAACATCCCTGAATTCCGGCGCCGCTTCCAGCAATATGTCAACGATCACATCCTGCCAGAGCAGACAGAAGCCACGCTTGACATTGAGGAGGTGGTTGACTTCAAGGATATCAACAAGAAGCTGCATAACGACCTGAAGAAGTTTGCCCCTCATGGTCCCGACAACCCAAAGCCGCTCTTCTGTACCCGAAATGTATACGACTATGGAACCTCGAAAGTCGTCGGGCGCCAGCAGGAACACATCAAGCTCGAACTAGTCGACTCGAAATCGTCAAATGTCATGAACGGAATCGCCTTCGGCCAGAGTCAGGCAGCGCGCTATATCAAGTCGAAGCGCTCGTTCGACATCGTCTACACCATCGAAGAGAATATCTACAAGCGCAGCGAGGTTCAGTTGCAGATAGAGGACATCAAGCCAAGTGAAGAGCTATAGGGAGATCCTGAAGCAGTACTGGGGCTATGATGATTTCCGCGGTGTACAGCGCGACATCATCGAAAGCATAGGTGCCGGGCACGACACCTTAGGGCTGATGCCGACGGGTGGCGGCAAGAGCATCACGTTCCAAGTGCCTGCATTGGCGATGGAAGGTGTTTGCATTGTCATCACTCCACTCATTGCCCTGATGAAGGATCAGGTTCACAACCTACGGCGGCACGGCATCCGTGCTGCCGCCATCTACAGCGGTATGGACCATGACCAGATTCTCGCCACCCTCGACAATGCCGTCTTTGGTGCCGTCAAGTTGCTATACGTCTCGCCAGAACGCCTCTCTTCCGACATCTTTCGCACGAAGTTGCGCCACATGAACGTCAGCTTTATTACCGTCGACGAGGCTCATTGCATCTCACAATGGGGCTACGACTTCCGCCCCTCCTATCTCGAAATAGCCGACATCCGTCACGACCTGCCAGGCGTAGCCGTACTGGCACTTACCGCCACCGCAACGCCTACCGTCGTCGACGACATCCAGCAGCGACTGGAATTCGCTGAGAAGCGCGTCTTCCGTATGTCCTTCGAACGTTCTAATCTTGCTTACGTCGTCCGACAGGCTGCCGACAAGCATGACGAGCTCATCCATATCCTGAACAACACCGAGGGAAGCTCTATCGTCTACGTTCGCAGCCGTCGGCGTACGAAGGAGATTGCCGACTTGCTCGTCCAGAACGGCATCAGCGCCACCCACTACCACGCCGGACTCGACAGTGCCGAGAAGGACACGCGCCAGCTGTCGTGGCAGCAGGACAAGACACGTGTGATGGTGGCTACCAATGCCTTTGGCATGGGTATCGACAAGCCCGACGTGCGTACCGTCATCCACATCGACACCCCCGACTCCATTGAAGCCTATTTTCAGGAAGCAGGACGAGCAGGCCGCGACGGCCGGAAAGCTTATGCCGTCCTGCTCTATAACGACAACGACAAGCGCAAACTCCTGAAACGAATCGCCGACACTTTCCCCGACAAAGACTATATCCGTAGCGTCTACGATCATCTGGCCTACTATTATCAGGTAGCCACCGGCGACGGCTATAATAGCACTTTCGAGTTCAGTATCGACGACTTCTGCCGGAAGTTCCACCATTTCCCCATTCAGGTGCACTCCGCGTTGAAAATCCTGAACCGCGCAGGCTATATCGACTACATTGAGGAGCAAGAGGCCCAGGCACGCCTCCGCTTCATCCTCTCCCGCGACCAGCTCTACCGTCTCGACCATCTGGAGCCCACCGAGGATAAGGTTATTACAACCCTACTGCGCAACTATGGCGGGCTTTTCGTTGACTTCGGCTACATTGATGAAGGCTTTATCGCCAAGGAGTGCGGACTCACCAAGCCACTGGTCTACCTGACGTTGAAGCACCTGGCGGCTATGCGCATCCTGCAGTTTATTCCACAAAAACAAATTCCTCACGTACGTTATATGCAACGACGTGAGGATTCTGAGCATCTGATGCTGCCAGCAGCCGTCTACGACGACCTGCGCCGACGCTACAGTGAGCGCATCCAGGCCATGATAGCCTATATAGAGACTGGTAATGAGTGTCGAAGCCGCCAACTCCTGCGGTATTTCGGCGAGACCGACTCCCACGACTGCGGCCAGTGCGATGTCTGCCTCAGTGAACAGAAATCGATGAACGGTACTGACGCCGTTGCCGATGCCTGCCGACAGATTCTTGCCCTGATGGCCGACAGCAAGCCCCACCATGTCAGTCAGCTACACACGCTGGCCTTACCTTACGAGCAAGTGGACGCTGCCCTCGAACACCTCCTCATGGAGGAGCTTCTGTATCTTGACAACGGCCAGCTTACTCTCGGTCAGTCATAGCGTTTCCTTAGAAACTGACTGTCACCTCGCTACCACTATAGTCCACAGTCTTCATTGTGCCGTCAGGCATGACAAGCATAAACCGGCGACCCTGTAGCATACCCTTGTACTGTCCCTGACGCTGACCAATGGTGAGCGTACGTGAGCGGTCGCTCCACGTCATGGGGATGGTAGCATATTGGCCTTTTTCGTAATTGTAGTTGTCGCCCTCGTCTTCGTAGAGAGTGAACCGGCCGTCGGCACCCGGATAGAGACGCACTTCAAGCATGTCCCAAGACTTCTCACCAGCATACTGCATCTCTGGGCCCAAGGGCAAGATGGAGCCGGCACGGACGAACATCGGTACGCAGTCGAACGTAGTGGTGATCGTGACATCACGGCCTCCGTTGTAGGCTTGACCTGTCCAGAAGTCATACCAGCGGGCACCGCGTGGAAGGTACTTCACGGCTGTCTTTGTCTGCGTGAAGTCGGCGGCGACATTGCCGTCCTTGTCCACTTCCTCGGGCGTATACTGAGCCTCAACGATGGGGGCTGCCAGAATGTTGCGTCCGAACATGAACTCGTCGCCCATCTGCCACGTGCGGCGGTCGGCGCTGAAGTCGCTGAAGAGCGGACGCAGGTAGCTCTCGCCTGCCGAAGTCACCTGCCAGGCCGTGCTATACAGATAAGGCAGCAGCCTATAGCGGAGCTTGATCTGTTTTACAATGGCATCATAGACGGGTTCACCTTTCTTGCCGAACTCCCACACCTCGCGGGCACACTCGGTGCCGTGACTACGGAAGACGGGACAGAACAGGCCGTACTGCATCCAGCGGACGTAGAGTTCCTGAAACTGCGGATTACGGGGAGCCGACCCGCTGCCGCGGCGATTGTAGCGACCTGCGAAGAAACCGCCGATGTCGGTATTGAAGTTGGGACAGCCCGTCAGCGAATAGTTCAGTCCCAGGGGCAGCTGCCGTCTGAGGACATCCCACGACGAAGTGACATCGCCACTCCAGAGTCCTGAGCCATAGCGTTGCTGTCCGGCAAAGGCCGAGCGGGTCATGATAAACACGCGCTTGTCGCTTGTCGTGGCGCGCTGGTTGTCGTAGACGCCCTGAACGGTGGCTAGCGGGAAGGCATTACGATAGCGGCGCCATGTGCCGTCGCCGGCCTTATGGTCGTAGTGGCTATCCTTCGGGCGTTTATAGTCGGGGTCGGTAGAGTCCATCCACCATGCATCGGTGCCTGCATCAAGCAGAGGCTTCAGATAGCGCCAGTAGATATCGCGTGCCACGGGGCTGTAGGCGTCATAGACGCGCACGCCGGAGGGATAGTCCATACGCGGCGGCCAGAAGGGCAGACCGCTCTCGGGCCACGTCTCGAAGTCGAAGAGCAGGCCCAGCGAGTCGAGCTCATGATACTGCTTGGTCATCGGGCCGAAGTTAGCCCAGATTGAAATCATAAAATGGGCGTGCTGACGGTGCACCTCGTCAATCATCCGACGGCCATCCTTGAACTCCTCGTTGATAAACTCCATCGCGTTCCACGTATAGTTTGACCCCCAGTACTGCCAGTCCTGGATGATGCCGTCCAGCGGCACCTGCTCCTGACGGTAGCGGCTCACCACGTCGAGCAGCTCTCGCGACGACTTGTAACGCTCCTTCGACTGCCAGTAGCCATAGGTCCACAGGGGGAACATCGGTACCTGTCCTGACAGCGTGCGCATCTCACGGATATTACCGTCGGCCGATCCGCCCAGCATCAGATAATAGTCAACACCGTCGCCCACCTCCGACGACAGCGACATCGTGGTGCTTCCGGCAGGCGAGTCGAACGTGGTGCGCGAGTAGTTGTCCCAATAGAGGGCCCATCCGCGGATACTCTGCACCACAAGCTGGAAGTCCTCCAGGTTGTCCTGCTCCATCACCACGTGCTTGCCGCGATGCGACAGACGGCCGTCCTGCAACGTCCCCAAGCCGTAGATGGGCTCATCCTTCTGCAACCGGAAAACGGTAGTCACGCGGCTGGCCCCACAGTCGGGACCGCTGGTACGCGCCTCGAAGCTGTAGTCCTGCTCACTCAGCAGGTTCTTCACGCGGCGGCCCTCGAAGCCGACGCGTCCCGTCCGCTTGTTGACGCGAACGGTCAGTTCATCGCTGCTCAGCGTCAGTTCGCTGCCGCTCTCACCACGGCGCACGGCCACCTCCTGAGGCTGTGCTGTCACGACAAGGCTCTTGCGGGTGATCGACTTCCCCTGCGGGGTCTTGGTAATGTGTACGGTACGCGGCGTAAAGAACGTCACGCTGACGCTGGTCCCCTGCGGGGTTGTCAGCGTCATGGGCTGCGCATGGCCTGTTGTCATGGCGAGCAGCGCCATGCAAGCCACCATCAAACTCTTTTTTGTCATATTCATTTTGTTAAAAACCACTACTTCAGAAATCAGGTTAGTTAAGTTGTCTGCAAAGATACAACTTTTCGGGGGATTGTCCAAGAACGCCAGCGTTTTTTTTCACTGCCCGGCGTGACGGTTTACGAGCGCCTTTTTTTTTCACGAGAGGCCGGTATTTTCTTATGAGACGCCTGTATTTTTTCACGAGCCGTCGCACACGGAAAGTGAAGCGCGCCGTATGCCCGCTAACGGACCACTGTCCACTGACTCGACAGCCTGTCTCAACCTGAGCATGGCGCAGCAGCTGGCAGACCGCTATATTTAATGGTATAAACGCAGGCCAAGCATAAAGCCATAATGCCGGAAACCGTAAGACTCACCGTCAGGCTGTTTGAAGTTGTCGGGCTTCTTAAAGAACATGGTCTGCCCCAGTCCCTCAATGCCTATGCCGATGTTACGCGACAGCATATACTCCAGACCCAGGGTATAGCGAAAGCCAAAGCCCGTCTCCGTCTGTCCATCATCGTTATACAGCGACAGTCCGACGCCTGCCGACGCCTCGCCACGCAGGCGTTTAACCAAGCATCCGCCCACCACGAAGCTGGGACCGATGTAAAAGATGGTGTAGCTGGTCTTATCATCTGCTCTATGTGACTGCAAGCTGACCGAGGTATGATTGACATAGAAGTCGCCGCTCCAACCATAGACACGATTGCCAAGATGCGACAGCGACAAGGACAACCCCGTCCCGCGGATGTCCGTCTGGAAGTGGCCCTGATAGTCAGTGTACACCTTCGATGTCGTCCACATGGGACCAGCCTCTAACTTCAGGCCACCCTGAGGCTGCCACCTATTGGTCGTCTTACCCTCCTCACCTTTCACGATAGTTACAATGCTGCACAAAAGTACAGCCATAATCAGAATCCTTTTCATTGTATCTTCACTCATCTGGATAATTAAATGAATAGCATCCTTTTTTTATTTTGTGAGTTATTTCCATACACGAATATACCATGCCAAGATCAGCTTTTCTGTATTTATCCGAAAGTTCACCGATAAAGATATAAGGCTGGTTTATTCTCCATATATACCAGCGAACAGATTTTTTTAAATGACGAAATTCGATCTCCTCAACTAAACGGAATAAGATACCATCGATATCGCCTATATCTTTATGGGTCCCTACTTTTTCCCAGTAGCCAAGCCTTATGCCGACACTTAACACGGTATGGGCATAAAACGAGATTTCGTCCTTTACTATCTCATCGAAATCAGGAACGTAACTAAGAGGATAATGTCTTTTGAAAACCCTTATTACAGAACTATTAAGCTGTGTCAAATCATTAGCTATGTATTGAAAATAGCATTTATACTGTCCATCAATCTCAGCACAGAAGATATTGCCAATTTTTGTTACAATACGTTTTACCATCAGAAATTCAGTTTAAATGTTATACCTAATTTATTCCAATAACGCGGAGAAATGGAATTTATTATGTTGAAGTGCTCACAGGGGGTCTCCCTGTGAGCCTCAACCGCGAGTATTTAGGGCACGACTACTACACCGACATCATCACCTTCGACTATTGCGAAGGCGACACGCTGAATGGCGACCTCGTCATCTCGCTCGACACCATTCGCACCAATGCCGAGACATTCGGCAAGGCGTACGATGCGTATTCCGGCGATAGCCGTTCACCAATTCCGATGATATCCGTTCACTCGGTTGGTGATTTACTCTATCGGCGGCAAAGTTAATACTTTTTTCTTAAACTCTCGCCTTTTAACTCAAATCTTTTTGATTTATGCACT
>JAFUTI010000014.1 GCA_017471465.1 Prevotella sp. | reverse complement strand
AAAGAACAAGTAAGAAACATTCTATATTTTTATTTAATTTAAATTTTTTAATCGTATGAAGAAAAGATTAATTGGTACATTGCTTATGGGAGCCCTCTTTGTGTCTTCCACGAGCGTGTTCGTGTCTTGTAAGGACTACGATGACGATATCAACAATATCGTTGCTACGAAGGCCGACAAGACTGCACTCGAAGAGGCCAGGCTCGCTCTCCAGAACGAGATCAGCGGTCTGAAGTCTTCTCTTGAGAGCGTGGAGGGTCAGATTACGACGCTGAAGAACTCCAAGGCCGACAAGTTTGATGATGAGAATGGCAAGACCTACAATCTCGAGGATGTCTGGACCTCTCTGAAGCCGCTGCTGGCTAAGGCTGTCGAGCTGGAGACCCGCATCAAGACTGCTGAAGGTGCTATCAACGACATCAACAACCTGCTTGGCGGTCAGCTGGCTAACGGCAAGACCTACAAGGACGCTGTTGAGGACATCTACGCAAAAGTCGAGGCTGTTGAGACCGGTCTGGGCGGTGCCCTGACTCGCATCAACACACTGGAAGTCGACCTGAACACACCTGTCACCGGTCTGAAGGCTGTTGTTGCCGACCTTGGCACACAGGTTGAGGTTCTGAACGGCTACAAGGCTCGCGTTGAGGCTATCGAGGCTGACTATCTGAAGGACGCCGACAAGCAGGAGTTGATCACCAAGATCAACACCGTAAAGAACGAGCTGGAAGGCCAGCTGCAAACCCTTAAGACTGACCTTGAGGGTAAGATTGCCGCTGCCATCACAACCGCCAACGGCTATACCGACACTGAGATTGCCGCTGCCAAGGCTGACTTGACCGCCAAGATCACGGCTGTCTCTAACCGCGTTGACGCTCTGGAGGCTCAGCTGAACACGCTGAACGTTTACCTCAAGTCACTTCTCCGTGGCCTGGTATTCCAGATGCAGTCGTTCTACGAGGGCGTTGAGGCTACCGATATCACCGTGCTGAACTATCGCATCTACACCCTCCCCGCAACTGCTGCTGACGAGAAGGAGACTCGTGGTTACACAGGTGCTGACTTCAAGGCTAACGTTGCTGCCGACTTCGCAGCTTCTGACGCTAACCGTCGTTCTCACGACTATCAGCCCCTTGACCTCACTACTCGTTACTACCACAAGGACACTACCCGTGTGCTGACGTTCTTCGCCAACTACTACATGAATCCCTCTAACGCTGTTGTTGAGAGTGACAACAACGTGAAGGTTGTTGCTTTCGACCGTCCTTTCCACAGTGGTCTGAACACGCAGGGTGCTCAGGTTGGCGACGCCGCTATCTATGACAACGAGTTCAACGGCCGCACTACTACGTATGCTGCTAACATTGAGCCAAAGACTTGGAGCTGCGCCAATGGTATCCTGACTGTCGAGTACGACGCCAAGAATCCTAACGCCATCCGCACTATCCGCGACAACGAAGCTGTGACCATGTTTGCTACACAGGTTGCTGTCAACAAGGAGGGCGTCGACACTCTGATTACCTCTGACTTCGCTACACTGTACAAGAAGGAAGTGAAGGACATCGTGATTTCTCACAAGCCCAGCACACAGGCTATCGCCGGTATTCACAACAGTGTTTACTATGCTACTCACCCCGCTGACTCTGTGAACACTCACTGCGGTAAGTGTTCTTACAATAACGGAAACGTTGCTGAGACTGCTGAGTACGCTGCTGGTCTGCACCTGATGCAGACGGTTGCCGAGGCTTCTGGTATGGCTGATCCTAAGACTGCCAACCAGTTCAACTGCCAGGATCTCGTTTACTGGAATGACTCTATCAACCTGAACAAGCTGGTTGAGGTTCACTACACCACGACTGGTGGCGACCACACGCTCCTCAGAACAACTGACGCTGCCTACAATGGCCTGCACTTCCAGTTCGACCTTACCGGTCTGTACTATGGTAACAACGTAACCTCTGAGTCTGCTCACGCAGCTATCAAGGTTAACGAAGATGGTGACTACATCCTCCGTCCTCAGATGCCTGACTCTGTTTTCCAGGGCGGCGTATGGGTAGGCAAGTCTGCTCCTTGGGATAACAATGGTGTTGTGAAGGGTGTTGTTGGTAAGCAGGACCGTCAGACCATCGGTCGTACGCCGCTGGTACGTGTCACCCTGCTCGACAAGGACAACAAGGTTGTTGACTACGGTTACATCCGTATCCGCATCACCGAGCGTCCTGTTGATACTCCTGTCGTTCTGCCGAAGACCTATACTTACAATGCTGGTGCTATGACTGCTTCTGAGGCATGGTGCGGTACGACAAGTGCTTCTCCGTTCCAGTTCAAGCAGAAGTGGATCCAGATGGAGTATGACATCCACCACGACCTTGATCTGTCACAGAATGAGTTCGAGAACCACTTCACGGCTGATGCAGCTGGTGGTGAGTTCCAGCAGTACTACATTGCTGCTAATGGTTATGCTCAGGTTGTTGGTCCTGGCAAGGACGAGAAACTGGGTGTGATTAGCTACAAGCGTGAGGCTGGCGATGAGGAGACAACCGTTATCGAATGGGATGTCACTGCTGCTCAGTTGCAGGCTTATATCACTCACTGCGGTGCTAACGTTCCTACTTCAGTAACACGTCTTGTTAAGTTCACGAGCGACGGCTACAAGGGTCTGCCCGACGTCTACGTTGCTATCGTAGCTAGCCCGCTGACCGTTGCTGCTCCTCAGACTCCGACAGGTGCTATCAACTGGGATGGCCTGAAGAATGCCAACTACTGGTATGCTAAGGATTCTAACGTTGAGCGTTCTGGCTTCACTGAGATCCACGCTAACGTCTTCGGTGTTGAGGATGCTAAGGAGGCTCAGGCTAAGACCCTGAAACAGACCGTACAGGCTACCTTCGTTGGTAACGAGATCTGCGACATCACTACACTGTCTGCTATTAAGAGCTTCATCACCTTCACCAACCTGCCTGCTGATGCTACCGCCGGCGACCTGCACTTCGCTCTGAAGTTCGTGCTTGGCGCTAACACAGAGTTCAAGGGCTACCTGAACGGTGTTGAGAAGACATTCGTCAGCGTTCTGCGCGATCAGGATCGTGAGCTGAAGGTTTACGACAAGGCTGATCCTCTGAAGGTTGAGCAGTCTGTTGCTAAGCTGATCTATGCTGATGCTACTGACTCACTGAACATTGTTGACGTACAGTACCAGCACACCGACTATGCTGAGGCTATGCTGAACTACAAGCGTCACAACGCTCTTGATGACAATGTGCTGACCGCTTACCTCAATGTAAAGGCTCGCTACAAGAACTGTCCGTTCGTGATTACTGGCGATCCTATCGACGTCCGCTTCCTGCGTCCTATCAACGTTGAGAACAAGGATACTGAGGTGACCGATGCTGCTACAAGCCAGAAGCAGGTTATCTACCTCCGCGACCTCGTGAACCTTAGCGACTGGCGTGAGGAGCCGTTCAAGACCAACTACTGGTACTACTACAACATCAAGTCGATTGAGGTGATTGGTGTTGCCGACGGCGGTACTCTGGACGAGAATCCGAACGTACTGACGAACATGAACCAGGCTGTTGATTCTGATCCTGCTACTTCACTGGCAGACGTTTCTAACCTCGTTGAATTCAAGTACTACAAGACAGCTCCGGGTCAGGCTAACAACTATCCTGGCGCTACCAACAACCCGACGCCTGCTCTCGCAGCCAACACGCTGCCTGGTAAGGAAGACTACGGTTGCATCGTCTACACGAACCTCGGTTCTACAGTGCAGAAGTTCAAGGTACGCGTTCCTGTGAAGGTTGTCTACGAGTGGGGTGGTGCTATCGCTCCTGCTACAGGTGCCGGTGCTATCTTCACCACGGTTGACATCAACGTGAAGAAGACTGTTGAGAACGCTCGTCAGAAGTAATTCTGAAACGCGATAACTAACCACAGGGGAGGGGTGATAAGGCTCCTCCCCTGTTTTTAATATCAAAAAACGAAGTATGAAGTTAAGACTTATATCTTATGTCGCCGTGGCCGTGGCCCTTGTCGCTATCGTTTCCTGTTCCTCGAAGAAGGAGAACAACGAGCCAATCTTACGACCGGCGTCTATGGATTATTCATCGCAGGACTCTGCCGAGGTATTTAACCTCGCCACACAGTATGCAGAGTTCTTTGGCCACAACGACTTTGAGTCGGCAGCACTGATGCTGCACACTGTCCGCAACGATAGCATCTTCCCCTACACAGAAGATCAGCGCAAGGATTATATCCAGAAGATGCAGATGCTGGCTAACTACGGCTGCCGTATGGAAACGCTCATCCTGCGCAGCGACAAAAACAACGAAGTGCGCCTGAAGGTAAAGCTATTACCCGTTGGCACGCTCGATGACGACCAGGCCATCACCCACGTCTACCTGAATCCTGTGGTGATCGACGGTCAGTGGTATCTGACGCTCCGCGACCTAAAAGCCGAGGGTGTTGAGAATGTCTATGAAAAGTAGCACTATGATGGCGAAGTTCAACTGTCGCATACTGCCTCTTTTCCTGCTCGTGCTGATGGCACTGGCGGGCTGTTCAGAGACCAAGAAGAAGCAGGGGCCGCTGGCACCTGCCAAACCCGTGTTCGAGGCGACCGACGTTGACCTTGGCACGGTTAATATAGAAGATGGTGAGAAAGTCATAGAGTACACCGTCCATAACGACGGCGAGAAATATTTCTGGATTATTGATGTCGTCGCCAGCTGCGAGTGTACGCGGACGGAGTTCGACAGCCAGGAAGTGAAGGACGGCGAGCAGACGACCGTCAAGCTGATTCTCGACCTTGGCAAGCTGGATCCGGGACCTTTCGAACGTGATGCCAATGTCTACACCAATCTCAGTAAGCAACCTATTACGCTCTATTTCCGGGGCGTAGCAAAACATAAATAGCAGATGAAAATCCTTGGCAGACTATCGGCGGCTGTGATGCTACTGCTGTGGACAGTTGTTCCGCAGCTGTATGCCGACACCGGCACGGTCATCAAGTTCAGTGGTGGCGGAGCGGCAGCCACCGGCACCATGACCTTCACGTCTGAGGGCATCGCCATCGCCGGTACCACCTTCAACTACGACACCTTCACCTTTGGCGTTCAGCGCGACGCCATCAAAGGTGGTATTAACGGTGGCAGCGTTGATCCTGCCGACCAGACGACAGTAGCCGTCGATGCCTCTTCCATCGCGCGTACCTATCCTAATCCGACGATTCTTGGTGCTGGTGAAGATCCCAATGTGAAAACCTTAGCCGATGCCGTCGTGAGTTTCTCTATGCCGTCGTACACCTATACCGGTACGGCGCTGACGCCCGCCTTTACAGTGAAGGACGGTTCGACGGTGCTGACGGCCGGAACCCATTTCACGGCTGCCTATAGCAATAACACCCATGTCGGAACAGCCACCTTGACGCTGACCGGCATCGGCGACTATGCCGGCACATCGCAGACAGCCAATTTCTCCATCTCTAAGGCCATGCTGACCGTCACCACCGACAATGTCAGCCGCGTCTACGGCGAGGACAACCCGGCCCTAACCTGCCATATTGACGGCTTTATGGGCAACGATACCGAGCGTGAACTGACCACCGTCCCCACGGCAACAACGACAGCCGACGCTACCAGCAATGCAGGGCAGTACACCATCTCGCTGTCTGGCGGCTCAGCCCCAGACTACAATTTCTATTATGTGTCAGGCACGCTGACCGTCACTCCGCGTGACCTCAGCACGGCCACTGTGACCTTCGACAAGGAGCGCTACGCTTATACCGGCAATCCCGTGATACCTGCCTGTACGGTCATCGACGGACAGACCATACTGACGGCGGATACCGACTATACCCTCACCTGCACCAACAATATCCAGGGAGGCACTGCCAAGGCCGTCATCGCCGGCATCAACAACTACACCGGACAGATCGATACCACATTCGTCATCTACCAGGCACCGCTGCTGAATGTCATCATCAATGGCGACTCCATCAGTGCCACAGCCTCCGCAGGCGGCACGCAGACCTACAGCAGTCCATACGGCACAGTGCTGGCACAGCCACTCCGTAAGAATGACGAGAACGCCGTGATGCTCTATGTGACGCCAACTACGGGCTATGTTGTCAGCCTCGACAGCATCCGCATGAATATCGACTACGAAGTGGTCGAAGGCGGCAAGGCACCGACGCTGAAGTTCTACCGTCCCGACGACGAGGAAGTCACGCTGACCATCGTCTTCACCGATCCGACCGTCAGTGGCATCGGCGGTCTGATGGCTGCTTCAGGCGACCTGCGCGTCTACGATGCCCGCGGTCTGTTAGTGACCACAGCCACCGTCGGCGACGCTGCCGACATCGCTGCCTGCATGACCCAGCTGCCTGCCGGCCTTTACATCCTACGCATCAATAACCAAACCATCAAGATACAGAAGAAATGAAGAGCAAGATACTGACAGTGATTTTCGCCTTGGCCGCCCTGCTGACGACCTCAGCACAGCAGCGCATGGTGCTCCGCATCGACGGGAAAGACAGCGTTAATATCGAAGTGTGGCGCATAGACCAGGTGTCGTTCATCCCTGAGGAGGTGGCAGTGGCCAATGGCGCTGGCCAGCAGGTGACGCTGGGCGACCTGAAATGGGCCGACCGCAACCTGGAGGCGACGCAGGGCGAGAAACTCCTGCGGCTCGTCGGCTGGGGCGACACGTCGATGACGAACCTGTCGAAGAAGCTGGAGTATTTCCCCATTGCCAGCCCGACGGCTGGCATCGCAGACTCTAATTACGATGTGGCCAGCCACAAGTGGGGCTCTGGCTGGCGTCTGCCGACAAAAGAGGAGTTGGAGGCGCTGGTGACGGGCAGCACGCTGACGTGGATCAACCGCAACGACAGTGTCGGCTGTATGCTGACCGTCGGTACCGACTCTATCTTCCTGCCGGCCTTAGGCTACCGTGAGGGAGAGACTGTCACGGCTGCAGGCCAGGAAGTCTGGCTCTGGTCGGGTACGCTCGGCACTACGAGCAGCGACAACGCCTTCGCCCTCAAACTGAGCGAGGGTGCCGACCCGCTGCTGACGGAGGTGCCCCGCTATAGGGGCTGCGCCGTCCGTCCCGTTGCGGGCCGTATCCGTGTGCCTGTAACAGTGACCCAGACGACAGCCACGCCTGACAAGACGACGGCTACCGTCGTTGCCATCTTAGGTGGCGACAAGGACGACGTCACGCTCATCGGCGTCAGCTACGCCAAGACCGAGTCAGCCCTGACCCATGGCGACAGCAACGACGACAACCACCAGGTAACCACGGACATCGCCGACCAGGTAACCTTCAACTTCACTGGTCTTGATATGAATACCACCTACTACGCCCGCGTCTACGTAAAGACTGCCGACGGCAGCTACACCGATGGCGACGTGTTGTCATTCACGACGCTGGCAAGGTTCCCAGTGGCGGAGTATGAAGACTTAGAACTGCCAAGCGGCATTCGCTGGGCAAAATGGAACATGGGCTCGTCGTCGGAACTTGACATACCCAACACCACCTACGCCCGCTTTGGCTGGGGCGACCCCACGGGCGAGGTTGACTCTGCCAGCCCGTCGGCATACGCTGCATACGAATGGGACTGGCAGTCGAAGAAGGACATCAGCGGCACGAAGTACGACATTGCCGCCGTACAGTGGGGTGACAAATGGCGTATCCCCACGCCGGATGACTTCACAGAGATATCCGAGAGCAGCGGCAACACGACGTGGGAGTACGGCCACTGGTCCGACAGCCAGGGTAATGGTTACCCCGGCTGGAAGGTGACCAGCAAGAAGAATGGAAAATATATCTTCTTCCCCGCCGCCGGCCTTATCACCACCAACGGTGTTTCCAAACAGGTGAGGGATTACGCCTACTACTGGACCTCCTGTGACGACGGCTATGGCGTAGCCCGCTATGCCGAGCTGATACGTGATGCCAGTTTTGTCTCTGGTGACTATGGCCTGCAGATACCTATCCGCCCTGTCTATGGCAAGCCAGGCGAGTTCACGCCAGGTGTTGAGCCTGTTGATCCGGATCCGACAGATCCAGACCCGAAAGACCCGGAACCCACAGAACCCGAAAAGCCTGTTGCCGGCACAGCGGTAGACTTCGGCCTGCCCAGCGGTACGCTGTGGGCCGACCGCAACATCGGCGCTTTAAGTGCTGAGGACTACGGTGAATATATCCAGTGGGGCGACAGTATTGAGCGTGACAACTGCGACATTACTCACTACATCTACACGAAAGCAGACGACACCAACGGCTTCACCTATCTAGGCACTTCTGAGAACCACTGGGAGGTCTACAGTATTGCCGGCACGGAGTATGATGCGGCTCGCTACCGCTGGGGTGGCAGTTGGAAGATGCCAAGCCGTGCACAGGTGAATGAGCTGCGTGATAACTGCACATGGACGTGGTCGGCCAGAAACGGCGTCTTCGGCTATGAGGTCAGCCGCAACGGTAAGAGCATCTTCCTGCCTGCCGGTGGCTACAAGTCTGGCGATAATATTATCAGTGCCGGCACCCTCGGTTTCTATTGGACGGAGAATATTGATAATTCCATCGAAGCCTATTTCAACAGGAACATACGTCTGCTGTCGATATCGGAAAGTGAGCATAAGATATCTTACAAACCGCGTTACCAGGGTGTAAACATCCGCCCGGTACAATAACTCCCAACGTGCTTACTGCTTCCCGCACTTCTCACGCCTACAGATAGGTGTGAAAAGTGCGGGAAATGGTTTTATACTGGTACTTTCCGACCGTAAAAAGGCAAAAAAAGCAGGGAAAGTTAAAGATTTTTTGCTTTTTTTGTGGGAGAATCGAAAAAAGTTTGTAACTTTGCCCCCGAAATGTGTAGATATATATATCACTTTTTTAAATACGAATTATGAAAGCATTGAGAAATTTGTTTGCTGCTGCCCTGTTCGTCTTAGGAGCAGGCACAGTGTCTGCCCAGGCTGTCTATACCGACAACGAGGGTAACAAGTATGAATTCCAGAAGCACCTCTTCCTGAACCTGCAGGGCGGTGCACAGTACACCCTCGGTGAGGCCAAGTTTGGCGACCTCATCTCGCCGAACGTGCAGCTGGGTCTGGGCTATCAGTTCAGCCCTGTCTTCGCTGCCCGTCTGCAGGCTAACGCCTGGCAGTCGAAGGGTGGTTGGAACGGTTTTCAGGCTAATGAGAACGAGGCTCCTCACACCCAGACCTACAAGTGGAAGTATGTGGCTCCCGGCATCGACCTGATGTTCAACCTGTCGAACCTCATCGGTGGCTACAACCCCCTGCGCGTGTTCAACGTGACCGCCTTCATCGGTGGTGGTGTCAACATCGGCTGGGGCAACGACGACGTCAACGAGATTGCCGCCAAGCTGAACA
The DNA here is from genome assembly GCA_017471465.1 of Prevotella sp. Classification (GTDB taxonomy): domain Bacteria; phylum Bacteroidota; class Bacteroidia; order Bacteroidales; family Bacteroidaceae; genus Prevotella. The sequence continues at coordinate 8,707 of JAFUTI010000014.1, read as the reverse complement.
GCGTCCAGAAGTCTAACTACGAGCTCGAGTACCTCTGGGACGGCTCTAAGGTTCGCCCCTTCGGCCGCGCCGGTCTGGAGCTGGCTTTCCGTCTGAGCGACGCAGTGAGCTTCACGCTCGAGGGCAACGCCAACATGCTTGACGACCACTACAACTCCAAGAAGGCTGAGAACCCCGACTGGTACTTCAACGCACTGGCTGGTTTCCGCATCAACCTTGGCAAGACCTACAACAAGATTGTGCCTCCCGCACCCGTTCCCGAGCCGGAGCCCGTTGTTGAGCCCGAGCCGGAGCCCGAGCCCGCTCCCGTGGCTGTTGTCGAGAAGGTTGAGCCCATCCGTCGTGACGTGTTCTTCCTGATCAACAAGTTCGACATCCGCGACACCGAGGCCCAGAAGGTGAAGGACATCGCCGACTACATGGCTAAGTATCCCGAGTCAAAGGTCATCGTCACCGGCTATGCTGACGCCGGCACTGGTAACGACAAGATCAACGACCGTCTGGCTGCCCAGCGTGCCGACGCCGTTGTGAAGGCCCTGAAGGAGCAGTACGGTATCGCCGAGAGCCGCATCAGCTACGACTCTAAGGGAGCCCGCGTACAGCCGTTCGCTGAGAACGACCTGAACCGTGTCTCTATCTGTATCGCAGAGTAATCACTAACACAAAAGATAGTGTTTTTGAGCCGTCACCATTGGTGGCGGCTCATTTTTTTATACCACTCGCAGAATCTGCGCATTGGCACCGTCAACGGCGTCGCTGTCGACATTCCTGATGTATATCTCCGTAGTACGCTCGTTGTTGTGCCCCATGGCCTGACTGATGACATTCATCGGTACCTGCAAGCTACGGGCAACGGTCGCCCAAGTGTGGCGGGCACAGTACATGGTCAGGTTGACAGTGACGTCAGCCAAACGCGCCACCTCTTTCAAATCATGGTTTATCAGTGTCTGTCGGTGTCGGTATTGGTTGCGCTCCTTACCGTTCTGACGGCGGATGATAGGCAGCAGGTAGGGCATGGAAACGTCGGAATGACGGCTGACGATTTCCTCCATCTGGCGCTCCCAGCGAATAGACAGCATCTGTCCCGTCTTATGGCGCTTATAGTGCAGCTGATGATCAATGATGTCCGTGCGTCTGAGGTTCGCCATATCAACAAAAGCCATGCCACGCAGGTAGAAGCTCAAGAGAAACATATCGCGTGCAAAGAGCAACCTCTGGTCGTCGATCCTTAGCTGCTTAATACGCTGGAGCATCTCCAATGTCAGGGCGCGTTTCTGTGTGCGGGCAATGCCGGTATATACGTCGCGGAAGGGTTGACAGTCGCAGACCAGTCCCTGCCGCACCCCTTTGTTGTAGATAGCTCTCAGAATGCGAAGCAGGAAGGAAATGGTGTTCATCGTCAGCTGACGACTGCGCAGATAGCTCTGGTATTGTTCCATCAATATGGGTGTAACCTCCGACAGCGTCAGCTTGTCGTCCTGAAGAAATCGGCTCAGTGCATTGAGGGCCGTCCGGTAGGTCTCTGCCGTTCGCAGGTTGCCCGTTTTCCGCAGCTGCTCAGCCCAGTACTGACCAAACGCGAAGAAAGAGGTCTCAGTTGGCGCGTGCTGCATCTCTCGGTTCTTTAGACTGTCATCACCGTCTGGCTGCCTGTCATCGCCGAGTGTGATGACAATCTCACCATTGGCATAGAGCCGTTGCAGCTGTTCGTCGGAAATATGAATCTTAATAGTTGGCATAATAGTATAACTTTAGGGTTTGACATACAAAAATACAAAATAAATTGTGAGGATGATACTGAAAATGTAAAAAAAATGTTTTTCATGTTTATCATCACAGACGACCTAACTGCCTGATATTTAGCATATTACGGCGTGACGACAACTATCGGCGTGTCGACACGCTTGTATATATATATCTTTGCACACAACCTAATGGCGAGAAAAATAGGCGCAAGTGAAAAATTTCACGGCGCGAGAGTGAAATTTCACGGCGCGAGAAAAAATTCTTACGGCGCGAGAATTCATATAGGAGTTTGTCGTCACTCAGCACCTTTGTCGTCACGCTATATCTCGCTCTATTTCAGATAGTTACAATACAAGTGACGACAAGGACGCAAAAAGAAAGATATGGGCGGGGAAGAGCATCCCCGCCCATATTAATGGCTGTGTTATTGTTGATTAAGAACTTTCTTCCCGTGATGGATGAAAACATTCTTTTTGCCGATTCCAAAGATGGCTGTTTTCCGTCCTTGCAGGTCGTACACGTTACTGTTGGCTGCTGCTTTGTCAACAGCAGGACTATGCAGGGCTGTTGCCTCCTCGTCCTCGTATGGCACGCCGAGTCTGAAGGTTGCTGTTGTTTCGTTGATATCCATCACGATATACCATTTCTCGGAATCCTCATTAGGAAGCCATTCTTCTGTTCCATATTCACGGCTGATTGGCATGATACGGTAGGTGCCCGTCATGTTTCCGCCAACATAGCAGGAACCTTTGGGCGACAGCAGGAGTGACGGTGTCACCGTGTAAGCATTGTTTATCCTTGCTGTCACCTGCTGCAGAACGCCACCTTTGAACACGCCTAATGCAAACTCGAAGGTACGCGTGTTGGCCGTATGATTCTCCAGTTTGTACTCATAGTTCAGCATGACCGACAGGCTTGCAAATCTTCTTTGCTGTACCAACGGCTCCACCAGGGTCAGCTCGCTGGTTGTCATACGTATCTTTTCCTCAAAAGGTGTGCCGTCGCCCGGAAACAGCTTTGTCACTGCTGTCTGTTCATAGTTATAGCCAGAGTTTGACCCTCCTATGCCTTGAATGTTTGGCGTGAGGTCACTCAGGAGAAAAAAGCCGTCAGACAGTCCACCCCATCCCCAGTTGATGTGGTATTTGCCGTCACCGTCATAACCATCGACAACAAAGGCATGACCCTCGCGCTGGGTGGTCTCTCCGGCCAGAATGACAGGCCGTCCAAGGCTCAGTTCACTATAAATGATAGAGTCCCACTGTTCTTCCGTATACTGGTATTTACGTTCAAGTGTGCCAGAGGCATCGAAGCCGAAATATTTCTTCAAGGCTGTCATTATGGAGCGGCCACTGGCCTTCGAACCATAGGTCTGATCGGCGTAGTCCATCTCTACTGCGGCACCACAGGCATACATCAGCGTCGCTACGGCTGTCTTCTGGCTTTCCGTGGCACCGGCATCATACTTGTCGGTCATTGCCTCCCACTCAAGCGGCGTACCACTCTCCAGACCGCTGACAGAGATTCGTCCATAGCCCATCCAGTTGGTGATACACTCGTAAGGCTTAATCGCTGTTTGCAACTCCCTTACCGCATCCTTACGATGATAGTAGAGAATTTGTGCCATAGCAGTCGCCACACAGCCCGTAACAGCTCTGTTGCCATTGAAGAAAATCGGACATTGGCTGTTGAAAGGCACTCCCTGATTCCACTGGCTGGTTGTCATTGCCGGAATAGCCTGGTGAGTAGGCAACTGTTGCTGCAACTCAGCCTGTGACTCTGGAAGAGCAGCTATCTGGCGCTCACAGTTGTCGAGCCATGCCTGCATATTGACAGGAACATTATTTGTATCGAAGTGCCCGCGGTCGGCACAACCTAAAATTGCCGGTGTACGGTCATCGCCTGAAACGATAATAAACCCTTCCTCGTGACCTATATTGAAAATGTAGTAGTTTGTTGTTGTGGTCCCATCCGACTGGCGCGACAAGGCACGCGGTGCAATGTCGAGTATCGGTTTGGCAACTCCCCTATGCCGGGCAATGTACGTTATCGCCTTTTGCTGAGCCTGCTGTACTGAGACAGGAGCCGCTGCTGCAACCCTTGACAGGCAGAACAGGCCAAATAAAGAAATATATAGCTTTTTCAATGTGTTTAATGTTATTGTTGAGAATAGCGTTGCCGCTGCGACGGCGTGTTGTATACGGGCTTTAGGAATTTAGCATATCCGCGGAAAGTGACATTCAGCGGCGTGTTCACGGTGTCGTTAGTGATGATGGTGAGCTGTTTGGCAAACGGCTCCGATTGGGGGATAAAGAATTGGATGCTGACGTGGATGAGGCTCGTCTCACCTGGTGCCAGGACGCAGGTGTCGGCTTCCGCCTTCGTACAGTCGCAGTCGACGCGGAAATCTTTCAAAACCAGATTCACATCACCCTTATTCCTGACTCTTAGGTCATATTTCACGACGCGTGGCGTGTTGTAGCTGACAGTATCCAGATTAATTACTGTACTGTCAAGAGCAAGTACCGGCCCCTTGACTGCGTGACCGCACGCAGTCGACAAGGCCAGTGCCATGATGACAAGGGGATTCCTGAACGTCATACTCTAAATGGTATTAATAGATTTGCTCTACCCCCTCGGCGTACTTGTCGAGTAGGGTCAGATACCAGTTGCCGTCTTTGTAAACAGGATTCAGCGATAAGGAGATGGTACCGATATCCTTGTAAAGGTCGCCGTCCTCAGCTATCTGGACCGTTACTTTCACATCGTTGTTCTTGTCGCTACGCAGGACGAAGCTGCTGGTGCGGATGCCGTATATGTGGTGGAACTGGGCCGACATGGCCTTCACATAACCTTTCCTCTCAGCATTGGTAAGGGGAAAAACAGAATCGTTCTGTACCTTGAACAGCATATCGGCACAGGCGGCAAAGTCCTGACGTGAGAAGTTTGCCGAGAACTCACTGACCAGCGAGCTGATGTTCAATGAATCCTGGCTGCTGTAAACCATGGATGCCGGGCGTAGGAAATCGTCGGCAGTAAGTTGCTTCGGCTGCTTGGACTTGCCCGAGCAGGCCCCGAGAAGCACAGCGACGCCGGCTGTCAAAAGAAATCGACTTAATTTCATTGCTGATGTGTTTTTTTAAGAAAAAGGGGAGACGTTCTCACAACGCCTCCCCTTCGTGCTTTTGAAATTTATTACTTCTGACGAGACGAGTTAGCAACGGTGGGCTTAACCGTTATCGTCACGTATGCATTGTCTGTGTTTTGGCCGTTGCCAGTCACAAGATAGCCCCACTCATAAGTGACACGCACCTTGAAGCGAATCTTGAACTCAGTACCCAGGGCAGCACCGATATTCTCGTAGCTCAGTGTGCCATAAGAAGCAGCAGTACCGTACTCACCAGGATTCTTGTCTGCAACGGGGTTGTAGATGATGTTAATCTTCTTTGACACGTCGCTGAGCTTCACCCAGGTGTTCTCGTTAGCCTGCGAGAGGTTGGTCTCCACATACTGTGCGATGTTCATCGGCGTACCAGGAACAATAGCACCAGTAGGAATACCGTCAATGGTGATGTTCTTGATGTTGTAGTACTGCCAGTAGTTCGTCATGAAGCGGAAGTCACGCCAGTCGGTCAGGTAGACCAAGTCGCGCATGTTCACGTCCTTCGGATGGTCAGTACCGTCAACGAACGTTGCATCATTCTGCGGAATCACATTGATAGGACGCAGGAAGCGTACGGCAAACGGCTCGTAAGCGTCAAGAGGCAGCACTTTGGCACACTTGTTGCGCACGTCAAGACCGACGTAGGCAGCCAGCTGGCCGGCGAGAGTTGCGTGATCCTTGGCGTTGAGCAGCTCGCAAGAGATGGCGTTCTTCTGATATACCACCTTCTGCTCGTTGATGTCGTTGACAGCAAGCACGGCAATCACAGCGCTGTTCAAAGTGCCCTTCTCAGTAGCGATAAGCTGAGAACCGTCGGCAGAGACAGATGTGACATAGGTCTTACCGTCAGCACCTACATACTCCTTACCAGTGTTCTTGGCATCGAAGATGAGCTTCATAACCAGAGAGTCGGCAGTAGAAGTATGAGAGAAGGCCTTCGTCGAAGAACCGTCTGTAATATCCAGGTAGCTGGCATCCTTCAAGTTGTTGCCAATGAACAGGTCGCTGGGCTGAACCTCAATGACGTTACCTACGAGACCGGCATTAGCCTGCTCCACAGGCAGAACCTGGGCGTGGATCTCGTCCTTGCCAGTGCCACCAGTAGCCATATCGGTACCGTACCACCAGTTGGTGATCTTCTTGTCGTTCCAAACCACCTTTGCAGAAGACTTGTTCACCTTCACATCAGCCGTCAGACCCTTGTGCTTGAACACAATGTAGAAGTCGGGGAATCCAACCTTTCCGTTAGAGGTGTACTTCACGGCGACGATACTGTCGCTTTCCAGTGTCTTGGCCTCGGCGTTCATCGTCCTGGCGTTCTTAACGAACAGTTTCTCTGCCTGAGCCGGGGTCAGTGTCCACTTGAGGGTTGAAGTACGGGTTCCGTCTTCCGTTACGGCATCATCTTTAACAGTCTCAATCTTACCTTTCTTGGTAGCCAGCTGCTCACCAGTCCTCGGGTCAAACTGTGTCAGGTCATTTGCAGGACCTACAAGGCTGTAGATGGCCTCAAACTCCTCACGCGTTACAGCCGTGTTGGCATAAGCGTTCATGAACGTATGATAGATGTCATACTGAGTCAGGATCCAAGTGGTCTTAACCTCATATCCACTCAGTTCGGCAGGAACACACTCGTTGCCGTAGGTGTAAGAGTAGCGTGGTCCTTCGTAGGCGATTGTGAGGGGTTTGCTGGGATCGATGGGGTTAGCAGCCTTCTCAGTAATCTTGATACGGATATAGCCATAGTCGATAGTACGCTCAACGCCGTCGGCATCCTTCTTCATCAGAGAGACGCGGACAATAGGCGTACGGCCGATTGTGGTACGGCTCTGGATGGCACCCCAAGCCTGGCCCTTACCATCCTCACCAGGCATCTGCGGACGCAGCAGAGAGTCCTTGATGGCGGCCTGAGCCGACTCGCTGGTCTTGTTCTCACCAACGATAAATTGTGTCAGTTCGTACTTGTAGTACAGGTTGTTGAGTTTCATGTTAGCAGCATCCATAATCTCATGCTTGCCGGCAGTTGTCGTGAAGTGGGTCTCCACAATCTTGCTCAGGTCAATTGTGTCATTGTAGTTGACAGAATCCTGGGGAGCGAACTCAGCAGCCTCAGCCACGGTAGCCATCAGGTGTGAACGACGGATAGGATTGGCAACAGGCGTGTTGTCAAGCGTACAGGCACCGCAGTGCTTGTTCATGATATAGCCACCGGTACCGATAGCGTTGGCAACATAACCCTTGGCAGCAGCATACGCTGTCGACCACTTCGGCAGGTTCGTGTGAACGAGACGCATATCCTTGACGGTGTCCTTGTAAGCAGCGGCATAGTCAGAGGTAATGACAGTATCGTTACCCAATGTCACACGGGTAGCAAATGTCGTCACCATCTGATCAACATTGACACTCTTAATCTTGCTCAGGTCTCGTACGTTGATGTTGACGCTCAGGATGCCGTTCTCCCAGCCATGATCCTTAATGTCCTCGGAGCAGAACAGCTGTGCCTCAGAAGCACGGGTGACATAACGCTTGTCGCCGTCGAGAATCTCAATCTTCTTGACAACGGCAGAGTCGGCATTAGAAGGATTCAGGTGATAGTTGGCAACGAAGTTCAGTACCAGCGAAGCATTCGTTGAATCATAGCGAGCGTGGTCGCTCTGCTTGCCAGCGACAGTATAGTCAATGCCAAGAGCGTCTTCACCGACATAACCCTTAACCTCTTTTGTCTCAGGAGAAGCGGCAGGGATGTTGGTGGTGCCTACTCCATTGTGATACCAAGCATAGTTGATGGTGTGGATAGTAGCAGCCTCGATACCCCAGTAGTAGCTCTCGGGGATGAATACCAGACCGCGCAGCTCGTTGCTGGTCAGCACGTTGAGCACGTTAAGGGTATTCGTAATCTGCTCAACTCTTGTCTGCATAGTCTGAGCATCGGTCTGCAGAGCCTGTACCATTGTTGCGAGGTTGCCGCCCTCAACGGTACCAACCTGAGCCTGAAGCTGGCTGGTGCGCTGCTCAAGCTCGGCAGCCAGCTCTGCGATGCTGGCCTCCAAGGCGGCCTTGTCAGTAGCACTCTTGCTCTTCTCAGTAGCAAAGTCAGACTTTAAGTCGGCAAAGTCAGCCAGTACGCCGTCAAGCAGGGCGCCATAGTTGGTCTTGAAGGTCTGCAGGGCAGCAAGCTGCTGCTTGTAGTCTTCCAGGACGGCGTTGGTGGCCACCTGATAGTTGGTCAGGTCACCGCTGATGGTTACAATCTGGTTGCCAAGACCAGTCTTGACAGCCTCAAGCTGGGCATACAAGTCGGTAACAGCCTCCTTGTAGGTCTTGCCATCGTCCAGTTTGCCGCCAATCAGAGCGTTGATGGAAGTAATCGAACTTTCTGCCGTGTTGAGGCGAGCCTCCAGAGCAGCCTCAGCAGCAACGGCGCGCTTAATCTCGTCAATGAGATTGTAGACCTTAGCCTCGTAGGTTGCCTTGTCAGCCTTTTCATCGTTGAGAGTAGCATACTGAGTCTTCAGCGTGCCAAGCTCCGTTGTCAATGATGTAATCTGTCCTTTGGCAGTCTCCAGCTCTGACTTCAAGGAGCTAATCTCCCCTTCCAGAGAAACTTTAGCGGCTTCAAGGGCTTGTGTACGGCCGCTGACATTGTTGATGTCATCGTCGTAGTCCTTACAAGACACGAACACGCTCGTGGAAGACACAAAGAGGGCTCCCATAAGCAATGTACCAATTAATCTTTTCTTCATACGATTAAAAAATTTAAATTAAATAAAAATATAGAATGTTTCTTACTTGTTCTTT
>JAFUTI010000013.1 GCA_017471465.1 Prevotella sp. | reverse complement strand
GCGTCGGGAACCTTTCGTACCCCTCCGATTCCTTCCTGTCACCGTCGGGAGCCTCCTGTATCCCTCCGCTTCCTTCTCGCCACCATTTTCTTGCTGTCGTAGGCCTCTGCCGAGCAATTCTGACCACAAAATTACGAAAAATAATCGTATCCATTGCCTATAAGACCACTTTTCTGCTAAAATCACATAAAATTTAGCACTTTTTTATATAAAGAGGTGGCAGTTTTCAGAATTTTGAGTAATTTTGCAGCCGTGTTCTGATGGACACACTACATTTTGTTGCTCAATTTCTCAGCCGAACCGCTACCTCGAACGAGATTTTACGAGCAAACACTAACAATCGTTGAAGCTGCGCTATATGGCGCAGACTTCATCCATAGATTGTTAGGGGCTGTAGCGGGCCCGGCTGAGAATATGGCGAGGGTCTGCGCTTTTTTGTGTTTATACACTTCTGAGCCAGTTTCCGCCACGACGATGAGGCAGAGAGAAGAACCATTTGATTAAGCGAGAGCAAAACAAGTGGGCTTGTTTTGCCGAGCGTGAAAATGGTCGAATGAAATTCAACGTATAACAACATACTAATAACTCTAATTTTTAATCAAAACAAAAAAACAATGAAAAAGAAACTACTCAATTCTATGAGAGTGCTCCTCGTCGCAGCAGGACTGTGCACAGGAGTGAATGGTGCGTGGGCAAGTGAGACTACCACGACTTACACTTTTGAAGACGAAAATGCCGTTTTTACAGGGCGGAGTCGTGTGACTGTAGCTATCGTTGACGATGCTACGCTTAATTCTAAAGTCGTTCAATTTACGAATGCTAACAACACTCAGAACGGCTATGCTTTCGCTGATTACAATTTCTCTTCACTTGTAAACAAAGCTTCTACGGTCACTGTAAATTTTGATTGCTATATTGGAACGGGCGACCGAGGAAGAATAACTATCGGCGATGCTTTGGTACGAGGAACTACAGGTGGATCAGCCAAGAACACATCAAGTACAACAGGTGCTATTTTTACCATAGGTATGAATAAAGACAATGCTGTTTTAAACTCAACAACTAATTTAGCAAAGGCAACTTATGGTGACAAATGGCTTAACATAAATATTGTCGTTGATGTTGCAAATAAGAAATACACATACACCATAAAGCAAAAGTCCGACGATTCTGTAATTAAAACGGAGAGTGACATTGACTATTTAGCAAATGATGCAAATGCATGCTCGCAAATTGATGTTTTCGGTTATATAAACAACGCTGTAGGAGCAAAGATTGACAATCTTTCTATCACCAACTATGTGGATGAGAGCGTCAAATATGCTGGATATACCATCAAGTACATATACGGGGGAACAGAAATAAAGACAGCCGTGACCGACCGCGCCGAGATACAGGTTGGCGAATATGCGACATTGTTAGCATCTGATAAGGAAGCAATTACTTATAATGGTCAGAAATACATTTACGAGTCTGACGATGCCAGTACTCAGGTGATTAAAGAAGACGGAACAACAGTTGTAACTGTCACGTTCAGAGAGGCTGCATCATATACTTATTCGATTAAAGCTAAGTACGGTGATACTGTTCTTGAGACACTCAGTAGTGGCTCTGTATTCGAAGGAGACCAAGTCAGTACAGTACAGCAACTCTACTATTTGGTTGACAATGTTCTTGTGAAAAACAACAACAACGGAGGTTCGGACTATACGCATAAGTTTACTCCTGATGGAAATAACTATGAGGGTATCATCACTTATGCTGAGGACAAAGAGGACGTAGTGTTTTTTGCAGAGGCTGAGGACATACCCACGCTTACTCCAATAACCTCTGGCTATCTGGCTACTCGTTTCTCTGGAAATCAAGGAGCCTATGCAAAGGATGAAGCACAGGTAATAACCACTCTGGCTCCTGGCAAATACAAATTGACCGCACACATTTTGGGCACCCAGTCAGTAGCAACATTTACCTTCAAAGCTGGTTCTGAGACCATTTGGGAAAATTCTACGTCTTCAGGTTCATTCTATGTGGGTGTCGGGACGACAGGAGATGAATTTACAATTACTAAGTCAACTGATATAACTTTGGAAGCTGCAGGCGGGGACGGTAGTTCCGCTAGAGTTACTAATGCTGTTGACTTTGTTTATATCCAGAAGACTGGCGATGCTACTGAAATCTCTGCCACCGTCACCTCCGCCGGCTGGGCTACCCTCTATACCCCGTATGCTCTCGACTTCTCTGGTGTAACAGGTATTGAAGCTTATGCGGCCACATGCTCTGAAAGTACTGTTACGCTGACGAAGGTGAACAGCGTTCCTGCTGGTACTGGTGTGGTGCTGAAGGGTGCTGCCAACACCTATAGCATTCCTGTGATTGCCAGCTCTGAGACCGACAAGGGACATCTGCTTGGTTCAGCCACAGAGGCTACGGCCTATAATGCTTACGACGGCTACACGCTCTACATGCTTAAGATGGTGAGCGGAAATGCTCAGTTCGTGCCGATGACCAGCGGCAGTCTTGCTGCCGGCAAGGCATACCTGAAGATTGCAAGCGGCAATTCTTCGCTGGCTCGTAGTCTGAACGTGGTGTTCGCCGACGAGGCCACTGGCATCCAGACGGTGCAGAGTGAAGGAGTTGCAGTTGATGGTTACTTCAACCTCAGCGGCCAGCGCGTGAGCCAGCCCACGAAGGGACTCTACATCGTGAATGGCAAGAAGATTCTTGTCAATGACAAGCGGTAAACCGAGCGATCGTGAAAGAATTCATGAGGAATTAACGGATAATTAGTGGTAATTCATGTTTGACAACAAAAAAGAAACAGAACAATGAAAAAGACATATCAGAATCCTGAGACAAAGATTGTAAAGGTGCAGGTTGCACAGATGATTGCCGCATCTAACCCCAAAGGCTTCAATGGAGGCCTCGGTGGTGACGGCGAAGGCGGCAGTGGCGACGAAGGACTCAGCCGTCGCTTCGGCGGCTCCCTCTGGGACGATGACGAGGAGTAATCCTCTCCCGACGATAAAAGAGCTGCACGGCCAGCCCGTGAGGGTTTCGCCGTGCAGCTTTATTTCCCGCCCCACCACGCACGGGGTGAGAATCATTGAATTTTTAAAAGTAGTTTTGTTTACTGCCGCTGCGCTGCGGCCAGTAGGCCCAGCACAGAATGCAGGGCAGTAAATCATTTTTGTTAGAATGCCGAGCACTTAGTCCGTGAAGATGTCAGCAAGGCAAAAAAGTTTGTATATCGTGGCGGCCCATCCGTGAGGACGAGCCGCCACCGTCTTTTTCTTTCGTATAGCAATCAGGCAGTTCCCTGTTTTCGCCCTATACCTTTATTATATTTATAGGTTGCCCCTTTGGCTTCTTGCGCTCCGTTCTTGCTTTGGCAAGCGAACAAGTTCGAGCGGGTGCTCAGGCGAGCAAGCTCGGAGTCCGCCGCTTCCCCGTTTGGCGGGGATGCTCAAATCCCCGCCTTTGATTTTCCGTGTGCGGAGGGTCACGGTCTTGCAGATGTTACTCATATATAACTCTTTTATTTTAGTGAATAATCGTTGTGAAGCATGTCTTCACGGCTGCGAAATTAGCTCATTATCCTTCAATGACCATGGATATTGTCCGTAATGTGTCAGTAATTGCCCGATAATATTAGTTGTTCAGAAGATATGGTAGCTGCCATACTGGGCCAGTCGTTCCTCCATAATCTTGTCAAAGTCAGCTTTGGGAATCAGATTCTTCACACCCACCTTTGATCTTGACGATGCTGTTCTTCTTAGCTATGATGCTGACATTGGCGGTGCTCATGCCATATTTCTCTGCGGCTTCTCTGGCCGTATAATAGCTGTCATCCGCTACAAGGTCTGTGCGCCTCAACTGCTCAAAGTGATCTTTGGAGTAGTAGGTCTGGCCATATTCCCGCTTGGTCGGAATATGGTGGCGATAGGCGTTGGAGCGAACTGAGGCGGCACTCATGCCGTATAGTTCCTCTGCCTCCTTCATTGTCAGCCACTCGCTGATAGCCTCCACATCGACAGACTTGCCAAACAGCTTATCCATGTGCATACGGCTGTAGTAGTTCTTGCCTGCAATCCGACACACTGGCACCTGGTTTCTCTTGGCCGAGGTATAAAGCCAACTTTTCTTGACCTTATAGATACTCATGACCTCTTCTCCGGAAATGTAGTCAAGCACTTCGTTCTCCTGCTGCCTCTTCTTCCTGGCCTCCTTCGCTTTCGTCTGGCACTCCTCACAGCAGTACTTCTGCATACCGCTTTTCGCCACACGCTCGACCTCTGGTCGCTTCGCTTGCGAAGAACTCTTCTCCGCAAAATTTGCATTTTCTCACTTGTCTCATTTTAGCACTTTTTTGATGGTTCAACGTACTTTTCTCTTTCCCTTCCGTTAAGACAACCATGCTACACGCTCGTCAATCTATGTCCGCTCGACCTCTGGTCGCTTGCAAGGCAAGAACTCTGTCCGCATCGTTGCTTTCTCAGAATCCGTCTGCTCCGTTTTGTCACTTCTTGCACCTCATCGTAACCCTTTGTCAACAGAGTCCGCATAGTGACGATTTCGAAGCCCCGTAAATTCTTCGCGGTAGAAATACGTTGCAAAAATATACTGAAATTCGGTAACTACCAAATTCCAACCATCAAGTGTTAAAAATCAAAAGTAATTGAAAATGAGTGAGATATAAATAGTTGTTGTTGGTCTTTCATGGTTATTATGACCTATCTAAATACATCTACTGAAAGCGCAGTTACCGATGGAAGTTACGCTGTTGGGGATGGTGACGCCTATCAGGCTGCTACAACCATAGAACGCAGAATATTCGATGCTGGTCACCGAGAAGGTAGTACCGTTGTAAGTTACAGTTTCAGGTATAACTACGTTGCCAGAATAAGCCGGGCTACCTGAAGTTACAGTCGCCTCTGTTCCTGAAAAATTGTAATAAATGCCATTAACCTCAGCATCGTAGGCAAATGCGACAATGCTCGTCATGCTCATCAGCAAGGCAAGCAGGAATTTGATGTTTCGCTGTTTCATGTTCTCTATAGTTTTAGGTTATTGTTCCGTTAAAATGACACAAAAAGAAAACGTGAGCAATTTACTTCGCTTACGTATTCTGAGGTATTGGGGAAAACCTTATGCACTTAAACGAGTAAATGCCCACGCCATCAGGCGTGAACCATCTACTTCTGTTCTTGTGCATATTCTTCAAATTCCCCAATTGTCAGAATACAAGAATCAAAGCGGACGCTTCAACGTATATGTTATTCAGTTATTGCTATGTTACCATACGCAGTACAGTTTTATTGGTTCAACAATTATTTATTGCTGTTCCCACTGTTTCCAGTTAGTCTCAGCTATATATCTGCTTATCTGTTCGCGGAGCGTTGCAAGTTCGTTCGTCACGACATCCCAGACAACAAGATTATCAATCTGGAAGTATTCGTGTACAATGTAGTTACGCATGCCTTTGACCATCTTCCAAGGAGTCTCGGGATGGGATGCTTGGAAATCTATCGTTAGCATATTGGCAGCCTCACCAATAATCTCAATATTCTTTACGACAGCATAGTACATCATGTCATCCTCCACAAGGTCTTGGAAAGTCTTCCCCTTGGTATAACGTAATATGCGATCAATGGCCATAAGCATATGCTCAAGCCGTTCGCGGTCTTTAAGCGGCTCTCTCATATATCAGGATTTTATCGCGGTTTACACTTTCACGGGCAAAGGCTGCCAGCGTACGTTCTACCACTAAGTCTACGTTGCGGCCTAATAACTCTTTCAGATCTTCATACATACCAAAAAACCTCAGACCAACAGGCTGTGAGTGATCAAGCACAACAAGTATGTCAACATCGCTGTCCTCGCGTTGCTCGCCACGGGCATAGGAGCCAAAGAGCCAAGCCTTCACGACAGGTTGTGTCTTGAAGTACTCGGCTATCTGCCTGCTGATGGTTGTCGCTTCTGTACTCATAGGAGATGTTATGACGGGGCAAAGATAAAAAGAAAAACTGAACTTTCCAAATAATTGGGCGGTAAATTCAAAAGGAGGAATTGTATTTGCTCTCTAAGGCCATTACGTTTTTACGAGCGGCTTATATTTTTTCACGAAAGGCTTATATTTTTTTACGAGCGGCCGTGACGTTTTCACTCCGTTTCATCGTGTTGAACCACACCTCTTACCTCCTTACCTCTTACTTCTTACCTCTACAAAGTCTCACTTTGTCTGTGATTCTCAGTTTGTCTTGTCTCTCTATATATAGTTGTTATAACGGGAAAAGACCCCACACTCGTCACACTTCCCACACCCAGTGTGGGTGTGACGAGTGTGACGAGTGTGGGATGTTTTCCGCTTTCGCTATCAGATACACACATCCCGTGTTGTGCAAAAGCACGTCAATTCTGCTTAAATAGCTGAAAAAAAGTTGTGGACATAGGAGCTTTTGCTTACTTTTGCACCATGTTCCGACTAATGATGGTTTGCTGTATAGCCTTTTCTGCCGCCGTGGTCTTCGGCCAGCGACGGTTTGTGGTGGTCGACGTGGAGACACGTGTGCCCATCCGTGGCGTCAACGTCGTGAGCAGTGCCCATCGCGCCGACACCACCGACTACCAGGGCCTCGTCAGCGTGCCCGACTCCTGCCGCACGCTGTCGCTGACGCACGTGAAATACGAGAGCCGCATCCTGAATGTCGACGAGGTGAAGGACACGATATTCCTCATTTCAAAACTCATGGGACTGCCCGAAGTGACGGTCTTCGGCCACGGCAAGGGCGAGGACGCACTGAAGGAGCTGAAGCGCCAGCTGCGCATCAAGAAGACCGAAGCCCAGCTGGCCGCCGCCGACCCCTCTGCCGGCTTCAACATCCTGGGCCTCATCGGCAAGCTCATCAAGCGGCGCAAGGACAAGAAGAAGGAGAAGTTCGAGAAGATGCTGGAGGACTACTGATTTTTTCTTCGCGCGCATTAAACTTTCCGGTGCTGCGAGCGTCAATACCTCAGTTATGAATCGATTCTTATTATTATTGTGTGCCCTGATATGGACTGCGGGAGTGCAGGCACAGGGAACAGTGAGAGGCAAAGTACTAGACAGACTGACAGACGAAGCACTGCAATTTGTAAATGTTAAACTGACGAAGGGTGAGAAGCTGGTTCAAGGCTGTATCACCGATGTCAGCGGTTCTTTCCATCTGACAAATATTCCCGACGGCCAGTACACGCTGACGGTATCGTTCGTTGGCTATAAGACCCTGACCCGCCATGTAAACGTGACGCCACAAAACAGACGCCACAACTTCCCGGCTCTCTACCTGAGTGAGGACACAAAGACGCTCAAGGAGGTACAGGTCACCGGGCAGCGATCACAGATGAAATTAGAGGTAGACCGCAAGACTTTCAGCGTCGACAACGTCTTGGCGGCGGCCGGCGGCAA
The DNA here is from genome assembly GCA_017471465.1 of Prevotella sp. Classification (GTDB taxonomy): domain Bacteria; phylum Bacteroidota; class Bacteroidia; order Bacteroidales; family Bacteroidaceae; genus Prevotella. Next base: position 15,112 of record JAFUTI010000013.1, on the reverse strand, counting down.
TGCCACCGAACTGCTGGAACAGATTCCCTCGATAGAGGTGACTACCGATGGTGAGATATCGCTGCGCGGCAACAGTAGCGTTGAGGTGTGGATCAACGGCAAAGCTTCGGGCCTGACCTCGGACAACCGCTACGACATCCTCCAACAGATTCCCGCCGAGAGCATCGAGCGCGTGGAAGTCATCGACAACCCGTCGGCCAAGTTCTCGGCTGAAGGCTCTGCCGGCATCATCAACATCATCCTGAAGCGCGACCGCAAAGCCGGCTACTATGGTTCACTACAGGCGGGGGGCAACCAGCATGGCGGCTACAACTTCAGCGGCAACATCAATTACTCCAGCAAGTGGGTCGATGCCTATGCCAACCTGGGATATCGTCGCCGTAGAGGTGGCGGTGGCAGTATCAGCCAGCAGGAATATCCACTGCAGGATACGTTCATGAACATCGAAAGCGACAACGACAACCGCGGTCGCGGACTCTTCGGACGTGCCGGACTGACATTCCACCTGTCGGACAACGACGACCTCACGCTGTCGGGGATGGCTCTTCACGGCAAACCTTCCGACGACAATGTGTCTTCCTATGACTATGGCGTCCTTTCCACGGGTGAACTGCAGAAGCGAATGCTTCGGACAGCCAATACGGGTGACGGGAGCCGACGTATGCTCAATGCTGAACTGGTCTATAATCACAAGTTCAATGAGAGTGGAACCCATAAGCTTGACGCCACGGTGTCGTTCAACAAATGGCACATGGACAATACCACCACTTACCGCAACGACACGACCTTCTACAACGGATCTCCCGCCGCTTACAGCCTGCAACGGCGACCGATGGATGTCAACAACCGTAACTGGGAGGCCAAGTTGGAGTATGAGAACAAACTGTCGGAGACGCTGAAACTGGAAGCGGGCTACAATGGTCGTTTCTCGCATGAGAACACGCCACAGGAATCACAGATATGGAACCAGACGACAAACCGCTACGAGGACGAGGCGTTTTTCTATAATCGCTTCATCTACGATATGGACATCCATGCCCTCTATGTCACGTCGAATATGAAATTCGGGAAATTCGGGGTTATGGCAGGATTACGCGGCGAATACTGGAAAGTCGACACTAAAAGTATAGACTATTATCAGTCGGAGGTTCCATTCAAGAAGGACTATTTCCAGCTGTTTCCCTCGCTGTTCCTCAGTTACGAACTCACGGAGACCGCCCAGTTGCAGTTGAACTATACGCGCCGTCTGCGTCGCCCTTGGGGCGGACAGCTTAATTCGTTCAAGAATACACGCGACGCCTCGATGATAGAGTTTGGCAACCCACAGCTGACCCCAGAGTTCACCCACTCCTTCTCACTCAACTTCCTGAAGACGTGGGAAGATCACACACTGTCGATAGGCACCTATTACCGTCCTGCCACCGACGTCATGCAACGCATCCGCTATCAAGGCACATACGAGGGCCAGACGGTGATGTACATGACCAATCTGAACGTGGCCAAGAGCCAACGGGCGGGAGCCGAACTGATACTGAAAGACAAACTCTTCCGCATCCTCGATCTCACCACCACCCTCAACGCCTATTATTACAAGCTCGACGGCTTCTCTACTGTTGTTGAAGGATGGCCCGTCACCGGCGAGGGCAACGAGGACTTCTCCTGGGACGCCCGTATGCTGGCCTCGTTTATCCTACCCTACGACATCTCCCTGCAGGCAACGGGTAACTACCGCTCACGGGGTGTTATCACCCAGGGCTACCGTAAGGCTAACGGCTCGCTCGACCTGGGGCTTCGCAAGTCGTTCTTCAACAAGGCACTTGCTCTGGCCATCAACTGGCGCGACGTCTTCAACACCCGGCACTGGAAGAACTACACCAGCAGCGACACCTTCAACAGGTATCAGGAAAACTGGCGCGACCCCGTGCTGAATTTCACCCTGACTTGGAACTTCGGCAATATGGCAGGAAAGAAGAAACGGTCAGAAAACGAAGAGGAACGCGGTTCCGATGAGGAACCGCGCAACACTGAACTCTACCAAGACACGCCTTAAACGGGCGTTATAATCCCCTGGCCTTGAGCAGGCCGGAGGCATCCGGCTGCTGCATGCCGGTGAAGTCGGTAAACATCTGCATGAGGTCGCCAGTGTTACCGCGACTTAAGATTTTGTCACGCAGGGCCTGTCCCGTTTCAGGTTTCAGGGCGCCACGCTGGGCAAAGACGTCGGCGATGTTAACGGCCAGCACCTCCGTCCACAGATAGCTGTAGTAGCCTGCCGCATAGCCACCGCCCCACACATGATTGAAGTAGCTGGTGAAGTAACGTGGCGGTATCTGTGCATCGAGCAGTCCTATATTCTTCAGCGCCTCTGTCTCAAAGGCGGCCGCCTGGTCGGCAGTGGGAATATCCTTCGAGGCGAGCATGTGCCATGCCAGGTCTACACATGTAGCAGCGAGGTTCTCGCCGAGGGCGTATGCTGTCTGGAAGTTGATGCTCTTCAGCATGCGCTCCTTCAGTTCGGCAGGCATGGGCTCGCCGGTATCACAGTGGCGGGCGTAGTTGTCGAATACCTCAGGGATGGCAGCAAACGACTCATTGAACTGCGAAGGCATCTCCACGAAGTCACGAGCCACGCTGGTGCCACTCAAGCGGTTGTACTGACAGTCAGAGAGGATGCCGTGCAGGGCGTGTCCGAACTCGTGGAACATCGTTGTCACCTCGTCCCAAGTGAGCAGCGAGGGCTGACCCTCTGGCGCCTTGGCACTGTTACACACATTGAAGATGATAGGCAACTGCTGTCGCTGGCGGCTCTGCTTCTGGAAGCCGTCCATCCACGCTCCACCACGCTTCGTCGGGCGACGGAAATAGTCGCAATAGAAGAGAGCCTTCTGCTTACCGTCCTTGTCGATGACTTCGAAGACCTTCATATCAGGATGGTACGTGGGGATGTCGGTGCGCTCCTTAAAGGTCAGACCGTAGACACGGTTGGCGGCATAGAACACACCGTTGAGCAAGACGCTGTCGACATTGAAGTAGGGTTTTACCTCGTCGTCAGAGATGTCTAACAGTTCCTTCTTCATCTTGGCAGAATAATAGAAGCGGTCGTAAGGCTGGAGGTGGAAGTCTCCGGCGGCGGAACCACCGGATACACACTTGCGGGCATAGTCCTCGATGGCCTTCGTCTCGGCATCGGCCTTCGGCTTGTACTGGCTGATAAGGTTCTTCAAGAAGGCGTAGACGTTGTCGGGCGTCTTGGCCATTGTCTTCTCCAGCGAGTAGGAGGCGTAGTTGGGATAGCCCATGATCTCAGCCTGCTCGGCACGCAGCTTGGCAATCTCGACGACAAGGGGGAAGGTGTTGTACTTGCCTGTACCGTCGGCACGATGGATGGCCGCTTCGTAGACCTTCTTGCGCAGGTCGCGGTTGTCGAGACTGGCCAGCAGGGCCTGCTGCGTGGTGTTGACGATAACGATGGCGTAGGGAGCCTTCCCGCCCCTGCTCTTGGCATCTTTGGCGCACTGGGCAATATCAGCATCGCTAAGTCCGGCCAGCTCGTCCTTGCTCTCAACCCACACCACAGCGTCGTTGGTGGCAGCAGGCAGCACATCGCCCCACTGCGTCTGCAACTCCGAGATGCGCAGATTGATCTCCTTCATCCGCGCCATCTTGTCGTCAGGCAGCAGAGCACCCTTACGCACAAAGTCCTTATAGATCTCCTCCAGCAGCTTCTGGTCCTCGCCCTGCAATGTGCCGTGGTCACGGTCGTAGACCTGACGGATGCGCTCGAACAGCTGCTTGTTGAACGATATCTCGTTCTCCAGGTCGGTCAGCATCGGCTGCACCTTCTTCTCTATCTCACCCATCTCGTCGGTCTTGTCGGCCTCAACGATGGCAAAGAAGACGCGGCTCACGCGGTCGAGCGTCTTGCCACTCTCCTCGAAGGCAAGGACGGTGTTCTCAAAGGTTGCCGAATCCTGGTTCTCTAGAATCTTGGCTATCTCATCGCGCTTCTGCTGGATAGCCGTCTCGAAGGCCGGCAGATAGTCAGCAGGCTTTATCTTACTGAAGTCTGGAGCGCCAAAGGGCAGGGTGCTCTCCTGCAGCAGAGGATTATCACTTTGGGGTTCCTTGCAGCCGGAAAGCTGCATCGTCGAGGCAGACAGCGTAGCTGCTGAAATGACAAGCGTCATAAGTTTCTTATTCATATTATTAAATTGGTATGACTTTAATAACGGTCTTCTATGATGTCTTCCCTTTCCTCGATATAATGTACGAAACCATCACGCACTCTTTCGGGTATTGACCTGTTTGCCTTGACACGTTTCTCGATGGCCCACAACTGGTCTTCAATCTTCTTGGCACGACTCCGATTATCGTTTCTAAGGGCGCGGTCGTACTGAGAAAGCATTCCATAGACACCATACTTACGGCAGAGTCCGTCGATCGTCATTGGATAATCAGTAGGCTCAACCAGCGCCTCTGTGGCTTTTTCTGGAGCTCCTGCCTTCGACGAAACGTTGAAGTTCATGCGCGCTGCCTTGCTCTTCTGCAGAATCTGAGACGCCTCGTCATTCGACAAGTACTTCTTCTCTGCGTCGGAAACAGAAAATACAATGGTGCGCTCCACATTCTCGCTGCCATTGTAGACAGGCAGCAAGTCGGCAATATCCTCACCCTGGAGAGCCAGTCCGTCGCGTACACGGACACCACTCTCATCAAGCAGAATGAGCTCGATAGCCAAATCGTTGACGGTTCCCTTGACTTCCTTGCGGACGGGGACAACGGCCTGAACAGTCCACTGCGAACTGTTTTCAGGGTTCTGAACGGTATACAACTTGACATCAGCTCCCAAGCTAAAGGCCTTGAAACCATTGCCGGCAAATTCCACCTTGGTTTTAGGAATGTAACACTCCTCTGGCTCACCCGACGAACAGGCAGAAGCCAACGCAGCGACAACAGCACAAAGAATAAAGCATTTTTTCATATTCGGTATGTATTGATTAGAATCTTTCTGCAAAAATACAACAATTATTTTATTAAGCAACATATTTGCCAAAGAATTCCTACTTTGTCGTGGTACAATTGCTCCAGATGGTCGTTGCGCGATGGTTGTTCTGTGATTTTCTCAATCATGAGCTATTCGTAGTCGTCAATCACCGAGTTCATGAAGTCCATCATCGGCTTGGCAGCACGGAACATGCGTTCCATCTCGTCTATCCAGCCGTCGCCCTCGAAGAACGTGTTCGAGACAGCATGCCAGGCGCAGTAGTCCTTCAGGCGCAAGTAGCCCACGTGCTGCCAGTCCTTGGGGAAGCCCGCGGGACACGTCTTCAGCTTTGTCAGCCCGAAGCCTTGGGGCTGCGCCCACGCCTCCTCCCAGGGCATCTGCTCGCCAGAGCCTCGATAGTACTTCAGAAACTCCTCGCTCTCTACACATTTCAACCATTCTGCCGTATTTGCCATCATCTCGTTGCGACACGAGGTCAGGATATTCGTCGGCAGCCAATAGTTGCCTACCGCCAGCAGGCAGTGGTCGGGCTCCAAATGGATATAGTATCCGCCACGTAGCGCCTTCTTGCTCTTCGCATTGATGTAGGCACCGAAGTGGTTCTTGTAGGGCGACTTGTCGGGCGAGAAACGTGTGTCGCGGTAGAAGCGGTAGGTACAGTCCTTCACCTGCACGTGGGCTATCTCCGCGTCGAACGTCACAATCCGTTCCAGCGCCTGTTGCACACCCCGTTCAAACTCGGCCCTAACGACCTCGTACTCCTTTTTGTGTTCCTGAAACCACTCGCGGTTGTTGTTGGCCATCACCTGCCGCAGGAACTTTAATATTCTTTTCTGGTCCATTGTTCTTACTTGTTCTATGGTGCAAAGTTACATATTTTTTTCGATAATAAGAAATTCTTTCGTATCTTTGCATGCAAATTGCACACATTATGACAATTCCGCAACTGGAACTCTACGACTTTGGTGATAAGGTGACAGCCTTCAGTACGACCCGCCATAGAGGGTATAGTACAGGTAATTATGCGGCGTTCAACATCAATCGCTACTGTGGCGACGCCGAGGAGGCTATCCAAAAGAACCGTGAAGCACTATGTCTGACACTGGGTATCAGGGACGACCACCTCATCATGCCCCATCAAGTGCACGAGGCAAGAGTGGTAAAGATAGACGAAGCTCTTCTGGCGCTGTACGCTACAGAAAGACAAGATGCATTAGAAGGTTATGACGCACTGATGACAGACCTCAAGGGCGTTTGTATCGGTGTCTCCACTGCCGACTGCATACCGATACTGCTCTACGACCGAGAGAAACATGCCGTTTGCGCTATCCATGCCGGCTGGCGTGGCACCGTGGCACGCATTGCCGAAAAAGCCATAACAGAGATGAGGTCTGCCTATGGCACACAGCCGCAGCAACTTATAGCCCAGATTGGACCGGGCATCCACCTTGACAGTTTCGAGGTGGGCGACGAGGTCTATGATGCTTTCGCACGTGAGGGGTTCGACATGTCTGCCATCAGTCTGAAGAAAGAGAAGTGGCACATCGACCTGCCCGAGTGTAACCGCCAGCAACTTCTGGCTTCTGGCTTGGAACCTCAGCACATCAAGGTGTCGCCCGTCTGTACCTTCCAACAGTCAGCCAACTACTTCTCTGCTCGTCGCTTAAGCATCAACAGCGGCCGTATCTTCACGGGCATCATGATGAAATAGAAAGAGCACACTACAAATCGATTTTCCTCTGGTCATAGTTCTACCCCTTATTTGATTTTCTTTTAAACGAGAAAAAACAGACTGACACCGACGACGGAGATAACGGCCCCAAAAACAGCTCGCCAAGTAATCTTCTCATGGAAAAGCCAGTAGGACGGCAGAAGGATGATAATAGGCGTCATCGCCATCAACGTAGAGGCAATTCCTGCAGCCGTATATTGAACGGCCATTAACGAGAAACCGACACCTACAAAAGGACCGAAAACAGTCGTAGCCGTAGCAACGGTCAGACCTTTCCTGTCGTGCATCGCCTCGCGCAAAGGTCCCATTCCATCGCGAAAAAAGAGCAGAAGCAAAAAGCCGATAACACCTGCGATGCAACGATAGAAATTAGCACTGAACGGTATAAGCCATTCAGGCATACCGTTCTGAACCATCATCGAAGCATCATAATGATCCATGCCTATCTTACTCAAGACTAGTCCGACACCTTGGCAAACGGCTGCGCCGATAGCAAAAAGCACACCATTCAAGGGTAATTTCAGCGACACCTTATGATGCTCACCGCGTCCTAGTACGGAGATGCCGATACCCAGAAGCGTCACCAGCATAGCCACGATGCTTATCGCCTTCATCTGCTGCCCCAACGTTACCCAAGCCATCAGCGCTGCCGCCAAGGGGGCCAACGTCATAAAGAGTTGTCCGTATCGCGAACCTATAATAATATAGCATTGGAAAAGGCAGAAATCACCAATGACATAGCCCACAAGTCCTGACAACAGCATCCAACCCATCGCCTCAGGCGAAGCGCCGGGAGGCAGTATTTTGCCCGTCACCACGCCAAAGAGCACCAGCGAGAATAGCAGTGCCAACGCCATGCGCAACACGTTAAGCGTCAGGTTGCCCAAGCGCTTGCTACCAAACTCGCTCAACAGCGCCGTCGCCGTCCACGAGAATGCCACACCTATCGATATCAGTTCGCCAATATATGTCATCGTTAGTTTTATTTCTGACGCAAAGATACAAATAAAAAGACAAGAAAGCAAACATATCATCAGAAAATGTGTATCTTTGCACCCAAGTACAAAAAAGATATGCAACCAATGATCATTCATTGTGCCCGACCTCTTTTTCATCCGCTTCGACAAGAAAGGGAATGCTGAACCTATCAACTGACCATTACGATATGACAGAGGAGAACAACATAACAAGAAGACCACATCCGCTGGTAGCGCTCATCCCCGTGGCAGTGCTCATCGCCTTTCTAGCTGTTGTCATCGCGCTGTTTGGCAGCGACTCACTCAGCGGTGGCAGCCAGGTGGCACTGCTGATGGGTATGGCGGTCTGCGTCAGCATCTCGATGGCGTTCTATCGGGTCAGCTGGCATACATTTGAGATGCAAATCAAGAAGACGTTGGGCGATGTGTCAATCACGCTCTTGATATTGCTATGCGTAGGCATGCTAGCGGGTTCGTGGATGGTCAGCGGCATCGTTCCAACACTCATCTACTACGGCGTGCAGCTGATGTCGCCACAGTTCTTCCTGGGCTCCACATGCATCATCTGTGCACTGGTATCACTGCTGTCGGGCAGTTCATGGACCACCATCGCAACCATCGGCGTGGCGCTGCTGGGCATAGGCCATGCCCTCGACGTGTCGGAGGCCTGGACAGCAGGCGCCATCATCAGCGGTGCCTATTTCGGCGACAAGCTGTCGCCGCTGAGCGACACCACCATCCTGGCATCGTCGGCCACAGGCACAGACCTCTTCGTGCACATCCGTTACATGATGCTGACGACAATTCCCACATTCTGTATTGCCCTTGTCATCTTCTTCGCCAGCGGGCTTGTGGCTGGAGGCGGTAGCGAGGTGCAGACCGGCGTCTACACCGAGGGGCTGTCGCGTACGTTCAATATCTCGCTTTGGACCTTGCTCGTGCCGCTGCTGACGGGCCTGCTGATAGCCCGCCGCGTGCCATCGCTCATCGTACTCTTTGCCTCGTCGGTCATGGCCGGTGTCGTAGCACTGATACTGCAGCCCCACCTCCTCCGCGAAATAGCAGGCACAGACAGCGTGGTGCGTGGACTGGCCATCATGTACTACGGCGCCACGGCTGTGGATACTGGCTACGAATCACTGAACGAACTGGTGTCGACGGGCGGTATGGCCGGCATGCTCAACACCATCTGGCTCATCCTCTGCGCCATGTGTTTTGGAGCAGCCATGGTGGCCAGCGGCATGATTGACAGCCTGACACAGGTTATCGTGCGCTGGGTACGCAGTCGCGTGACGCTGGTGTCGTCGACGGTGGGCACGGGCATTTTCCTGAACCTGACCACTGGCGACCAGTTTATCTCTATCGTGCTGACGGCAGACATTTTCAAACAAGTATATGACGAACAGGGCTATGAGTCGCGTCTGCTGAGCCGCACCTGCGAAGACGCCGCCACCGTCACCTCCGTACTCGTGCCTTGGAACACGTGCGGTATGACGCAGTCGACTGTCCTCGGCGTACCCACACTGACCTATCTGCCCTATTGCTTCTTCAATCTGCTAAGTCCGCTGATGAGTATCATCGTGGCCGTCATAGGCTGGCGCATCCGTCGGCATGACCCGAATTAAGTATCTATGGCTCAACGAAATGGAGCTTTCTTCAGCTGTTCTAAGGCTCGGCAGAGCTGATCGGGGCACGATGTGTTCTTCGTGCCACAACGGATACCATCAAGGCGACGGATGACGTCGTCGATGTGCTGGCCGCGCACCAGCATACTGATGCCCTGCAGGTTGCCGTGACACCCTCCCAGAAAGAATACTTGCTGGATGATGTTGTTCTCGTCGGCCGTCACGTCTATCATACGCGAGCAGGTGCCGCGAGTCTCGTATTGAATGTGTTTTGTCTTCATTTATATAATCTTATTTTAGAATCTTTACCACAGTCCCATCTGAACGCCGCACGATATTCAAGCCGCGCTGAATGGTCGTATTGTGACGGCCGTCGAGCGAGAAAACAGTCTCATTAGAAAGACTCTTCCAAACCTGGGGAGCAATGTCCGAACCGCTTACCCAAGAGTACTGGTGGATTTTATTTCCATAGTTACATTGTTTCACGAGACCGTTGCTTTCGTATTCATAGCTCAAATTGATAGTCTTGTTAAACGAACCTTCCTTCGCGTTACTACCACTTCGCTTGACGCTCTTGGTCAGGTTCTTACAAGATGCTCCGAAATAGTTGGCACAATAGAACAGCGGAGCGAACGTCACGACTTCTGTCTCATCGAAAATGGCAGCTACAGAACCGCTGAACGCATTCACGAGACTTTGATCCTCATTGTCGGTATAATAGTCGAACTCCACGTTTGAAGTAATTACTGATCCTGAAATGTTTGCTGACTTTATGTTGCCATTCTCCCATGAGATGTTTATCTCGTTGCTGGCCGAGGGGTCAAAATCGCTTTTTGTGACAACCTTCACCAATTGGTTGTTGACATCGTACGTATAGTCGATGGTGTTGAAAACAGTGGTTTGGTTGTCATTTGCAATAGAAACCACTTCTTTTACAACATGGTCTCCTTTGAGTGTCATTTCAGATGTAACCAATGCGCCATACTGGAAATATTGAATGAGGATTTTGCTCGCGTCATAACTCAGATTCACTTCATATGCTTCCTTGTCAGATTTGATATTGAAATTGGAGTAGCTGTCTTGGTCGTCGTAGGCGAAATAATAAGTCAAGCCATCCTTCGACGAAGCCAGTTTGAATGAGGCTGCCTTGGGAGATATGGCATGACTTACAGCTCCTGACGACTGTTCCTGCTTAATCCACACCAGCGACTCGCGTCCCTCGCTGTAAGTAAACTGTGTGGGTGAGTCAATTCTGATAGGAAAAACTACAGGGTCGTCTTCCTCGCCTTCATTCCATACAGTCAAAACATTTGTGGAGGCATTGAAGTCGTACTTGAAATTGCCCACCCCCTCTGATACTCCTTTGTGGAACTCCTCACATGTACCCGTCTTGTCGGACTTGAAAATCCAGATGCCATCAAGGCTTTCAATGTCCCATTCATACTCATACCAAGTTCCGACAATATCAAAGTCGCCGGCGAAAGTTGCTACACTCAACAGCAACATTGTAATTAGAAACAAGAGCTTTTTCATGTGTTTATTGAATTGTATTTGGTTATTTCACTTCATCATTTGTATTTTTGAGGGCAAAAGTACATGATTTCTGTGAAATACCCAAAATAAATGCTTGAAAAAGCGCTTTTTGCCATCGAATAATTAATTTCAGAAGAGACAGGTTGTTGATTCTTTTCCTAAAGAAATCAACAACCTGTCTCAATAGTCGGCAGTAGCCGGTGCCTCGCCCAATTTCAGTGTTGCGGTTTTTGCAGACGAGTCGTAATCTTCAATGTAGAATACATCATCGCTCCACGACATTTGTGCCACGCCAAGAAGCATAGCCTTATCGTGATTACCCATACCGCTTATATAATAATAAATAGGATTTTGCCGCAAAAGTACAAATTTATTTGGAAGTATCAAAATAAACTCTTGTCTTTGATGTAGGAATCAATAACATATCTGAAATACCGGGAATCTCAACCCTTCACCGGATGACTATTATACTATGATTCAATAAGTTGCGGTGAAGGGTGGGAACAGACGAATGTATTGGCTATATTAATGTTGCTGACCTAGGTCGGTAACGTTGCTGACCTAGGTCAGCAACAAAAATAAAGCCGTCAGAAGCTGTGGTGACACCACTCCGGCGACCCACTCCGGCAGACCCGCTATAACAAACCCGCTATGACAAAAACAAACCGTTCACCGTAACGCTTTGACTTGCAGCGGATTACGCTAACGGTGAACGGTTTTTGTTTAGTTAATAATCTGGATAATATTCACAAGAACTGCGAAAGTAGTATATAGGCTCCCATCGACAAAATGCCTAAGAGACAGAAGGCTACAATAACCATCACAAAAACGAGAATCATAATGGACAACAGCTTCCACCACTTAAAGCCCGACATCTGCTTCAACGGCAGCAGAGGGAGCAGCATGCAGACGAACTGCGTCTCAGAAGGCAGACAGAAGAACTCACGCACGATGTCGTAGATGGCGAACATATCCGTCGTGTAGACCAGTGCCACCAGCAGTTCAGAGAAGCGCAGGTCGGGGATGTTGGGACACTTACGGAAGAAGATGTAGAGGAATCCCGACATCACCAGCAGCATGCCCAGCGTCATCGCACTGGGAAACTTCTGGGCATACTCCATCACCTTTAGGCCGAATGACTCGGCCTCTTCGTTCATCTGCTTCTGCTCTTCCGTCTGTTCCTCATTATCGGCTTCCTCGAAGGAGTAGCCGTATCCCTGCCGCATTTGTTCCACAGCAGCTTCGAAATAGTTTTCACCTTTCAGGTTGAAGCCACTCTCGACCACCAGCGAGAGTGTCATCAGCAGGAAGAACAGCTTGAACGGCGGGAAGTAGGCCATCTGCATGCCCGAGAGATAGTCGCGAATCATATAGCCGGGACGCAGCAGCAGGTCGCGGAGTGTGCGGAACATGCCGCGATTTCCCAGTCCCCACACATCGAGGAACAGGAGGAAAGCCTTCTTAAAAGAATAGCGGCCTATCCGGGCCGACTGTCCGCAACGGGGGCAGTAATTCCCCTGGAACTCCTGTCCACAAGTATTACAGGTGTGCCATTCCACCGTCATCGGAGCCACCTGATGAGGTTGCTGCTGCCACTGGCGAAACTCACGCCATTTTTCTGCTATATTCAACATCATTAAGCTTAATTTTTAAGAGGATTTCCTGACAGCCCTCCAGAACGTCGCGCCAGGTAGCTTCGAAATCACCAGTGTACCAAGGATCAGCCACATCACCAGGGCGACAGGTGAAGTCCATCAGCATACGGATCTTGCCTTCGGGGTCGCTGCCACAGATACGCATGATATTCCGGATGTTCCACGCATCCATACCGATAATCAGGTCGAAGCGCTGATAGTCGCTACGTGTCATCTGCCGAGCCGTCTTTCCTTTACACGAGATGCCGTGCTCGGCCAACTTACGGCGAGCCGGAGGATACACCTCATTACCTATCTCTTCTGTAGACGTTGCCGCCGACTCTATATAGAAATCCGCTTCTCGTCCAGCCTTCTTGACGAGGTCCTTCATGACAAACTCCGCCATCGGACTGCGACAGATGTTCCCGTGACAAACAAATAATATTCTATTCATGCCCGATAGTTATTGAGTATTTAGACATGAATGAAGCGCCAGGCAACAGGTGGTTCATCAGGGGCTTGTCCTTGAATTCGCCCTTGGTCACTACCGGTTCGCCATCGGTATCCATCAGCATGGCCCGGCGGGTCTGGCTCTTATGTATCTTCAGCGTGTCTTCCGACTCATGCAACGCCAGCGTCACCCGCTGGTCTGTCTGGCTAATCACCGTAAACTCCGTATCGCGAGCAAAACCGTGGCGCGGCAGATGATACTCCCGGCCATCCACCACGTAGGTATTGTTGTTGACACTGCAGACAATTGGAAACAGGATAGGCGAATGACGGGGCCACTCATCTCCGGCCTGCCACATATATTCCCTACCCTCACTATCCTCCACACTCTGGAGTTCTGCTCCCAACTCAGCGATACGAATCGCCAACTGTTCGTTCTTCAGTTCAATCATAGCATTTATCGTTTTTGTTATATACTCAAACCAATAATCCATTGTTTAAAGAACGGGTCTTCTATCTCATAATCTGTCACGCGGATTACATACCCGTTTTTCATCAATCGCTTTATTCCACTGAATGATGTACTTGTAGCCACTTGGCGATTCTGTAAAGGGTTGACGCCCTTGCTTAAGCTCATCATGATGGAACGGTCGGTACGGTTAAAGTTCAGCCAGAGACGTTCGAAATCCAAGTCATGCGTACGCACAATGTTACTGATAGCCTCCGCTACAACCCCATCAACCAGCCCGTCGTAAGTCATCATGTCCCAGACTTGAGCCGACAGCTGTTGGGTATAATATGGGTGGAGCCCTGTAAAAGATAATATCTCTTCTACAATATCATTCAACTTTTCCTGTTCCTTCAATGGCAATCGAGCCGATACATATTCCTTGAAATCATTGTATGGTATCTTATTCAGGTGCATTAACTTGCCAAAATGATAGAACGGTGACTTCTTCCGCTCAAAAATCTCCGTCATCATTGACTCCTGACTGCCCAACAGGACATAATTCAGGTGTTCCTGTTCCTGCATGATAGAACGCAGTTGTTTGTCCAAGCCCTTACGGATGTTCAAAATCTCCTGAAATTCATCAAGCACTACTATCAGCCTTTTATCTTCGGTGCTGACCTTTTCTATCAGAGCCATCGCATCCTCCAACAGAACCATGCTGTTCAACACGGGTTGGAACGAGACATCAACACCATTCGTCATAGGGTTGGTCGAGACCGTTGGCACAATCCTAAAGTGAGACATGAGGTGCCTAATTCTCTCCATAGGATAAAGACGGAACAGTTCACGCAACAGTTTGGAGGCAAAATCATCGACGCTCAACATGTTTTGCATATTGAGAGAGATACATGGACGCCCAGAAGCCTTGACGGCCTTAGCCACAAGACTGGACTTGCCAAATCTTCGCGGGCTAATCAATATCAGATGATTCTCGCTGTCCAGCGTCCGCTGAACTTCCTTCAATTCTTCGTTCCTATCGGTGAAAAACTCGTTGTCAACAAGCACACCATACTTAAATGGATTCTTCATTTATCTTCATTTTGCGTACAAAGATAATACTTTCATTTGATACTGACAAATAAATAGAAAAGTTTATGCGAAATTTTTCGTTGCGAAAATTTTCGCAATGGCTTAAATATTGCAAACCGTATCAATATAATACCGATGTGTAAAGGGCCGAAGGCAACGGTTCGCGCCTCATTCCACCTACCCTACAGGAAAGCATCCGCAACCTGTTCCGTGCCAACGGATAGACCGGCGACGTCACCTTTGATGGCTATGTAGAGGACTACGACTGGTAGAGTTGTTTGGTTAAACATACAGAAAAATGCGGAACGTCTGTGACTCCTTATAACTCGTCCATTCCGCCCCAACCTGCACAATCTGAAAGGCGAATCTCTAATTCCTGCTTAACTTTTAGGATTTGTCGCGAAAGTCAAATTAATTTTTCTGACGGCAAATATACGAATTATTTCCGAATTAACGAACGAAGTCTCAGAAAAAATGGCTCAGTTGCAATAGTCCGTGGATGAACTGACACACCATCCTATCCAAATAATACCCGCAAACGATACATATTTGAGATAGAATGTGTACCTTTGCACCATGGCAAAGAAGAGCAATACATTTGACAGCACGTCACTGC
>JAFUTI010000044.1 GCA_017471465.1 Prevotella sp. | reverse complement strand
GTGGTCATGGTGTTGCGATACAGATTCAGTTTCAGTGACATAATGTTGTTCCTTTCTTTTTTTAATGGGTTAATACTTGTGTTTGTGACTTCAGCGCTTTTGTCGGGTGCAAAGGTACGGCGAAAACCGCACTCCCGCAAGCAAACCACGGGGGCTGGCGGAATCCTAAAGTTACAACATCCTGCCTTTCAGCGCATTACCGAGCATCTCCTCAGAATCTGTCGCGGCATAACTTGTCTGGTGTCGTTCTCTTTAATAATGTTAAATACGGCAAAATAGTAGCATAAACCTTTGCCAGCTCTCTTTTTTTTATGTAATTTTGGAGCGCAATTCCGAATTTGCATAAAATATGGCAAACAATCTGTACATTCACCGCACAATGGAAGGCATCATCAAGGAGGCCTCCAACTATTTCTCTGTCATCTCCGTGACAGGCCCCAGACAGTCTGGCAAGAGCACCCTGTTAAAGCACCTCTTCCCCGATGTACACAAGTACAGTTTGAAGGATGTCAACGTCCGAGAATTTGCGGAACATGACCCCATTGCTTTCCTCCGCCAACATCCAAACGGAATGTTTATTGATGAAGTTCAGAAGGTGCCACAGCTATTGGAATATATTCAGGGTATTGTAGATGACAATCCCGATTGTCAGTTTCTACTTACGGGTAGTTCCAATTTCGAATTGCTTCAGGGTTTGAGTGAGTCACTGCCAGGCAGGGCCGGCGTTTACGAGCTGTTGCCTATGACCTATTGTGAAAGTCAGTCCACTATGGGAGAGATGTCTTTAGATGAATTTCTTTTTAGCGGGCTCTATCCTGCAATCTGCGCCAAGAAGAATAAGCCTCACCTTTTCTATCCTTCTTATGTCAAGACCTATTTAGAGCGCGACGTCCGCGACTTGTTAAAAATAAAAGACCAAATGCAGTTCATGATGTTTATGAAACTCTGTGCTGCCAGAGTGGGGGCTGTCTTCAACGCTTCTGAGATTGCCGGACAGCTTGGCGTCGACAGCAAGACCGTCACCAGTTGGCTGTCTGTTCTTCAGGCCTCCTATCTGGTCACCCTTCTGCCTCCGTATTACGAGAACATTTCCAAGCGTCTGGTGAAAAGTCCGAAACTCTACTTTAACGATCCTGGCCTTGCTTGCTTCTTGTTGGATATTGAGAGCCCCCGGCAGTTGGCGCGTGACAAGATGCGAGGAGCCATCTTCGAAAACTATGTCGTAATGGAAGTCATCAAGCATCGTTACAACCGAGGGCTCTTGAATGGCGTTTTCTTCTACCGCGATTCAAACCAGAACGAAGTTGACATACTTTTAAAAGAGGAGGGGGAACTCACGGCTATTGAAGTCAAGTCGTCAATGACCTACCACTCCTCATTCGAAGATTCCATTTCAAAGCTCCCAGAATGGATTAAAACACCGATAACGAATAAAATCATTGTTTATACAGGCGATTTTGAGAACGCGGCAGGCAGTGTAAAGCTTTTAAATTATCGCCACCTCCATACCTATTTGCCTCACAGTGAAATGTAAGTACTCTATAGCCATCTGGCTGTTTCTTGCCGTCCTGCTCCTTGTCGCCTGCGACAACGGCGAGCGGCAGCGTCTCCAGCTCGCCGAGCTGGAGCGGCAGAACCGTGCCGACAGCCTGATGCTGAACGACTCGCTCGCCCGCGACCTCGCCGACTGGTTCGACCGCCACGGCACTCGCAACGAGCAGATGCGTGCCCACTATATCCTCGGCCGCACCTACGCCGACCGTGGCGAGGCACCCGCTGCCCTCGATGCCTATAACGATGCTGCCGACCGTGCCGACACCACGGCACAGGACTGCGACTACCATACATTATGCCTCGTACACTGTCAGATGGCGGAAATCTTTCACCGTCATTACCAGCCGTTAGCAGCTATTGCGGAACTGTCAAAGGCTCAGCGGATGGCATATAAGGATAGAGATACATTGATGGCCATAGAGTGCTATTTTGACCAGTCGAACGAATATGAGCGGCTTGGCAAGCCTGATTCAGCATTTGCTATTGCCACGGAGGTGGCGCAGGCCTTTACCATGATTGGACAATACGACCGTGCTGCTGCCGCCAAGAATGCTACCATATTGTTGCTCTTGGACGAACACCGGACCGACGACGCCAAGACCGCCATAGAAGCATTCTTGGCATCATCCTATACAGACAGTCTTGGCAATGTAAGTCGTGGCCGCGAAATCTTCTACTACAAACGTGGTTTATACTATCTGCAGGTCGGCAACCCCGACTCTGCCGAATACTTTTTCCGTAAAGAGTTGCGCGACGGCCGCGACGTCAACAACCAGATTGCCGGCCGGAAGGGACTTCAGTTACTTTATACGAAGTTGGGCAAGGCCGACTCCGTAGCCAAATATGCCACAGAAGGCTATAGTATGAGCGACTCTGTCTACGTCCTCTCAGAATCACAGAATTTACAGTCGCTGCAAGCCATGTTCGACTATACCCGCAAGCAGTTGTTGGTGGAACAGAAGACCAGCGAGCTTAGACGGACAAGGCTCTATATGGCCGTAGCTGTCATATCGCTTATGATAGTGTTATACATAGTGGTATATATAGCAAAGAGGCGCAGCCTGCTCTATGCTGTTGCAACAGCCAACTATGAATCTAAGATTAAGGAGCTGTCGCTTGAAGACAGACTGAGCCGTTCACCAATAGCCAAGCGTATGCACAGGCTGGCAAGATGCAATCCGCCGGAACTTGCCGAAGCTGCTGACATCAGTTCTCTGAAGTTACTCATCGACGAGAATATCCCATCGTTTCTTAAAACCGTCAATTCATCGCAACAGACTCTCAATGAACAGGAGTACGTGGTGTGTATGCTGACGCGCCTTGCATTTTCCTCGGTGAGCATCGACCGCCTGACGGGCGTCTCTGAAGGATACACGTCGAGGCTGAAGAGCAGACTCTACAAGAAATTGACGGGGAAAGACGGAAACGCGAAAGAATTCGAACGCTGGATTATGGCCATCAGATAGCCGATTTTTTCCCGATGAAATCGGCGAAATTGAATTTGTCAAGGCGATTGATATTATTTTGTCAATCACCTTGACAAACTTTTTTGGGGATAATTCATGATTATTTCATATCTTTGCGCTGAAAAAGCCAAAACATGAATCATTATGAGTAAGAGAATCCTTTTCCTCCTTGCTGTTATTCTTATAGGAAACATGACAGCCGTCAACGCGAAGATCAACTATGTTCCTCTTTATATCGTTGACACCCAGCCTGACGTAAAAGTGGTAAAACGCACACCAACGGCTCCATTGTTTATAACACAGGATGACCACAAGCTGATATTGCCAGACATCGACGACAGTCTGACTTTTGTGCTTCTCAGAAACGACCAGTGCGTATACCAAGCAACCTTCCAGCGCAGCCCGTCGGAAGTCAACTTGTCTGCCACACTCGTCGGCGACTATGAAGTGCGCCTCTGTCTCGATAGCTGCTATTATTTCGGATACCTTACGCTGGAACAGCAAGCAAAGCAAGACACGACAGACATTCCAAACGAGACAGCGCTTTGGGAAAACATCACCCAGCTTGGAAGCAATACATCACAGCAGGCTATATTGGATGATATCATGGGATTGCATGTGGTAGAATACAATATGAAGTCAGACAGCGAACAGAAGCGCATAGGGCTCTTAGCTGCAGAACTCAAAGAGGTTTTCCCTCAGGTTGTGATCGCTTTACAAGACGGTACTGTCGGAATCAACTATCTCGATCTAGTCCCCGTCCTTTTCTGTTGCATCCAGGAACTGAAGAACCAGCTTGACATCCGCACCGAGAGAATTGCCGACATTATGTTGTCACGCTACGCTGGCACATCTGCAGCCCGTGAAATCCAGGCCGTCATCGGCAACGCCCTTCTTTCCGTCACTCCCACATCGGCTGAGTCGGCTGAGGTGCGTTTCCTTCTTACCGAGGATGTTGCCAGTGCCCATATTGCCATTACCGACATGGGTGGGCACGTGATGACGAAACTACCTGTTTCTCCATTCGAGACCTGCGCTACTATAAACACTGGCACACTGAACGAAGGCATCTATCTGTGTACGTTGTTTGCCAACGGGCAGAATGTTGGCACCAAGCGCCTGGTTAAGGCTAAATAAAAGCTCGAATCTAAAACTATTCACCTATAAACATGATACAAATATGAAGAAGACGCTCATTTTTCTGCTGTTATCGGCAGTTCCCGCCACAATGGCGGCTCAGTTCCAAGTTCTTTCTGACGGTACGGCCAAACTCTTACGCACGCAATCGTCAAGTTATTCATACTTTGGCATTGGCTCATGTAATGATTGTCTTAGCCAGTCTGGTTATAAGACGTCAATACATCTGAACTGCCCTATGGCTTGGAATGGGAACTTCAAGTATGGTGTATATTCTGGTGCATCG
>JAFUTI010000012.1 GCA_017471465.1 Prevotella sp. | reverse complement strand
GTGAGAGAATGAAACAAATTGAAAAGTGGTTGGTCAAAGCGGGACTCTTTCACGAGAGGCCGTGAGAGATTTACGAGAGGCCGTGACGTTTTTACGAGAGGCCGTGAAATTTTCAGGTGCAGTTTGCTGATGTACCGGTGAGCCTATCGCAGTGCGAGGGCGCGGTCTTCGGCGGCTTCCATCAGCTCGCGCTCGCCGCCTCACATAGGGTTGACCCCTGTGAGTTCCCTATGAGTTCTCCACAGTCGATGGTTCACCATTACTCCAAGTAACAGACCAACGCCGCAATAAGGCGGCACGCTCAAAGGGCGCACAGCAGGTATAACCGCTGTGCGCCCTCCGTGTCATGAAGCGGGACGGAGGCGGAAATGGTGACAAAAGGGGAAAAACTGCAAGAAACTGCGCAATTCGTGCCTCAAAAATTTGGCGTTTCAGCCGTTTCTTCGTACCTTTGCACGCGATAAACCAAATAATTAACAAAATTATGGACGATTACCCGGCGGATAGTAACAAACGTTAGGCCAGGGGATGGCGAGCAAGGCTGCTAATCCTCTTGCCGCTAAACAATTCTCGTACCACGTACCTCGCACCTCGTACCACGTACCTCGCACCACGTACCACGTACCTCGTACCACGTACCTCGTACCACGTACCACGTACCTCGCACCACGTACCACGTACCTCGTACCACGTACCACGTACCTCGAAAAAGAAAGGATTAGCACAATGAAGACATTCTGGAACACCCAAGGCGGACTGACCCAGCTCACAGAGTGGCAGCCCAATTGTTGGATACAGGTGACGTGTCCGACAGAAGACGACCAGCACCAGCTGGAAGAGCAGTTCAACATACCCGACTACTTTCTCTCTGACATCAGCGATACCGACGAGAGAGCCCGTTATGAGTACGACGACGGCTGGATGCTCATTATCCTGCGCATACCCTACGTCAAGGAGATTCGCTCGCGCACACCGTACACAACCGTGCCCCTCGGCATCATCCATAAGCGCGACGTCACCATCACCGTGTGCTACTACGAGACGAACATGATGATCGACTTCGTCTCGTTCCAGCAGAAACGCGGCGAGGGATTCACCGACTATGTCGACATGATTTTCCGCCTGTTTCTCTCCAGTGCCGTGTGGTACCTGAAGCGACTGAAGCAGATTAACATGCTCATCGACAAGGCCAAACGCAATCTCGACCGCGAGGTGAACAACGAGTCGCTGATAGGCCTGAGCCGACTGCAAGACTCGCTCACCTACTTCCAGACCTCTATCCGCGGCAACGAGACGCTGCTGTCGAAGCTGAAGTTCAAACTGCAGATTGACGAACTCGACGCCGACCTTATCGAAGACGTGAACATCGAGATGACACAGGCCCGCGAGACCACCTCAATCTACTCCGACATCCTGGAGTCGACAATGGACACCTACCAGAGTATCATCAACAACAACATGAACAACGTGATGCGTACGCTGACGTCGGTCACCATCATCATGATGTTCCCCACGCTTATTGCCTCACTCTTCGGCATGAACCTCATCAACGGCCTAGAGGGAAAACCTTGGGGCTTCGTCTTCGCACTCATCATCTCCATCCTCGTCTCCATAGCCTGCTGGCTCTTCTTCCGCACCAAACGGCTGGTTTGAATAGTTAAAAAAAAATAATTAGAGCAGAAATCTTAGGCGTTGTTAGGTTCAACTCCGAAGTTTTTTGTAATTTTACAGCCCTAAAACGTCGATGTGCCCAAACACACGACGCTAAGTATTATGTGTGTACTCACCATAACAGTAACTTAAAACAGTTAATTATGGACTCTCAAGAAAACATCCTCGAACAGGGGATTAGTGAAGAAGTTAAGCAGGAGCCGACTGCTCCTGAAGTAGAAGAACAGACAGTTCCTGAAGTAGAAGAACAGCCCGAAGAGCGCAAGGTCTATGAAACCAAGAAAGAGGTGCTGGACCGTGTGAAGGAAATTGCACATGGCGAAGAGACACCCCAAAAGGACGAGGTCGACTATCTGAAGACCGTCTTCTACAAGTTGCATATCGCCGAACGCGAAGCAAAGCTCAAGGCATATATCGACGGCGGCGGCGACCCTGAGTTGTACCAGATAACCCCCGACGAAGACGAGGAGGTGTTCAAGGCAGAGATGGGCATCATCAAGGAGCGCCGGCAGCAACTCTTCCGCGAGCAGGAGGCTGAGAAGGAAGAGAACCTGAAGAAGAAACTCGACATCATCGAGAAGATAAAGGCAATGGTCACCTCACCCGAGGAGGCCAACAAGACATACCAGGAGTTCAAGACCCTGCAGCAGGAGTGGCGTGACATCAAGGCCGTGCCTGCCGAGAAGGCCAACGAGCTGTGGCGTAACTACCAGCTGTATGTAGAGCAGTTCTATGACCTGCTGAAACTGAACAGCGAGGCCCGTGAATACGACTTCAAGAAAAATCTGGAGTTGAAGACAAAGCTCTGCGAGGCTGCCGAGAAGCTGGCCGAGGAGGACGACGTCATCAGTGCCTTCCACCAGTTGCAGAAGCTGCATCAGGAGTATCGCGAGATAGGTCCTGTGTCGAAAGACCTGCGCGAAGAGATCTGGAACCGCTTCAAGGCTGCTTCTACCGTCATCAACAAACGCCATCAGCAGCATTTCGAGGGCATCCGTGCCCGTGAGGAAGAGAACCTGCAGAAGAAGACCGAACTCTGCGAGAAGGTAGAAGCCATCGCTGCGGAGGAGAACAAGGGCAGTGGCGACTGGGAGCGCCGTACCAAGGAGATCATCGAACTGCAGGCCGAGTGGAAGACCATCGGCTTTGCCCCGCAGAAGATGAACGTCAAAATCTTCGAGCGTTTCCGCGCTGCCTGCGACGACTTCTTCGGACGCAAGGCCGAGTATTTCAAGACGCTGAAAGACACCTTCAAAGAGAACGCCGAGAAGAAGCGCGCCCTCATCGAGAAAGCCAAGGCCCTACAAGACTCCACCGACTGGAAGTCGACAGGCGACAAGCTCATCAACCTGCAGAAGGAGTGGAAGACCATCGGCATGGTGCCCAAGAAGCTGGGCGACCAGTTATGGGAGGAGTTCCTCGGTGCCTGCAACAAGTTCTTCGAAGCCCGCAACGCCGCTACTGCCGGCACACGCGGTGAGGAACAGGCTAACCTGGAGAAGAAACGCGACGTCATTGCCCACCTGAAGGTCATTGCCGAAGAGGCTGGCGATAATCTGCAAGAGAAAGTACAAGAGTTGGTAGCCGAATACCAGAGTATCGGCCACGTACCCTTCCGCGAGAAAGACAAGCTCTACGAGGAGTACCATGCCGTGCTCGACAAGCTCTATAAAGACCTGAACATCAGCGTTGCCAAGAAGCGTCTCAACAACTTCAAGCAGAACCTGAAGCAGGTGGCCGAGCGTGGCGAGAACGCACTGGACAACGAGCGCGCCCGCCTGTTCCGCCAATACGAGGCCATGAAGCAGGAAATCCAGACCTACGAGAACAACCTCGGCTTCCTCAGCGTCTCCAGCAAGAAAGGCAATTCGCTCATCGACGAGATGAACCGTAAGGTGCAGAAGCTGAAGGACGACATGAACCTGGTTCGTGAGAAGATTAAGGCCATCGATGCCGAGAACCGCGAGAAAGAATCATGATAGCACCTTCCTGACTGTACTTTTGTTAATATGAAGACATTAGTCAAGACTATTACAACGGCTGCACTGTTGCTCACCATCGGGCATAGTGCAGCCTTTGCTTTGGAAAAAGACACCGTCGACGTCAAAGCAGACACCGTCATGGTAGAGAAAGAAACCGCCAAGAAAAACGAGTGCTGCGAGGACTCGACAGTCAAAGACCACAAAGACCCGTACCACAAAGTGGTGAAGGAGGGCGGCTCTATGCGCCAGGGACTGTTCACCGTGCGCCACATCAAGGACGACTGGTACCTCGAAGTGCCCGACCGCCTGCTGGGACGTATGCTGCTCTGCGTGACGCGCTTCACCAGCGTACCGCAGGATTTCAAGAAGTTCGGCGGCGAGGAGGTGAACCGCTCGGCCGTCTACCTGGAACGCTACAACGACAAGACGCTCTTCCTCCGCGAGTACGTGCAGTCGAGCTATGCCAAGTCCGGCGACCGCATAGCCATCTCGCTGAAACAGGCCACGGTAGACCCCATCGTCTGTAAGCTCGACATCATCGGGCGCAATCCGGAGACAAAGGATATGCTCATCAACGTCACCAAGTGGCTCATGTCCGACAACAAGGTGACCAGCTTCTCGGCCAACGACCGCACCACACTCGGCATCGGGGGCGTGATGGCCGACCGCACATTCATAGACAGCATCAAGACCTACCCCATCAACCTCGAAATACAGACGCTGCGCACATACGCCATGAACGCCGGCCGCTCACCGGCATCGAAGACGGGCGCTGCCACACTGTCGCTGAACACGAGCATCGTGCTGCTGCCCGAAGAGCCGATGCAGCCCCGCTATGCCGACGAGCGTGTAGGCTATTTCAACAACAAAATCACGGAGTTCAGCGACGAACAGCAGACCACCAGCCATGAGTCTATCATCATGCGCTACCGGCTGGAACCGAAGGACGCCAAGGCTTACAAGGCCGGCAAACTGGTAGAGCCGAAGAAGCAGATTGTCTACTATATCGACCCGGCAACGCCGAAGAAATGGGTGAAGTATCTCATTGCCGGCATCAACGACTGGAACAAGGCGTTCGAAGCTGCCGGTTTCAAGAATGCCATCGTGGGTAAGGAGTGGCCCGCAAACGACTCCACCATGTCGGTCGACGACGCCCGCTTCTCCATGATACGCTACCTGCCCTCAGAGACGGAGAACGCCTACGGGCCGCGCATCGTAGACCCACGCTCGGGCGAGATCATCGAGGCGCACGTCTGCTGGTATCACAACGTGATGAACCTGGTGAAGAAATGGTATATGATACAGTGTGGCCCGTCGGACAAGCGCGCACAGAAGATGGACTTCCCCGACGAGCTGATGGGACAGCTCATACGCTTCGTCTCCAGCCACGAGGTAGGCCACTCGCTCGGACTGCGCCACAACATGATTGCCTCGCAAGCCACACCCGTGGAGAAACTGCGCGATAAAGCCTGGGTAGAGGCCCACGGCCACACGAGCAGTATCATGGACTACGCCCGCTTCAACTACGTGGCACAGCCCGAAGACCATATCAGCGAGAAGGGACGCTTCCCACGCATCAACGACTACGACTGCTGGGCTATCAAGTGGGGCTACCAGTACCGTCCGGAGTTCAACGACCCGGCCAAGGAGAAGAAAGTCCTGCGCAGCGAGGTCACCAAGGTGCTGGCTCAGAACCGCCGACTCTGGTGGAGCGGCGACGAGGGCCGCAGCCAAGACCCGCGCTCGCAGACCGAGGACCTGGGCGACAACCAGATGCGCGCCAACGAATACGGTATCAAGAACCTGAAGCGGGTCATGCAGAACATCGAGCAATGGACGGCACAGCCCGACGAGCAGTACGACGACCTCAACGAGGTACACCGCGCCGTGCGCTCACAGTATCAGCGCTATGCCAACCACGTGCAGCGCTACCTGACAGGCCGCTACACCAACCAGACACCCGGCCAGCGCGCCAACGACTATGTCCCGCGCGACCTGCAGCGCGAAGCCCTGCAGTGGTTCGACCGCAACGTCCTGGAGGCACCGCTGTGGCTCTATCCTGAAAACGTCATCGCCAAATTAGGTACCGACTACGCTGACGATATACGCACCCGCCAGCAGACCGTCATCGCCATGCTGTTGGCTCCTGGCACCATCTTCACCAAGCATAACGAGGCCATGCGCTCGTCGAAGCCCTACCCCGTAGAGGAATACCTGGACGACATATTTAATATGGTGTGGAAACCTCTGAACAACAAGAATGAGGAACAGAACGACTTCCGTCGTCACCAACAGCGTGCCTATGTCGACTTCATCGGAGGGGCTCTCAATCCGACACTGGACAAGACGCAGACCACTACCGCCATCATGCAGCGGTCCGACGCACTGATCTATCTGGAACAGCATCTCGACAAGGTGGAGAACTACCTGAAACAGCAGGAGCAGACACCCCACTACCGTAACCTTTTACTGCGCATCAAGAAGATCCGCGAGAAATACGAGTCAGGGAAATAAAACAAAAGATGTTTCCAGTTTATAGGTCAAAATGGGCGTAACTTTTCACCACTGCACTGGAAAAGATTAGCAGTCCAGATTAAAGAATGAAACGGAAACTGTTTTGCGAGATATGCCTGGTGGCCATACCCCAACAGCCGAGCAAGTGAAAACCTGGTATGTTCCTCTCATTGAGACATTGCTACGGGATTTCACCTGTTAATCTTTAGGGTTTTACAATCATCGTTTTAGGAAGCTGGTACGACCACAAAGCCTCCAACACCCTTCACAAATAATCTAAAACACTGATTCTGAACGTATTGCGGTGAACGGTTCGCTGGGCTCGTCTCACCGGCCAGTTCTGTCGCTGTCGCGCTTGTTCCATTGGCCAGTTCTGTTGCGCTACCAGACTATTTTTTTGCGCCTATTAAAATATTGCTGACCAAGGTCATCAACGTTGCTGACGTAGGTCAGCAAATAAAATGGCGGTGCCTCACTCGGCTGTATCAGTTAAACAAATCCGCTGTGATGTATTACCGATGAAGCGTTCGGCAATATCGGCCAACCGGGAAAAACCATTCACCGTAAAATACAGTATATCAGCGTTTTAAGCATCTCGTGAATGTTTTTTTAAGATCGCTTGTTATGCGTAAGCCTTCTTAAATAATCACAAAAGAATCTTCCATATCATCTCGATGTGGGAGATTTTTCGTATCTTCGCAGCGACAAACTACTAAAACAAGGATGAGAAGACTTTTTATTATCATAACTATCTTGATGCTAACCTTGACAGGGTGGACACAGACAAAGGATTTAATCTTAGGTGGCGAACTAAGCAACTCAGCAGCTACAAGTATAGAGGATATAGACGAGGTGATGCCGCGTATGAAAGCACTGGGACTGAACACTGTGCTGGTGCCTGCCTACTGGGAATTCCTCGAATCGAAGGAAGGAAACTTCGACTTCACCCTCATCGACCGCACCATCCAGCAGGCACGGGACTTGCAGTTGAAGGTGGTGTTTCTGTGGTTTGGTGCGTGGAAAAACTCCATGTCATGTTATGCGCCGCTGTGGTTCAAGCAGGACACGAAGCGTTTCCCACGAGCTAAGACGCAGCAAGGCAAACCGCTGGAGATAGCCTGCTGTTTTTCGGAGCAGGTGTTTCAGGCAGACAACAAGGCTTTTGAGGCGCTGGTAAAACATATCAGCGAGACGGGTAGCGACGTGGTGACGATGATTCAGGTGGAGAACGAAATTGGCATGCTGGAAGATGCACGCGACCACTCAAAGTTGGCAGATGAAGTATATAAGAAAGGTGTGCCGCAAGAGCTTCTCAGTTATCTAAAAAAGAACCAGGAGGCGCTACACCCTTGGCTGAAGGAAAGGCTAAAGGGCCAACAGCTAACAGCCAATAGCAAACAGCCATCCTGGGCCCAGGTCTTCGGCAACGACATCTATACCGACGAGATATTCATGGCCTACTACTATGCCAAGTATGTGGGACGACTGTGTGAGACTGCCCGTCGCTATACCCAGATTCCCCTCTATGTGAACGCTGCTATGAATAGCCGAGGCCGGAAGCCAGGGCAATATCCGTCGGCAGGGCCGTTGGCACATCTCATCGACCTGTGGCATTGTGGCGCTCCGCAGCTGCTCTGTCTGGCTCCCGACATCTACGATACGGGCTTCAAAGGCTGGGCCGCTCAATATGCGCTGCCCGACAATCGCCTCTTCATCCCCGAAAGCCGCTGCTGCGAGAACAGCGGAGTCCGTGCGATGTATGCCTTTGGTGAGCACGATGCCCTCGGTTTTTCGCCTTTTGCTATCGACCAAGCCTCTCCCAAAGAGACGGAAAGCGTTACGAAAGCCTACTCTCTTCTACGCCAACTTTCAAATATAAATAGCCAAAAGTCTTGGGGACTCTTGTTCGACCAGGAAGACAAGGAGCACATCATCGAGAATGACGG
Source organism: Prevotella sp. (assembly GCA_017471465.1). Taxonomy (GTDB): domain Bacteria; phylum Bacteroidota; class Bacteroidia; order Bacteroidales; family Bacteroidaceae; genus Prevotella. The sequence goes on along the minus strand of JAFUTI010000012.1, from coordinate 16,192 downwards.
AATGGTTATCACCTGTCGCCACTACTATACCTTACCCTGGGACCCTCGTGCCACCGACGGCTCTACATGGCCAGAGGGTGGTGCCATACTGTTGAAACTCGCCAACAACGATTATTTGCTGGCTGGCACGGGAGTTGTCATCACCTTTGCCTTGGCCTATGAGAATGTTCACGCCCAACAACAGACATTGGGAGAGGACGGCTTCGTAGCAGCAGGTGATGCTGCAGAAATCAACAAGTCAAAAAAAGAATTGTTCAGCGGCAGCCGCAAGGGCATTGCCAGTGTCGACGAGGTAAATATCGACAAACAGGGACAGATGCACTACTTGCGCCGACTGAATGGTGACCAAGACCATCAAGGCCGCCACGTTCGCATCGCCTGCGGGGAATGGAAGATACTGCACGTCCGCCTTTATGACTACAAATAGCAAACAAACAACTACAAATATATTCAACGAAAACAGACCCCGACGACTACTGGCACGACTGTGCAGGAGCCCGCAACCAGTTTATCGTCCGTGAGGAAATCATGCGCGATTGGGTCCATCGCTGGGCGTGGCTGAAGCAATAAAACAAGAAATCGTTAAGTTGCACAACTTAACGATTTCTTTTGTTGGGGTACCCGGACTCGAACCAGGAAAGGCAGGACCAGAATCTGCAGTGTTACCATTACACCATACCCCAATCGCGGGTGCAAGGTCGGTGCAAACCGAACGCAAAAGGTAATTTTTGCTGAGGTGCCGCCCGACTTCGCAGGAGCAAATTTCAAATTTGCGAGTGCAAAGGTACTGTTTTTTCCGGAATCTGCAAAACTTTTCGTGAGATTTTTTTAAAAATACTCAATTTTTTATCGTTTATAGGGGTGAATCGGATAAAAAACGCTATCTTTGCACACACTAAAAGCATAGAAATGGAACAAGCGAAACAGTTAGTAGAAACTATCAAGAGAGGAATACAAGAAAAAAAGGGACAAGGCATCGTCGTGGCCGACTTGTCGGATATCGATGGGGCTATCTGCCGCTATTTTATCATCTGCCAGGGTGGTTCTCCGTCGCAGGTGGAAGCCATCACCGACTCCATCGGTGAATTTGCCCGCAAGGAGCTGGGCGAGAAGCCTGCCCACGTCGTTGGCTTGGAGAACGCCCAATGGGTAGCCATGGACTACACCGACGTGTTAGTCCACATTTTTCTGCCCGACGTGCGCGAATACTATGACTTGGAGCATCTGTGGGACGATGCCAAACTGACAAGAATACCAGACCTGGATTGAGCGCTTCGCTAATGAAGATTGAATAATGTATAAAAGCAATGGAACAGCAGAAACCCAATAACATTAACGGCGGCCCGAAGATGAACATGCCGAAGTTCAACATGAACTGGATCTACTTTATTGCCATCCTGACGCTGGCAATGCTCTACATGACCAGTTCCGGTGACGGCATGGGGGCGGCTCAGGCACATATAGAGTCGTCATACACCGACTTCAAGGTCTTTGTCGAGCGTGGCTACGCCGACAAGATTGTCATCAACAAAAGCCAGAATACGCTGAAGATGTATGTCAAGGCAGAGCACATCCGCGACATCTTCAAACAGGGACACCAGCAAACGGGCACTTCGCCCTACGTCGACGTAGAAATAGGCTCTGTGGACCAAGTGGAGCAGTTTCTCGACAAGATGCGCGACCAAGGGAAGTTCAAGGGCAAGCTGAGCTACGACAACAAGTCGGGCGGCAGCATCATCGGCGACCTCTTTTACAGCCTGCTGCCACTGATTATCATCTTCGGTCTGTGGATGCTTTTCTTCCGCCGCATGGGCGGTGGCATGGGCGGTGGCATGGGTATGTTCAGCGTCGGCAAGTCAAAGGCGAAGATGTATGAGAAAGGCGGCGAACTGGGCATCACCTTCAAGGACGTTGCCGGACAGGCCGGCGCCAAACAGGAGATGCAGGAGATTGTCGACTTCCTGAAGAATCCGCAGAAATACACGGAGCTGGGCGGCAAGATACCCAAGGGTGCCCTGCTCGTCGGTCCTCCGGGCACGGGTAAGACGCTACTGGCCAAGGCCGTTGCCGGCGAGGCTGGCGTGCCGTTCTTCTCGATGTCGGGCTCTGACTTTGTCGAGATGTTCGTCGGCGTGGGTGCCTCTCGTGTGCGCGACCTCTTCGAACAGGCCAAACAGAAGGCCCCGTGCATCATCTTCATCGACGAGATTGATGCTGTAGGGCGCGCCCGCAGCAAAAACCCCGCCATGGGCGGCAACGACGAGCGTGAGAACACACTGAACGCCCTGCTGACGGAGATGGACGGCTTCGGCACTAACAGCGGCATCATCACCCTGGCGGCTACCAACCGTGCCGACATGCTCGACTCGGCCCTGCTGCGCGCCGGCCGTTTCGACCGTCAGATACACGTCGACCTGCCCGACCTGAACGAGCGCAAGGAGGTGTTTGCCGTCCATCTGAAGCCACTGAAGCTAGCCGACGACGTGGACATCGACTTCCTGTCGCGCCAGACACCGGGCTTCTCGGGTGCCGACATTGCCAATGTGTGCAACGAGGCTGCCTTGATAGCAGCCCGCTATAACCGTGAGAAGGTGGGCAAGCAGGACTTCCTCGATGCCGTCGACCGCATTATCGGCGGACTGGAGAAGAAGACGAAGGTGATGACTGAGCAGGAGAAGCGGTCGATAGCCATCCACGAGGCCGGCCATGCCACCATCTCGTGGTTCACGGAGTTTGCCAACCCGCTGGTCAAGGTGTCGATTGTGCCGCGTGGCCAGGCTCTGGGTGCTGCCTGGTATCTGCCCGAAGAGCGCGTGCTGCAGACCAAGGAGGCCATGCTCGACGAGATGTGCTCGCTGCTTGGCGGACGTGCCGCCGAGGAGCTGTTCATTGGTCACATCTCCACGGGCGCCATGAACGACCTGGAGCGTACCACCAAGCAGGCCTACGGCATGATAGCCTACGCCGGCATGAGCGACAAGCTGCCCAATATCTGCTACTACAACAACCAGGAATACCAGTTCCAGCGTCCCTACTCGGAGACGACGGCCAAGATCATGGACGACGAGGTGCTGAAAATGATCAACGAGCAGTACGAACGAGCCAAGCGCATACTGACCGAGCACAAAGACGGTCATGCCCAGCTGGCCCAGTTGCTGGTTGACCGCGAAGTCATCTTTGCCGAGGACGTCGAGCGCATCTTCGGCAAACGTCCATGGACCAGCAGAGCAGAGGAACTGCTGGAAGCCCAAATGCGTGCCGACGCCGAGCGCATGGCCGAGGAGCGTGGCAGGCAGCTGGCATTGGAAGCAAAAGAGGAGGAGGAGGAGGAAGAAGCATGAAGAATTTTATTGTCCGAACCATCACCAGTGTGTTCTTTGTGGCGGCCATCGTCACCAGTTTTCTCAACCCCAGAGCCATGGTTCTGCTCTTCTCGCTGGTCACTGGCATGACCATTTGGGAGTACTGCTCGCTGGTCAACGACCGTCCCTTCATCTCCGTCAACCGCTTCATCTCGACCATGTCGGGTGTCTATCTCTTTCTCGCCATGGCGGGCTACAATAGCGGACTGACGCCATCGACAGTCTTCATCCCCTACCTGGTGAGCATTGTTTATCTGATGGTGGCAGAGCTCTACATGAAGGCCAAGGATCCCATCAACAACTGGTCCTACACCATGCTGTCGCAACTGTATATCGCCCTGCCCTTCTCACTGCTCAACATACTGGCTTTCCGCTCCAACGGTTACAACACGCAATACAGCTACCTCGCCCCATTGGCCGTCTTCGTGTTCCTGTGGATCAACGATGCCGGCGCCTACTGCGTCGGTTCACTCATCGGGCGCCACAAGCTCTTTCCGCGTATCTCGCCAGGCAAGTCCTGGGAGGGCAGCATTGGCGGTGGCGTACTGGTCGTGGCGGCAGCAGTCGCCGTGTGGTATCTCACCACACTCTACGGTGTTAACGACCTGGGCCTTTCAGCCATGGAATGGGCCGGCTTGGGCATTGTCGTCGTTGTCTTTGGCACGTGGGGCGACTTGATTGAGTCGCTCTTCAAGCGCACCCTCGGTATTAAGGACAGCGGCAACATCCTGCCAGGCCACGGCGGCATGATGGACCGTTTCGACTCCACCTTGATGGCAGTTCCTGCTGCCGTCGTCTACCTCTACACGCTGACACTGTTTTGAGACAAGGCTGTCGACCAGTCTGTCATTGTTACTCAGCTTAACAGTTTTATCATCAGTTCGGCTGCACGTTCGGGGGCATCGCTCTCGCCGAGACGATGATGAATTTCCTCATAGTCGGTGAGCATCTGCTGACGTCGGTAACCACCAGGCAGGACAGCTTCCAGCTCGCGGCGGATATTACCGATGCTGAATGTCTCGGCAACGAGTTCCGTGACCACCTCACGGTCGGCAATAAGATTGACCAGCGACACATACCTGACCTTCAGCACCATCCGACGCATCATACCGATAAAGTGCTTCAACGGTGTGTAGTAGCACACGACCTGGGGCACACGGAACATACAGGTCTCAAGGGTCGCCGTACCACTGGTAACGAGGGCTGCCGTGGCCTCTGAAAGCAGTTGATAGGTCTCGTTCATCACCAGCTGAACGTGCGTGCCCTTGATGAACGGCTCGTAATACGATGGCTCGATTGACGGCGCACCGGCCAACACCACCTGATAGCGGTCAGCAAGGTGGCTGGTAGCCTCGATCATGGCGGGCAGATTGTCCTTAATCTCCTGACGACGCGAACCGGCAAGGAGGGCTATAAACGGTTTGTCACGAGGTGCGAGGTGCGAGGTACGAGGTAGGAGACTACTATCTGCGCTTGAGCTATTCTCACACCTCGTACCTCGCACCTCGTACCTCGACAAATATTCCCTCACCTCACTGGCCGTGGGATTACCGACATAGTGAATGGGAAAATGATGCTTCTTCTCGAAGAAGTCCACTTCAAAGGGCAGGATGGAGAAGAGTTCGTCGATGTCGCGCTTGATGCGACGGATGCGGTACTCCTTCCACGCCCATATCTTTGGCGAGATATAGTAGTAGACGGGACAGATGCCGCTGGCATGTACAAACTTGGCGATGTCGAGGTTGAAGCCGGGATAGTCGACAAGAACGACGACGTCGGGCTGCCAGGCGGCGATATCCTCCTTACATCGCTTCATGTTGCGGAGAATGGTGGGCAGGTGCATCAGCACAGGCACAAAGCCCATGTATGCCAGTTCGCGGTAGTGCTTCACCAAGGTGCCGCCCTCGCCAGCCATCAGGTCGCCGCCAAAGAAGCGGAACTCAGCTTCCGCGTCGCATCGTCTCAAGGCCCGCATCAGTCGCGAGGCGTGCAGGTCGCCGCTGGCCTCACCAGCTATCAGATAATATCTCATAGTGCCCAGCTCTTGATTTGTTCGATCGCCTCATAGGATGTCAGATCGAAGGTGGTAGGGGTGATGGCGACATAGCCGTGGGCAAGAGCCCAGTTGTCGGTATCCTCGGCCTCTGGTTCGTCATTCCGGTAGTGACCCACCATCCAGTGGTAGTCGTATCCGCGGGGATGATGGCAGGTGGTTATCTCGTTGAGCCAGGAGCCGTGGGCCATACGACAGACGCGGACCCCCTTAAAGGCAGTTAGCACCGGGAAGTTGACATTCAGACATGTCCCTATGGGCAATCCTTCCGACAACACGCGCCGGGTGATGCTGACGACGAATGGCCGCAGGGGTTCGAAGTCGGCATCCACCCTGTGGTCGCAGAGCGAGAAAGCCACCGAGGGTATGTACTTCATGCAACCCTCCATGACGACACCCATCGTACCACTGTAGTGACTGTTCACCGAGCCATTGTCGCCGTGATTGATGCCGCCAATAACCATCGCCGGCTGGCGGTCGACAATTTTCGACAATGCCAGTTTGACGCAGTCGACAGGCGTACCGTTCGACGACCACACCTCGACACCAGGTTCCTCGCCTCGCTTCGTCAGTCGCAGGGGCACCTCGGCAGAGAAGGCACACGAGAATCCCGATCGCGGACCGTCGGGGGCACAGACGACGAGATCGGCCATCGGCCGCAACATATCAATTAGCACGTTGATGCCCTTGGCTTGATAGCCGTCATCATTGGAAATGAGTATCAAAGGACGTTTATTTTCCATAAAAAAAGTATTATTGGGATGCAAAATTACAAAAAAACGCGAACAATGGCCTATAAATTATGAATAATTTCGTATCTTTGCAGCCTATTTTTATTTGTAAAAGGATTGATAATGGGAAAAATCATAGCATTAGCAAACCAGAAAGGCGGTGTCGGAAAGACAACGACGACCATCAACTTGGCCGCATCGTTAGCTACCCTTGAGAAAACAGTGTTAGTAGTAGATGCCGACCCGCAGGCCAACGCCTCAAGCGGACTGGGCGTCGACATCAAGCAGATAGACTGCTCGCTCTACGAATGTATCATCAACCATACCAACGTCCGCGAAGCCATCTACACTACCGACATTGACGGTCTTGACATCATACCGAGCCATATCGACCTCGTCGGAGCAGAGATAGAAATGCTGAATCTGAACGACCGCGAACAGGTCATCAAAAAGCTGTTGGCACCCATCCAGGAGGAATACGACTACATCCTGATTGACTGTTCACCCTCGTTGGGCCTCATCACAGTAAACGCGCTGACGGCAGCCGACTCCGTCATCATCCCCGTACAGTGTGAGTATTTCGCATTGGAAGGTATCTCAAAGCTGCTGAACACCATCAAGATCATCAAGTCGAAGTTGAACCAGCGCCTGGAGATTGAGGGCTTCCTGCTGACGATGTACGACTCCCGTCTGCGTCTGGCCAACCAGATATACGACGAGGTGAAACGCCACTTCCAGGAGCTGGTCTTCAAGACCGTCATCCAGCGCAACGTGAAGCTGTCGGAGAGTCCCTCTCACGGACTGCCCGTCATCCTGTACGATGCTGACTCCACTGGTGCCAAGAACCACTTGGCCTTAGCAAAAGAAATCATTTTGAAGAACTAACTATGGCTGTCAAGAAGAAATATGCAAGCAATGTCTTGGGCCGCGGCCTGGACGACATCGGCAGCGGACGCGGACTGGACGCGCTGATAGACACGTCGAACGTCGTGACACGAGGGTCGTCGAACCTGAACGAGATTTCCATCTCGCAGATTGAGCCCAACCCCGACCAGCCGCGACGAGAGTTCGATCCCGAGGCCCTACAGGAACTGGCAGAGAGTATCAAGACGATGGGTATCATCGCCCCTATCACCCTGCGACAGGTGGCCGAGAACCGTTACCAGATCATCGCCGGCGAGCGCCGCTGGCGTGCCTCACAGATGGCCGGCCTGACAACCATCCCCGCCTATATCCGCACCGTCGAAGACGAGAACGTGATGGAGATGGCACTGGTAGAAAACATCCAGCGCGAGGACCTGAACGCCATCGAGATAGCCTTGGCCTACCAGCATCTGGTGGAGACAACGGGCCTGACACAGTCGAAGATATCGGAGCGCGTGGGTAAGAGCCGTGCTGCCGTGACCAACTACCTGCGACTGCTGAAGCTGCCTGCACAGGTGCAGATGGCCCTGAAAGACAAGAAGATAGACATGGGGCACGCCCGTGCTCTGCTGGCTATCGAGAGTCCTACACAGCAGATCAAGCTGTTCAATGAGATACAGAAGCAGGGCTACTCCGTCCGTAAGGTTGAAGAGATGGCACAGATGCTGAAGAACGGTGAGGACGTACAGACAGTGAAGCGAGCCGTCGGGCATCACCCGCTACCGAAAGAATACGGAGAGCTGTGCAGCCGGTTGTCGGACTTCTTCCAGACGAAGGTACAGATGAGCTGTTCGCCTCGCGGAAAGGGAAAGATCAATATCTCTTTCAACGACGAGGACGAATTAGAACGGATTATGAACCTGTTGGACAAAAGCCTTGGGCACTGAAGAATGATGAGAACGACTGTTATTGCGTGGATGTTGACGTTGGGCTGTCTCTGCTCTTGGGCACAGACGGGAACCGACAAAGACACCATCTTCGTCATCAGCAGCGACTCAGCACTTCTACAGGAGTTGGCGCCTGCCGACAGTCTCGTAAAGCACGACGCCAGACTGTTGGAAGTCGGACACATCACTGCCGACACCGTTGTTGCAGCAACCAAGATGAAGCGCGACTGGAGCACATGGACTCCCGATCCGCAACGCGCCCTCTGGCTGGCACTCGTCATCCCCGGCGGCGGACAGATTTACAATCGCAAGTTCTGGAAACTACCCATCGTCTACGGCGGATTCCTGGGATGCATCTACGCCCTGTCGTGGAACAACATGATGTACAAAGACTACTCACAGGCCTACCTCGACATTATGGACGACGACCCGGGAACGGCAAGCTACAACAAATTCCTTCACTTAGGACGCACCATCAACGACTCGAACATGGAACGCTATAAAAGCATCTTCAAGAGCCGTAAGGACAAATACCGACGCTGGCGCGACATGAGCCTCTTCGTGATGATAGGCATCTATGCCCTGTCAGTCATCGACGCATACGTCGATGCTGAGCTGTCGGTCTTCGACATCTCAAAAGACCTCAGCCTGAAGGTGCAGCCGACGGTCATCGGCAATCCCATGATAGAGAACCCCATCTACGCCTCGTCGTTAGGGGTCAACTGTAAACTGAACTTTTAGAACAACCATGATTATGAAGAAATACCTGCTACTGACAGCCCTATTGCTGAGTGCCACCTGTAACCTAAACGCCCAAGATATTATTGACAACGAAGAGGAAGAGGTGGAGGTGGCCCCAGAGGACGAAGTGACCGTCACCGACCAGGACGGCAACGAAGAGGTCATCGACTTTCCCGAAGCCATGACCTTCGAACTCGACTCGCTGATGAACCTCTATATGTCGAAGACCTACCTGAGCTATGACAGTGACTGCCAGACAGCCAGCGAGAGTCCTGCCTATACCAAGGAGGAGCTGATGGAGCGTCTTAAACGTCTGCCGACAATGATGGACATGCCCTACAACGATGTGGTGCACAAGTTCATCGACCGCTACGCCGGACGCCTGCGCCACTCGGTGAGTTACATGCTGGGCGCCTCGAATTTCTATTTGCCAATCTTCGAAGAGGCACTGGAGGCATACGGTCTGCCTTTGGAACTCAAATATCTGCCCATCATCGAGTCGGCACTGAACCCGAAAGCCGTCTCACGCGTCGGCGCAACAGGACTATGGCAGTTCATGCTCGTCACCGGCAAACAGTACGGACTCGAAGTCAACACGCTCGTCGACGAACGGCGCGACCCGGTCAAGGCCAGCTATGCTGCTGCCCACTACCTCAGCGACCTGTATAAGATCTTCGGCGACTGGAGTCTTGTCATCGCTTCCTACAACTGCGGACCAGGCAACATCAACAAGGCTATCCACCGTGCCGGCGGACAAAAGGACTATTGGCAGATATACCCTTACCTGCCCCGTGAGACCCGAGGCTATGTGCCCGCCTTCATCGCTGCCAACTACATCATGACCTACTACAGCGCTCATAACATCTGCGCCATGACGACCCGGCTGCCGGAGAAGACCGATACCGTCGTTGTCAACCGTAACATCCACCTCACACAGATAGCCGACGTGCTCGGCATCGACATCAACGTGCTGCGCACGCTGAACCCGGAATACCGCCGTGACATCGTCCCCGGAACGACCAAGCCCTCGGCCATCAAAATGGCCTTGGCTGATGTCACTCGTTTTATCGACAACCAGGACTCCATCTTCAACTACAACGCCAGCTCACTGCTGTCAAGACGCGACGAAGTGTATGTCAACGATGACATCCCGACATTCTCGTCCTCGAAGAAAGGGCGCAAGGGACGCACCACGGCCAGCCGTCGCACGCGTAGTAAAACGAGCGGCGGACGCAGCGTCACCGTACGCCGCGGTGAGACGCTGTCGCAGATTGCCCGCCGCAATGGTACTACCGTCGCTAAACTGCGCAAGCTGAACGGCATCCGCGGCAGCAACATACAGGCTGGCAAGAAGCTGAAGGTTAAGTAGTGCTTTACTAATAAAAAGAGAACAGAGAATTATTTGGGAGGGAAAAACTATGGATGAAGAAGACATCAAGCGTGAAGAGGCCGACGACGCCCTTATCAACGGAGCGTTCCAAAAACTATTGGACGACTACTCTGCCTCACGCCACCGCAAGAAGATAGACCTTATCACTAAGGCATTCAACTTTGCCCGCCAGGCACACAAAGGTGTGCGACGACTGTCCGGTGAACCTTATATTATGCACCCCATTGCCGTGGCACAGATTGTGTGCTCGGAGATAGGTCTCGGATCTACTAGCATCTGTTCGGCTTTGCTGCACGACGTGGTGGAAGACACCGACTATACTGTTGAGGACATCGAGAACATCTTCGGCGCAAAGATTGCGCAGATTGTCGACGGCTTGACGAAGATCAGCGGCGGCATCTTCGGCGAACAGGCATCGGCCCAGGCCGAGAACTTCAAGAAGCTGCTGCTGACGATGAGCGACGACATACGCGTTATCCTCATCAAGATTGCCGACCGCCTGCACAATATGCGCACACTCGACTCCCAGCCTGCCAACAAGCAATATAAGATTGCCGGCGAGACGCTTTACATCTATGCACCACTGGCTCATCGGCTGGGACTCTACAAAATCAAGTCAGAGTTGGAGAATCTGAGTTTTAAGTTCGAACACCCAGAGGAGTTTCTGTCCATACAAAGCAAACTCGCTTCAACCCAGGCCAAGCGCCATGAGCTGTTCGACGAGTTTATCGTACCTATCAAGGCGGAGCTACAGAAAATGGGCATACGCTACGATATCAAAGAGCGTATCAAGACACCCTACTCCATCTGGAACAAGATGCAGAACAAGCACGTCACGTTCGAGGAGATCTACGACATACTGGCAGTACGCATCATCTTCACACCACGTTCACGGGAGGAGGAGGTCAATGAGTGCTTCAATATCTACGTGGCCATCTCCAAAATCTACAAAAGCCACCCCGACCGGCTGCGCGACTGGCTGAACCACCCGAAGACCAACGGTTATCAGGCACTGCACGTCACGCTGATGTCAAAACAGGGCCGATGGATAGAGGTACAGATACGCTCCGACCGTATGGACGAGATAGCCGAACAGGGCCTGGCCGCCCACTGGAAATACAAAGAGGGTGACGACGAGGACGATGAGTATACTGAGGACGAGGCCGAACTGAACGAGTGGCTGCGCACCATCAAAGAGATCTTAGACGACCCCCAGCCCGATGCCATGGACTTCCTTGATGCTATCAAGCTGAATCTTTTCGCCTCGGAAATCTTTGTCTTTACGCCGAAAGGAGAGATCAAGACCATGCCCACCGGCAGTACAGCCCTTGACTTTGCCTTCAGCATTCATACCTTCCTTGGCAGCCACTGCATCGGGGCGAAGGTAAACCACAAGCTGGTTCCACTAAGCCATAAGCTGCAAAGTGGCGACCAAGTGGAGATTCTCTCGTCGAAGTCGCAGCATGTACAGCCCGATTGGATTAACTTCGTATCGTCGGCCAAGGCCAAGGGAAAGATACAGGCCATCTTGCGCCGCGACAACCGCGAAGTGCAAAAGGCTGGTGAAGAGAAACTGGTAGCATGGCTGAAGAAGAACGACAAGGAATACGCCATGGGCATCGTCGACCAGTTGGCAGAATATCACGAATATAAAAGTCGGGACGAATTCTTCATGGCTCTCGGTGCCAACAACGTCTTGTTAGGCGAGAAGGACTTGGACGAACTCAATGGCAAGCACAAGAAGAAGAGCCAAGGCACGAGTGGAGGTTGGCGCCGCTACGTTCCTTTTGTCAAGGCCAAGAAACAGGAAGAGCACGAACCCGAGGTTGACCTGTTTGTCGTCCCCGAGAAGTTCAACCGCAAGAAGCCCATCTACATCAACGAAAAGACTATCCTGCAATATAAGTTCCCGTCATGCTGCCACCCCATCCCCGGCGACGATGCCTTAGGCTACATCGACAACAAAAGCCAGATAGAGATCCACAAGCGCAATTGTCCAGTAGCCGCCAAGTTGAAGTCGGGCTTCGGCAACCGCATCCTTGACGTTAAATGGGACATGCACAAGGAACTGTTCTTTGTAGCCACTATCCGCCTGGGAGGCATCGACCGCGTTGGTATGCTCAACGAGGTGACACAGGTCATCTCTTCGCAGATGAACGTCAACATCCGCAACCTGAACATCACGTGTGAAGACGGCATGTTCGACGGCACTCTGGAACTGCGTGTCCACGACCGCGACGACGTCAAAACCATCATCAAGAATCTGAAACAGGTAGCCGACCTGAAGGAAATATCAGAAATCATGTGATACGCTATGAAACAGCTGCTTACCCTACTGACCCTACTTACAGCAACGTTGACCGTCTCGGCGGCCAGCAAGTACGACAATCCTGACACCATCGTCGTAGCACGCGACGGCACCGGCGAATTCCGTACCGTCAATGAAGCTATTGAGGTCTGCCGGGCATTTATGGATTACAAAAAAGTCATCTATATAAAGAAAGGTACGTATAAGGAGAAGGTCATCGTGCCACAGTGGCTGCAGAACATCGAGCTTTGTGGTGAAGACCGCGACGAGACCGTCATCACCTTCGACGACCACGCCAACATCAGCATGGAAGGCAATCACTGGCCGGCCGAACTGAAACAGCAGTTGACAGCTATGGGCAACAGACCGAAGTTGGGCACTTTCCGCTCGTTTACGATGCGTATCGACGGCAACGACATCACGCTGAAGAACCTGACGGTTGAGAATAATGCGGCCCGTCTGGGACAGGCCGTGGCGCTGCACACACAAGGCGACCGCCTGCGGTTTGTGAACTGCCGCTTCCTAGGCAATCAAGATACCGTATACACCGGCATGCCACGCACGCGGCTGCTCTTCGACGGCTGTTACATCGAAGGCACCACCGACTTTATTTTCGGACCTTCCACGGCGTGGTTCGAGGGCTGCACCATCCACTGCAAGGCCGACTCCTACATCACCGCCGCCTCGACACCAGAGGAGGTTCGCTACGGCTACGTCTTCAACCGTTGCACCGTCACGGCCGATGCCAACGTGACGAAAGTGTACTTAGGCCGTCCCTGGCGCGACTACGGCTATACGCTGTTTATGAACTGCCTCCTGCCCCGCCAGATACGTCCCGAGGGATGGCACCACTGGGAGAAGCAACGCGAACAGACCGCCCGCTATCTGGAGTACAACAACCACGGCGATGGCGCTGCCACTGGCCAGCGCGTCGGCTGGAGCCGTCAGCTCACCAAGAAAGAGGCGCAACAGGTGACGCGGGAACGTGTCTTCAACATCAACAACAACTGGAATTGATTATGAATCGTCAACAAGAAAACTTAAAGGCTCTTGGCCGCGAAACGGAATACTTGAACCACTATGCACCCGAAGTGCTCGAGACCTTCGAGAACAAGCATCAAGACAACGACTACTGGGTGCAGTTCAACTGTCCTGAGTTCACCTCACTCTGCCCTATCACGGGTCAGCCAGACTTTGCTGAAATCAAGATTATGTACATACCCTCCGAGCGGATGGTAGAGTCGAAGAGCCTGAAGCTCTATCTCTTCTCCTTCCGCAACAATGGCGATTTCCATGAGGACTGCGTCAACATCATCATGAAAGACCTGGTGAAGCTGATGAAACCAAAGTACATCGAGGTCATCGGACTCTTTACCCCACGCGGCGGCATCAGCATCTACCCTTACGCCAACTACGGACAGCCTGGAACGAAGTATGAACAGATGGCCGAGCAACGTATGCTCACCCACCAGGTGCTGTAGATACATTCTTCACACTTCACTTAAATGCGTTTCTGGCTTTACGCCCTTGCCGTCCTGCTCCTTGCCGCCTGCAACAGCGGGGAGCGGCAGCGCCTCCAGCTTGAGGAGCTGGAGCGCCAGAACCGTGCCGACAGCGTGATGCTCAACGACTCGTTGGCCCGCGCCCTCGCCCTGTGGTTCGACCGCCACGGCACGCCCAACGAGCAGATGCGTGCTTACTACATCCTTGGCCGCACATATGCCGACCGAGGCGAGACGCCGGCCGCCCTTGAAGCCTACAACGATGCCATCGACCATGCTGACACCATTGCTGCCGACTGTAACTACTATACATTGTGTCGCGTCTATTCGCAGATGGCTGTGCTTTTTTTTCGGCAGAATCTTCTCAACGAAGATCTGCGTTGTCTTGACAAATCCATCCACTATGCCTATTTGGCTGGTGATACAATTGCAGCAATCAATTCGTATGCTCAGAAAGCAGATGCTTATGAATTATTAGGAATGCCGGATTCTGTCATTGCAAACTGTCAGAAAACATTTTTACATCCTGAAATATTCAATGATTATATGGCTATGGTGTCTAACGCCTATATTGTGAAAGGTGATTTGATAAATGCACGTAGGTGTCTTGATGTTTACGAAAGGAAGTCTGGCTATTTTGATGATAAAGGCAATATTGAGAGCGGACGTGAGGCCTATTATGACATAAAAGGAACATTGTATTATAAGTCTGCACAGTATGACTCTGCAGAATATTATTTCCGGAAAGAACTACAAGAAGGTCTTGGCTATACTTTCCAGAATATGGCAAGCCGTTCGTTGTCGCTTTTATTTGAGAAAACAGGGAAAGCCGATTCCGCTGCCAAATATGCTATTTACTCCTATGAGACGAATGATTCCGATTATGCTCAGATGACAACGGAAACTTTAGCCCGTATGCAGACAATGTATGACTATAGCTGCCATCAGCGTGTGGCAGAGCAGGCTGAGAAGCGGGCCGAACAAGAAAGGCTGCACGTTTTAGCCCTTTTGGCTGTTATAGCAGCATTGTCATTCGTAGGCGTATATGCCTCGCTTAAGGTTAAACGTTCCAGAAGGTTTGCCAGAGAGAGGTATTATGCAAAAATAAAGGAACTTGCAAACGTCCAGTCTGACGTGCTTAGTCTTCGCTCCAGTGAAGAAGAACTCTGCTGCTTGATTCGTGAGAAGGAAATAAAGTTGAATCAATTGAACAAAGAACTCTCAGCATTACGCAAACGCCATTTTTCTTCAGCAAATGACTCCGAGTCTCAGCTTGTCTCGTCACCCCTATTCCAGACCCTTCAAAATAAGGCCGTACATGGGGAGAAAATGAGCGATAAAGATTGGACTGAGCTCAACCAGTTAGTTATAGACCTGCTTCCTGGTTTCTACGAATTCGTAATGTCAGAACAGTACAAGCTGACAGTCAGCGAATACCGTACCCTTCTTTTACTTCGTCTTCATATAAGCCCTAAGCCGATAAGTTATATGTTGGGGTACACTCCTCAGAACATAACTCGATTGAGTAAATCTGTTCTTCAGAAGGTGTTTGGAATTGATGGAAACAGTTCGGATTTGGTCGCTTTAATTGTAAAAATCCATTAACATTTTTGTGTCAATTATCTGTAAAAAGCATATAACCGTTTGATTCTGTGTTCTTTAGGTGATGAAATATTTGTGAAATCACAATCTGCATTTTTCTTTCATTAATCATTCTAAAGCTATAATTTTGAAGACGATTTATCTACAAAAAAATTATTACAAATGAAAAGAACATTATTGATTTTATTTATTTCACTACTGGAAGGGACACTATTCCTTCAGGCTGATCCTGTTTCGCTTAGTCGTAAGACAAACACTTCTACACATCAAGGAGGAAATAAAGCACCTGCTCTTCCTTGGTGTATTGACCTTACCGGCAACATCATCACGATGTCGGCTACGCCGTGTGACTATACCCTCAACCTCTACGACGAGGACGGTGAGATTGTTTATTCCGTCTTTGTACCTGCAGGCACGACGCAGGTCGTCCTGCCCACGACGCTCTCTGGCGACTTCGAACTCCGCTTCGAGACCGACACCTATTATTATTACGGAATTATTTACCTTTAAAGTATTATCGTTAGGCTCACAGGGGGACAGACCCCCTGTGAGCAATAGGATGGGCATCTGGAATCTATGCCTTGAGAATTAAGTGTGACAATCAGGTTATTACAAAAAAAATTAGGATAGAATAACTTGATGTACCGAAAAAAACTTGTATCTTTGCAGCAACATTGTTAAACTAAAAACAG
>JAFUTI010000011.1 GCA_017471465.1 Prevotella sp. | reverse complement strand
GAGTTGACGTAAAGAGTGAAGAGTGAAGAGTGAAGAGTGAAAAATTTGCTACCGCTATATATATTAAACAAGGTGGAACCCTCTTTGACGGAGACAGAGTGGGTGGGCTCAGAGCGGTCAGCATCCTGCGAATGCTTCACGGCGGTAGCAAATTCTTCACTCTTCACTTTTAACTTTTCACTTTCGATATCCTGACACACCTTACCGCCCAATGCGACGGCTAAGGTCTGTATGCCACGACAGATACCGAGGATGGGCATCTGGCGGTTGTAGGCCAGACGGGTGATGAGCAGCTCTGGCAGGTCGCGCTCCTGATTGATGCCATGCAAGCCAGGAACGGGCTCTTCGCCACACCACAGGGGGTTGATGTCGCCACCACCGCTCAACAGCAGGGCGTCGATACGGTCGAGAGTCCCCATGATCACCGCTTTGTCGCCCGACGGTGGGATGACAAGCGGTATGCCGCCGGCACTGATGACAGCGTCATAGTAGCCGCGGCCCAGCTTGCACGTCAGCTCCTCGTAATTGCCGGTGATGCCGATGACAGGGCGGGAGCCGGCAGCAGGAAACTGGGCATACACATGGTCGGTCAGCGCCTGAAGGTCAAACCGCCTCATCGTTTCTAACCTCTATTTCACGCTTGATGCTCTGTTCCAAGGAGATAAGTGTCTCTGTCGACGTCACGCCGTGGATGCCCTGCAGACGTCCGTTGAGCAACTCCATCAGCTGTTCGTTGTCACGGGCATAGAGCTTCACTAGCATCGTGTAGGGGCCCGTCGTGAAATGACATTCCACCACTTCGGGGATATGCTGCAGTTCCTCTACCACATCCTTGTACATAGAACCTTTCTCCAGGGTGATGCCTACGTAGGTGCAGGTAGAATAGCCCAGGCTCTTGGGGTTGACGTCGAAACCGCTGCCCGTGATGACACCGGCCTCTATAAGATGCTGTACACGCTGGTGGATGGCGGCACGCGACACGTTACACTCTGCTGCCACATCTTTGAAAGGGATGCGGGCGTTCTTCGACAAGATACTAAGAATCTTCCTGTCCAGATTGTCGATTTTTTCCATTAGTTAGTGATTTCGTTACAATTTGTCAGCAAAATTACATATTTTTGTTGAATCACGCAACAAAATCGGCGGAAAAATAAAAAAAGTGTGCCACAATTGTGGCACACTTGACAGAAAAAATCTTATTTCTTACCCTTCTTGGAAGTTTTCTTACCTTTGGCCGTCTTGCCCGTTACGGGTTTCTCGGCCGGCTCCTCGGTCTTGGCACCCACGATGCCTACTAGTTCGACATCGAAGATCAGCGCCGAATAGGGTTTTATCGTTCCCGTGTTGCGCTCGCCGTAAGCCAGCTGCTGAGGGATATACAGCTGCCACTTCGAACCGACGGGCATCATGGTCAGAGCCTCTGTCCAACCCTTGATGACCTGGTTCGGCTGGAACTCTGCCGGTTTGTCGCCATGCTTGGCAGAGGCGTCAAACACCGTGCCGTCTATCAGGCGACCCTCGTAGTTCACCTGTACCTTGTCTGTCATCTGAGGCACCTGACCCTCGCCTTTGACCAAGACCTTGTACTGCAGACCGCTGGCCGTAGTGATGACACTGTCCTTCTGGGCGTTTGCCTTCAGAAATTCTTCACCGGCACGGCGGTTGGGGCCGTAGAGCTTCTCCTCCTTAGCCTTTTTGTCGACCTCCTGCTTCTGACGGAAGTAGGTCTCGGCGTCCTGCTGTTTGAAATGGGTGGTGTCAAGCTTCAGCGCGTCGATGAATCCGCGATAGAAGAAATCTGCCTCGATGGAGTCGGGGGTGTCGGTAAACTCCGTCGTGATGCCGGGGAGCATACGGCCACGCACCTGGCTGGCTATCTCGACACCGGCCACACGGGCCTTGGCCTCGGGCGTCTCGCCAGCCTTGATGACCTCCTCGAAAGCCTTCACAAACAGGCTTATCTGGGCGGAGTCGATGCCGTGCTGCTGTTTCAGGAATGGGAGCAGACCGTTGGTGATGCTCATACCGGCAGCATAGCTGACAGAGTCGGAGCTGGACTTCAGTTCCACAGGGACAGGAACGGCCTCTTCGACGACTTTCTTCTTCTTTTTTGCATCGATAGTGCAAAAATTAGCACTCGCCACAACAGCGAGTGCTAACAATATTACTTTCTTCATTGTTACTTCTTAGGATTAACCTCTAACAGCTCAATTTTGAATACCAAGACAGAGAAAGGCTTGATGATGCCCTGCTCACGCTCGCCGTAAGCCAGCTCCTGAGGAATGTAAACCTCCCAGACAGAACCTGCGGGCATGTTGACCATAGCATCGGTCCAACCCTTGATGGTCTGGTTGCAGCGCAGCGTGATGGGCTCGCCACGACGGTAAGAGCTGTCGAAGACGGAGTCGTTGAGCAGACGGCCCTCGTAGTGGACCTTCACCAGCGACGTGTCGGCGGGGATAGCACCCGTGCCTTCTTTGATGACGCGGTACTGGACACCACTCTTCAGCGTCTTCACACCGTCCTTCTTGGCATTCTTGGCAAGGAACTCCTCACCCTCTTTCTTATTGCCGCCGTATGTCTTCTCCAGTTCACGAGAACGGATCTCCTGCATCTTTGTCTGAGCCACGGTCTGTGCCTGCTCAACGGTCATCAGACCCTGCTTGCCTGTCGTGCCGCTGACAAAGCCGGCCATAAAGTTCTTCATAGAGATGGTCTTGGTAGAGTCATCGCCGAAAACCTCATGGTTGATGCCCTTCATCATCTGGTTAGAAATCTGCTGACCAATCTGGATACCTGCATAGTAGGCTGCTTTCTTCTTGTTGTCGCCAGCATTGACACCCTCGTTGAGACCCTTGATGAACTCAGCCATATAGGCAGTGTCAACTCCGAGACGGTCGACAAGATATTCTCTCAGGCCCTGTGTCTGTGCCATACCGATGGCATAGCTCATTGAGTCAAGGTCACTCTTCAGGCTAGCCTTGGGAGTGCCATTGCCACAGGCAGTAAAGCCTGCAGCCACGATAGCCATAGCGGCTACGATAATTGTTAACTTCTTCATTTTTGCTTTTTTTGATTTTAATATTTCGTTATGACATTTTTCCGTTATGACGTTATACCACCTCTATCAGTTCCACGTCGAAAACCAGTGCGGCAAACGGGGGGATGGAGGCACCGGCACCGCCTTCGCCGTATGCCAGACGGTAGGGGATGAAGAAACGGTACTTCGCTCCTTCCTGCATCAGCTGCAAGCCCTCTGTCCAACCGGCAATCACCTGCTGCAAGGGGAACGTGGCGGGCTCACCGCGCTGTACCGACGAGTCGAATACCGTACCGTCGATAAGGAAGCCTTCGTAATGGCACTTCACCGTGTCCTTAGCCGTCGGCTTCTTGCCATTGCCTTCCTTCAGCACCTGATACTGCAGACCGCTTGGCAGCGTGATGACACCGTCCTTCTTGGCGTTCTCGGCCAGATACTTCTCGCCGGCCTCCTTGTGAACCTTGCCAGCCTCGGCACGCTGGGCGCTTATTTCCTCTTCTTGTTTCTGAAAATACTCCTGCACAATCTGCTGTGCCTCGCGGTGCTGAACCTTCAGTTCGCCGCCGCCGATGACGTCCTTGATGGCCTGTGCAAAGTCGTCAATATTAAGGTCCTGGGCACCCATTTGCGCCAACTGCTGACCAATGCCTAAGCCTAAGGCGTAGCTCACTTTATCCATACTTTCTCTTAAAATAATGTATAAATTTTCGAAAATCGGCGCAAAGTTACAACTTTTTGGGGAGTTAGAGCAGTTAGCGGAGTTAAAAGGAGTTAAAGAGCGTTACCTTTTGACTTGAATTGCCTATATTTGCAGTGCAATAGATAATTTGCTTATGAAAAAGATTGTAGTTTTGACAGGCGCCGGCATGTCAGTGGAGAGCGGCCTGAAGACTTTCCGCGATGCCGACGGACTATGGGAAGAATACCCAGTGGCTCAAGTGGCTACCCACGAAGGATGGGAAGCCGACCCCACCTTAGTGACGAACTTTTACAACATGCTGCGCAAGAAGTGCTGGGGTGTGAAGCCTAACGAGGGACACCGCCTGGTGGCCCAGCTGGAGCAGAAGTACGACGTGACGGTGGTCACCCAGAACGTCGACAACCTGCACGAGCAGGCCGGCTCGTCGAAGGTTATCCACCTGCATGGCGAACTGATGAAGGTCTGCTCCAGCCGCGATGTCGACGACCCCCGCTACCAGGTGACGCTGACACCCGACAACTGCGAGGTGGAGCCCGGCACCAAGGCTGGCGACGGCTCCCTGCTGCGCCCGTTCATCGTATTCTTCGGCGAGGCCGTGCCCAACATCACCATCGCCGCCGACGAGGTGCAACAGGCTGACATCCTGATTGTCATCGGGACGTCGCTCGTCGTCTACCCTGCTGCGGGACTGCTGCACTATGCGCGTCCCTCGGTGCCTATCTACCTCATCGACCCGAGCCCCATAGCTGCCGGCGGTCGTGTACAGCAGATACAGAAGGGCGCATCCGAGGGCATGAAGGAGCTGGTGAAGATTCTGGACGCCACGTTATAAAAGCATCGGTCATTCCTGATAGGATTTTTCGAGTGTTTCGGACTGGCCCGACCGCCAATTGGTGGAGATGTCGCGAAGTGCCGACAACAAGACCATCGCAGCCCGTCAGAAAGAGGTGGTTCCAAGCGCTATCGTTTCGTGGCTCTCAACGAGATTGCACGTTTGCTTGTCAAGCGATGAAACATCGTGGAGCGGATAAAATCCGCCATAAAAGAAACGGAACGATATTCTTCCCGCCATTTTTTGTCAACAGTACGACATTTTTCCCGCCATTTTTTTGTCAGTTCGAAATAAATGAGTACTTTTGTGGCGGAGTTTGAATGCTAACAACCGAGACAGGTGAGTCGAGGGGCATAAGGATTCCATCTTTTTATCGGCTCAATCCCCAAGACGAACTACCACCTCATTACGGAGATTTTGCATGCCAACATACACAACGTTGAAGTAAGCACCATCGTGTGCAGGCTTCAAAGTATGTTGTGTATAGGTTGTGGTAGACCTGTCTTGGGGATACAGAGAGGTCTGCACAATTTTTATGTCCGTACCTTTCTTGTATTATAAGGAAAACAAACTATTTTTTATTATTTCTAACAATCAAAACAAAAAAGGTATGAAAAGAAAACAATTACTAATGAAAACGCTCCTCGCTGTGGCAGGTCTAACGTCTGCTTTAGGAGCAAGTGCTTACGACACCCCAAGCGGATACAAGGTAGGAACTGTTTATGTTGGTCATGAAGAGAATAATCAGGTGTTGGCAGAAACCTTCGCTAACTATAATCTTAATACCGACATCACTAGCATTTCCGCAAACTGGTCATCAAATGTAACAGGAACATCTGGGTATTATTGGGCAAAAATCAATAATACGGTTAAGACCGTTGGTTATCCGGCTACCAATCAGGCTACCCTTTTTACCTGTAACAAATACACGGCTACTAATGATGGTGGTACTACAAACAAGACTATTTATTCTAATGATGGCGGAACAACCTACTATACTAGCAGGGATTTCCAGACCATATTCAACACTACCGGTTATGAGATCACAGCCGATGGAACAGACTTTCTGATTCCATCGTATGTAAATGGGAAATGTATTTCCTTGCAACATCGCGACAAGAGCGAATTCCACCTTGATTACACTATGCCCGCTGCAGTTTATACTGGAAAATTAGTATTTGGTGCGGATTTCTATCGCATACAGAATGCAAATGCCCCTATTTACATTCAATTCTATGATTCAGAAGATAATCGCGTCTTTCAGATTTACTACAATAATGGTAGTGGTCGTCAAACTATGTATTATCAAGTAGGAACTAGCGATGCTGTTGGCGGAGCTGGCTATTCCGAATATCGAACATACCGCGGTTGGGGAATCAAGAATATGGTATTCGATCTTGATGCAGGAACTGTTTCATACAGCGTAGACAATGTTCACTGGGATGGTAGTCATTCTGCGAATCGTCGAACTGTTTCTCAGTCTGCCATCAGCTTTGGTACGGGTAAAAATATAAAAAAGGTTCGTTTCTCCATGACAGGTGGTTCAAGTAAAACAAACTACGATATGTTCGTTGACAATATGTATCTTTACACCCTTGTGGAGGGCACCGCTACTACCAACGACTTGACCATTATCGGCAGCAAGGACTATGAGGACGGCTACTTGACAAACACCTCAAGCGATTATGTCATTACACCCAATGGCAACTTACACCTTGAGTTCAAGAATTACGGTTCAGGAGCATACAATTGGAACAACTGGATTGCCCTGTTCAATAATGCAGACAAGTCAAGTAATCTGGCATATATTCGTGCAGATGCCTGGGAGCTTGTGTCATCGAGCAACACAGGCATAACAACCTCCAGTAACTATTGGGATGCTTTTGAAAGTGATATGTTTGGCTCTTCTGTAGCTATTGACATCACTCGCACAGGCGGTACAGTAAACATGTTGGCTACAATCACGACGACTGCAGACGAGACACTAACCCTGACATTCAACAAAGCAATTGGCACCGCATCCGAGAATATAGTGTTCAGACTATCGGAAGAAGCAGCTTGCTTAGTGATTGACAATACAAAAACATCCGTTTCAAAAACTATCACCTCCGCTGGCTGGGCCACCTACTGCTCGCCATACGCTCTTGACCTTGAGAATGCAACCAACCTGACGGATGCTTATATCGTGACGGGCGGTGCTGACGGCGTGCTCAGCAAGACATCTGTAAAGGGTGGAACGGTTCCTGCCAACACCGGTCTGCTGCTGAAGGGTACAGAAGGTTCTGCTGTTGAGGTGACTATTCCAGTTGTGGCAAGCAGCGCAACAAACGTGTCGGCAAACAAGCTGACTGGCGTGACGGCTAATACGGAAATTGCCGCCAATGCAGGCTATGTGCTGATGGCATCGCCAAGTCTTGGCTTCTACCAGAACGCTAATGCCTTCACCGTAGGTGCCAACACGGCCTACCTGCCTGCTGGTTTCGACGGCGGTTCCGCCCGTTCGTTCTTCAGCTTCGGCAGCGATGCAACGGGCATCGGTTCAGCGAAGAGTGAAGAGATAAAAGTGAAGAGTTACTTTAACCTGAAGGGTCAGCGCGTCAACCAACCCACGAAGGGTCTCTACATCGTGAATGGTAAGAAAGTCGTAATTAAGTAAAGAAAAAGGAGGAAACAACGTATGAAAAAGACATATCAGAATCCGGAAATAACAATTGTCAGCGTACAGACAACACCGATACTGGCCGGTTCGCCGGGCTACGGTAGCACTACTACAGCGACCGAAGGCAACCTTAGCCGTCAATACGGCGGTGCCTTCTGGGACGACGAGGAATAATTGACATTTCCCGCTCTCAGTGAGCGAGGAGCATTGATTTTTATAGTAGTAAAAAAGCCGCGCACTATAGTCCGTGAGGATGGCGGCGAGGCACAATTAGTTTTTTGGTTCTACAGGATTTAGTGTGAGTTAACAATTTGAAAAGTTAAAGCACTTAACATATGAATATGCTTCCAATTGAGAGAAACTTCGTACCTTTGCAGCATGGCAGCAAACGTACAAGACCTATTGGCCTCCCTGCTGTT
>JAFUTI010000010.1 GCA_017471465.1 Prevotella sp. | reverse complement strand
GGCTTCAAAACTACAAAAAAGCCCCTGAAAAGCAATCGTTTTCAGGGGTCATTTTTATTTTGCCGTAAGGGGTCAGTGTATTTTTGCCCGCAGGGGTCATCGTCGCTTGCCCTCGGGGGTCAAACTCGCGCGGCTTTTCCACGGCCAATGAGACAATTATTTAGCGAACGAGTGTTTCTGAACATGGCCGGACAAGAGTCGAGCCAGACCGTCCGGCTGACGCTCCACATGCAGGATGCAGTGGATGGGGCAATACTGAAAGAGGCAGTGGAAGCCACACGCCAACGATACCCCTATCATCAGGTCAGGCTCTGCATCGTCAAAGATGAGCGTGGAGTAGAGCATTATGCTTTCGATGAAAACCCGCAACCGTGGATAGTGACAGAAGGGCGACAGCAGGTGACACTGCTCACCAAGGCATCTAATCACCATCTGATAGCCTTCGCCTGGTGGGATGACTGCATCGCCCTTGACTGGTTCTATCCATTGACCGACGGAACGGGAGCCTACCAGATACTCCGTACGCTGCTCTACGAGTATTGCCACCGTCGCTATGATAGCGGGGATAGCCGTGAGGGCATACCCGTGGCTGGCGATATAATCTGTGTAGAAGAGTTAACTGACCCCATTACGTTGTTAAGACCTGCACGCATCACACCGCAGCAGGTGCCGGATAAGCCAAAGGCACTCAACCTCTTTACCGATGCCGTAGTGCCGTTGAAGGAAAATGAGCGTGAAGTCATCAACATCCGTGTGTCGGAAAGTGAGATGATGGAGCGTGTCCGTTCGTGCGGAGCAACTCCTGCCAGTTGGTTGGCTGTGTTGCTGTCGCGTGCGGTTTGCCATCTGCACCCAGACTTTGCCGTTGGCGTACCCACCATTTCCCTGGCTGTCAATCTCCGCAAGGCTACCGGCACACCGTTGGCTCACCAGCCGATGGTAGGTTCCATCACAATTCCGTTTAGCCAAGAGTTGTCTGGCAAAAGTATGGAGGAGCAAGTGAAGGATTGCCGCCAATGGATAACGCTGCAAACTCATCTCGACAATCTGCAGGCATACTACTACGGGATGAACGACGGTATGGAGCAACTCGAACAGGTGCCTTCTTTGGAGATGCGACATCAGTTAGTGACGGAGGCTCACCAAGCCCTGCGCCAACACTCCACCGTTTCGCTCAGCTATGTAGGCCGTGCGGCTATGGGGGCAGCCGAACACTATGTACGAGAAATTCAGACCGAAGCCACCTCGCTGCATGCGATTCTGGTTGAGGTGAGTGCGGTTAACGGTGCATTCTGCATCAGTTTTATGCAGATGCTTGCGGAAGACGCCTACCTCAATGCTTTCCTCGGGGAGCTGCATGGGCAAGGCATTGCATACGAGATAGTCTCGCGCCACCCCGTACAGCTGGCTCGCATAGCTGACTTCCGAAAAGAATAACACCAAGTAATAACAAAAAAAACAGACAATATGCAGTAACAAATGAAGAAAACATTAGGTACACTAAGACTATCTGCCATCGTCTGCTGTCTGGCAGTGATGGTGGCTTGCTCGAACGCTGACGCACACCTTCCTCGACGTAAACGACTACCACCGCTATCACTCGCCCGTCAGCGGCACCCTGCGCGAACTGCGCAACATCCCCGGCGTGGCGGCGGGTGGCGGCTATACCCTGTGGGACAACGAGAAGAAGCTCTACTATTACCACAACAACATCGGCTTCCAGATGGTAGAGACGCGCTCGTGTGCCATCATCAAGACGGAGCGCTTCGGATTGGTGGCCATGATGCCCATCGGCATGTCGCAGATATGCTCGTGCAACTGGATAGAATCGCTGCATGTAGGCCAGCAGCTGAATCGAGGTGACGAGATGGGCTATTTCCTCTTTGGCGGCTCAGACATCGTCATGCTGTTCCAGAAGGGTACGGAGGTCGAGATTGTCCACAACGGAGGCCATCTCCTGATGGGCGAGGCGTATGCACGGCTGAAATAAAGAAGCCAGCGGGTCGTGTGGGCAATCCGATGGATATTGCCAATATGGTGCTCTACCTGTGTTCCGACAAGGCAGGCTATATAACAGGCGAGAACATCTGCATCGCACAATTGTGGGGGAAAACACTTCCAATCTATTTGTACTCAACTGTCGTATGTAATAAAAACGACCACAGATTGCGCAGATGACACAGATTCTATTCCGCAGCTATTATCTGTTTAATCCGTGCAACCTGTGGTAGAAAAGAACTTTACTCCGCCGCCTCAAGATGCAGGCGGCGGATGTCATCAGCCAGCGACTGCGGGCTGACAACCTTGAGCCAGCGGCCGCGACTCAGCAGATAGGCTTTCAGGTCGTCGGTGGGGCGCAGGGTGAGTTCGAAGTCGGTATGGCCGTCGGCCTCGTCGAGCAGGCGCTGGGTGTGGTGGAGCGGCAGGTCGCGCATGGCATACTGTTCACGTCCGAAGGCACGGAGGACGATGCGCTGCGGCTGCGTGCCGTCGCCGGTGACGACGCCGAAGCACTCGCTGAAGTAGTCGGCGGCATCGAAGTAGGGGTCGATGGTGAATCGGCGTGCGGTGGTCTTGACACGCTTGATACGGTCGAGGGCCAGCACGCGCATCCGTCCGTCGCTGCGCCGTACCAGAAGATACCAACGCTGGCGCGACAGTTTCAGGCAGTAGGGCTCCACAGTGTAAGTGTGCACCCCGGCGGTCTGGTAGGGCTGGTACTCGATGTAGACCGCGCGGAACTGCCGCATGGCTTCGACGAGCTGCTGCAGCATATTGCTGTCGCAGGCGACGCTCTCGATGAGTATGCGTCCCTGCATGTTCATGCTCTCGCTGACGAGGTTGCTGACGGTGAGCGTCTGTAGCAGCCAGTTTTGCAGGCTGTCGCCGTGCAACACGTGTTCGTTGCCGATATAGTAGCGATAGCCGTTGCGCAGGTCACACTCTATGTAGAGTCCGAACATCTGTTCGATGGCGGCCTTGTGGCGTAGGAAGGTGTTGCGCAGCATGGGTTGTCCGCCGCTCATGTCGGTGGTCACCCACTGCTCGTTCAGCTCAGCCAATGTGATGCCTCCGGGTTTCCGCCGGATGGTGTCGACGAGCCAGATATAGGCGCTGAAGATGTCGTATTTTTTCATTTCCGGCTACAAATTTACTCATTTTTTTGAAAAATACAAAAACCTGCACCACAAAATGATGCAGCCCGGCTTTATCTTTGCAAACGCTATCAGGATACATGTTTAACTATAACAAAACAAAGACTATGAAAAAAGAAAGTATTTACGGAGTAGACAGCACGACTAACGACATCACCCTGCCTGGCTGTCTGGCAGACTATCAACCAGAACTATATGTCTATGCCCGGGGCGACGCGATGGCCGACGAAGGCATCGACGACGGCGACCTGTTGCGCATACGACTCACGGCGGTGGCACGCGATGGCGATATCGTCGTGGCCAAAACCAGCGAAAAGATGGTTATCAGGGCACTATTCACCGACGAGCAGGGGCGGCAGTGGTTGGTGTCGCGCAACGACCAGAACGACGCCATCCTGCTGACGGCCGAGAGCGACGTCAGCTTACTGGGCACGGTGGTGGGCATCAAGAAACTCGTGGTGCGGGCCTCTGCCGCGGAGTGCCAGCGTAACATACGCCACACCCAGGCCCGACAGCAGACATCCCAGCCACCTACCGACGCCGAGGTGGACGACGTGCTGCGGACGGTGGCGCCCGAGGTGAGGAACGGCCGGCTGTGGTATGCCGTCTACCGCGCCCTGGCCGACGGTCATGCCGTCAACGAGCAGCACTACGTAACGTTCTGCGAGCGGGTGCGGCGCGTCGTTCCCGGCCACAGTCATCTGCCGGTGGCCAAAGAGATAGGGCGTATGGCCGTACAGAGTTTCCGCAAGCGTGTGGCGCTGTGGCGGTCCGACGATGCGCCCGTCGGCGAACGCCGTTTTGCTGAGTACCGGCATGTGGCCCTTCTGACGACCGAACAGCTGAAGATCTGCTCCCACCGTTAACGCTGATATTCCCACCTCCTGCCTCGTCTGCTCCCACCTCTGCCGCGCGACAGCCTTCACGACTACCCCACGCTCCCACCCGCGCTTCCCCGACGGACTTTTCCTTCCGCCGGGGCTTTTTTGTGGCTACCTTTGCACCGTCCGGACGAACATGTAGAACATTAAGAAAACAGAAGAATCATGAAAAGAAAGAATTTTATGCTGACTGAGCACTTCAGTTACAACGAGATGACGCGCTCCTCCTGGGCGCTGACACACCACGTAGACAACACCCCCGACGCCCTGCAGCTGGCAGCCCTTGAAAACCTGTGCCGCGTGCTGCTCGAACCCCTGCGCCGCGAATTCGGGCCTATCTATATCAACAGCGGCTTCCGGTCGGAGACGGTCAACACCGGCGTCCACGGCGTCGGCTCATCGAAACACCTGACGGGCGAGGCCGTCGATATACGCATCCCCAACCTGGAGACGGGCCGTGCCTACTACCGCTTCATCCTGAAGCACATCGACTTCGACCAGCTGCTCTTCGAGCACCGCCGCGACGGTGCGATGTGGCTACACTGCTCGGTGCTGCTCGACGCCCGCGAGAACCGCCATCAAGCCTTCCCCAACTACAAAGTCAACCGATGAAGACGATGATTTGCAGAGCATGTGGCAGTGAACTGCCCGAAGAGCAGTTCGAGCTCTACCCGACGGGAACACGCCGACGGGTATGCCGCCAGTGTAAGTACCAGCTCTACGGTGTGAAAGCCAAGCGGCGGTGGCGCCTGCGCCAGCTCGCACACGCACTATAACTATTTTTCGTTTTGTCGTCACTTTCGTCATAACTGTCTTATACACAGTGGTTTACGGAGTGATGACAAACGCATGCGTGACGTCACGCATGATGTTTTTGTCACTGCCAGCGGGCGTAAGAGAAAAAATATAGGCGTAAGAGAAAAAAATATAGGCGTAAGAGAAAAATTTTGCGGCGCAAGAGGAAAAGGCCGAGTTGCCGTCACTCCACACAGTTGCCGTCACGCCATAACTAACTCTTTTTCAGTGCGTTAGACCAATGGTGACAACAAAACAACAAAAATGTCAAAACAAAACTTGAGATAGGAGCGAAAGACACTGAAATCTTAAAAAAGCTAAAAAGATACATATATAATAAGGTGTAAGCAAAAAGTTTGCTTACTTTTGCACCCCAAAAATAAGAAACACGAGAAAATATGCAGAAGAATCTGGTTATCGTAGAGTCGCCTGCCAAGGCAAAGACCATCGAGAAGTTCCTGGGAAAGGACTTCAAGGTGATGTCGAGCTATGGCCACATCCGCGACTTGAAGAAAAAAGAACTGAGTATAGACGAACAGTCGCTGGTGCCGGAATACGAGATTCCCGAAGAGAAGAAGAAGCTGGTGAGTGACCTGAAGAAACAGGCCGGACAGGCCGAGCGCGTCTGGCTGGCGTCCGATGAAGACCGCGAGGGAGAGGCCATCTCCTGGCACCTGTGCGAGGTGCTGGGACTGGACGAGGAGAAGACCAGCCGCATCGTGTTCCACGAGATCACAAAGTCGGCCATCCTCAAGGCCATCGAGCAGCCGCGCCATCTGGATATGAACCTGGTGAACGCGCAGCAGGCCCGCCGCGTGCTCGACCGTCTGGTGGGCTTCAAGGTGTCGCCGGTGCTGTGGCGCAAGGTGAAGCCGGCCCTGTCGGCCGGCCGTGTGCAGAGTGTCGCCGTGCGCCTCATCGTAGAGCGTGAGCGTGAGCTGCAGGCCTTCAAGAGTGAGCCTTACTACAGCGTGAGTGCCATTTTCGGCGTGCAGAACCAGGACGGTTCGCAGTCGGAGGTGAAGGCCACGCTGGCCAGCCGTCTGAAGACCCACCGCGAGGTGGAGGAGCTGCTGGAGGCATGCAAGGAGGCGACGTTCGTCGTTGAGAACATCCAGAAGAAACCCATAAAGCGCACGCCGGCACCCCCCTTCACCACGTCGACACTGCAGCAGGAGGCCGCCCGCAAGCTGGGCTTCACCGTGAGCCAGACGATGATGGTGGCACAGCGCCTTTACGAGAACGGCCGCATCACCTACATGCGTACTGACTCGGTGAACCTGTCGAGTCTCTGTCTCAGTGCGTCGAAAGAGGAGATCACCAAGCTCTATGGCGCCGACTACGCCAAGACGCGCCAATACCACACCAGCTCGAAGGGCGCCCAGGAGGCCCACGAGGCCATCCGTCCCACCTATATGGATCAGCAGACCATCGAGGGAACGGCCCAGGAGAAGCGTCTGTACGACCTTATCTGGAAGCGCACCGTCGCCTCGCAGATGGCCGATGCCGAACTGGAGAAGACGACGGTGGAAATCGTCCTTCAAAACTCAAAACTCAAAACTCAAAACTCAACCTTTGCCGCCCAGGGCGAGGTCGTCAGATTCGATGGCTTCCTGAAGGTCTACCGCGAGTCGGCCGACGACGAGGGCACTGGGAGTCAGGAGTCGCCGGGCATCCTGCCGCCCCTGAAGGAGGGTCAGGAGTTGACACGTCGCGAGGTGACAGCCACCGAGCGCTTCACTCAAGGACCGCAGCGCTACACCGAAGCCTCGCTGGTACACAAACTGGAAGAGCTGGGCATCGGCCGTCCGTCGACCTACGCCCCTACCATCTCGACCATCCAGCAGCGCGAATACGTGCAGAAGGGCGACAAGAAGGGCGAGGAGCGACAGTACACCGTCGATACATTGAAGGGCAAGCAGGTGACGCAGAAGGTGCGCAGCGAGATGGCCGGCTCCGACAAGGGCAAGCTCATGCCCACGGACATCGGTCTGGTGGTGAACGACTTCCTGATGAAGAACTTCCCCGGTATCATGGACTATAACTTCACGGCAAAGGTGGAGCAGGACTTCGACCGCATCGCCGAGGGCAGCGAGACGTGGACGAAGATGCTGAAGACCTTCGACAAGACCTTCGAGCCTACCGTCGACAAGGCCATGAACAGCCGTAACGAGCATAAGGCCGGCGAGCGACAGCTGGGCATCGACCCGAAGAGCCACCGACCAGTCTTCGTCAAGATAGGCCGCTTCGGTCCCGTCATCCAGATAGGCACGGCTGAAGACAAGGAAAAGCCGCTCTTCGCACAGCTGCCCAAGGAGCTGAGCATGGAGGCAGTGACGCTGGAGGAAGCCCTGGAACTGTTTAAGCTGCCCCGTACGCTGGGCGACTTCGAGGGCAAGGCGGTGACGATAGGTGCCGGACGCTATGGTCCCTACGTGCTGCACGCCGGACAGTACACGTCGCTGCCCAAGGACGCCGACCCGATGACCATCACGCTGGACCAGGCCATCCACCTGGTGCAGGAGAAACGGCTGGCCGACAAGAAGAAACACCTGAAGATCTTCCTCGAAGACGAGAAGCTGGAGGTGATGAACGGCCGCTATGGGGTCTACCTAGTCTACGACGGCAAGAACTACCGCCTGCCGAAGGCTATGCAGGAGCGCGCTGAGCAGCTGAAGTACGAAGAGTGCATGGACGTCATCAACAAGAGTAAATGAAGCGAATCATCCTGATAGGCTACATGGGGTCGGGGAAGACCACCGTGGGGCGGGCGCTGGCCAAGGAGCTGGGACTGCCATTCTACGACCTCGACTGGTATATCGAGAGCCGCATGCGGAAGAAGGTGAGCCAGATCTTTGCTGAGCAGGGCGAAGAGGGGTTCCGCCGCATCGAGCGTAACATGCTGCACGAGGTGGCCGAGTTCGAGGACGTCGTCGTCAGCTGTGGCGGCGGCACACCCTGCTTCTTCGACAACATGGACTACCTGAACCAGCAGGCACAGGTGGTGTGGCTCAAGGCCACGCCCGAGGTGCTCCACCGCCACCTGCTCATGGGCAAGGGCGACCGTCCGCTGCTGAAGGGCAAGTCGCCCGACGAGCTGATAGCCTTCATCCGCGAGCAGCTGCTGGTCCGCGAGCCATACTACTCGAAAGCCCACTACACGCTCGACGTCAGCCTGATGGACAACAACGAGAAAATAAAGATCACAATAGAAAAACTCAGAGAGCTACTGAACCTGTAAATGAAGAAATGGACCATTGAAGACGCTCGCGAGCTGTACAACATCAGCGGCTGGGGCACCTCCTATTTCGGCATCAACGACAAAGGCAACGTCTATGTCACGCCTTGTAAGGACTCTGCGCAGATTGACCTGCGCGAAGTGATGGACGAGCTGGCACTGCGCGACGTGCAGGCGCCCGTGCTCCTCAGATTCCCCGACATACTCGACAACCGCATCGAAAAGACGTGGAGCTGCTTCAAGAAAGCGGCCGAGGAGTATGACTACAAGGGCGAGAACTACGTCATCTACCCCATCAAGGTGAACCAGATGCAGCCCGTCGTCGACGAGATTATCTCCCACGGACGGAAGTTCAACCTCGGCCTGGAGGCCGGCTCGAAGCCCGAGCTGCACGCCGTGCTGGCCGTACAGAGCCAGAGCGACTCGGTCATCGTCTGCAACGGCTACAAGGACCAGTCGTAC
Organism: Prevotella sp.; assembly: GCA_017471465.1. Classification (GTDB taxonomy): domain Bacteria; phylum Bacteroidota; class Bacteroidia; order Bacteroidales; family Bacteroidaceae; genus Prevotella. Next base: position 65,590 of record JAFUTI010000010.1, on the reverse strand, counting down.
ATAGAGCTGGCCCTGCTGGCCCAGAAGATGGGCAAGCGCATCTTCATCGTCGTGGAGAAGCCCAACGAGCTCGACATCATCGCCCGCATCGCCAAGAAGCTGGACGTCAGACCCAACATCGGCATCCGCATCAAGCTGGCCAGCAGCGGTAGCGGCAAGTGGGAGGAGAGCGGCGGCGACGCCTCGAAGTTCGGACTGACGAGCGCCGAACTGCTGGAGGCTCTCGACATGCTCGACAAGAAGGAGATGCGTGACTGCCTGAAGCTCATCCACTTTCACATAGGCTCGCAGATTACGAAGATACGCCGCATACAGACGGCCCTCAGAGAGGCCTCGCAGTTCTACATACAACTCCACAAGATGGGCTACGGCGTGGAGTTCGTCGACTGTGGCGGCGGACTGGGCGTCGACTACGACGGCACCCGCTCACCGTCGAGTGAGAGTAGTGTCAACTACTCCATCCAGGAGTATGTCAACGACTGCATCTACACCTTCGTCGAGGCAGCCAACAAGAACGGACTGCCCCACCCCAACCTCATCACCGAGAGCGGACGCTCGCTGGCTGCCCACCACTCAGTGCTGGTCATCAACGTGCTGGAGACGGCCTCGCTGCCCGAGATGCCCGAGGAGTTCGAGCCCGACGAGAACTCGCACCAGCTGGTGAAGGACCTCTACGAGATATGGGACAACCTGTCGCCCCGCAACGTGCTCGAGGACTGGCACGACGCCGAACAGATACGCGAAGAGGTGCTCGACCTGTTCAGCCACGGCATCGTCGACCTGAAGACACGCGCCGAGATTGAGGCCATGTACTGGAGCGTCTGCCACGAGATCAACGCCCTGGCCAAGAACCTGAAGCACATTCCCGAGGAGCTGATGAACATCGACAAGCTACTGGCCGACAAGTACTTCTGCAACTTCTCGCTCTTCCAGAGTCTGCCCGACTCATGGGCCATCGACCAGATTTTTCCTATTATGCCCATCCAGCGCCTCAACGAGCGGCCCACGCGCAACGCCACACTGCAGGACATCACCTGCGACAGCGACGGCAAGATAGCCTCCTTCGTCACCAACCGCCATAACTCCCACTCGCTGCCCGTCCACACACTACGACGCAACGAGGACTACTACCTCGGCGTCTTCCTCGTCGGAGCCTATCAGGAGATTCTCGGCGACATGCACAATCTCTTCGGCGACACCACTGCCGTACACATCTCCGTCAAGGACGGACAGTACCACATCGACCAGGTCATCGACGGCGAGACCGTGGCCGAGGTGCTCGACTACGTGCAGTACGACCCGAAGAAGCTGGTGCGCCAGCTGGAAATCTGGGTTACGAAGAGCGTCAAGCAGGGCAAGATCACCCTGGAGGAGGGCAAGGAGTTTCTCAGCACCTATCGCTCCGGCCTTTACGGATACACCTACCTGGAGTGACGCGTGCTATCTCTGCATAAAAAAAAAACGGTGCGCCACGAAAAATATGAAACCTTAACCGACAACGGCTTCCATTATTTCGGGCGCACTGCAATCATAGGTGTATTTCCTTGTCCACCACCTCGCCGTTCAGGATCTTGAAGGAGTTGAGTTTCGGTTCGCCGTCAAGCAGCGAGAGGATGGCGTAGCGGATGGTGGGGTCGTTGGCCAGGCGCAGGTCTTCCTGCGAGGGGCGCGAGGGCGAGGCTGGATGCGAGTGCCAGTTAGCCAGGATCTTCAGGTTCTTGCTGCGCGCATATTTCAGAGCAGCAAACTGATCCTTCGGTGCAAAGGAGAAGTGCTCGCTGGAGTGGTCGATATTCTCCATCCAGTAGTTCTCCGTGACGTTGCCGTCAGCAGTCCCCAAAAGATAGCCGCACGACTCATCAGGTGCATCCTTCTGAGCCTGTGCTATCAGCTCTTCTATGATGTTCTGTGGAATATTCATACGCTTAGTGGTTTTTGAGGTCGCACGCGGCCTGCTCGTAATCTATCAGGTGGTCGATAGTGGGATGCTCACCGCAGATGGCGCACGACGGACGCTGCTTCACGTTGATGGTACGGAACTGCATGGTCTTGGCATCGAACGTCAGCAAGCGGTTGGTCAGCAACTCGCCAATACCTGTAAAGTACTTCAGCGTCTCAGCAGCCTGAATAGTGCCCAGCATACCGGCGATGGCTCCCAGTACTCCTGCCTGCGAGCACGTCGGAACAGCTCCTACTGGAGGCGGCTCCTTGAAGAAGCAACGGTAGCAGGCCGTGCCGGGCAGATGCGTAAAGGTCTGGCCGTTGAAGCGCAGGATGCCACCATGTGAGAATGGCTTGCCTGCCATCACGCATGCATCATTAATCAGGAACTTCACGGGGAAGTTGTCGGTACCGTCCACGATGAAGTCATATTCCTTAATAATATCCAGTGCGTTCGATGAGTCGAGGAACTCATAGTAGGTATCCACCTGCACATCGGGGTTGATAGCCTTGATCTTCTCCTCGGCACTTTTTACTTTTGGCACGCCCACGTCCTTGGTGAAGTGAATGACCTGACGCTGCAGATTGCTCAGGTCGACCACATCCGCATCCACGATACCGATGCGCCCGATGCCGGCAGCCGCCAGATAGAGACTCACGGGAGCACCCAGTCCGCCGGCACCCACAACGAGCACGCGTGCGTTCATTATCTTCTCTTGTCCCTCGACACCCACATCCTGTAGCAGTATGTGGCGTGAGTATCGCTGTATCTGTTCTTCAGTAAAGTCAATCATAACTCTAAACTCTCAACTAAATCGAGCCTCCTCCCATGAAGTATAAGAAATCGACCTTATCGCCCTCCTTAATCTGGATGTTGTCCCAGTCCTCGCGCTCGGCAAACTCCTCGTTCACCTGCACCGAAACCATCTCTGGATTCTCCACCAGCAACTGCTTGATCAACTCACTCACATTGAGAGGCAGCGTTACTTCCTGCGCGTCTCCATTTACATAAATCTTTGCCATAATTTTGTCGGTTTAAAATTGTGATTTATTTCACGGTGCAAAGGTACAGCGATCTCTGCAATACCACAATCCCACACAGATGGCATTTTGAATACCACGAATTTGGTATCTGAGTGATTCTTGTCTAAAAGATAGACACCTCAGCGTATGATTATTTGACAGTAACTATTGAAACTCTGATTATCAGACGGCCAATGTGCTTCTCCTGTATCGGTATGACAGCCAATAACTGCGCTTTAAAGTGGCCTTGGGTTGTACGCCAGAGAGCGATATGCGCCCGACATTTTTCAGATATGTCTCGTTGTCCGCACTCTCGTTATTAGGACTGTCGAAGTCCAGAATATGCGATACAGGTCTTCCGTCGAACAGCAATTTCAAGGCCGCAGGCGAATAAGTGGAAAAGCCTATTTGCAGAGTTGAAGGGCATACATTAAGTTCTACCATATTCAGACGGGTTTTACGGTTACGGCTCCAATGGTGTCATGCTGGGCTGTAGCCAACATAATACCGAAATCATCATTCTCATCGATGTGGAGCAACGTCGATTGCACTTGCCGGTTGGCTCCCTCTGAAAGCATATTGAAGAAATAGGGGAAAAGATGATCTGACCGATAAGGCTCCTGTCTTACAGGCATAGCAATACACACAGGTTCTCCCTGATAGTCCACGTTGTACGCAAAGACATATTTCCTATCGTCAGTCTCTTGCAAGAGCCCCGCCTCCATGTTGTGAACAAAAACCTTACATGCTCTCATACTCCAAGTGCTTCAAGTTAATATCTGCTTGTAGTCCCAATGTGTCAAGGATGGTTAGTAGCGTAGTTAATTGTGGATTTCCTTCACCGCGTTCTACGGCGACGACTGTATTAACCGCCACACCAGCCAAATCAGCCAATGTTTGCTGGTTGATGCCCAACTTCTTCCGCCGCTCCCTGACGGATTCTCCTATCTCTTTCTGGGTCATAATCGCAATATATTGAGATTTTGCGGCAAAGATAGGAAAAAGATTCTAATCCACCAAACAAAATCGCAATAAAGTGCGAATTCGGACGAAATCTATCCCAAAGCAGGTAGATTACGCCCGAAAGACATCAGAGATAAGGCTTTTATTCCGTCTTGATACTATTGACGGACGTGTCTGCGGCCTTTTGTTGCGATATACCATATCATGGGTATACGAAATGCCATAAACGGGCGATTGTCTGTATTGTGATTTCGCCGTAACTTTGCACCCAGATTTTTTAACCGACAAAGACATGGCAGAAAACAAGAAACTGAGCATCATCGCCTTCAGTGGCGATTTCGACAAGCTGACGGCTGTATTTACATTAGGTACGGGCGCGGCAGCAGTAGGGTATGAGGTGAATATCTTCTTCACGTTCTGGGGCCTCGATGCCATCAAGCAGAAACAAGGCAGAAGCTTTACTGGCGGTAACTGGCTTACCAAGATTTTTGGGTTTATGATGGGCGGCCTGAAGGTGACACCCACCTCAAGGTTTAACTTCCTGGGGGCAGGTCCGAAGATCTTCCGCTACCTGATGCGAAAGAACAACGTGGCCACGCTGGAGGAACTGGTGGAGGCCGCCAAGGCACTGGGTATCAATATGTACGCGTGCGAAATGGCGATGCACGTGCTGGGGCTGAAGAAGGAGGACTTCATTCCGGAGGTAAAAGACGTGCTCGGCGTGGCCTCGTTCCTGAACCTCAGCGAAGGTGGACAAACATTATTCATATAAACCGACAACATTATGGCAACAAAAGTATTAGACATTACGAAGGAGCATTGCCCGATGACCTTCGTGAAGACGAAGATTGAGCTCTCGAAACTCAACGAGGGTGACATCCTGGAAGTGCTACTCGCAGAAGGCGAGCCTCTCGACAACGTTCCACGCAATGCGAAGGAACAGGGATATAACGTTCTCTCTGTAGAACACGTAGAAGGAACAACGCATAAAGTAATAATCAAGAAATAGTTTATAGTTTAAAGTTTATAGTTTATAGATTATGGCAGATTCGAATCTTCAGCGCAGTGTGACCACTGCTACCGCCAGAAGACTGGCGACCACTACCAAGACCGCCCCGCAGATGGGCAGTATCACTCCTCGTTTGCTTCTGAAGTTGCTCCCCTGGGTGCAGGTCAGTGGCGGCACGTTCCGTGTGAACCGTACAAAGGTGGAACTCCGTAAGAACGACCGCCTGCCCATCACGTATGTCAATGGACAGCCCTCGTTTACGGCGAAGAACCTGAAAGCCATCCCCCTATTCTCAGAGTTCGACGACGAGATTGTCAACCGTCTGGTGAGTGCTTTCGAGGCACAGGAGGTGGATGTTGACAAATACTTTGTCACTGAGGGCAAGGACAAGCAGCGCTTCTTCATCGTGGCCAGCGGTCAGGCCGAGGTCATCAACAAGGGGCCTCACGGCGAGCAGCTACGGATAGCTCTCCTGGGCGATGGCGAATACTTCGGCGAGGCCGACCTGCTGGACGAGCAGGAGTCGACCGTCAGCGTACGTGCCATTACACCTACCGTGTTCCTCGGACTGAAACTGAAGGAACTGCTTAAGATTATCAAGGAGGTGCCCGACTTCCGCGAGACGTTCAACAAGGCCGTTGACAAGCAGTTGCGCCTGAAGGCCTCCGTAAACGACAACGGCGAGAAGCATATCGATCTGGTCAGCGGTCACGAGGAGGATAACATCATCCCTGAGACCTATATCGACTACGAGGAGAATCCTACGGAATACTCACTGAACACCCTGCAGACGGTGGTGCGTGTGCACACCCGCGTCAGCGATCTCTATAACAACCCCTACAACCAGTTGGAGGAACAGTTACGTCTGTCGATCGAGAGCATCAAGGAGCGTCAGGAGTGGGAACTCATTAACAACAAGAAGTTCGGTTTGCTGGCAGCCGCCAACCCCGCCTACCGCATCACAGCCCGATATGGCACACCGACACCCGACGACCTCGACGAACTGCTGAGCCTCGTTTGGAAGGAGCCCGCCTTCTTCATCGCCCATCCGCGTGCCATCGCCGCCTTCGAGCGTGAGTGCACTTGGCGTGGTGTGCCTCCTGTGACCACCGATCTCTTCGGCACGAAGGTCATCCTGTGGCGCGGTGTGCCCCTGATTCCTTCGGACAAGGTGGAGGTAGAAGGTCAGTATCTGACCGGTCGCGGCGTAGGCACCACGAAGATCATCCTCGTGCGTACCGGCGAACAGAACCAAGGTGTTGTCGGACTGCACCAGAGCGGCATCCCCGGCGAAATCGCTCCGTCGCTGTCAGCCCGTCTGATGGGTCTCGACAAGTTCGGTGTGGCCTCGTACCTGCTCACCAAGTACTTCTCACTGGCCGCCCTCACCGACGATGCCATCGCCGTACTCGAAAACGTGGAGGTAGGTTACTATCACGACTATCAGCACAGAAATAAAGTAGAGAAATAATGCTCAATATTCAAAACATAAGTGGTTACGGCATCGAGGACCCAGGCTTCGAACTGCTCAGACAGGTGGCTCAAAAGTACTGCCCCGAAGAGCTGCAGCAGGAGCGGAAGGCGGTGACTCCCGACGAGGCGCTGGACCTCTCGGCCTTGTCCGTCTTTTACGACGCGATTCTATCGCGTCCTACGGAACAGGCCCCCCAGCACACCCTGCCGCAGGATAACGGTTTCGGCATCGGCATTCCTGAGACGGAGAAACTGCAAAGCCTGCACTACGAGGAGGTTGACACGCTGAACTCCGAGGAGATCAAGAAGGACTTTCCCGTGCTGAACCAGCAGGTGAACGGCCACGACCTCGTATGGCTCGACAACGGTGCCACGACGCAGAAGCCGCTGCAGGTCATCGACAAGATATCGGATTACTATAAGCACTATAATTCGAACATCCACCGTGGTGCCCACACGTTGGCTGCACGCGCTACGGATGCCTACGAGGAGGCTCGCGAAAAGGTGCAGCGCTTCATCAATGCCGCCAGCAGCGAAGAGATTATCTTCGTTCGCGGTACGACCGAGGGTATCAACCTCGTTGCACAGACCTACGGCAGACAATACCTGACACCTGGCGACGAGGTCATCGTCAGCGAACTCGACCACCACGCCAACATCGTACCTTGGCAGCAGGTAGCCCACGAGAAGGGTGCCACGCTGAAGGCCATCCCTACGGACAAGAACGGCGACCTGATCCTCTCGGAGTTTGAGCGCATCATCACGCCCCGCACCCGCTTCGTCTCTGTGGGTCATGTGAACAACACGTTTGGCACCATCAATGACGTAAAGCGAATCATCGACATTGCCCATTCACACAACATCCCCGTGCTGATAGACGGTGCACAGTCCATCGCCCACACGCCTGTGGATGTACAGCAGCTGGGAGCCGACTTCTTCGTCTTCTCAGGTCATAAGATCTATGGTCCCAACGGCATCGGCGTGGTCTATGGTCGCAAGGACCTGTTAGAAAAAATGCAGCCCTGGCAGGGTGGTGGCAACATGATCAAGGACGTGACCATCGAGCGCACGGAATACAATGTGCCGCCCGCACGTTTCGAGGCCGGCACACCCAACGTCGCCGACGCCATCGGACTGGGTGCAGCCCTCGACTACGTGAGTCATCTCGGCATCCGCAACATCGAGGCCCACGAGCACAAACTGACGGAATATGCCCGCGAGCAACTGGCTCAGATTCCTGGTCTCACGCTCATTGGCAATCCCAAGCAGCGCGTCAGCGTCGTGAGCTTCGTCCTCGACGGCATCCCTGTTCCAGAAACCGGCACATTATTAGATAAAGAAGGCATTGCTGTGCGCGCAGGTCACCACTGCGCCCAGCCCGCCCTCCGTGCACTGGGCTATGAGATGAGCGTCCGTCCCACCTTCGCCCTCTACAACACCCGTGAGGATGTGGACAAACTCGTGATTGCCGTCCGCAAGATTGTGGGACAGCGCAGCTAATTATGCATTGTGCATTATGCATTATGCATCGTGCATTATGAATTATGCATTATGAAATACGAAACGAAAGTATTAACCACAAAGTATCAGAAGCCTGACGCATACGGGGCACTCTCAATGCCGGTGTACTACACGGCGGCATTCGAGTTCCCCGATGCCAAGGCGATGAACGACGCCTTCTGCGGACGCTCGATGGCACCATCGTATGCCCGCATCGCCAATCCCACGGTGACTTATCTGGAGGAGCGCGTCAGGCAGATAACGGGTGCACAGAGTGTGACGGCGCTGAACACGGGTATGGCAGCTATCCACTATGCCCTGACAGCGGTGAGTGCGGCCGGACTGAACATTGTAGCCTCAAAGCATCTGTTTGGCAACAGTGTCTCGCTGATTCGCGACACGCTCGGCAGTTTCGGTGTGGAGCCGCGATTCGCGGACTTCACGAAGCCCGAGGAGGTGGAAGCGCTGATAGACAACAAGACGTGCGCCATGTTCTTTGAGATTATCACCAATCCACAGCTGTTTGTGGCTGACATCAAAGTGCTGTCGGAGATTGCACATAAGAAAGGTGTGCCCCTGATAGCCGATACGACCGTCGTGCCGTTCTCGACCTTCCATGCCAATGAACTTGGTGTGGATATCGAGGTGGTCAGCAGCACGAAATATATCTCCGGTGGCGGCACAGGTCTTGGCGGTCTGCTTATTGACTACGGACGGTTTGACTGGTCTCAGCACCCGTCGTCCGTCTTGCAGGCACGCACTAAGAAAGTAGGTAAGCGTCTGGCTTTTACAGCCCGAGTAAAGACAGAACTGGTGACTAATCTTGGTGGACTGATGACACCGCAAGTGGCCTATATGGAGACTCTTGGTCTCGACACGCTCGACATCCGTTTCTGCCGTCAGGCAGAGACTACGCTGTGGCTCGCCCAGCAATGTCAGCAACTGTCTGAGATCAAGCGCGTGAACTATACAGGTCTGGTGGACAATCCCTTCCATGCAATCTCGGAGGCGCAGTTTGGTCCATTGCCCGGTGCCGTCTTTACCATCGATTTGGAATCGAAGGAGGCCGCCTGGGCGTTCATCGACAAGTTGCAGGTGATCCGTCGTGCCACAAACCTCTTCGATCGTAAGTCGCTGGCCATCCATCCCGCCTCGACCATCTTCGGACTCTTCACACCCGAACAATGCGCCGAGATGTCCGTCCCAGATACAACAGTCCGCCTCAGTATCGGACTGGAAGCGCCGGAGGACTTGCTGGAAGATATCAAAAACAGTTTGTAGTCGTCAATACGCCTGTTCATGCACACCCTTGACGGCACGGCCTGATGGATCATTCATACCACGGAAGGCGGCATCCCATTCGAGGGCGATGGCTGTCGAGCAGGCCACGGAGGCTTCGGAGGGGACGCTACGAGCAGCGGAGTCTGAGGGGAAATGCTCGGTGAAAATGCTGCGGTAGTAGTATTCCTCTTTGTTTTTTGGCGGGTTGATAGGGAAACGCTCGGCAGCGTGGGCCATCTGTTCATCGCTGACGGCCTCTGAGGTGATTTGTTTTAGCGTGTCAATCCACGAGTATCCTACGCCATCGCTGAACTGCTCCTTCTGTCGCCAGGCCACCTCCTCAGGCAGCATGTCGGCAAAAGCTTCGCGCACAATGCGCTTCTCCATGGTCTGTCCCGGGCACATCTTGGCCTCAGGATTGGTGCGCATGGCGACATCGAGGAATTCCTTGTCGAGGAAAGGCACGCGTCCCTCTACACCCCAGGCACTCAGGCTCTTGTTGGCACGCAGGCAGTCGTAGAGATAGAGTTTGCCCAATTTGCGCACCGTCTCGTCATGGAAGTCCTTGGCTGTCGGGGCTTTGTGGAAATACAGATAGCCACCGAAAATCTCGTCGGCACCCTCACCGCTGAGTACCATCTTGATACCCATCGACTTGATGACACGGGCCAGCAGATACATGGGCGTGGAGGCACGGACGGTGGTGACGTCGTAGGTCTCGATATAGTAGATGACATCGCGAATGGCGTCAAGACCTTCCTGAATGGTGTAGTTGATTTCGTGGTGCACGGTACCGATGTGGTCGGCCACCAGCTTGGCCTTGGCCAGGTCGGGAGCACCCTTCAGACCAACGGCAAAGGAGTGCAGACGGGGCCAATAGGCTTTGGTCTTCGAGTCATCCTCGATGCGGTGCTCAGAGAATTTCTCGGCGATGGCAGAGATGACGGAGGAATCGAGTCCGCCCGAAAGCAGCACACCATAGGGCACATCGGACATGAGCTGGCGCTTAACAGCAGCGGTCAGTCCGTCTCGGATAGCCTCAACACTTGCAGGATTGTCCTTCACGGCTTCATACTGCATCCAGTCACGACGGTAGTACCACTTCATTCCTGGGTCTACGCTCCAGTAATAATGACCTGGCAGGAACGTCTCGTAGCGCTCACATTGTCCTTCGAGGGCTTTTAACTCTGAGGCAACATACACGGTGCCGTCGGTATCGTAGCCGATATAAAGAGGAATGACACCGATGGGGTCGCGGGCAATAAGGAACTCGTCGCGTTCCTCGTCGTAGAGCACGAAGGCAAAGATGCCGTTAAGGTCTTCGAGGAAGTCGATGCCCTTTTCACGGTACAGGGCGAGAATCACCTCGCAGTCCGAGCCCGTCTGAAATTCGTACTGTCCGGCGTAGCGACGACGGATCTCCTGATGGTTATAGATCTCACCATTCACCGCCAACACCTGCTTACGGTCTGGTGAATACAACGGTTGTCCGCCACTCTCTGGGTCAACGATGCTCAGTCGTTCGTGGGCCAGGATGGCTGAACCACCACAGTATATGCCACTCCAGTCAGGTCCGCGATGACGGATTTTCTGACTCATGCGTAACGCTTTCTGACGCAGCGCCTGCGTCTGTTCCTTTACATCTAGTATTGCTACAATTCCACACATATTCTTTTACTTTTTAGTTGTTTCATAATAGTTCACAAAAGCCTGATTGACAAGCCGCGTTCCGCCTGGCGTGGGATAATGGCCTGTGAAGTACCAGTCGCCGGGATGGTTGGGACAAGCCTCATGCAGACCCTCGATGCTCTGGAACACCAGTTCGATGGGAGCTTGCATGTCCGTTGGGCGCAACATCTCGACAATCTTCCGGTTGATCTCGTCAACCGTAAATGGTTCGTAGAGGGCACGGACGTGATTCTCTGAATGCGAGTTGCGTTTGCAGGCCAGATAGACGTCGTTCACCAACTGCCATAGGCCCCGTTCTTCTATCAATGCCATCGTGGCGCGGAAGGCGCAGAACTCCTCCAGACGGGCCATGTCGATGCCGTAATAGTCGGGATAGCGAATCTGGGGCGAACTCGACACCATCACAATCTTCTTGGGGTGCAGACGGTCAAGTATCTTAAAAATGCTCTCCCGTAGCGTCGTGCCGCGAACTATCGAGTCGTCGATAATCACGAGGTTATCCTCGTTGGGCCGCAACGAGCCGTAACTGATGTCATAGACATGAGCGGCCAGATCGTTGCGCTCTGTGTTGGCAGAGATAAAAGTGCGGAGCTTGATGTCCTTCCAAACCACCTTTTCTGTGCGCACGTTGTAGCCCTGCTGACGGAATCCGTCGGTCATACCGTAGTAAGCCACCTCCGCCGTGTTGGGGATATACGAAAAGACCGTGTTCTCCACATCGCCATCGATGGCTTTCAGGATGGCGGGCGTCAACTGTTCACCAAGGCGTTTGCGCTCCTGATAGATGTCACGGTCGGAACCTCGGCTGAAGTAGATGCGCTCAAACGAACAGGCACTCAACTGCTGGGTGGGCATAATCTGCTCCAAACGACTCTCACCGTTCTTATGCACAATAAGCGCCTCGCCAGGCTTCAGCTCGTGGATATCCTCATACTGCAAATCGAATGTCGTCTGCAGCACAGGGCGTTCGCTGGCCAGGGCAATGATCTCGTCGTCGCGATAATAAAACGCCGGACGGATGCCCCACGGGTCGCGCACGCTGAACATCTCACCCGAGCCCGTCAGTCCACACATCACATAGCCGCCGTCGTAGTGCTCCATCGTCTTTCGCAGCACATTGGCCATATCCACATGGTCGTCAATATATCGCGTAATGTCGAGTCCTTTAAGTCCCGTCGCCTTGGCTTCCTCGAAGAGACGTTCCACCTCACGGTCCAGACGGTGGCCCATCAGTTCCAGTGTGATGTAGGCATCGCCATAGACACGCGGCGACTGTCCCTGCGCCGTCAGAAACTGAAAGACCTCGTCGATGTTGGTCATGTTGAAATTACCACAGAGGCAGAGGTTCTTGGCCCGCCAGTTATTACGACGCAGAAAGGGGTGCACAAACGTCAGTCCACTCTTGCCGGTGGTCGAGTAACGCAGATGACCCATCAGTAGTTCTCCGGCCATATCCTGAGTGACACGGCTGAAGATCTCCGTGATGGCATCCTTGCCTTCCGCCTTCTCGCGGAACATATACTCCGTGCCGGGCTCGTTCGTCAGACTGACCGATGCTATTCCCGCACCCTCCTGTCCGCGGTTGTGCTGCTTCTCCATCATCAGGTAGAGCTTGTTGAATCCGTAGGCCCACGTGCCATATTTCTTTTCGTAGTATGACAGCGGCTTCAACAGGCGAATCATCGCCACGCCACATTCATGCTTCAGCTGTTCCATATTCTAACCACGGATTACACGGATTTCACGGATTTTTCTTCCGCACACTCCTTGACGAAACTCATGAACAGCGGATGAGGATGGAGCACCGTCGACGAATACTCTGGATGAAACTGCGTGCCTATGTACCAGCGTAGCGTTGGTATCTCGACAATCTCCACGAGGTCTGCAGCAGGATTGATACCTACACACTTCATTCCCTTCGCCTCGTATTCTTCCTTATACGCGTTGTTGAACTCATAGCGGTGGCGGTGCCGCTCGCGGATGGTACTGTGCCTTGCGGTTTTGCCGCAAGGATTATACGCTTCTGCCGCCTTACTGCCCTCCTTTAGCTCACACTCATAAGCCCCCAGTCGCATGGTGCCGCCCATCTGCGTGATGCTCTTCTGCTCCTCCATGATGTCGATGACGTTATGCGGTGTCTGCATTCCCGACGTGCCGTCGCCTACCCGTAGCCTTTCGTCCATCTCGCGACTGTTGGCATCCTGGTAGCCCAACACGTTGCGGGCAAACTCAATCACCATCATCTGCATACCCAGACAGATGCCAAACGTGGGAATGTCGTTGGTTCGCGTGTACTCAGCAGCAATAATTTTTCCTTCTATACCGCGCTGACCAAAGCCCGGACACACCACGATACCCGCCATACCCGCCAACTTCTCACCGACATTCTGGCTGGTAATCTCTTCGCTATTGATAAAGTGCAGCCGTGCCTTCACGTCATTATAGATGCCCGCCAGATTCAGACTCTCGCGAATGCTCTTGTAAGCATCCTGCAGGTCGTACTTGCCCACCAGTCCGATGTGTACCTCGCGGGTGGCATTGCGTTGTTTGTCGAGAAAGTCGTGCCAGGGCTTCATGGCAGGCATCTCGCCTACGGGTATGCCAATCTTCCGCATGATGGCAGCATCCAGTCCCTGCTTCTGCATGTTCACCGGCACCTCGTAGATGCTGGGCATGTCCTCGCTCTGCACCACACACTCCAGGTCGACATTACAAAATGACGCCACCTTCATACGCAAATGGTCATCAAGGTGGCGTTCGGTCCGCAGTACGAGGATATCGGGCTGGATACCCATCCCTTGCAGTTCCTTCACGCTATGTTGTGTAGGCTTCGTCTTCAACTCGTCAGCAGCTTTCAGATAAGGCACGTACGTCAGATGCACACAGACGGCATCGCGGCCTAGTTGCCAGCGTAACTGTCGGATGGCCTCCATGAACGGCGCACTCTCAATATCACCAATCGTACCGCCCACCTCGGTAATCACGAAGTCAAGGCCCTCGTCCAGTCCTTCGCGCAACATGCGCCTCTTTATCTCGTCCGTAATATGCGGCACCACCTGAATGGTCTTGCCAAGATAGTCGCCGCGACGCTCACGGTCTATGACGGTCTTGTAGATGCGGCCCGTGGTAATCGAGTTGTTGCGTGTCGAATGTATACCCGTAAACCTTTCATAATGTCCCAAGTCCAGATCGGTCTCAAAACCGTCCTCCGTCACGTAGCACTCGCCGTGCTCGTAGGGGTTCAGCGTCCCCGGGTCAATATTGATGTACGGGTCGAATTTCTGAATAGTCACCTTGTAGCCGCGTGCCTGCAGTAACTTACCGATGCTGGCAGAGATAATGCCCTTTCCTAACGAGGAAACCACACCGCCCGTGACGAAAATAAACTTTGTGTCCATAAAAACAATAATCTTTATGGACTGCAAAGGTAGTCGTTTCCGAAGAAATCGACACCATCCGACACCCATTTTCGATTGTTAAAAACGCGCACAATTGTCAAAGTGTAAATTCTACGCTTCTCAAGATACTCAAAACTTGACACTTTGCTCGGTTATTTCGCAATATTCAAACAGAATGTCAATTTGGAAAAATATTTAGTTTCAAAAAGATAGGCATTTCTTTGCTTATTCTAACATTTTGTATTACCTTTGCAGCCGAAATCGAGACAAATGAAAGATTAAGCAAGGATAATATGACAAAATGTAAACTTCAAGAAGACTGTCAGGGACTATATCAGCCGCAATACGAACACGATGCTTGCGGCGTGGGTATGGTGGTCAATATCCATGGAGGAAAAAGCCACGAACTGGTGGACAATGCGCTCCGCGTGCTGGAGAACATGGAGCACCGCGGTGCTGAGACGCGCGACAAGACGGGCGACGGTGCCGGCATTATGGTGCAGATTCCGCACGAGTTCATCCTGCTACAGGGCATCCCTGTACCTGAGAAAGGAAAATACGGCACCGGTCTGGTGTTCCTACCCAAGCAGGAACAGGCGCAGCAGGAAATTCTTTCCATCATGATTGAGGAGATCGAGCGCGAGGGGCTACAGCTGATGCACCTTCGTGCCGTGCCCACCAACCCGGAGGTGCTGGGTGCAGCAGCCCGCGAGGTGGAGCCGGACATCAAGCAGATATTTATCACGGGCGTTGCGGACGACGACGTGCCCGTGTTCGAACATATATTATATAAGGTACGCAAGCGGATTGAGAATCGCGTCACCGACGAGAATTTTTATATTTGCTCGCTGTCGAACAAGAATATCATCTATAAGGGTATGCTGACCAGCGGACAGCTGCGACGCTATTTCCCCGACCTGTCGAACGACTACTTCACAAGCGGACTGGCGCTGGTGCACTCCCGTTTCAGCACAAACACATTCCCCAAATGGAAACTGGCCCAGCCCTTCCGCTTGTTGGCTCACAACGGTGAGATCAACACCATCCGCGGCAACCGTGGGTGGATGAAGGCGCGCGAGAGTGTGCTGAGCAGCGAGGCTCTGGGCGACATCAAGGACCTGCGCCCAATAGTACAGGAGGGTATGAGCGACTCAGCCAGCCTCGACAACGTGTTCGAGTTCCTGATGATGAGCGGACTGTCGCTGCCACAGGCGATGGCCATTCTGGTGCCGGAGTCGTTCAACGACAAGAACCCCATTTCTGAAGATCTGAAGGCGTTCTACGAGTACCACTCTATCCTGATGGAGCCGTGGGATGGTCCTGCTGCGTTGCTTTTCTCTGACGGACGCTATGCGGGCGGGATGCTCGACAGAAACGGTCTGCGCCCCAGCCGTTATACGATTACGAAGCAGGGTATGATGGTGGTGGCCTCAGAGGTGGGCGTGATGGACTTCGAGCCGGGCGACGTGGTGTCGAAAGGTCGCCTGCAGCCAGGAAAGATTCTGCTGATTGACACGCAGGAGGGTAAGATTTACTACGACGGCGAGATCAAGGAGCAGTTGGCCAAGGCGCATCCCTACCGCGAGTGGCTGAACGAGAACCGCGTGCAGTTGGAGAAGTTGAAGAGCGGACGAAAGGTTGACAACTCGGTCAGCAACTTCGAACAAAAGCTCGTCACCTTTGGCTTCGGTCAGGAAGATATCGACAAAACCATTATCCCCATGGCGACCGCCGGTCAGGAGCCGGTAGCTGCGATGGGTAACGACACGCCGCTGGCCGTCATTTCAGACCGTCCGCAGGTGCTGTTCAACTATTTCCGTCAGCAGTTTGCACAGGTGACGAACCCCGCCATCGACCCCATCCGCGAGGAACTGGTGATGAGTCTGACGGAGTACATCGGAGCCGTGGGAACAAACATCCTGACACCCGATGCATCGAACTGTAAGATGGTTCGTCTGCCGCAGCCCGTGCTGACAAATACACAACTTGACATACTTTGTAATATCCGCTATAAGGGCTTCAGCACCAAGAAACTGCCTATCCTCTTTGAAATGAGTAAGGGCGAGGAAGGCTTGCGCCAGGCACTGGACAACCTCTGCCATCAGGCTGAGACGAGTGTTGACGAGGGTGTAAACTACATCATCCTCTCCGACCGCGACATTGACGAGCAGCATGCTGCAATTCCATCGTTGTTGGCCGTATCCGCCGTCCACCACTACCTCATTTCCGTCGG
The DNA here is from genome assembly GCA_017471465.1 of Prevotella sp. Lineage (GTDB taxonomy): Bacteria > Bacteroidota > Bacteroidia > Bacteroidales > Bacteroidaceae > Prevotella. The sequence goes on along the minus strand of JAFUTI010000010.1, from coordinate 49,080 downwards.
TAAGCGTGTTCAGACCGCCCTCATCGTGGAGAGCGGTGAGATTCGCGAGGTGATGCATGCAGCATTGTTGCTTGGCTATGGTGCCAGCGCACTATGTCCGTATATGACGTTCGCCATCCTCGACGACCTCGTCAAGCGAGGCAAGATACAGGAGGACTACGCCACCGCTGAGGCCCACTATATCAAGGCCGTGGACAAAGGCCTCAAGAAGATTATGTCGAAGATGGGCATCTCGACCATCCGCTCGTACCGTGGTGCGAAGATTTTTGAGAGCATCGGACTGAGCGAGGACCTGCTGCGCCGCTATTTTGGCACAGAGGTCAGCACCATTGGCGGCATCGGTCTGAAGGAGATTGCGAGGGATGCAATCCGACTGCACGAGATGGGCCGCGCGGACAGCGCGGACAACGGACGAAAGAACGGCGGAATGCTGAAAAACCACGGCCAGTTCTCCTGGCGCAAGGACGGCATCAAGCACGCCTGGACGCCGGAGACTATCGCACACCTGCAACTGGCCACGCGCCAGGGCTCGTACGAGAAGTTCAAGGCGTGGGCCGCCGAGGTCGACGAGAAGGAAAACCCCATCTTCCTCCGCGACTTCTTCCACTTCAAGAAGGCCGCCAAGCCAACGCCCATCGACGAGGTGGAGCCCGTGGAAAGCATCGTGAAGCATTTTGTTACAGGTGCCATGAGTTTTGGCGCTCTGAGCATCGAGGCCCACGAGGCTTTGGCACTGGCGATGAACAAACTGGGTGCACGCAGCAATACCGGCGAGGGCGGCGAGGACAACGCCCGCTACCACACGGAGGTCGACGGCGTGTCGCTGTCGAGCAAGACCAAGCAGATTGCTTCGGGACGCTTTGGCGTAACAGCAGAATACCTGGTGAACGCAGAGGAGATCCAGATCAAGGTGGCACAGGGTGCCAAGCCCGGCGAGGGCGGTCAGTTGCCCGGCTTCAAGGTGAACGACATCATCGCCAAGACGCGCAACGCCATCCCCGGCATCTCGCTCATCTCGCCGCCGCCCCATCACGACATCTACAGCATCGAGGACCTGGCACAGCTCATCTTTGACCTGAAGAATATCAACCCCACGGCTGCCGTGAGCGTGAAACTCGTTGCCGAGAGCGGTGTGGGAACCATCGCCGCCGGAGTAGCCAAGGCCAAGGCCGACCTCATCGTCATCAGCGGTGCTGAGGGTGGCACGGGCGCCAGCCCTGCCTCAAGCATGCGCTTCGCGGGTATCTCGCCGGAGATTGGATTGGCTGAGACGCAACAGACGCTGGTCATCAATGGACTGCGCAATCAGGTGCGCCTGCAGACCGACGGTCAGTTGAAGACCGCGAAGGACGTCATTATCATGGCGATGCTCGGTGCCGACGAGTTTTCGTTTGGCACGCTCCCGCTGATTGTGCTGGGTTGCGTCATGATGCGCAAGTGCAACACGAACACCTGTCCGATGGGCGTGGCGACGCAGAACCCCGAGCTGCGCAAGCACTTCGAGGGCCGCGCCGAGTATGTGGTGAACTTCTTTACGTTCCTGGCTCAACAGGTTCGCGAATATCTGAGCGAGATAGGCGTGCACAGCCTCAAGGAAATCATTGGGCATACCGAGCTCATCGACGTCACTATGCCCGATAGTGTGCTCAGCGGTTCTGCCGCAGAGAAATGGCGCACCATCGACTTCGCCCGCCTGCTCCACAAACCCGAAACAGACAAGGCCCTCTACTGGGATCGCGGCGCCTACACCCGCGTCTCCGGCGTGAAGGACGAGGAGATTATAAAGGCTGCGCAAACGGCTATCGAGAGCCAAGAGGAGGTGACGCTCGACTACGCCATCAAGAACACCGACCGCGCCGTGACGACGATGCTCTCAGGCGTCATCGCCAAGCAATACGGCGAGGCTGGTCTGCCCGACGGCACCATCAACATCAAGTTCAAAGGCGCAGCCGGACAGAGCTTTGGTGCCTTCGCCGTTCACGGACTGAACCTGAAGCTCGAGGGCGAGTGCAACGACTACTTCGGAAAGGGCCTTTCTGGAGGTCGCATCAGCATCCTGCCGCCCGCAAGAAGAAGCGACGACTTCAAGGCAGAAGAGAATATCATTGCCGGCAACACGGGCCTCTACGGAGCCACATCTGGCGAACTCTACATCAATGGCAAAGTGGGCGAGCGCTTCGGCGTGCGCAACAGCGGAGCCATCGCCGTCATCGAGGGTGCCGGCGACCACTGCTGCGAGTACATGACCGGCGGCCGCGTGGTTGTGCTGGGTAAGACTGGTCGCAACTTCGCCGCGGGCATGTCGGGCGGCGTCGCCTATGCCTACGACCCCGACCACACGTTCGACTACTTCTGCAACATGGACATGGTGGAGCTCTCGCTGGTCGAGGACAGCGTATCGCGCAAGGAACTGCTCGAGCTCATCCGCCAGCACTATCTGCACACGGGTTCGGCCCTCGCCGGACGTATGCTCGACGACTGGCAGCGCGTCATAGGCGACTTCATCCAGATAGTGCCTATCGAGTACAAACGTGTGCTTCAGGAAGAGCAGAACAAGAAACTCCAAGAAAAAATTGCAAACATACAACGGGATTATTAATTAAAACCACGAATTTCGCGAATTAAACGAATTAACAATTAGTGGAATTAGTATAATTCGTGGTTAAAAGAAATAAGACAATGGGAAATCCGAAAGCATTTTTAGAGATACACCGCCAGGAGGCGGGCTACCGTCCGATTCACGACCGCATCCACGACTTCGGCGAGGTCGAGCAGACGCTCAACACCCGCGAACGCAAGCTGCAGGCCTCGCGCTGCATGGACTGCGGTGTGCCCTTCTGCCACTGGGCCTGTCCGCTGGGCAATAAGGCGCCCGAGTGGAACGACGCCCTCTACCGCGGCGACTGGGAACTTGCCTACCGCCTGCTCAACAGCACCAACCCCTTCCCAGAGTTCACGGGCCGCATCTGTCCCGCCCTCTGCGAAAAGGCCTGCGTGCTCAACCGCTTCAACCACGAGCCCACCACCAACCGCGAGGACGAGGCCGCCATCACCGAGGCCGCCTTCCGCGAGGGCTACATCCAGCCGCGCATCCCCCAGCACTGCATCATGAAGGCCAGTGTGGTCGGCGGTTCTGCCGCCGACATCCCCGTCCGTGTCGCCGTCATCGGTGCCGGTCCCGCCGGCCTCGCTGCCGCCAACGCCCTCAACCAGCTGGGCTACACCGTAACGGTCTTCGAGAAGAACGAATCCGCCGGCGGTCTCCTCCGCTACGGCATCCCCAACTTCAAACTCAACAAGGCCATCATCGACCGCCGCATCCGCCTGCTGGAAGCCGAGGGCATTGAGTTCAAGTACGACTGTCCCGTTTCTTCAGATGCGATTTCATCGCAGCTTAGCTCCGACTTCGCCGCCGTCGTCCTCGCCACCGGTACCCCCATAGCCCGCGACCTCAAGGCCCCCGGCCGCGACCTCAAGGGCGTTCACCTCGCCCTCGAGCTCCTCTCTCAGCAGAACCGCGTTCTCACTGGCATGGAGTTCAGCAAAGACGACCGCATCACCGCCAAAGGCAAGGACGTCCTCGTCATCGGTGGAGGCGACACCGGCTCCGACTGCATCGGAACCGCTCACCGCCAAGGCTGCAAGTCCGTCACCCAGATTGAAATCATGCCCCGTCCCGTTGAAGGTCCCGACGACCCGCAAAGCCCCTGGCCCAACTGGCCGCGTACCCTCAAGACCACCTCAAGTCACGAGGAAGGCTGCACCCGTCGTTGGAACATCAACACCCTTGAGTTTCTGGGCGAGAACGGCAAACTGACGGGTGTAAAGGTACAGGAAATCGACTGGGAACCGAATCCCAACGGCGGTCGCCCACTGATGATAGAGAAAGGCGAGCCGGAAATCATCAAGGCCGAACTAGTCCTCCTCGCGATGGGCTTCTTAAAGCCCGAGCACCCCGAGTACCCCGCCAACGTCTTCGTCTGCGGCGACGCTGCCAACGGAGCCTCCCTCGTGGTCCGCGCCCTCGCCAGCGGCATCCAGACGGCTCAGAAGGTCCACAGTTTCCTTGCCCATTTGTCCCATTAGCCCTATAAGCCCCATCAGCCCCATGAGTAAGATTTACTTCACCAAGATGCACGGCTGCGGCAACGACTACATCTACGTCAACGCGATGGAGCACCCCATCGCCGACCCCATCGCAGCGGCCATCGCATGGAGCGACCGTCACAAGGGCATCGGTTCCGACGGCTTGGTGCTCATCGACCGCAGCCCCGTCCCTGAGGCAGACTTCTCCATGCGCATCTTCAACGCCGACGGCTCTGAGGCCATGATGTGCGGCAATGCCAGCCGCTGCATAGGCAAATATCTCTACGAGCGCGGCCTGACCACCAAGACGGAAATCCGCCTACTCACCCTGTCTGGCGTCAAGACCCTGCTGCTCCACATCGCTGACGGCATCGTCGAAAGCGTCACCGTCGACATGGGTGAACCGATCTTGGAGAACCCGGCGCAGTTTGTACCGACGCGTGGCCTCACACAGGGTACTTTCGTCTCCATGGGCAATCCCCACTACGTCATCTTCACCGACAATGTTGACCAGGTGGCTGAGACGGGCCGCGTCCTGGAGCACCATCCTGCCTTCCCACAGCGCTGCAACATCGAGTTCGCCCGCATTGATACTGTGGTCAGCGGTTCCCCTGCTGACACCACACCCCAAATCCGCACCCGCGTCTGGGAGCGTGGCAGCGGCATCACCCAAGCCTGTGGTACGGGAGCCTGCGCCACCGCCGTCGCTGCCTGTTTGACCGGTCGTGCCGGCCGTGAGAGCGACATCATCATGGACGGCGGCACCCTCCACATCGAGTGGCGCGAAACCGATAATCACATTCTGAAGACCGGCCCCGCCGCCTTCGTCTTCGACGGCGAAATATACATTAATGAATAATTCATGGCAAATTCATGATAATTATATGTTGAAATATAAACACGAATTTCCACGAATTGAACACGAATTTTTTATGTAATTTTTAGACTATGGCCCTAGTAAACATCCACTTCCTGAATCTCCAGAACAACTACCTGTTCGCCGACATCGCCAAGAAGGTCAACGCCTTCAAGGTGATGCACCCCAAGGCTGACGTCATCTCCCTTGGTATTGGCGACGTCACCCAGCCGCTCTGTCCTGCCGTCATCGAGGCGATGCACCGTGCCGTCGACGAGATGGCCACCGCCGAGGGCTTCCGCGGCTATGGTCCTGAGCAGGGCTACGACTTCCTGCGCGAAGCCATCCTGAAGAACGACTTCCTGCCGCGTGGCATCCACCTCGACATCGACGAGGTGTTTATCAACGACGGTGCCAAGTCGGATACGGGCAACTTCCAGGAGCTGCTCCACTGGGACAACTTCATCGGTGTCACCGACCCCATCTATCCCGTCTATATCGACTCCAACGTGATGATTGGCCGCTGCGGTGTCTACAAAGACGGGCGCTGGACCAATGTGCGCTATATGCCCACTACGGCAGAGAACGGTTTTGTGCCGGAGGTTCCCAAGGGGCGTCCCGTCGACGTCATCTACCTGTGCTATCCCAACAACCCCACGGGTACGGTCATCACCAAGCAGGAGTTGCGCAAGTGGGTGAACTACGCCCTGAAGAACGATGCGCTGATTCTCTACGATGCCGCCTATAAGGCCTACATCCGCGACCCGGAGATACCCCGCAGCATCTACGAGATTCGCGGTGCCCGCAAGTGCGCCGTCGAGTTCCACTCCTACTCCAAGACCGCCGGTTTCACAGGCATCCGCTGCGGCTACACCATCGTACCGAAGGACGTCAGCGTGGCCACCTTCGAGGGCGAGCGCATCTCGCTCAACCAACTGTGGCTGCGTCGCCAGTGCACTAAGTTCAACGGCACCAGCTACGTCTCGCAGCGTGCTGCTGAGGCCATCTATACCCCCGAAGGCAAAAAGCAGATCCAGCAGACCATCGACTACTATATGGAGAACGCCCAGAAGATGCTCACCACCCTGCGCTCCCTCGGTTTCGAGTGCTACGGTGGCGAGAATGCCCCATACGTCTGGATGAAGACCCCCGACGGTATGACCTCCTGGAGTTTCTTCGAGGCCCTGCTCTACGGCGCCAACGTCGTCTGCACCCCTGGTGTCGGTTTCGGTCCCTCCGGCGAGGGCTACGTCCGCTTCACCGCCTTCAGTACCCACGAGCGCACCAACGAGGCTCTCGAGCGCATCAAGGCCTGGAACCGGTAGTCATATCTGCTTACCTCCTACTATCACTTTGCGTCAAAATGTCTTGATTTTGGCGCAAAGTGATAACTTTTTGCATGTTTATCCAATCTAAAGTTAACAAAAAGACAGTTTGATTTGTTTTTAACAAACAAAATGTCGTATTCTCTGAGTGGTTTTGCAACAAAATGTCGTACCTTTGCAGTGTGATTCGAACAAAGTGTCACATTTTAAGTGTTATAATATAAGGTATTAACAAAAGAAAGGTTTAAGGTATGAAAAAGATTGAAGCAATCATCCGGAAGACAAAGTTCGAGGATGTGAAGGAGGCATTGTTGCAGTCGGACATCGACTGGTTTGAGTACCACGCCGTGCACGGCATCGGTCAGAGCCGCGAGGAGCGCATCTACCGTGGCGTGCAGTACTCAACGGACGTGATAGAGCGCGTGGCGCTGACCATCGTATGTCGCGACCAGTTTGTGGACCCGACGGTGAAGGTCATTCTGAAGGTGGCGCATACGGGCGAGATTGGCGACGGCCGCATCTTCGTGAGCGACATGATCGACACGTGGTCCATCCGCACTGGTGAGAACGGCGACACTGTTTTGAGAGACAAGAAATAGGTAAAGAACAAAAATTTTCAGGATTATGAACGAAATAGGATTATCACTCGATACTGTATGGATGTTGTTGGCTGCGATGTTGGTATTCTGGATGCAGCCGGGATTTGCACTGTGTGAGGCCGGTTTTACGCGGTCGAAGAACACGGCAAACATCCTGATGAAGAACTTTGTCGACTTCATGTTCGGCTCGTTGCTGTTCTTCTTTGTGGGCTTCGGTTTCATGTTCGGAAGTGACGGAGCCGGGTTCGTCGGTATGCCCAACTGGGGCGACCTGAGTTTCTATAAGGGCGACCTGCCCGTAGAGGGTTTCTTGATTTTCGAGACGGTCTTTTGTGCCACCAGCGCCACGATAGTCAGCGGTGCGATGGCAGAGCGCACGAAGTTCTCGATGTACCTCATTTATAGTGCAGCCATCTCGCTGCTGATCTACCCGATAGAGGGTCACTGGACATGGGGTGGCGGCTGGCTGTGCAACGATGCTGCTGACGGGTTTATGATGTCGACCTTTGGCGACGTGTTCCACGACTTTGCAGGCTCTGCCATCGTGCATAGCGTAGGCGGTGTGCTCGCCCTGATTGGTGCACTGGCCTTAGGTCCGCGTATCGGTAAATACTCGAAAGACGGCAAGAGCCGCGCCATTCCCGGTCACAACCTGACGCTGGCCTCGCTGGGTGTCTTTATACTCTGGCTCGGTTGGTTCGGTTTCAACCCCGGCTCGCAGTTGGCAGCATCGGGTGAGGTGAACCGTATCGCCATCAGCCACGTCTTCCTGACCACCAACCTGGCCGCTGTTGCCGGTGGTGTAGCCACGATGTTCCTGACGTGGTGGAAGTACGGAAAACCCTCTCTGTCATTGACGCTGAACGGTGTGCTGGCCGGACTGGTAGGCATCACGGCAGGTTGCGACTTGGTGAGCCCCATCGGTGCCGTCGTCATCGGACTGGTCTGCGGACTGGTACTGGTCTACGCCATCGAGTTCATCGACCACGTGCTGCACATCGATGATCCTGTAGGTGCCTCGTCAGTACACGGCGTCTGCGGTATCCTGGGTACGCTGATGACCGGTCTGCTCTCTACGAGCAACGGCGCTTTCTATGGTCACGGCTGGGGATTCTTCGGTGCTGAGGCCTTCGGTATTCTGTGCATCGACCTCTGGGCTGCTGCCTGCGGATTCGTACTGTTCTTCGGTATCAAGAAACTGCATGGCCTGCGTGTTGAAGCCCGTGTCGAAGAGGAAGGTCTCGACATCTACGAACACGGCGAAGCATGCTATAACTAAGTGAAGAGTGAAGAGTGAAAAGTGAAAAATTTGCAACCGCTTGAAATTCAAAACGATTATGATTATGAAAAAGGTAAAAAGATTCTGTCTCGTAGGCTTGTTGCTCCTCGGAGCAACGGCCGCTGGGGCACAGGATGAGATTGAAACAACGATTAGTGGAGACGTCGTGAGTAGTTACATCTGGCGTGGTCAGGACTTGGGCAACGTATCGCTGCAGCCCACGTTAGGCATCGGTTATAAGGGACTAAGCCTGTCAGCATGGGGCAGTGTAGGACTGACCGACGCGAACGACACCAAGGAGCTGGACCTGACACTGGCGTACACGCTGGGCGGTCTGAACATCGGTATCACCGACTACTGGTTCAACGCCGGACTCGACCCGGAGAACCGCTACTTCAAATACGATGCCCACGGCACCAACCACCTCTTTGAGGCCACTGTGGGCTACGATTTTGGCGTTGCCTCATTGCAGTGGTACACCAACTTTGCCGGCAACGACGGCGTGAATAAGGACGGCAAGCGAGCCTATAGCAGTTATTTCGAAGTAGTTGTCCCATTCAAACTCTCTGCTATAGAATGGACTGCTACGGCTGGCGCCGTTCCCTGGGCCACCACGAGTTACGGCACGACGGGCTTCGCCGTTACCAACCTGGCGTTGAAAGCCACGAAGGACATCAAGGTGACCGACACCTTCAGCGTTCCCGTCTTCGCAGAGGTCTCCGGCAACCCCTGTTCACAGAAAGTCTATCTGGTTCTCGGTTTTACGCTGCAACCATAAAAACACTACAACGCATCAAGGCTTGGAGCAAAGAACTCCAAGCCTTGATGCCATAATAGTATAATCAGCTATAAGTTTTGTTGGTCTCTGATGCAGTGCCTTTTATGGAACGTTGGGAACAGAGTATACCAAACACTATCAACAGATAGCCTGCAAGACAAAGAATTGGAGCAATGACTAATCTCCTTGTAGAGAAGATCTCTGGGTTAAAAGAATGTTCTGTGCTCCCTGGGCCAGCCATCAGGAGGTATCCTACCATGATGAGAATGCAAGCTACGATGATGATGCACCTACTGATTGATAAATTTTTCATATTGCTTGATGTATTGATGATAAATTTCGTTTCTTTCAAATTCTACGGCCACAGAAAGAGCCTGTTGCATGGTCTTTATCCATGTGTATTGAGAGTATAGAGAGCCGGAGCGACGTTTTGGCTTAATTGTCTCGATCCACGAGATCCACTCTTCTGAACGACGCAGCAGACTACTGATGATTTCATCACCTTGTTTTGGATGATTTATCTGGTAGTAACACCGTGCCATTGAAAGGGCTGCATCGGTATAAGGTACATTTTCTTGTGGCATCTCCTTTTGCCATTTCTGGCATACGGCCAATGCGCGCTTGGTGTCACCTTGCTGTAACAGCGAGTCGATGAGTATGCCCATGACAAGCTGGTGCGTATTGGCCAGATGCTTCACGTCTTCGTCCACATAGATGCCTTTCGTGTTTAGACCGCCATAGCGGAAACGATGCATGACGTTGTCATAGAGCCGTTCCACATCGACCCGCTGACCATCAGTCGTTGGCGATACACGATAGGCCAGACCTTCCAATACCAAGTGTTCGCGAAGGAATGACAGCATATCGGAGCCTAAGCTGATGGAGAGATAGACGGGACGGCTCCAGTCAGCGTGCGACAGCATCTCCAGCACCATCAACTCATTCTTATACAGTCCGTGTTTCCCTTTGAGCGAGATGACCATCTTGTCATTCCCAGCCCCAATAGTAAGGCTATCGGTATTGATGGGTAGATATTCCATCTGCCCTTCTTGATAGTCTTTGTGTTGCAAACTGATGGGCAAGGCTGGCGAGTCGTAAGCAGGCCGCTTCATCTGGTCGATATACCAGTCGGTTTGCAGATACTCCATATTGCAGTCACGGGTGTCGGTGCGCACGCCCTCCACCTCTTGGTTATACCAGAGTGGAAACGTATCGTTGTCACCATCCGTCAGAATGATGGGGTGTCCTTCGCGCTGCATACTCTCCAAGTAGTTGGCACCGAAGTCGCGACAGGTGTAACGCCCTGAACGATCGTGGTCGTCCCAAGTCTGAGAGACCATCTGCAGGGGAACGAGAAGGGCAAGGGGAGCAAGTTTATTGAGATATGCTGCGCCTAAGCCAATCCAGATGGCAAAGGCATAGAAAGAGCCGGCGTAGGCATAGTCGCGCTCACGAGGCTGGAGTGGTGTCTGGTTGATGTAAACGACAATGGCAAGCCCAGTCATCAGGAACAGCAGTGTGACAATCCACAGTTGCTGTTTGCCCTCACGACCTTTACGCCATTGCCAGACGATGCCTGCCAAACCAAGCAACAGTGGCAGGGCATAGAACACGTTGCGCCCTTTGTTCTTTGCCAGGTCTGACGGCAGTTTCAATGTGTCACACCCTAGCAGCCAGTCATCTATCCATTGGAAACCTGTTATCCAGTTGCCGTGTTCCACTTCGCCATGTCCCTGAATATTATTCTGCCGTCCCACGAAGTTCCACAGGAAGTAGCGCCAATACATGAAGTTCACCTGATAGGAGATGAAGAAACGCAGGTTCTCAGCAAAGGTGGGCAAGTTCCCTTCTTTCTTCACTCCCCCCAGCCAGTCCTCGTAGGCCTTGGCATGTCGCTGAGAGTGCATGCGCGGGAAATACATATTCTCCTTGTACAGGTATTTGATGTCGTGCCGTACGACTTCATACTGCTGCTTCGTCGAGTCTGCCGCAGGACGATAAATCGCCCTTCCCTCCTCTTGCTTGGGAACCAGATATTCACCTCTTGGTTCACGATCTAACTCGCTACAATACGCAGGCCCATAAAAGAGTGGTGTGTTCCCATATTGCTCTCGGTTCAGATAGCTGCCCAGAGCGAAAATGTTGCCAGGTGCATTCTCACACATGGGGGTGTTGGCATTAGCCCGGATGAAGATGACGCCGTAGCTGCTGTAGCCTGCCAGTATCATCAAGACACAGGCCAGCGGCAATTTGAGCAATCTCCGCTTCACTTTATAGTATGCCATAACAAGTGTGCCTGTCAGCAAAATAATATAGACAACGAGTCCTGTGTTGTAAGGGCAACCTAATAGATTGGTGAACAATAGTTCTGCCCAGCCACCCATAGTGACGATGCCGGGAATGAGTCCGTAGAGGATAACGCCAACCAGCAACGCCCCTACAACCAACGTCTTCAGTATGCCCATTGCCGTAATACGCTTAGCATGACGGAAATAAACCACAAACGACATCGCTGGCAGACACAACAGGCAGAGCAGGTGAACGCCAATGGACAGGCCGGTGATATAGGCTATCAGGATTATCCAGCGGTCGCTGCGTGGACAGTCAGCCTCTGACTCCCACTTCAGAATTAGCCAAAACATCAAGGCGGTCAGGAAACTGGAAAAAGCGTACACTTCCGCTTCAACAGCTGAGAACCAGAATGTATCGCTGAAGGTGTAAGCTAATGCTCCCACCGCCCCACACGCTTCGATGGTCATGGCATTTGGAATGGTCAGGTTCTCCACTTTAGGACAAACCAACATCTTGGCGAGATGCGTGATGGTGAGGAACAGGAAGAAGATGCATCCTGCACTCAGAAGGGCAGACAGCAGGTTGACCATCATAGCCACATGAGCGGTGTCGCTGGCTAAATGAGAGAAGAGGTTGGCTACCAGCATGAAGACAGGCGCCCCAGGCGGGTGACCGATTTCCAACTTATAGCCACAAGCGATGAATTCAGGACAGTCCCACAGGCTGGCCGTCGGTTCTATGGTCAGTCCGTAGACGATGGCAGCAATGGCAAACATAAGCCATGCGGCACAGGTGTTGATTCTTTGAAATGTTGTTTGTTGCATCATACTTTGCTTGATTTTTCAGCGAAGGTAGCAACAAATAACGAGAGGCTCGAAAAAACAGTCTGACATTTGTCTGACATTTCATTGTCAGATACAATGTCAGCAAGCTATCTATTTAGTTTTCAGGCTATAAGCCTTACTGCGGTCCGATTCGATTTTTAGGTCAGAATGTTGCTCTATGACAGGCTTTAGCCTGCGAATCAGGGTGTAGAGTGTCTCGCTGGCATCGGGTTTCTTGGGCCAGAGGGCATCGCAGATTTCTGTCTTTGTCAACGAATGGGAGGGAGATTGGAAAAACATTTCCATTAGCTGATGTTGCATGGGAGTGAGCTGTACTTGGTGACCATCCTTAGCATAGAACCGGTTTTCAGATTCAGAGTAACGTAATCCGCCAAAATGGGTCATGCCCGCCAGTAGCGGCTCAAACTTCCTTCTACGATAGAACCAGAACATGCCCCAACCTATTGTTATTATCCAAAGCACGGAAGCCAGCCGCTGGTCTGACAGGCTGAAGATAGTAGCCTCAGAGCAGTGGGCATACGCCTTGAATTTCTTTCCACGGGTGTCAACTGCCAAAGTGGCTTTTCCTCGCAGTTCTGCTATCTGCAAGTGACCGTTGAACGTACGGATAGTATCCTGGCTGATAACATCGTTCTTCTGTTCCTCCAAGGCCAGCGCCAGGGCTCTGTCCATATCCTCATTCACTAGCCTACTTGCCCGGCTATAGCTACCAATACTGGTCATGCTCGAAGCGATAATCAGTGCAAAAAGCACGATGACTGCATATCTCTGTTTTTTCATGACGACTCCTCTTTTAGGATTTAAAACACACAGGCCCAACCAAACTTGCGAACAAGCTCTTGCAAAAGGTTGCGGTCACGAACAGGAATGGTGATTGAAACTGTTTCGTGCTGGTTGTCTTCAACTGTCGATTCCAACTCATATTGTGTCTGGGCAGACAGCAGAATCTTTGCAGGAAGTCCAATTGCATTCTCAATCTTCACAGCCAATTCTGTTGTCAGAGCACGCTTTCCATTAAGCACCTCGCTCAGATGTGAAGGTTGTGTGCCAAGCATCTTGGCAAATTCTTTCTGGCTAATACCACGCTCATCGATTTCTGGCTTGATCATCATTCCTGGATGAACTGCCATGAAAGGTGCAGAGTTTTCATTTCTTGTTGCCATAGTGAGTATCATCTAAACTTAAAACTGTTATTCTAATGCCGCCGTCAAACTCGCGGAAAAGTATGCGCTCCACCATTCCGTTGACAACCCGAACAGAACTCTTTCCGTTAGTTCCAGTAAAATCCTTATCATCAAAGATAATTTGCATAGTTCAACTTAATTTTTGGCAAAATTACAAATATATTCCCATATTCGGGAATCTTTTCTTCTTTTTCTTTCGATATTCAACATAAAATATATGATAGCTCTCTGTTCTGTACCCGATAACAGATTGTAACGAAATGATAGATTATAAGTGCAAAGTGTTAGCAAATAGAAAGTAAAACTGCTTTGTGATTTTACATAATGTAAGTTGATTTGAATTTTAACAAACAAAAAGTAAGACTTTTTAGTTCTTTCACGTCAAAACATTATACTTTTGCAGCATCAAACAATCAAAGTGATACTAATTAAAATAGGTAAGATTATGGAAGCATTAAGATTTCAGGTTGTCGGTGAGGCCTTCAAGAAGAAGCCGCTCGACGTAAAAGCACCGGCGGAGAGACCCGCATCGTATTTTGGAAGCAAGGTCTTCAACCGCGAAAAAATGTACAAGTACCTGCCCAAGGACGTGTACGAGAAGATGATCGACGTGATGGACAATGGCGCCCGTCTGGACCGTCAGGTTGCTGACGCCGTGGCTGCCGGCATGAAGCAGTGGGCCACGGAGAATGGCGTCACACACTATACTCACTGGTTCCAGCCCCTGACCGAAGGAACCGCTGAGAAGCACGACTCGTTCATCGAGCACGACGGCAAGGGCGGTATGGTAGAAGAGTTCAGCGGCAAACTGCTCGTTCAGCAGGAGCCCGACGCCTCGTCGTTCCCCTCTGGCGGCATCCGCTCCACCTTCGAGGCCCGCGGCTACTCAGCTTGGGACCCCACCAGCCCCGTCTTTATTATTGACGACACCCTCTGCATCCCCACCGTATTTATTTCCTATAGCGGTGAGGCTCTCGACTATAAAGCCCCGTTGCTCCGTGCTCTCCACGCCGTGAACGTGGCCGCCACCGATGTGTGCCACTACTTTGACCCAGCAGTGAAGAAGGTGACCTCGAATCTCGGGTGGGAGCAGGAGTACTTCTTGGTGGATGAGGGCTTGTATGCCGCCCGTCCCGACCTGCTGCTGACGGGTCGCACGCTGATGGGACACGACTCTGCCAAGAACCAGCAGATGGACGACCACTATTTTGGTGCCATCCCTGAGCGCGTAGCTGCCTTCATGAAGGAACTGGAGATTGTCGCCCTGGAGCTGGGCATCCCCTGCAAGACGCGCCACAACGAGGTGGCCCCCAACCAGTTTGAGTTGGCACCTATCTTCGAAGAGACGAACCTCGCCGTCGACCACAACATGCTGCTCATGTCCGTCATGAAGCGCGTGGCTCGCAAGCACGGTTTCCGTGTGCTGCTCCATGAGAAGCCTTTCGCAGGTATCAACGGTAGCGGCAAGCACAACAACTGGTCACTCTCTACCGACAATGGCGTGCTGCTCCACGCCCCTGGCAAGAACGCCGAGGGCAACCTACGCTTCGCCGTGTTTATTGTTGAGACGCTGATGGGTGTATACCGTCATAACGGTCTTCTGAAAGCTAGCATCATGAGCGCCACCAATGCCCACCGTCTGGGTGCCAACGAGGCACCGCCCGCCATCATCTCGTCGTTCCTGGGCAAGCAACTCAGCGAACTGCTCGACCACATCGAGAAGGCTGACGTGGAGGACATGCTCGCCATGGCCGGCAAGCAGGGTCTGAAGATGGACATCCCTGAGATTCCTGAGCTCTTCATCGACAATACGGACCGCAACCGTACGTCGCCTTTCGCCTTCACCGGCAACCGCTTTGAGTTCCGTGCCGTGGGTAGCGAGGCCAACTGTGCCAGTGCCATGATAGCCCTGAACAGCGCAGTTGCTGAGGCACTTGTCTCGTTCAAAAAGCGCGTCGACGGCAAGATTCCCGAGCTAGAGAAGAAACTCGCTGGCACCGGTCATACCGCTACATTCCACGCCATCATCGAGGTGCTGCGCGAGGACATCAAGACCTGCAAACCCATCCGCTTCGACGGCAACGGCTACAGCGACGAGTGGGTAGCAGAGGCTGAGAAGCGCGGTCTGGACGTGGAAAAATCGTGCCCGAAGATCTTTGAGCGCTACCTTGACCCTGAGAGCATCCAGATGTTTGAGAGTCTGGGCGTGATGACCAAGAAAGAACTCGAGGCCCGCAACGAGGTGAAGTGGGAGACCTACACCAAGAAGATACAGATTGAGGCCCGCGTGCTGGGCGACATCTCGATGAACCACATCATTCCCGTAGCCACGCGCTACCAGAGCGCGCTGCTTAAGAATGTCGACAGTGTGTCTACCGTTTTCCCCATCGACAAGGCCGAGAAACTGAACGCCCGCAACCTGAAGATCATCGAGGAGATTGCCGAGCGTACCAGTGCCATCGAGAAAGGTGTAGAGGATCTTGTCAACGCCCGCAAGCTAGCCAACAAGATTACTGACGAGCACGAGAAGGCCATCGCCTACCACGACAAGGTAGAGCCCAAGCTCGACACCATCCGCTACGAGATAGACAAACTCGAGCTCATCGTCGATGACTCACTGTGGCCGTTGCCGAAATATCGAGAGCTATTGTTCATCAGATAATCAAAAAGAGGATGTGTCAAGGCACATCCTCTTTTTATTTATTGATACTCAGCGACCCAGCCAGCCGGCGGGATTTTGGGGGGCCGTGCCCTTGCGAAGCTGGAAGTGGAGGATGCCGTCACTATTGACGGTGCCCAGCGTCTGGCGTGCACTGACCTGCTGACCGCGGCGGACGCTGACACTGGAGAGGTTGGTATAGACGGAGATATAGCTGCCATGACGCACCATGACACCCATCACACCACCGATATTAAAGACGGCACACACCTCACCGTTGAAGACGCAGCGGGCCATGGCACCGGGCTGTCCCTTGATGTTGATGCCTTTGTTGTCGAGCTGCACACCCTTCAGACCTTCGACAGCATTCTGACCGAAGCCGTTGACGATGCGGTAGCCGCCGGTAATAGGCATAGGCAGACGTCCGCGGTTGTTCTCGAAGTTACCACTCAGACGGCGGTCTTCCGATGAGACAGTGAACGTCTCGCGTACCTCTTCACGTTCCTTCTTCCGGGCCTCGGCCACCTCGCGCTCATGGGCCTTGGTCTCTTCATTAGCCTTACGCTCAGCCTCACGACGGGCCTGCTCGGCCTCACGGGCGGCAGCCTCGGCAGCCGCTTTCTCTGCAGCGCTCTTCTTGGCGGCAGCAAGCGCCTGCTGCTTGGCACGCTCCTCACGGGCTTTAGCCTCAGCAATACGTCGGACGTTCTCGCGTGCTGCGGCCTCGGCAGCAGCTTTCTTACGCGCCAGCTCCTCGGCACGCTTCTTGGCAGCGGCCTCAGCGGCTTTGCGCTTAGCCTCAGCACGGGCTTCAGCCTCAGCACGGGCTTTGGCACGGGCTATCTCCTCGGCGATGAGTTTTTCTATCTGGGCATTGAGAGCCTCGTCTTTCTTGCGTTGCTGGGTGATAAGACTCTCGATGGTCTTCTGCTCCTTCTGCAGCGTGCTGACCACCTGCTGCTGCTCAGCCTGTTTACCCTCAAGGTCCCTACGTTCCTGTTCGCCACGACTGAGCAGCCGGTCTTTCTGTCGCTTATTAGCAGCCAACTCCTCCTGGGCTTGCCTGATATCGTCCTGTAAGATCATTACGGCCTCGCCCTGTGCCCGCTGATATTTAGCGTACTCGCGGGTGAAACGCAGCCGGCGGTACATCTGCGTAAAGTTACTGGCGCTGAAGATAAACATCAGCTGGTTCTGCATGGAGCGGTTGCGGTGCATATAGCGCATCGACTTCATGTAGTTTTGTCTGCGCTCATCAAGTTTCTTGTCGAGGGTCTTCAGCTGTATGTCCAGGGTGTTGATATTGCCGTCGAGCACGCCGATGTCACGACGGATGGTGTCGATGGTGCGACGCTTGTCGGCAATCTCAGTATTGATGATCTGAAGGTTCTCCAGACGCTTCTTGACATTCTGGCGGTTGGCCTGCAGCTTACGCTCCTGCTCCTTGATCTGGCGCTGGAGTTGCTGGCGCTGGTTCTGCAGACCCTTTACGGTGGGCTGCGCTTTTGTTGCTTTTGTCGCTGTCGTCTTGGCCTTCTGACTTTTTGTCTTGGCAGTGGTCTTGGCTTTCGTCCTGGCAGTCTGCGTTGTACGCGCCTTTTGCTGCCCAGACTTCCGTGTCTGTGCAGGAACAGTGGTAACCGCTAACAGCCAGCTTACAGCCAACAGCCATGACAGTCTTCTCATCAGCTTACAAGGCCATGAAACGTTGTAGAATCTCGTCGATTGTCACCTCACGGTACTTGTTTGACACCTCAGTGCGGGTGTTCCACTCTGTCTCGTTGCCGATATAGTTGAGCTTGAGTCTGAGCTTGACTTCCTTCTTCGGGGTAGTCAGCGTGACGTTCATCTCATCGGGGAACTTGACGTTGGAGTTCTCCAGTGTGGCGAAGTTGACATAGTCCCAGTTCAGCTGTGAGTTGCCGTTCAGACGGTCCTTATACAGGATGTTGGCCATTTTAATGACACCCGACTCACGGCTCGCCAGCCAGCTATAGTCAATTCTTGAGTCGTCCAGGGAGATGACAATGTCGTCGCCTGACTCCGTAGTGGCATACTTCAGCAAATCCTCTTCGTTGACGCTGACGCGGTTGGGCTGGAAGAGTTCGTTCCAGAAGAGAGCCTGCAGGGAGTAGAAGTTAAGTCCGCTGTTGCGCAGGAAGTCGATTGACATATACGGTGCCTTCAGGAACTGCTTGTTGATACGGTCCATGATGAGGACATAGTCCTTGGTAAACTCCAGGCGTGCGGCCTCAACGAATCCGAAGGCCATGAGTTGCAGACGGATGACGTCGTCGCGCTTCATCTTCATATTTCCGGTGAGGGAGATGTTCTGAGAGCCCACCTCGACAGTGAACTTCACTTTCGAAGTGATGAACTTCGTCGTCTGAACATTGTCCTTCACCTTGTTCAGGAACTGTGTCTGGCTGGTCGGCACAGGTGTGGGGTTGTCATCGGTAACGACCTTCTTGGACTTACACGATACAAACACCAGCGGCCATGCTAAAATGGCGACTTTCAGTAAACTTGACTTTTTCATTTCTTGAAGTATTTTCTGCGTTTGATTTTTCTGATAAGCATCTTGTTGCCAGGGTCTTTCTGCAACGCCTGCTGCCACAAGGCCACGGCGCGGTCGGCGTCGCCGCTTCTGACATAGATGTCACCGGCATGCTCGGTGATGACGGCACTGCTGTCGGAATCGTTCTGCAAGGCCCGGTCGATATAGATCTTCGCCTCGGCAAAGCGCTCCTCCATGAAGAGAATCCAGGCGTAGGTGTCGAGATAGGTGGCGTTCTTGGGCTCCGCCTTGATGGTCCTATAGCTCATCTGCTCGGCCTTGTCCAGCTGCTGGCCCAGTTCGCTGAGATAGTACGCGTAGTTGTTCAGACACATGATGTTGTCGTCTTTCCACTGCAGGCATGAGTCGTAGGCCTCGAAAGCCTGACGGGCCATACCCTTCTGGTGCAGCAGGTCGCCCATGACGGCATAGAAGTCGCTGACGATAGCAGGATTACTCTCGCGAGTGATGACGCTGATGCCGTTCTGGAAGGCGCCCAGAGCATCGTCCTTCTGGTCTTTCTGATAATAGGCCATTCCCTGATAGTAGTAGAACGCCATCTCCTCAGGGTTATACTGCCGTGCCTCCTGACAGAGGCTGATCACCTCGTCGTGGTCCTTGCGGTCCCAGGCGAAGCTCACCAGCTGAAGGCGTGCTGCCGCATTGTCGGGGGCTATCTGCAGGACGGTATGGAGCATCGCTCCTATGGTGTCGCGCGGCATTTTCTTCAAGTCCATATAGGCGGCACAGAGGACGGCGATGTCGGCGTTCTTCTGTGGCTGCTGCAGCATCTTGTGAAACATCTCCAGCACCTGAGTGCTGTCGCCGCCGGCGCGTTCGCTCTCGCCCACCATCTGTCGCATCATATAGACGCGCTGCTCGGTGGTACTGGCAGGATTGAGCAGGATGAGCTCAGTGAGGGAGTCTACCAGCTCCGTCTCCCCCTGCACCCTGTAATAGCTGCGGAGCGACACCAGGGCACGGGTGTTATCGGGCTCCTCGGCCAATATTTCATTGTAGAGACGAAGGGCCTGCTGCTCCTCGTCGTTGCGTAGCAGCATGTCGGCATACATTCCCTTATAGTTCAGGTCGTTGGGGTACTGGCGGGCCAGCGCCTTCATCTCGTCAATAGCTGCCTGTTTCATGCCCTGCTTGGTGTACATCTCGCTCTTGGCATACGACAGGCGCTCGCTCTTGCCCTCGGCAGCCTCTATCCGGTTCAGCGTCTCGATAGCCATTGAGTAGTCCTCCGTCTGCTGGTACAGTTCGTAGAGCATCTCCAGCAGGTCGTCGCGACTCTTGTCCTGACTATACAGGCGTTCGACGGCCTTGATGGCATTGTCGTAATTCTGCTGAGTGACATACCACTGTGCCAGCGTCTCGAGGAAGACGGCATTGTCGGGTTCTAACTCGGCCGCTTTCTGGTAGTACTGCCCCGACAGGCTGTCGTTCTTCAGCAGGTCGTAGTATTGTGCAAGAAAGTAGTAAGCCTCGGCAGCCTGGGGCTTCAGTCTGACGCAGTGTTGCAACAGGTCGAAGGCGGCGGCGTTGTTGCCCTTCTGACGCTGCACCATAGCTTCCAGGAAGAACGTGTCGTAGCTCAGGCTGACCGAATCGGCAGCCAGGAACGGCATACTGACAAGCAGTGACGCGACGACGACAATCAGCCTCCTCATACCTGTAACCTCACTATTTAACTCCCGTATGTCCGTAGCCGCCCTCGCCGCGCTCGGTCTCATCGAGCAGGTCGACCTGCCGGAACTCGCCCTGTTCGTGGCGGGCAATGACCATCTGGGCGATGCGTTCGCCGTCGTTGACGACGAAATCCTCTGCCGACAGGTTGATGAGCAGCACGCCCACTTCGCCACGATAGTCGGCATCCACCGTACCTGGGGCGTTCAGCACCGTGATACCCTTCTTCAGGGCCAGACCGCTCCGCGGTCTTATCTGGGCTTCATAGCCCTCAGGCAGGGCGATGTGCAGCCCTGTGGGAATCAGCCGCCGCTCCATGGGGCGCAGTGTGACAGGCGCATCCAGATTAGCCCGCAAATCCATGCCGGCACTCTGTGGGGTGGCATAGGCAGGCAGTGGCTGGTGTCCTTTGTTAACGACTTTGATGACCATAGAATTCTGTTTTTAGTGTGCAAAGTTACGAATAAAAAACGATACAGCAAAAAGAATTAGGAAGTTTAACGCTGTTTTGTGGGTAAGACCCTAATGTTATTTGTAAGCACGTTGCAACAGGCTCCAGCACAGTAGCGAACAGACGACGCCGATGACGACGCCTAACGTGTTGGCGGCAAAGTCCAGCCAGTCGCCATTGCGCGTCGTGGTGGCATAGGCCTGCAGCAGCTCCAGCAGGCCGCCCATCAGGATGGGTGCCAGGACGCCCCAGAGCAGCAGCCGTCGGCTGACGTGCAGCTGCTGACGGTGGTGCAGGTAGTACTCCCACCAGATGACAATGGTCGTACCGCCATACATGATAAAGTGCACCCATTTGTCGATAAACTCAACGTCGTCGAGAGGTGTCTCAGGGAAAAAGGGCAAGAGCGACAACACCCAGACCGTGACGACACAGAGCACGGAAAAGGGGTATCTCCTGACGTTTTTCCATACAAATTCAAGCATCTTCTGAACTTTTATTTACGATTTTGCTGCAAAAGTAAGAAAAAAAACGTACTTTTGCAAGCGAATTGTGAAAAATCAGCAAAGATGGCAAAACTAGAACGACTGCGGGCCGGAGAGAACGGCCCGGAAAAAAGGGCAAACTTCAGTAGTATGGTGGGCGTCATCCTGGCCACGGCAGGGTCAGCTGTCGGACTGGGCAACGTGTGGCGCTTCCCTTATATGGCGGGCCAGAACGGCGGTGCCGTCTTCATCCTCATCTATCTTGCCTGTGTGCTACTCTTGGGAATGCCCTGCATGATCAGCGAGTTTATCATCGGCCGCCACGGACAGGCCAACACGGCCCGAGCATTCAGGACGATGGCCGAGGGCCGGCCTTGGGCACTCATCGGCTATATGGGTGTGCTGACGGGATTTCTCATCACGGGCTACTATGCCGTGGTGGCTGGCTGGTGCCTGCAGTATGTGTGGGCATCGCTCATCGGCCAGATGCATGGCGAGCCGACTTTCTATCAGCAGTACTTCACCGAATTCTCCAGCGACCCGGTGAAGCCTATCTTCTGGACGGTCATCATCCTCGGCATCACCTACCTCATTATCGAGCATGGCGTGCGCGACGGCATAGAGAAGGCATCTAAGCTGCTGATGCCGGCCCTCTTTATCCTGCTGCTGATCATCGTCGGGGCTTCGTGTCTGCTGCCTGGGGCGGAAAAAGGCATAGAGTTTCTCTTCAAGCCCGACTTCTCGGCCATCAACAGCGACGTGTTCCTGGCAGCACTGGGCCAGGCCTTCTACTCGCTCTCCATCGCCATGGGTTGTATCTGCACATACGCCAGCTATTTCTCCCGACAGACCAACCTGACGAAGTCGGCCGTACAGATAGGCGTCATCGACTCCATCGTGGCCATCCTCGCCGGACTCATGATTTTTCCGGCGGCCTTCTCCGTCGGCGTCAATCCCGACTCAGGGCCGTCGCTCATCTTCATCACCCTGCCCAACGTCTTCCAGCAGGCCTTTGCGCAGGTGCCTGCGGTAGGTTACCTCATTGCCCTGCTGTTCTTCCTCCTCCTGTCGCTGGCAGCCCTGACGTCGCTCATCTCGCTGCACGAGGTGTCGACGGCCTTCTTCCACGAGGAGCTGAGCATCACCCGTAAACGGGCAGCGCTCATCGTGACCGTCTCAACGAGCATCGTCGGCATCTTCTGTTCACTGTCGCTGGGTGCCGTCGGCCACAGCCTGGAGTTCTTCGGGCGTACACTCTTCGACTGGTTCGACTTCGTCACGGGACAGATATTCCTGCCCGTCGTCGGCTTCCTGACCTGTATCTTCATAGGCTGGTTCGTGCCCCATAAGATTGTGCGCGACGAGTTCACCAACTGGGGCACGCTGCGCGGACGACATTTCCACCTCTTCCTCTTCCTGGTGAAGTACGTCTGTCCCGTCTGTATACTCTTTATTTTCCTTCATCAATTCGGACTGATATGAGCACACCACGAGGCAGCTTCGGCAGCAAGCTGGGTATCATCCTGGCTACGGCAGGGTCGGCAGTGGGCCTGGGCAACGTCTGGCGCTTCCCGTTTATGACGGGACAGAACGGCGGCGCGGCCTTCATCGTCCTCTACTTCGGCTGCATCCTGCTGCTGGGCATCCCCGGCATGGTGAGCGAGTTTATCATCGGACGCCATGCACAGGCCAACGCCTACCGTGCCTACGGCAAAATGGGTGGCAGGCTGTGGCGGGGCGTCGGACTGCTGGGCATCCTCACGTCGACCATCATCCTGGGCTTCTATGCCGTCGTTGCCGGTTGGTGCCTGCAATACCTCTTCGCATCTGTCGGCGGCCAGCTTTCCGGCGACACCGAATACGTGAGCCGGTATTTCCAGACGTTCTCAAGCGACCCGCTGAAACCCTGCCTGTGGGGCGTGGCCTTCGTACTGATAACCCACCTGATTATCGTCAGAGGCGTTCAGCAGGGCATCGAGCGGGCGTCGAAGATTCTCATGCCGCTACTGCTACTGCTGCTGGTGGTCATCGTCGTGGCCTCGTGTCTGCTGCCGGGAGCCATTGACGGCATCCGCTTCCTGCTGCTGCCCGACTTCTCGAAAGTGACTCACAGCACACTGCTCGAAGCCCTCGGACAGGCCTTCTTCTCGCTCTCCCTCGGCACAGCCTGCCTCTGTACCTACGCCAGCTACTTCAGCCGCGGCACCAACCTGCTGCGGTCGGCTACGCAGATAGCGCTGATAGACACCGTCATTGCCATCCTTGCCGGACTCATGATCTTCCCGGCAGCCTTCTCCGTCGGCGTCAACCCCGACTCAGGGCCGTCGCTCATCTTCATCACCCTGCCCAACGTCTTCCAACAGGCCTTTGCTCAGATGCCCACCGCGGGCTACGTCATCAGCATACTATTCTATGCCTTGCTGGTCTTCGCAGCCATGACATCGACCATCTCCATGCACGAGATAGGCACGGCCTTCTTCCACGAGGAACTGAAGCTGAAGCGCAGCCATGCAGCATGGATACTCACCGGCGCCTGCAGCGTCATCTGCGTGTTCTGCTCGCTCAGCGTCGGCGCCGTCAAAGGCATCAGCCTCTTCGGCCTGTCGCTGATGGACTTCTGCGACCTGCTGACGGCACAGGTCATGCTGCCCGCCGGTGCACTGCTGACAAGCATC
Organism: Prevotella sp.; assembly: GCA_017471465.1. Classification (GTDB taxonomy): domain Bacteria; phylum Bacteroidota; class Bacteroidia; order Bacteroidales; family Bacteroidaceae; genus Prevotella. The sequence continues at coordinate 25,317 of JAFUTI010000010.1, read as the reverse complement.
ATGCTGGGCTGGGCGGTCTCCAAGAGGACCGTCTATGACGAGCTGACCAACCAAGACACCGTCAGCCAGTCGCTGTTTCCGCTCTGGCATTTCAGCGTACGCTACGTCGTGCCGCTGTGCATCCTGCTCATCTTCCTCCACCAGCTTGGCGTGATATGAAGTTCACCTATCTGATAAAGTCCGACCGCCGGGCCATCATCACCCTGCTCTGCATCATCGCAGCTGCCTTAGGGGGCATCTGGCTGACCGACGGCCGACAGGAGTCAGAGGCTGTCAATGAGACAAAGGCCACCAAAAAGGGCGGCAGCAGTACACCGAACCGCCCATTCTACCAAGGCAAGCCGCGACAGGCAGAGCTCTTCCTCTTCGACCCTAACACCGCCGACAGTACGGCACTGCTGCGGCTGGGACTACAGCCGTGGCAGGTGCGCAACATCTATAAATACCGCGCGGCAGGCGGCGTCTATCGGCAGCCGCGCGACTTCGCCCGCCTCTACGGTCTCACACTGAAGCAATATCGGCGGCTGGAGCCCTACATCAGAATCAAAGAAGAGAACGACATCCTTGCCGACGACTACTTCAAAGCGCACGAGCCGGCGAAAGAGCGCGACACACTGCGCTATCCCGTCAAGCTGCAACCCGAGGAGCGCATCGTCCTGAACATGGCCGACACCACCGCCCTGCGGAAGGTTCCAGGCATCGGACCACACTTCGCACGGAAGATTGCCGACTACCGCCGGCGCCTTGGCGGTTTCTGCAGCGTACAGCAGCTGCTTGAGATAGAAGACTTCCCAACGTCGGCTGTCGGATTCTTCATCATCCCCGACTCCACGCTGCCGAAGCCTTGGCTACACATCAACCGCCTCTCCCTGAACGAGCTGAAGCGACACCCCTACATCAACTTCTACCAGGCACGTGCCATCGTTGACTTCCGTCGGCTGCACGGGCCGTTGGAGAGTCTCCGCCAGCTGAGCCTCGACCGCAACTTCCCGCCAGAAGCCATTGAGCGTCTGGAACCATATATCGTGTACTGAGTCCGGGGACTGCGTCAATATCACACGCCGTGTTTCTTTCACGAGCGGTCCTGACGTTTTCACGAGACGCCGGTATTTTTTCACGAGAGGCCGCGAGAGAAAAATTTCACGCCGCGATATTTTCCTGTTCTACCGCAAATACCCACACCTCTTACACCTGGCACTTATCCCGTTGATTGTCAACAACATACAGACACACCTTGGTCACACCAAAGGTAACACCTAAGGTCGCACCAAAGGTCGCAACTGGTGCGACCATTGGTGTGGGCACTGGTGCGACCTCTGGTGCGACCTAGTTGAATCAGTTGACTACTGATTATCAAGCAGTTAAGTACCAGGCGTAAGAGGTGTGGGTTACTTTCAGGCCAAGCATAAAGCCATGATGCCGGAAACCGAGTATCACGGGATGTCAATGGTTTGTCATTTCAGTATCTTCCGACCGTCCTGTATGTACACGCCACGGCGTTGCGGCTGACCGTGGAGGCGCAGGCCCTGGAGGGTGTAAAGAGCCAAGCGCGAAGTGCCGAGAGTAGATTGGGAAAAGGCTCCTATACAGGAAATAACACTATCTGTAAAATCTTTTAATGTAATGACAGACCGTCCGTCTTGGTTACATTCTAAGAGCAAAGAGGAAATGCCTGTTGCAGTCCACCATAAGGGGAAATGAGGTCCGTTCTTACATCCAACACCTTCTATCCAGTAATCCACTAGACTACTATCATCTTCTACTTCATCTTCACCAGCAGCCCACATCGCTAATACTCTGCGCTCTATACCATTTACAGTTATCGACCAGACATGACCGACACGCATCTTGGTAACATGATCTGTTTTGCTTGTATAAAGTTCGCCTTCATGAAGGTCAAAATCAAAAATCAGTTCGTCTGTAGTGGTTCTGTATTCGTAAACGCGATTACCCTCCTGACGCAGACCACTGACAAATTTCTGATTATCCGCCCTAACGAGTTTCTTATAGCTTTGACCATCCAACACGGTGTCTCCCTTTATTGTCAGTTCGTATGAATAGCCCGTACAAGGACGACCTTAGATGTCCCTATAGAAATTCGGTCCTTCCGAACCCACCTCTGATTCCTCTGCCGGAAACAATGACGCTAGGCGCCAAACTCTGCCTTCTTCAACCAAGGGCAACGCAGGCCGCTGTGCGATGAGCTGCAGATTAAGCGATGCGACCATAAAAATCAAACAGACTCTTTTCATATTTACTTATTTTATATAAACCTTTTGTCTGTTTACTATATTCACACCTTTCTGAACGCTACTGAGGCGCTGGCCCTGCAGGTTGTAGATGTGGTCACTTGACTCTGCATCCTTCATCTTCATAGCGTCGATACCCGTCAGTTGTGCTTCGAAAGTGCCAGTGAAGTACTCACGGCTGTTTTCGACAATGACGGTGTAACGACCTCTCGCGTATGAGGAGATATCGATGCTGAGTCCTAAGATACTGCCAGCGTTGATGGCTCTCTCGTAGACGGTTTTGCCCCTTTCGTCGGTGATACGTACCAGATAGGCATCGTTGAGCGGGTCAAGATGAACGTCCAGCTTCATGTCGCCATATTCACCATAGGGCAACTGCACGGCCTCACGCCTCATCGGCGTCTTTGGCCGTATCTTGATGGTATGGGTGAAGTCGAAACGGCCTTTCCGGGCGGCATCATGGGAGGCTCCGTCCTCGTAGTCGTCGTTGAGGTAGATGACCTCGTCGCCAACGGTACACGACATCAGGAAAAACGGATGACCTTCTTTCCCATAGTAGACACTAACCGCCGGGCCCTATCTGCCGATAAGCGGTCTCAGCCGAGTCGAGCATGTCAAGGCTGAGATAACAGCGGGCCAGCACCTGCAGGGCTCCTTGACGCAACTCTGTCGTGTCGGGCAACTCCAAGGCCTGGCGTGCATAGTCGAGCGCCAGCTCGTAGTCGTCCTGTGCCCAGGCGATGTTGGAAAGGCTGGTCAGCGTCTGGCACATAAGGTCGGTCATCGCGTTTTCCTTGGCTATGTCGTATGCGCGGCGGGTGAGAGCGAGTGCCTCGTCGAAAGGGGCCTCGGCATCGAACGCCACCTGTGCTGCGTACGTGCCGGCATAGTCGAGCAGGATGACCTGATTACGCTCATCGTCGGGATGCTGTTCATAGACGGTCAAAGCCTGCTTCGTCAGACGTAATGCCTCTCCAGAATTGCTCTGCGACAAGCTTGAAGCCAACCGCAGGTAGGCAATGTAGGTGGTGTGCCAATCTTCTGACTCCGAGGCCAGACGGATCGTCTTCCGCAGCAAGGTCTCACCCTGACGGATACTGTCATTGGCCAAGGCCGCCTCTGCCGCCTCCAAACAGGCCTCAGCCGTAAGAGCATGCTGCGCCTGTTGCCGGCAACTGCTGGCAACTGTCATGATGGTAATAATAAATATGTAACAGACTTTCGTTCGTATAATAAACATACTTTTCCAGTGCAAAGATACAATTTATTTTCTAATGTTGTAACAAGAACCTATGGAAAACGCGCAAAAAGAAACGGAACGCAAACCATTGGAAATAAGAAACTTACAAAATCAGGCAGACATCACCTCATGGAAAGATTGAAAAAAATGAAGAAAAGGAACGGTGAGTTGGCAGAAAATTGCTATCTTTGCAAAAAAATATTAACCAGACAAAAGGCAAAGACAGATGAGAAGACAAATGGTGATGGTGCTGGCGCTGATGCTCTGCACACTGGCAGGAGCCGAGGACGGCAGCCGACTGTGGCTACAGTATGACATTGTGAACACAGCCAAGGTGACGGGACCGGAGTGTGTGGCTACCGAGGAGCTGCGGTATTACTATCAAGGGAGTGAGGCACAACTGGTGATTGACCCCACAGTGGCCGACGATGAGGGCTATGTCGTCAGCGGCAGCACCGTCAGAGCCAAGACCGAGCGGGGCCTGCTGTACGGAGCCTACGCCCTGCTGCGCGGTGAACAGGGCGCCTCGCAGCCGTTCTTCAAGCTGCGCATCCTGAACCACTGGGACAATCTGGACGGGTCGGTAGAGCGCGGCTATGCGGGACAGAGCATCTTCTGGCCAATGTTCGCCCCACTGCATATCAGAGAGTATGCCCGCGCCAACGCCTCGATAGGCATCAACGGTACGGTGCTGAACAACGTGAACGCCTCGCCACAGCAGCTCAATCGCGAGAACCTGCTGAAGGCCAAGGAATTGGCCGACATCCTGCGCCCCTACGGTATCCGCGTCTATCTGTCGGTCAACTTCGCCTCGCCGATGGGCCTGGGCAAGCTGAAGACGGCCGACCCGCTGAATCAGCAGGTAAGGCTGTGGTGGAAGAAGAAGGCAGCCGAAATATACAAGCTGATACCCGACTTCGGCGGTTTCTTAGTAAAAGCCAACAGCGAGGGGCAGCCAGGCCCCGGCGACTACGACCGCTCACACGCCGACGGTGCCAACATGCTGGCCGACGCCGTGGCGCCATACGGCGGCATCATCATCTGGCGCTCATTCGTCTACGGCTCGAAACACAAGGGCGAGGACCGCGTAAAACAGGCTGTCTCGGAGTTCCTGCCCTGCGACGGGAAATTCCGCAAGAACGTCATCCTGCAGTCGAAGAACGGCCCGCTCGACTTCCAGCCGCGTGAGCCCTACGCTCCCATCTTCGACAACATCAAAGAGACACCACAGATGGCAGAACTGCAGATTACGCAGGAGTATCTCGGGCAGTCGCGCCACCTGGTCTATCTGGCTCCGATGTGGCGCGAGTTCTTCTCGTTTGTCGCCCCGAAACAGCTGGTAGGTATCGCCGGCGTGGCCAACATCGGCAACGATCTCAACTGGTGCGGCCACCACTTCTCGCAGGCTAACTGGTACGCCTTCGGTCGTCTGGCGTGGAATCCCTCGATGAAATCGGAGAAAATTGCAGATGAATGGCTCACGGCCACCTTTGGCGAAACAGAGAGAAACGAGGTTCTGCTTAGCGTCATGCTCCGCAGTCGTGAGGCGTGTGTTGACTATATGATGCCACTCGGCCTGCACCATATCTTTAAGTTCGACCACCACTATGGGCCCCAGCCCGACGGTTTCATCAAGCATTACCCGTTGGAGTGGTGCCCCGTCTACTATCACCAGGCCGACTCAGCAGGCATTGGTTTCGACCGCACGCATACGGGCAGCAACGCCACCAGCCAGTACCGCGAACCTTACTGTTCGCTGTACGACGACCCGTCGACCTGTCCCGAAAACCTGCTGTTGTGGTTCCACCACCTGCCCTGGACGTACCGCATGAACAGCGGACGCACGCTATGGGAGGAGATGCAATACCGCTACAACCGCGGCGTCAGCGAGGTTGATGACTTCTGCAAGACTTGGCAGGCATGCAAACCCTACATCGACGAGCAGCGGTGGCGCGAGGTCGACGAGCGTCTGCAGCACCAACAGCAGAACGCCCGCGAGTGGCGCGACGTCTGCCTGAAGTACTTCGGTTCATTTGTCAATCGCTAACTCAAACGACGACATCGGCAGTCCCGTCAGCGAACGGACGTTAGCCATGATGGGGTCGTCCTTCCAGGCATAGCGGACAGAACGAGGGGTGATGGCGGGGTTAAGGAGCGTGATGACATTGCCCTTGCTAATGGCATCCACATTATGGAACACCTTGTCATCGCCGGCAACCTCGAATGAACGGAGTTCGCCTTCTTGTATGGGCTGGTCGAGCGTGAGTTGAACATGATTGCCGGTAACCGATACTGATACCACTTCGGGCGAGAGTTTCACCTTCTTATTTTTATATACAAGCCGGTCGAAGCAGAGTGCGATGCGCTCGGCGGCCTCCTTCTTGCGGAGGGGATGGATATCGACGGTCTCACCCAGGTCGTTGAGCACGGCCAGTTCGGCGTAAGGGTCGGCCTTGGCTACGTTGCGCTGCGCCTCGCGGAGCTGTGCCCAGCCGCTGTTCATGGGTTCGGTCTGGGGCGTGATGGGACGTGGAAAACCCGTCTGCTGGCGACCGTCGTAGTTGGCCAGCTGAACGATGACAAACGGCATCTGCTGATCCTGCCAGAGGTCGCGCCAACAGCCCATCAGCTTCTTCAGGTAGTCGGCGTAAGGAGCAGCGTTGCCAGTGTTCGACTCGCCCTGATACCAGACGATGCCGCTGATGGCGTAGGGTGCCAGCGGATGGAGCACAGCGTTGTAGAGCGTAGTGGGCAGGTTCTGCAGCGACACATCGCCGCCAGGGCAGGAGGGCATCTCAGCACCAACATGACATTTCCACTTCGGACTGAGGGGAATGACATCCTTCGGCATGGGATTCTGTGAGAAACGGTCGTCGCCGAAGCAGAGCATATAGGGCTTTTCGGGAATGAAGTGTGCAGCACCACCCTTGTTAATGAACCGTATAGCAATCACGTTGTCACCCTCCTGGAGCAGGCCCTCGGGGATGTCGTAGCGTCGCGGCGGATACTGGTAGCCGGTACTGCCGACCCGTTTGCCATTGAGGTAGGTGACATCCTGATCGTAGAGGGTGCCAAGCAACAGACGGGCAGCTTTTCCTGCGTGCTGCTTATCAATATGGACGTGTTGACGGAGCCACACAGAACCTACGCCGCGCCAGCTCCAGTCGTTCTGGTCGACGGTCTGCCAGTCGGCATCCTGACAGGAAGGCAGGATGAACTGCTGGACGTTGTCGGCCTGGTCGAGCATTTCGTTCCAGCGTCGGCCGGCCTCGCCATTGGCCTGCATCTGTGCCCTGACGTAGTTGTCGTTCTGGAAGAACTCCACTCGCTTAAGCAGCATGGGATAGTCCTTCTTCAGCGAGTCGGCACTGATCCACGCCTCGATGGGTGTGCCGCCCCAGCTGTTGACAATGATGCCCTGAGGGACACCTTTCTCCTCGAACAAACGCTTGCCAAGGAAGGAACCGACTGCCGAGAAGAGCCACGCGTTCTGCTTGGTCAATGGTTTCCAGTTGATGCCCGTCGGACGGATGTCATCCTTCACGCCATGGGTCGACGTCTCGTTTTGAACGCGGAAAAGACGTACCTTGTCGAATGAAAATTGGTCGATTTCATCAGTATAATTCGGATACACACGCTCTATCGTAACATCGATGTTCGACTGGCCTGACAACAGCCAGACGTCGCCCACCATGACATCTTTGATTCTCTGTTCGTTGACGGTCAGCTCAAACGGCCCGCCAGCCTTCATCGCTGGCAGGTCCACACGCCAGCGACCATCACTGTCGGCAGTGGCTACAGCCTTCTTCTTGTTCAGACAGACGGTGACCGTCTCACCGGCATCGGCCTTGCCCCATACGGGGATGGGTTTTCCACGCTGGACAACCATACCGTCCTGAAACAGTTGGGGCAGCGTCACCTTGGCATTTACGGGTAAGAAGCAGACCACTGCTGCTACCCACAAGAACTTCTTCATACTCATATTATTATATTATGTCGTTTCTGATGCAAAAATAGCAAAAAAATTGCGATGAAAAGGGGAAAAACCGTCATTTCTTATCCAAATGAAACAATTAGAAAGGCATCTGTAACATTTGGCGACTGAGACATCAAAAGAAATCCTTATCTTTGCAGTCGAAAACCGAAAACTATCAATAAACATTAAGGGAAATGACAACGTCTTCACAAGAATCAAAGGGCTTCCATAAGCTATCATGGGTGCAGCGCATCGGCTTTGGTGCCGGCGACCTGGCACAGAACCTGATCTACCAGACCATCTGTATGTATCTGCTGTTCTTCTACACCGACGTCTATGTCCTCGGTGGCGATGCAGCCAAGTCAGCCGGACTGGCTGGAACAATGTTTCTGGTCGTCCGTCTTGTGGACGTCCTCTGGGACCCGCTAGTGGGCACCTTTGTCGACAAGCACAACCCCACCATGGGCAAATACCGCTCCTACCTGGTATTGGGTGGCGTCCCCCTGACCATCCTGGCCATCCTCTGCTTCTGGAACGGGTTTGCGCCCTCACTCGTCTATGCCTATATCACATACGTGGGCATGTCAATGCTCTACACCTTAATTAATGTGCCTTACGGTGCCTTGAACTCATCGCTGACGCGCGACACTAATGAGATAACCATCCTGACCTCGGTCCGAATGTTCATGGCCAACGTCGGCGGCCTATGTGTCTCAGCGGGTGTGCCCATCCTGGTGGCCGTGCTGGCAGGAGCAGAGCTGCCATTGGAGATGGCGCTGTTCATGGGGCTGGGCTCGCTGCCCTCGTTCATCTTCATGCCGATGGTGCCGGCCATCAAGCGTCGCGTGGGCAAAAAGAACATGTTCTACATCTTCCTCTCGATAGCCATTGTCGGCATGGCCATGCTCTATATCATCAGCAAGATGGGAACGGTAAAGGAGAACATCACACTCGTCTACATCGCACAGTTTATCAAGTCGACGGGTGTCATCGTGGCCACCGGTTATATGTGGGCGCTCATTCCTGAAGTCATCTCCTACGGCGAATACACCACAGGACGACGTATCTCGGGCATCGTCAATGCCCTGACGGGTATCTTCTTCAAGGCCGGCATGGCCTTAGGCGGTGTCATCCCCGGCTGGGTGCTGGCCTGGACCAACTATCAGGCTGCTGCAGAAGCCAACACACTGCCGAAGGACTCCAACGCGTGGTTCTACACCATGCTCATCTTCGCATTGGTGGGACTCTGCCTGCTCGTCTTCTGCTTCTCGCAGACCAAGGAGCGCGTCGTCATGGACGAGAGCGAGACGAAGAACGTGAAGGTCAGCGACCTGTGGACAGAGTTCCTGCGCAACCGTCCCCTGCGCATCATTGCCCTCTTCTTTATCACAGCCTTCGCCATGATGTCGGTAGGCAACGCTGCCGGTGCCTACTTCATGAACGACCTGGAGCTTCAGACGCCAGAGGCCCAGGAGGGTATCCGCTGGCTCGTCTGCGTCATCCCCGCCCTGCTGCTCCTGCTGGCTATGTTCATTATCTCGAAATATGAGCTCAGCGACGACGTCATCGACGATATTAACCGCAAGATAGAATCACGTAACCAATAAAACGAAAAGCGATATGGCAAAACTTCCACGTTACCTCTTCCCTAACGACTATATGGCCGACCCCTCGGCCAACGTGTTCAACGGCCGCCTCTATGTCTACCCCAGCCACGACTGGGACGCCGGCGAGTGCTTCGACGACGACGGCGGACACTTTCAGATGCGCGACTACCATGTCCTGTCGTTCGGCGATGTCGAGCAGGACGAGGCGGCCGACCACGGTGTCATCCTCGACGTCGACCAAGTGAAATGGGCCGAGAAACAGATGTGGGACAATGATGTCGTCGAGAAGGACGGCAAGTACTATCTCATCTTCTCCGCCAAAGGCTACGACGGCGTCTTCCGCCTCGGCGTGGCCGTGGCCGACCGTCCTGAGGGCCCGTTCGTACCACAGGACCAGCCCATACGCGGCTCGTTCTCCATCGACCCCTGCGTCTTCAAAGACGACGACGGTAGCATCTACTGCTACTTCGGCGGACTTTGGGGCGGACAGCTCCAGTGGCGACAGCCGCTCCCTCAGGGGCTTGCAACCATCGCCGGGAAGTACGGCGATGACAACGGACTCGTCGACCTCGGCGCTGCCCCTGACCACCAGACGGAGCTCTTCGCACTGCCCGATGCACCGGCACTGCCCAGCTGTGTGGTCCGCATGAGCGACGACGTGCTACAGTTTGCAGAGGCTCCCCGCAATGTCGTCATCGTCGATAAAGACGGCCAGCCGCTGAAAGCCAGCGACCCGCACCGCTTCTTCGAAGCCTCATGGATGCACAAGTACCAGGGCAAGTACTATTTCAGCTACTCCACCGGCGACAGCCACTACCTGTGCTACGCCATCGGCGATGCGCCCTACGGTCCGTTCACCTATCAGGGCGTCATCCTGGAGCCTGTCGTTGGCTGGACGACGCACCACAGCATTGTGGAGTACCGCGGCCAATGGTACCTGTTCTATCACGACTGCGTACCCTCGAACGACATCACCCATCTGCGCTCGCTGAAGGTGCAGCGCCTCTACTACAATGAAGACGGCACCATCAAGACCGTTGTCAATGAATAAGAAAACACTTATTTCCAACTATTACTCAAGTCACCGAAGTGAGCTGCTGGCATACGCCAGTGCTCGCTTAGGTGATTCGGACGAGGCAGAAGACATCGTCCAGAACACCTATCTACGCATCCTCACCACCAACAAGATGCTGACAGAGCAGACGCTCCCTGCTCTGGTCTTCACCGTCTGCCGCAATTTGGTAAACGACCACTACCGCCGTCTGGCTTTCCGCCGCGAATACGAGCACTATATCATGAGCTGTGGAATAAAAAAAACATCGATGGAATCGGCCCTTTTTGCTGCCGACATCATTGAGCGGATGGAACAGGGACTGGCCCGTATCCCAGAAGACTGCCGCTCCCTCTACAAGATGCACATCCTGGGGGGGATGCGCGTCAGCGAGATTTCCGCTACGACAGGAGTGCAGTATAAGACCGTCGAGAACCGCCTCGGCCTCGCCCGCCGCGAGATGCGCCAGTATCTGCGCGCTGCGGTATAGGACGCCACGTCCTACTGATAAATAAGCGTTGTCATCCGCTCTGCATCGAACAACTCCTGCGCTATCTGCTGCAGCTCTTCGGCGGTGACGGCATCTATCTGCTGGAAGAGCGTGTCAAGATCCTTCTCCTTACCCTTGTGCAGAAAACTCCTGCCGAAGTCGAGGGCGAAGTTTTCGCGGTTGTCACAGGCAATAGCTATCTGACCCTTGAGCTGCTGTTTCGCCGTCGTCAACTGCGACCGGCTAAGCGGCTTCTCCATCAGGCGATCCAGCTGGTGGCGCACCAGCCGGCAGCACTTCTTGACGTCATGAGGGTCACAGCCGAAGTAGACCGTCCACAGTCCGTTGTCACTATAGCTCACCATCGAACTCTCGACGGTATAGACCAGTCCGTTGCGCTCGCGGAGCGACAGGTTCAGCAGCGAGTTCATGCCCGGCCCTCCCAGCAGGTTATTAAGCAGGTAGAGGGCGATGCGTCGCGGATGGTTGATGTCGTAGGCCTTGCAGCCTATGATGACGTGAGCCTGATGCGTGCCTTTTTGACGGATATAGACCTTTCCCCTCATAACTGCTTCTTCAAGATTTTCACAGCATGGTCGAACGCTACGTCACCATAGACGAAAAACACGGCATTGTCGCGACGGTAGTGGCGCTGCGTAAAGCGCAAGGCGTCGGCCGTGGTGTATGTACGCAGTTGCTCAGCCTGCCCCAGGATGTTGTGGCCTAAGGGATGGCCCTCAAACAAGATGTTCTCGAACTCATCGTAGATAAGCTCTGCAGGCGAGTCGTTGTAGCTCTCTATCTCGTCGCATACCACCTCTACCTCCTTGTCGATTTCCGACTGCGGGTAGACGCTATGGAATACCATATCCGTCAGCAGGTCGACGGCCAGCCGGAAATGGCTGCGGTGGATAGCGGCATAAAACGTTGTGTCCTCCTTGTTGGTAAAAGCGTTCAGCTCGCCCCCCACTTTTTCCAGCGCGTTGATGATTTGCAGGGCATTACGATGTGCCGTCCCTTTGAAGGTGATGTGCTCGCAGAAGTGTGCCAGTCCCTCTTCGCCGGGCAGCTCATGACGCGTCCCGGCGGCTATCTGGTAGCCGCAGTAGACGACGGGTGATGTTGACGGGAGGTGAATAATCCTGAGACCATTAGGCAGGGTTGTCGTGTTGTATTCCATAGACGCGTTGAGTACCCCGACCGAGAATCGAACTCGGAACTAAGCTTTAGGAGAGCCTTGTTATATCCATTTAACTATCAGGGCAGCCTTTTAGTGGGTGCAAAGGTACAAATTCGTCAAGAAAAAACCAAATTTATTTCAGTTTTTTCGTATCTTTGTAGCCGTTAATGGGAATGATTAGGATAAACCATCATAAAACAATGATGATAAGAAGAGGATTCGTATGTCTCCTACTCGCCCTGTCAGCCGGCCCGGCGACAATGGCTCAGACGGTGGACTGGGGCGTCAGTGCCTTCGGATTCTTCGACAACTCCGAAGGAGACGACCAATACCGTTGGTCGGGTACGTTCAGCGGTATCCATCTGCAGCCTCAGCTGTCGGTGGCATCCACCAGCGACCAGCACCGGCTCGTCATGGGCTACGATGCCCTGCTGGAGTCGGGAGCGAAGCCGGAGATGGGGAGCGACGGCGTCCTGGGGTATTACCAGTACCGGCACCGCGACGTGCGCTTCCTGTTAGGCAAGTTCCCACGCCGTCTGCAGCAGGAGACGATGCCCGACTACCTGATTGTGGACTCCTTCAAATATTTCCGGCCCTGCATGACAGGCTTCGACATCCTCTATTCAACACCTACGGCATATATCGAAGCCTTTCTTGACTGGACGGCAAAACGCGACGCCAACGTCCGCGAGCAGTTCATGGCAGGCATGATGGGACGTTACACTTCCAGATGGTTTCAGGCAGGCCTCGACGGCTATTATTATCACTATGCCAAGGAGGAGCGCTCATGGCGCACCAGACACCAGGCTCCCCACGACAACTTCCTGGCGCATCCGTACATCGGCCTCAGCCAGCGGCAGGTGTGGCTGCTCGACTCATTAGGCCTGCGAACAGGCGTACTTGCCGGTTTCGACCGCGACCGCGAGACCGACCGACGGTGGCACGTGCCCATCGGCTTCCTCAGCGAGCTGGGCGTCGGCTGGAAGAAAGTGGGCCTGAGCCAACTGGTTTACATTGGCGGACGTCAGCAATATTATGGAGAAGCTGGCAGAGGGAAATACTATTGGGGCGATGCTTACTACCGGTCGCCCTATTATCTGCGGACAGACCTTTCCTACCAGTTCCTGCTCGACCAATATGCCTCACTCAAGTGCGGCTTAGCCATTCATGTGACCGACAAGGGAGTGCGGTGGAACCAGATGCTTCAGCTCAACGTGTCATTCGGCCGCTGACTGCCCTGACTGCCGTTTGCCGAAGACGACAGACAGCAGGATAGAGAGTAGCAGCACACCGAAGATGATGGCCAGCGACAGGGGCGTAGGGATCTCGACATGCGGCATCTTCAGCTCTATGCCGAGGAAGTAGCCGATTGTGTTGACGTAGTCGTCCATCGTCAACAGCATTTTTACGCCCACGAAGCTAAGGATAATGCCCAAGCCATACTTCAGGTAGCCGAAATACTTGGCGATGGCTGCCAAGGCGAAGTAGAGGGCACGCAAGCCAAGGATGGCAAAGATGTTACTGGTGAGCACGATGAACGGGTCGCGGCTGACGCTGAAGACAGCCGGGATACTGTCGACGGCGAAGGCCACGTCGGTGGTCTCGATGACGATGAGGGCTATCAGTAGAGGTGTGGCCAAGCGCCGCCCATTCTCCACGATGAAGAAGTCGCCGCCGTGCATCTGGTCGCTGACGGGGAAGAAGCGTTTAAAGAGCTTGACGAAGATATTCTTCGACGGGTCGACACTCTCGTCCTCGTCGTGCCCGAACATCTTGATGCCAGTGTAGATGAGGAATAGTCCGAAAAGTCCTAAGATCCATTCGAAGCGCTCCACCATCGCCGCACCGGCGAAGATAAAGACACTGCGCAACACCAGTGCGCCAAAAATGCCCCAAAAGAGTACCTCATGCTGGTATTTCCGCTCAACGCCGAAGAAGGAGAAGAGCATGAGGAATACAAAAAGGTTGTCCATCGACAGCGACTTCTCTATCAGATAGCCTGCCAGAAACTCCATCGCCTTCTCCTGCGGTTCAACGGGATAGAACAGGTAGATGCCCCCACAGAACACCAACGAGACGGCTATCCACACCGCTGTCATCTTCAGTGCCTCGCCGACGCCCACCTCATGCTGCCCTTTCTTGCCAAACATCTTCAGGTCGGCAAAGAGCATCAGAAGCACCATGACATAAAACAATATCCACGCCCACAGAGGCATACCCATCAGTTCCATTTTCCTGTTCGTTTTCAGATTCGGCCACAAAGGTACGAATAAATTTCCAACACTGACAAATAAAAACGCGCTGATTTGTTGTTTCAGCGCGTTTTTATTGATGTTAGTTGTACCAAATGGATGTCTCCTGTTCTGGTGAGTAACTTTCGTCGGTTTGATGGTCGAGTTTCAACTCTTCTTCACTTTTCGTTTTAGTTGACATAAACTTTCCTCCATAGTTTTAGTTAGTTATCAACAGCAAATATAGGCATTTTTCTGATAAAATGTTCGTCCGACCACGCTTTTTAATACTTATTTAACATTTTTCTTCGCAAAATTGTATATCTTTGTAAACAAAATCCAAAAAACCAAAGACAAATGACCAAAAAACTACTGACGCTGGCCTTACTTCTGGCCACAGCCGTCGAGGCACTGCCCCAACAACTCATTGCCCACCCCTGGCAGGGCAAGCGTGTCGCTTATTTCGGCGACTCCATCACCGATCCGCGTAACAAGGCATCGAAGAAGAAGTACTGGTCGCTGCTACAGGACTGGCTGCAGATAGAGCCCTACGTCTACGGCGTCAGCGGCCGCATGTGGAACGACATCCCCCGCCAGACCGACCAGCTGAAGCAGCAGCATGGGCAGGCCGTGGACGCCATCATCATCTTCTGCGGCACCAACGACTACAACAACGGTGTGCCCATCGGCCAGTGGTGGGACGAGCGCAAGGCCGAGGTGGAGTATGGCCACGGCCAGGAGAAGAAGATGGTGACGCGCCGCCAGCGTACCCCCTCGATGGACCCTACGACCTATCGTGGCCGCATCAACATCGCCCTCGACTCACTGAAGCGCACATTCCCCACCAAGCAGATTGTGCTGCTCACACCCATCCACCGCTCCGACTTCCATGCCAATGCGAAGAACTGGCAGTGCGACGAGTCGTACACCAACCAGTGCGGTCTCTACATCGACGACTATATCAACGCCGTGAAGGAGGCTGGCAACATCTGGTCGGTGCCCGTCATCGACTGGAACGCGTCGTGCGGCCTATTCCCGCTGGTCGGCGAGCATGAGCAGTACTACAACTGTCCGCCAGCCAAGGCCCAGTCCGACGGCACCGGCACCGACCTGCTGCACCCCAACGACACCGGCCACGTGCGCATGGCACGCACGCTGATGTACCAACTACTGACCCTTCCCTGCACGTTCTGACGGCAAATTCTGGAGGGCGCATCGCTGCGGCCTCCAGAATCACCCGGGTACTACTCATTTTGTTTTATAATTACTTTACTAACTTTTCCTTTGCGTCCAGATGGTAGGTGAACCTGATGCCGACGTAATGGTGGCGGAAGTCGTGCCACGAGGTGGTCTGCTGGTAGGCCGTCTGCTGGCTCCGGCGTCCGTCCTCGTTGTTCAGTATGTCGTCGAACTCCAGGCCGAGGCGGGCTTTGTTCTTCAGTATCCTCCAGCCGACGGCGGCGTCCCAGACGAGGATGTCGCGGTTCATGCTGCCGAAGGTGTAGCCCCGGCTGGTGTGCTCGGTGAGGGTGGTGTAGAAGACGAAGTCGCCGTAGCTGGCCTCAGCCCTCAGGCCGTAGTCATTGTTCCAGTGGGTGGTGTTCAGCCCGGGCGAGGCGGAGTAGCGCAGGCGCTCGGCGCTGATCTCGGTGAAGACGGTGGCCTTGAGCCAGTTGTAGTCGAGGGATAGGGTGATGTTTTCTTGGGAAGTGAGGGAGCCCACGCACTGCTGACCCACCCCCTCCCCCTCCCTATGAGGGAGGGGAGTAGTTACTATAGAAGTAAGGTAACCATAGCTTTTGCTCGCATTCAGTCGGAAGTTGCTTTGCAGTCGGAAATAGTCGCCGAGCGCCTGGTCGAGGTTCAGGCGGAAACTCCACGAATGGTTGCCACGGACGTTCTCGGGGCGGCTGACATAGACGGCGGTCGCAGGGTCGTAGCTGAGGGCGGTGGTGGTCTCGCGGTCGCTGCGGTTGTAGCCTACGGTGGCGCTGAGCGAGGTCTGGCTGCGGGCAAGCACCATGTTATAGGTCAGGCTGACTGCGTGGGTGTGGGTGTTTCGCAGGCCGGGGTTGCCCTCAGTGATGAAGAGCGGGTCGGTGAGGTCGCGGTAGCCGATGGTTTGCATGATGTCGGGCTGGCGTGTCGTGAAGCTGTAGTTCAGTTCGAGGCCTACGGTATTGCTAAGTTTCCATGTGGCACTCAGGGAGGGGTCGAAGAAGAAGCTGCGGCGCACGGCGGCGGTGTCAAGCGCCCCGCGCCGGTAGTCCTGGCTCTCGCGCTGCCAGTTGGCCTTGACGTTCGGCATCAGTTGGATGGGCGCTAGGTTGATGGTCTGCGAGAGTTGCAGGCTGTGCCCGTTGCGCGAGTACAGGTTGTGGTAGCTGTTGGCGGCGTCGGCCGCCCCGTCGGTCATGAAGTCGCGGTCGTTCCGGTTGCGGCTGTAGGTTAGCGCGTATTGCGCCTGCACCATCCATTGCTTCGTCAGCCAGCGGGCATGGTGGGCTTCGGCGGTGGTGGAGAACGACGTGGAGGGCGCGGTGTAGGTCTGGTTCAGGTGCGACGAGGCGTAGGCGGTGTTGTGGGCTGTGATGGTGCGGTCGGTCTGGCCGTCGGTTTTACCGTCTTGGTAGTTCAGGGTGATGCTGGCGCCGAGGGCGCCGTCCTTGACGTAGTGCTCCCAGCCGGCTCTGGTGTTCATGGTGGTTTGTTGGCCGTCGGTGTGTGAGGTGGTTAGTTGCGACAGCATCGCAACATACGGGTCGTTTGCGGCGGCGAGGGCTTCCTGCTGGTCGGTAGACTGGCGGCTGTCTGAGCGGCTGCTGGTGTGCTCTGCGCTGGCGCTCAGCGTGAAGGTGTTCAGCGTGTCGCGCACCCAGTGCAGGTCAGCCTTCACCCGTGGCTCCAGCTTGTGGCCTCGCTGGTAGCTCTCCGAGGTCGAGCGGGTGGCGGCCGTGCCGGGGAAGTAGTTCTCGGTCTCCTGGTGGTCGTTCTGCTGGTCGTCGTCGTGGGCCACGCCGCCGGTGACGCTGTAATAGTTCTTCAGGTCGTGCGTCCCCGCCTTGCGCTGCCAGTTGTGCTGATAGCCGGCCGACGCGCCGTGCTCTTTGCCAAAGCCGTTGCCCATGTTGGCCGTACTCCCGTTCATGTTGCGGCGCCAGTGCTTGTCGACGTTGTTGGCGTTGGCAAAGACCATCACGGGGTCGGCCTTCGACAGGCGATTCATCAGCAGTTCGCCGTCGTAGTATTTCGCGGTCTGGTAGCCAGCTTTCACGTCGCCATACCAGCGGTCGAGGAAGCGGGGCTTGATGGTCAGGTCGAGCACCATGTCCTGCTTGCCGTCGTCGCGTCCCGTGCGCTCGCTGAACTCCGACTGCTTGTTATAGGCCTTGATCGTCTCTACGGCCTCGGCCGGCAGCTGCGTCACCAGGGCGTCGCCGCCCAAGAAGCTCTCGCCGTCCATCGTGATGCGGATGGGCTTGCCGTTCCACGACATCCTGCCCTGGGCGTCCACCTCCACGCCGGGCAGCTTGCGTATGAGTTCGTCGAGGCGCGCCCCCTCCTGCAGGTGGAACGCTTCGGGGTGGAAGACAATCGTGTCGCCCTTAACGGTGAAGCGCCTCGTGCGGCCCGTCACCTGCACCATCTTCAGCATCTGCGGCGACATCTTCAGCTCTATCGTCCCTATGTCGAGCGTGTCCTTGCGGCTGTCACTGAAGGCCAGCACGGGCTTCGACTTCGAGTAGTAGCCCAGCATGGAGACCTCGATGCTGCCGCGCCCGCTGGCAAAGACGCTGAAGCAGCCCAGCGAGTCGGCTTTCAGACTGTTAATCATGGTGCCGTAATCGCCGTAGCGCTGTGTCAGTTTCACCGAGGCTTCGGGCAGTGGTTCCTTCGTCTCGGCATCTACCACGCGCCCTTTGACGATGTCGGCCTGGACTGTTGTCTGCTTGCTCACGATGAGGCACAGCAGTAGCAGGATGCGGAGGCTTCCGCATCTGAAGTGTCTGGTTTTCATATTGTTTCTGGTTTCTTAGAAGTTAGCGATGATCTGGTCGAAGGTCACGGCGGGGTCGGTCACGCCGAAGCCTTCTTTCTTCAGCTTCTGCTTGCGGTGCTGCACGGCAGAGACAGAGATGACGTAGATGGCCGAGAGGGCCGTGTTGGAGAGCTGTAGCCGCGCCAGCATACACAGTCGGATGTCCTCCTCGCTGAACTGCGGGTGGGCTGCTCGCAGGCGGCTGACGAAGTTGCCGTCGGCGGTGTCGAGGGTCATCTCTATCTCGCGCCAGTTGCGGGCGTTGATGACGGTGCGTTTGCCAGCCGTCGGCTCCAGCATGTCGAGGATTTCGCTCTTGTCCATGATGTGCCCGCGCAGCATGGCTATCATGGCGTCCTTCTGGCGCAGGCGCTCGGCCAGCTGTTCCGCCTCGCGCTGATGGGCGGCCCGCTCGGCCTCGTGGCGCCGTCGGACGTTGCCGAGCCAGTTGCGGAAGACGAGCAGCAGGACGAGCACAGCCAGCATCAGCACGCCGATGACCGCCGTCATCAGCCGCCGCTGCAGCCCTGCAGACTTCTTCACATAGCCCGGTGCCAGATAGGTGTCGCGGTTGACGGCGAAATTCTGCTCTTCCTTCTTCGTCTCGCTTTCATACGATGGCCGCCAGTGCTTCGTGTTATCTTCGTGGTGTTCCTGCTGGACTTCCTCATACATGCAGACAGGCACGGTGACCTCTCCGAAAAGGAAGGTAGACTTAGACGCACGCAAGCTGCACATATAGGAGAAGTCGTCGTGGGGCAGGGCCCAGAGTGAATCCAGACACAGATAGACGGCGTCGGTGACCGCCGGCGACGGGGGCGCGTCGAACTGCCGGGCCGCGAGGGCGGCGGCGTGTTCCAAGGTGCCGAAGTGGTGCAGGTCGAAGGGTGAATGGAGAAGTACGGTGTAGCCATAGTCGTTGAGCATCGTCAGCAGCCAGCGCGGCTGGTCGGGCGACTGGCGGTAGTGCTGCAGCGCCCGGCGCAGGTAGAGTTCGGGCTGGGCCGCACTGTGGAACGGCATACGATTGAAGAACTTGTCGTAGGCGCGATAGGCCAGGGCGTGGTCGCCGGTAGTCTCGGCACTGTGGATGGCCAGATGGAAGAACTGAGCGGTCTGCATGGGCAGGATGCTGTCGTTCTGACGGCGGCTGAGCACAAAGCAGGCGCGCCCGAAGCGGCGCAGGGCGTCCTCATCGTCGGTCGTGCCGCCGAGACTCAGCTCTTTATAATAATGGAACACGCGCAGGCGACTGCTGTCATCGGGAGTCAGCGCGTCGTCCGACTGCCGGTCGTCCGACTGGCGGTTGAAGTTCCACGTCTCGGCGTCCGACGTCAGGCAGACCGTCGTGTCGGTGTGGCGCAGGTACCATCGTTCTTCGTAGACCATGGCCCGCAACAGGTCATAGAGCATCAGCGAACTCGCCGTCAGCCGCGTCGTGTCGACCAGTGCCAGCAATGCTGCTGCACTGTCAGCGTCAGCAAACACCACATTCTCAGCCGCGCGGAGCAGGCGCTTCTGCGGCAAGTCGCGCAGACTCCATGCCGTGCCGCCCGCTAAGACCAGCACCAGCATGGCGATGATGATTCCAACAATCTTTCTTTTCATGTCCTTTGTTCGGTTATGACGCTGCAAAGGTACGGCAATTCTGCGACTCCTGCAAGTGAAAAGGGTGGAAAGCACCCTTCCACCCCTTTCTTGCTGACAATGAGTTACTTGCGGACGTTCCTTCCACCCCTTTTCCACCCTCGGAAGTAGAAAAACACTGACATGGCGCAAAAAAGACTCAGGCCGCAGCGCTTTTATCGTAATAATTTCGTACCTTTGTCGGCAGAAAACATAAAACCGACTATAAGCATGAAGAGACTATTGACAATGGCAGCTCTGCTGCTGAGTACCGTCACGATGACGACAGCCGAGACGAAGACCGTGAGCTCGCCCGACGGGCGGCTCAAAGTGACCATCAGCGACGAAGGAGGGCTGGCGCGCTACGCCGTCAGCTACGACGGGCACACGGTGCTGCAGCCCTCGCGCTTAGGCTTAATGACCGACTATGCCGACTTCACCCGCGAGCTGACCATCACCCAGGCCGAGCCCAGCAAGACCACCTATGAATACCGCATGCGGCAGACCAAGCAGTCGTACGTCCGCGTAGAGGCCGAGAAGACCACCCTGACGTTCCGCAACGCCAAGGGGCTGGAGATGGCCGTCTGCTTCCAGGTGAGCAACAACGACGTCGCCTACTGCTACCGCCTGCTGCGCCCCAAGAAGGACAACCCCAAGTGCGCCGTCGTCAGCAGCGAGGTCAGCTCGTTCCGCCTGCCCGACGGTACGACGACGTTCCTCTGTCCGCAGATAGGTCCGATGACGGGCTGGGAGCGCACGAAGCCGAGCTACGAGGAGGAGTACAAGACTGACCAGCCGATGACGCAGCGGTCGCAGTTCGGCCAGGGCTACACCTTCCCCTGCCTGTTTAAAGCCCCCCTGTCGTCCCCCGAGGGGGACAAAAAGGCCTCCACCCGGGGAGGTGCGGAGGGGGCCCTGTGGGTGCTCATCAGCGAGACCGGTGTTGACGGCAGCTATGTCGGCAGCCACCTCAGCGACTTCGACCCGCAGAGCGGCTACACCATCGCCTTCCCCCAACAGGGCGAGAACAACGGCATCGGCTCGGCCACGGCCGGCATCCCCCTGCCTTACGCCTCACCGTGGCGCACCATCACCGTCGGCACGACGCTGAAGCCCATCGTCGAGACTACCGTCGCCTACGACGTGGTCAAGCCGAAGTACAAGCCGTCGATAGAGTATGGCACTGGCCGCTACACCTGGTCGTGGCTCATCTGGCAGGACGAGTCCATCAACTACGACGACCAGAAGCAGTTCGTTGACCTCGCCGCCGCTATGGGCTTCGAGTACTGCCTGGTAGACAACTGGTGGGACGAGCGCATCGGCCGCGACCGCATCGCCCAGCTGTCGCAATATGCCCAGTCGAAAGGTGTCTCACTGATGCTCTGGTACAACAGCAACGGCTACGAGAACGACGCCCCGCAGACGCCCCGCGACTGTATGGCGACCGCCATGGCCCGCGACCGCGAGATGGCATGGCTGAAGCAAATAGGCGTCAAGGGCATCAAGGTCGACTTCTTCGGCGGCGACAAGCAGCCGACGATGCAGCTCTACGAAGACATACTCTACGACGCCAACCGCTACGGCATACAGTGCATCTTCCACGGTTGCACACTGCCCCGAGGCTGGGAGGTGATGTACCCCAACTACGTGGCTTCTGAGGCCGTGCTGGCCAGCGAGAACGTCTACTTCAGCGAGGGTCACGCCCGCAGCGAGGCTTTCGAACTGACGATGCACCCCTTCTGTCGCAACGCCACGGCGACGATGGACTGGGGCGGCACCATCATGAACAAGTATCTGTCGAAAGACAACAAGAGCCGTCACCGCCGGTACACCACCGACATCTTCGAGATGGCCTCGGCCATCACCAACCAGACGGCCGTACAGTGCATCGCCATGCAGCCCAACAACCTTGACGAACTGCCCCCGTTTGAGCTGGACTTCCTCAAGGCCGTGCCCACGACGTGGGACGAGACCCGCTTCCTCGACGGCTATCCCGGGCGCTACGTCGTACTGGCCCGCCGCCACGGCAGCGACTGGTATGTGGCTGGCCTCAACGCCGAGCCGCAGGCGAAGACGCTCACCATCACGATGCCCGAGTTTGCCGGACGTACCGTCAGCTACTATATGGACGACGCCAAGAAAGGCCCGCAGCTGCGCCAGCTGAAGTTCAACAAGCGCGGCCAGGCCAAGGTGACGATGCAGCCCAATGGCGGTATGATTGTGAAAAACCTTTGAGTCAGCGTTACTAAGCAGTTTGCCATCAACGGTAAAGAGGGAATCACTTACAGCGCGAACTTCAGCGTCCGTCCGTTGATGGTCAGGATGTACACCTGCCCCTTCTGCAGACGGATCTTTTGATTGTCGCCCTCGATGATGGTGCTGACTACCTGCTGACCGTTCGACGTGTAGACCACGCAGCGGCTCTGTGGCTTGAGATTCTTATCTGCAGACTTTTGGGCCAAATTGAAAAAATAGATTTTTGGCCCGCTCTTACAATTCCCTAATCTCAGCCTCTCTACCTATAATACTTTTCAAAAATAGCGTTTTATTTAGCCGCGAAATTAATAATTTTATATTTTATGGCCAAATAAAAGATGCTATTTGTGATAAGCACTTGGAGTACCAAATAAAATATATCCGCTCCCTCAACATCCAACCCTGTATTTCAGTGCAAGAAGAAACGAGAGGCAGGTTTTGCCCCTCGTTTCTTTATAGAGGATTTATATGCAGATGGGCCTATTTTCGCTTCTTCTTTCTGCGTTCTTAGTACGCTGCCAATTCATGGATTCGTCATGAGCATTTGTGCTGTTTTCATGAGAGACTCCGACGTTAACAACAGACGGGTGACAACGTCAGTTGGCGTGTAGCGACAGCCCCGTACGCTATCACTAACAGCGTATTTTTACAGTAAAAGCTTAGAATTTAATGTTGAGACCTAACCCAAGGGCGTAGTCGTTATGCAATTTATCGTTCATAAGATTGATGCCAGCAGAAAGACGGCTGTTCCCAAGTTCAAAATCGTGCTTTATGATTGGGGTTGACGCTATCTCATTTGCTGATCTTTCTAGACTTCCTGATATACCACGACATACAAGCAACCCAATGAAGCCACTTCCTAAACAGCCTATGCCAACATATGGAGCGATATCAAACTCTTTATTGAGACACAATAAGACTTCGGCACCTAAACCACCAAGTAAATTAACCCAGAACCATACACTTCCAATTGTGCCCCAAACTTTGGAACTTGTAAGCAATCTCTCTTTTCTTAGTTTATTCTCCGTCGTCTGATCACTACCATTAAAACTCATTTGTGATTTTGCCTTATCTGCATCTGAAAAAGTTTCCTTTTCTCCATTTTCATAAATTATAGAATAAATCTCAGTCTTGGTAATGGTATAAGTTGGGCCATTCTGATTGGAGAATTTCTTGTACTTTACTTCTGATGTTCCAATCTCTATGACTTTGCTTTGGATGGTTGTACCGTCCATCTTGACAATCATGTCCTGTGCGGACACTGATGTTGCCGAAAGCAACAAAATGAATAATAGAATCTTCTTCATAATTGTTTTGTTTAATGTTGTGATTTTATAAATAGTGTTTGCTGATTTATTAGTAACTGACTGATATTTAAATATATATACCATTATTTTTTCTTTTGTTTAACGAAAAATGAGTACCTTTGGGTGTTAAAACTGACAAGCAGATGAGATTTAAGCCAAGCTACAAGCAGTTGACCATTGACGGTTTCAGGTCCTCCCTTGAAGGGTTGGACAAGACCAACCGCTGGGTTTGGCTGGGCGACCATCTTCCTTGGGACGAATATGAGAAACTGTACGGTCAGACACTCAACAACCAGACAGCAGGAGCCAGTGCCAAGCCTGCCCGCATGGTGATAGGTGCCATGATAGTCAAGCATATCACCCGCCTGTCCGATCAGGACACCATTGAGATGATTCAGGAGAATCCGTATATGCAGTATCTCTGTGGACTTGGGGAGTTCACCGACCAGCCGATATTTGATTCCTCCCTCTTCGTTGAGCTGCGCAAGCGTATCAGTGACGATGACATCAATAAGATGACCGAAGCTCTTTTGAAGCGTGAGCAGCAGATGAAGGAAGATATGCGTAAGCACAAAGAGGACGAGGCCAGGAATCGTGGTGAGGAGCCGCCAGCCGCTCCTGCCGTAGACGAGAATGCATCCGCCTTCACGGATAGCAAAGGACGTGAGCACAAAGGCGTGCTGAAGATAGATGCGACATGTGCCGATGCCGAGGTTCGCTATCCTGTTGATGTGGATATTATTGATGACGGATGCCGTGTCATGGACCGCTTCATCCGGCGTATCTGCAAGGCGGACAGCATATCTGTTCCCTATACATATTACGGTAAGGCGAGGAACGCCTACAGATACCTGGTGAAGATGAAGAAGAAGGGCGGAAAGCTGGTGAAGGACACTATCGAGCAGATGCGCAGCTGCCTGCACAGAGACATTCTTACCTTGATAGACCTCACCGCCGGGGAGTTCCGTTATCGCCTTGACTGCCTGCGCAAAGACCAGCGCAGGATTCTGGATGCCACGATGAAGATGTACTTCCAGCAGGAGCAGATGTTCCGAACAGGCGAGCATCGTTGCAAAGACCGTATCGTCAGCATCTTCCAGCCCCATGTACGCCCCATTGTCCGTGGAAAGGCTTCCGCAAATGTGGAGTTCGGTGCCAAGATTGGTGTCAGCATCGTAGAGGGCTATAACTTCATCGACCACCACAGCTGGGATGCCTACAACGAGTGTGCAGACCTCCAACTCCAAATCGACAAATACAAGGAACGATTCGGCTGTCTGCCTGCCACCATCCTTGCAGACAAGATCTATATGAACAAAGCCAACAGGGCCATACTGAAAGACTTGGAAATCAGGAACTACTGCAAACCACTTGGACGACCTCCCAAGGAACCGCCCGGTCCTGAGAGGCAGGCCCTGATGGCCAAGGCCGTGGGACAGAGAAATGAGATCGAATGCTCGTTCGGTACAGGCAAGAGAGTATATCAAGCCAACGACATAAGAGCCAAGCTCCCCGAAACCGCAGAATGCTGGACTGGGATGTGCTACTTCGCCAAGAATGTGATGAAGTTCTTCAGGGAGCTTTGTCATACCTTATACGATCTATTGAAATTTTTAACTTTGGTGACCATTGTTGGGACAGGATTGAGACCTGTCTGGCAAGTGGAAGCCAATTAATCAGTGAACACTAAGTAAAGGTGTCCTGCATAAGCGAGTGGATTATCTGTTTGGTCAGAAAATTTAATTTTACACCATGTCGCTATGTCAGAGATGTGAACAGAAGTCAGACCAGAACAATAGACGAAAGCCAAATGTTCAATTTTCGTCACACTGCTAGGAATGTTAATAGATTTCAATCCCCTACAATTCATGTATTTGCAAATCATTTTATATCAGCGATTTACGTGTTAAACGGTAGAAAAGTAGAGCCATAGATTCTATGAACGATAAAAAAGTCGAAGATTTAACACTTTTAACTTTTTGAAAGGCTCAAAAAGTATTATAGTGTAAAATTGTGTCGTTTATATGAATAATCTCATAAAGAGTGCCATATTAGGTTACGGTTT